>NZ_JAOCQD020000004.1 GCF_025290835.2 Aquabacterium sp. OR-4 | reverse complement strand
GCACACCTGCGCTCCGGCGCCCTGGTGGAGGTGCTGCCGCAGTACCGCTCGGTGGCACTGGGCATCTATGCCGTCTACCCCAGCCGCAAGCAGCTGGCGCCCAAGGTACGCGGCCTGGTGGAACCATCTGGTGGAAAGCTTCAGGGAGCCGGGCTGGCCGGTGTGATTGGCACACTCGGGATCGGTGCGCTTGCTCAAGCCATTGGCTGATGGACTCGGCCTCGGTTCTGGACCTCGGGTGGGCATTCGACATGGTAACGTGGCGGGCAGCGAGTACGGCCATGCCAAACGGCCAAGGACGAGGTCGTAGGTGGCGGCTGCAGACTGATCAGAGTCAGTCACGTAGATCGGCCGCGTGTCGGTGTCTTCCGGAACCGGTCCTTCGGCGGCGTCGGTGATGATTGACCGCTGCACACTCAAAGCGAACGGCTAACGGCCCCAGACTGGCAAGCGGCCAGCTGATGCCGGTAGGGCCGTTAGAGAATTGGCAATGGCCTGGAAAAAGCTGCCAAGCAACGGCTCCACCCCTCAGAGGAGGGCAGGCTCTTCGATTGAGCCGCCCGGTCGTCTATGCTGCTCCCTTGCTCAGGCAATGTACGGTTCAAACCCATCAGAAATCCAACGAGCTAGTGTAGTGCGCGTGAATTTATAGAACTTATTTGCGCCGGCATACTCAGACGTTCCAGGAGGCTGGAACAGTGCGGGTTGCCAAGACGATTGAACTGGACGCAGACACCGAGCGCGAGCTCCGTGTGCTGGCCAAGCGCCGAACGGTGGAGGCCCGGTTGCAGCAGCGTGCGCTGGTCGTGCTGCTGGCCGCCGAGGGCCGGCAGAACAAGGACATCGCTGTCGATGCAGGACTGGATCGGCGCCAGGTCGCCATGTGGCGCGAGCGCTTCCTCAGCGGTGGCATCGACGCGCTGCGCAAGGACGCCCCACGCAGCGGCCGTCCGGCCACGATCACCGCTGAGATGGAGTCGCGCATCGTGCAGGCCACGCTGCACGACAAGCCGGTCGACGCCACGCACTGGAGCACCCGCACCTTGGCCGCGCACCTGGGTGTGGGAGCCACCACCGTGCGTCGGGTTTGGCAGAGCAACGGCCTGAAGCCGCACCTGAGCCGCACGTTCAAGCTCTCGCGTGATCCACGGTTCGAGGACAAGTTGCTCGACGTCGTCGGCCTGTACATGAACCCGCCCGAGCACGCCCTGGTGCTCAGCTGCGACGAGAAGAGCCAGATCCAGGCGCTCAACCGTACACAGCCGGGTCTGCCGATGAAGCGCGGGCGTGCCGGCACCGTGACCCACGACTACAAGCGCCACGGCACGACCACGCTGTTTGCCGCGCTCAACACGGTGGACGGCAAGGTGATCTCGATGTGCCAGCCGCGCCACCGGCATACCGAGTGGCTGAAGTTCTTGCGGCTGATCGACCGCCGCACGCCCAAGCACCTGGGCCTTCACCTGATCGTGGACAACTACGCCACCCACAGCCACCCCGAGGTGCAGAAATGGCTGGCGCGTCATCCGCGGTTCGTCATGCACTTCACGCCGACCAGCGCTTCGTGGCTGAACATGGTCGAACGCTTCTTCCGCGACATCACCGACAAGCGCATCCGGCGTGACAGCTTCGCCAGCGTTGCCGAACTGGAGCTGGCCATCGACCTGTACGTGGCCCATCACAACATCGATCCCAAGCCGTTCATCTGGACGGCCCGCGCGACCGACATCCTGGCCAAGGTGACCCGGGCCAAGGCCGCCCTGGTCACCGCACCGGAATAAGTACAGAACAGAGCGGCGCACTGCACTAGGGGGGCCCAGTTTGGCCGAGAAGACCTTTCGAGTTCTTTCGCTCGACGGTGGTGGTGTTCGGGGCATCTACACCGCATCGCTTCTGCAGCAACTCGCTTTGCGCATCAGCCGGTTTACCGGGAACGACGCTGTCAATCGCCTGGACCTCGGGGCAAGGTTCAACCTCATCGTCGGCACAAGCACCGGCTCCATCGTGGGAGCGGCGCTCGCGGCAGGTGTGCCGCTTGAGGATGTGGTCGAGCTGTATCGCACTCGCAGCAAGTACATCTTTCACTCGCCACAGCCGATTCAGCGAGGCGGTTGCTTTGACAAGTTGCGGGTTGGAGCTTGGGCGCTATGGCACGGCGGGCGGGCGGCGAATCAGCCAGGGGCTCTGGCTAAGGCGCTGCAAACGGTCCTCGGCGACGAAACGATGGAGCAGCTGTATCAGCGCCGCGGCATTGCTTTGTGCGTCCCAACTGTGGACGCGACAACGAACCGCGCTTGGGTTTTCAAGACCCCGCATAGCCAGCGCCTGACGCGCGACAACGCGTACCGGCTCGTAGATGTTTGCCTTGCATCAGCGGCCGCCCCCATCTACTTCCCCATCCATGGGGTGAACGACCCGGACGGTGGCGGGCAAAAACACTGGTTCGTTGATGGCGGCCTATGGGCAAACAACCCCGTGCTGGTCGGCCTCGTCGAGGCACTTGAGGTTGCACCGTCGGACGCGCGAATAGAAGTGCTTTCGGTCGGGACCGGCGGCGCGCCCAAGTCAAGTCTCTTGACCGCTAGGCAAGCCAACAGGGGGACATTCGGCTGGAAGGGCGGGGTCGACATCGTCTCGATGTCGCTTGAGTCGCAGGCAACTGTGACCGCATACCTTGCCAAACAGCTCGCCGCCTCAACGGGTCGCGTGACACTCCACCGTTTGCAGGATTCGCCAGTTGCTCCAGAGGAAGCCGGCTACCTAGGCCTCGACACAGGCACGGAAGAAGCCATCGCGCACATGGAGAAGCGTGCCAGTCGCTCGACCGACATTAACTACAGCGACCTGACCACCGGCGTTGCCTCGCCAGAGCGACGCATGACACTCTACATGTTCTCGAACTTGAAGCCAGCAGCTGGGAGGCAAGAGTGAGCTACAACGCCAACGACCATCTCGTGAAGTTCCACGCTGCGAGGGTCTTCGTCGACAACGAATCTCTCAGCTTGGCCCGCCAACGCCGACAAGCCAACCGCGAACGTCTAAAGAAGGGCCTGGACTCGGCAAAGGAGCCTTCACCGATAGAGCACGTCGCACAAGGCTCCTATGCGATGAGCACCATGGTCCAGTCCGAGTCGGAGTCCTCTGACATCGACGATGGCGTCGTGTTTAGCCGAGAGGCGCTCAAAGGGTCCCGCGGCGGAGACAGAACGGCCAACGACGCGAAGGAGATGGTGCGTGCGGCGGTGGCATCGACGGATAACTTCAAGACGCCGCCTGAAGTCCGCGGCAACTGTGTCCGCATCTACTACGCCGACGGGTTTCACGTAGATATGCCGGTCTATCGAAAGTACGAGGAAAACGGCACGACGTACAAGGAGCTTGCATCAACTGGTTCCTGGAAGGCGTCGGCACCGGAAGACATCACCACGTGGTTCAACGGCCAGGTGACTGCAAAGAGCCCCGATGACACAAACGGGCGGCAGATGCGGCGGACGGTTCGATTACTAAAGGCTTGGTCCAAGAGCCGAACGAGCTGGAGCATGCCCAGCGGGTTTATCTTGTCGGTGCTCGTTGACGAGCAGTACTACTACAACCAATCATGGAAGGACCGGGAGGACCTCGCGCTGCTCGGCGTGATGCGCGGCATTCGCACACGCCTGTTCTCCAATGAACGGGTCCACCGCCCTGTCTCGCCTCGTGAAGAGATTACTCGTGACTCGACCCTTGGGCGCATTCGCAAGCTCAGAGACGAGCTCGAGTACGCAATCGACGAGCTCTCCAAGATTGAACGGGCAGATTGCGATGAGCTTATGGCATTGAAGGCCTTGAAGAAGCTGTTCTTCACCGACTTCTTCGACGGCCGCATCAAGGAAATCGAGGACGGGGACGGCGGCGATGGCGGCGGAAAGGGCGGCGGTGGGAACGGTGGTGGCCGCGGTCTCGCAGCCGTCCCTACTTCGCCGGTGAAGAAGCAAGGTGGCAGCGGTCAATATGCCTGATGGGAAATCACATGCCGATGCCATTGCGGAACTAGACGCTCAGCTTCAGGCACGGTGGCCAGGGGCAACTCAGCTCGGTGCTTTGAAACTCCGGCAGCGCTTCCCTTCACGCGAGGGGCTAGTTGCTGCATGGCGAGTGCCCGGGGCTCTGCAGGATGCGCCCGGTGAGCTGCTGGTGTCCGTCGACAGGCAGTTTCCGTGGACGCTCCCGCGTGTTGCACTTCCTGAGGCTACAAACGCAATCGGCTACCCCCACGTTGAAACGGACGGCCAAGTCTGTGTTGCACCGTCGAGTGCCGTTTACGAACTTCCGGTGGGCATTCGCCATGTCGAAGCGCTCGTAGCCGATGCCGCGACGGTACTGGCTGAAGGGCGCGCAGGGGCGAACGACGATGACTTCTTTGCCGAGGCCCACAGCTACTGGGGTCTCATTGCGCCGGCGGCAGGGACTTTCCTGCTGATTGACCAGCCCCCGGCCGGTCACGCGTTGTTGGCAGCCGCTGAGTGCGGTGCGCACGTCGTAGTGGGTCAGTCGCACCAGGCTGTCAACAATTGGGCGAAGCGCTCGCAACAACGGATTGGCCCGACCGAGCAGGCGATGCTCTTGGCGCTGGATGCTCCTCTGCACCCAGCCGACTATCCGCTGAATTCGCGCGACCTCGTGCTGTTCGCAGAGCGAGTCGGCGCTGTCCAAGTTCTGCACTCGGCAGTGATGAAGTGGAAGTTCAAGGCGCCACTTCGAGTTGTCATTTCCTTCCCTCACTCGGGGCGTCGCGTCTACCTTGGTGCCGAGATTCCGCCCCCGTACACAGTGCGCCTGCCTGGCGCGCGAGAACCTGGCATCCGCGGCTTCCGACCGAAGCCAAGAACTGCGACGGGAAGGTTGGTTGCACTCTCCCAGAACCCGAGCAGATTCAGGCATTGGCGGGCAGTTCCAATCTACCGAAGTTTCCTGCGCGAGCGGACAGCAGGTGGTACCGCCGCGCCTCTTGAGACGTGCCACGTCATCGTGGCTGGCTGCGGCGCCTTGGGCGGTCAGCTAGCAGTTCAACTGGCGCAGGCCGGCGTAGGTCGACTGACCCTACTGGACAATGACATTCTCGATTGGCGCAACGTCGGTAGGCACGTTCTGGACGGAGCGTCGGTAGGGAGGAACAAGGCTCTCGCGTTGAGGGATGCCATCCTGCGCCGGTTCCCTGATGCCGAGATTGATGCCTTCGCCCGGTCATGGGAGGAACACTTCGATGTCGCCGCCGAAGTGTTTGACCACGCCGACCTCGTCATCTCAGCCACGGCTGAGGCTGCTTCCAACCTCCATCTGGACAGCCTGTCCAAGGCGGGGAGTGTGGCCCCGGTCATCTTCGGTTGGATGGAGCCCTTTGCGGTTAGCGCCCACGCCGTCTTTAGGCACCCAGCCGGCCCTGGGCTTGCCGACCTTGTAGATGGGTGTGGCTTGTTGCTCGAGCCCGTCGTCGATAGAGAGAGCGCCCCGCCACTGCCTAGTGCAGTGCGCCGCTCTGTTCTGTACTTATTCCGGTGCGGTGACCAGGGCGGCCTTGGCCCGGGTCACCTTGGCCAGGATGTCGGTCGCGCGGGCCGTCCAGATGAACGGCTTGGGATCGATGTTGTGATGGGCCACGTACAGGTCGATGGCCAGCTCCAGTTCGGCAACGCTGGCGAAGCTGTCACGCCGGATGCGCTTGTCGGTGATGTCGCGGAAGAAGCGTTCGACCATGTTCAGCCACGAAGCGCTGGTCGGCGTGAAGTGCATGACGAACCGCGGATGACGCGCCAGCCATTTCTGCACCTCGGGGTGGCTGTGGGTGGCGTAGTTGTCCACGATCAGGTGAAGGCCCAGGTGCTTGGGCGTGCGGCGGTCGATCAGCCGCAAGAACTTCAGCCACTCGGTATGCCGGTGGCGCGGCTGGCACATCGAGATCACCTTGCCGTCCACCGTGTTGAGCGCGGCAAACAGCGTGGTCGTGCCGTGGCGCTTGTAGTCGTGGGTCACGGTGCCGGCACGCCCGCGCTTCATCGGCAGACCCGGCTGTGTACGGTTGAGCGCCTGGATCTGGCTCTTCTCGTCGCAGCTGAGCACCAGGGCGTGCTCGGGCGGGTTCATGTACAGGCCGACGACGTCGAGCAACTTGTCCTCGAACCGTGGATCACGCGAGAGCTTGAACGTGCGGCTCAGGTGCGGCTTCAGGCCGTTGCTCTGCCAAACCCGACGCACGGTGGTGGCTCCCACACCCAGGTGCGCGGCCAAGGTGCGGGTGCTCCAGTGCGTGGCGTCGACCGGCTTGTCGTGCAGCGTGGCCTGCACGATGCGCGACTCCATCTCAGCGGTGATCGTGGCCGGACGGCCGCTGCGTGGGGCGTCCTTGCGCAGCGCGTCGATGCCACCGCTGAGGAAGCGCTCGCGCCACATGGCGACCTGGCGCCGATCCAGTCCTGCATCGACAGCGATGTCCTTGTTCTGCCGGCCCTCGGCGGCCAGCAGCACGACCAGCGCACGCTGCTGCAACCGGGCCTCCACCGTTCGGCGCTTGGCCAGCACACGGAGCTCGCGCTCGGTGTCTGCGTCCAGTTCAATCGTCTTGGCAACCCGCACTGTTCCAGCCTCCTGGAACGTCTGAGTATGCCGGCGCAAATAAGTTCTATAAATTCACGCGCACTACACTAGGGAGCCCGCCTGTGGCGCGTTCTTTCAGCCTTACTCCTCGCTCAGCGGCCTTTCATGTGTGGCCCTTGTGGGAGAGCTTGCCGTAGATTCACTGCTGGGGCGCATCGCCGGCTCGACCGTGAGAACGTGGGTAGGCCCGGCGTCTTCGTTCCACAACAACGGACTCTCGCTCACGCCGGTCTGGCATGAGCGCCTCAATCGTCATGGCTTCTCACGACTGTATGACCACCAGATTTTCGAGGTCCCGACGTGAAGTACTTCCATCGAGACATCACGATTCATCTCGGGGCGACCTGCCTTGCTACGCTGGACGCAAATCGTCAGCGCACGCGCTTCCACCGAGAAATCGGCGGGCAACTGTTCGCCCAGTTCGTTGACAGTTCATTGGTCGTCGAACGAGCGACATGCGTCAAGGGAGTTCGTAGCAGGTTCTCATTCCTGCCGCATAGGGGCGAAGAGCAGCGGGAGATTGATGCACTCTTTAGGCAGGGTCTCCACTACGTCGGAGACTGGCATACTCATCCGGAAGGTACGCCAACACCCTCTGGTTCTGACCGGACGAAGATGCTCGAGATCTTTCAGCAGTCAAAGCACCAGCTTCCGTACATGCTCATGGCCATCGCCGGTCTTGAGGCGTTTCCGGACGGTCTCTTCCTAGGCGTCGTAGAGGCTGGCCAAATAGTCCAGCTGTGGCCTCGGACGTGAGCCGACCACCGGCCGGGGCGTCAGGCAAGCGAAGGGCCGCAGGGGTCGCGCAGCGGAGCCTGATTTAGCTCGGAGTCGGGCGCGGAAGTGTGATGGGCCTTTGATTCCAGAGCTTTGGGAGCACCAGACCGACTGGGGCAGGGTCTACGGCCGCTGCAGGTCGTACTGCTGACGTTCGAGTGCTCTTCGGTCGCAAGGTCCGGCGACTGCTTCCTGGTGGTCAGCGTGAGTTCGCCCGTACGAGTCGACCGGCAGCAACCGCTGCAATGCTGTCGTCAAAGCCACCCGCCCGTTTCGACGGTTCCCGTCCACAACCGCCTGCATCCAGCCAAGCCCGCCCAGCATCCGGCGCAGCACCTCGTTGCCCGAAAGCCGGACCAATGCCCACCGCTACTGCTTAGCCGCTGACCTTGTTCGATAGAGCCAAGGCCTGAACAGTCGCGTGAGTTGCGGCGCCACCAACCAGGTCATGGCCGCGACGACCACGGCGGTCATCAGCGCCACGCGAGGCAGCAGCGGCCAGGCGCCCAGCCACGGACCCATGGCCAGGAACACCGCGTACACGGTGGGGCAGATGCCCAGCCAGGTGACGATGGCCACCTTCCAGCGCGGTGGCTGGCCCAGCGGCAGCGTGTGGCGGGGCTGGAACCAGTGCGCCAGACCGGAGACATGGCGGATCGACGGTTCGCCGTCGATGTGCGGCGCCAGTGCGGCCAGGCCCAGGGCGCGGGCAGGCGAATCCTGCCAGGCTTGCAGGCTGGCGGCGCGGTCGAAGGCCAGCACCACGTGGTACAGGCCATCGTCGGCACCGGGCTCCTCGCCGGGGTGAACCAGCGACGAGCCGAGATAGCCCGCAAAGCTGGCGGCAACCTCCATCAGCTGCCGGCACAGGCGCTCGAACTCGGCGTCGTGCCCCGGCTTCACCCGACGGCTGATCAGCACCGTGACGGCGTGCTCGGCAGACTTGTCCATCGTGTGGCAGGGCCGGGGTTCAAGCCAGGATGGGTGCGGCCATCCGCAATCAATCCGCTATCAGGTCTTGGCGTCTTCGGCCGGCGGGCCGTACAGCTTGCCGGCGCCGGCCCAGTCGCTGGGCGCCACGTCTTCGAAGATGATGTAGATGTACTCGGCCGGCGTGCCGGTGTGCTTGACGATGCTGTCGGTGATGTCGGTGGCCACCTTCTGCTTGGTGGGGGTGTCCTTGCCTTCAAACCAGCTGACGCGAACGACGGGCATGTGTTCTCCTTGAATGCACCCGGGGGTGCAAGATGCGATGGCCATCAGCTTAGGTGGGCGCGGATGCCCCGGGAAGGCGCTGCGCGGCCAGCCTGGGTTTCCTGCGCGGATAGGATCGCGGCGTCATGAGCCAGCTCGATCCCCTGACCTGCATCCACACCTTCGTGGCCGTGGTGCGCGCCGGCAGCTTCACGCAGGCCGCCGAGCGCCTGGGCCTGACCACCTCGGCCGTGGGCAAGCGCATGGCCCGGCTGGAGCAGCACCTGGGCCTTCCGCTGTTCCACCGTGGCGGCCGCCAGATGCGGCTGACGTTGGACGGCCAGGCCTATTTCGACAGCTGCGCCAGCGCGCTGGACCAGATCGCCGCCACCGAGGCCGCGCTCACGCCACAGACCCGCTTGCTGCAGGGCCGCGTGCGGCTGGACATGCCGGTGGCCTTCGGCAAGCGCATCGTGCTGCCGCTGCTGCTGGACATCGCGCGCCAGCACCCCGGCCTGCTGCTGACGATGAACTTCAACGAGGCCACGGTGGATCTGGTGCGCCAGGAGGTGGACGTGGCCATCCGCTTTGGCACGCTGGACGACAGCAGCCACCTGGTGGCCCGGCGCATCAGCCGCCAGACGCGCCTGATCTGCGCCGCGCCGTCCTACCTGGCCGCGCACGGCACGCCGCAGGTGCCCGAAGACCTGAACGGCCACCGCTGCATCGTGGGCACGCTGCAGGGCCCGCCCACGGCCTGGATGCTGCGCGAGGTGCCGGGGCAGGATGACAACGCGGCGCTGCGCCAGTTCACGCCGCCGGCCAGCCACCAGTTCAACGATGGCGAGGCCATCATCGACGCGGCGGTGGCGGGCTACGGCCTGTGCCAGATGCCCTCGTCGCTGCTGCGCCAGCCGATTGCGCGCGGTGCGCTGGTGCCGGTGCTGGCCGCCTGGACCGGCACGCCGGTGGATGTGCATGTGATGTGGTCGCGCCATGCCACGCTGAGCCCGCGCATCCGCTTCGTCGTTGACCAGCTGGTGGCGGCCGGCGAGCGCGGCGCGCTCGACTGACGCCCCGCCGCGCTCAGCCCGGGCCGAAGGCCTGGACGGCAAAGTCGATGAAGCTGCGCAGCTTGGGCGTCACGCGGCGGTCGGGCGCATACAGCAGGTGCAGCGGCCGGGTGGGCACCGGGTGGTCGGGCAGCAGCGCTACCAGCTGGCCGCTGCGCAGCGCCGGGCCCACCACCTCCAGCGGCTGCAGGATGATGCCCAGCCCGGCCACCGCAGCATGCAGCAACGGCTCGCCATGGTCGGCCAGCATGCGGTTGTGCACCGGCACGGTGACGCGGCCCTCGGGGCCGTCGAAGCTCCAGTGGCTGCGCAGCTCGGTGTGCGAGAAGCCCAGGCAGACATGCTGCTGCAGATCCTGCGGATGCCGCAGCGGCGGCTGCGCGGCCAGGTAGGCGGGCGCTGCGCACAGCGCCAGCCGGTAAGGCGCCAGCGCACGGCCGATCAGCCCGCTGTCGTGGAGCTCGCCCACGCGAAATACGGCGTCGTAGCCCTCCTCCACCAGGTCGATGGCGCGGTTGTTCAGCGTCAGCTCCACCTGCACCTGCGGGCAGGCGCGCATGTACTCGGGCAAGCGTGGCGCCAGCGTGTTCATGCCAAAGCTCACCGGCGCGTTGATGCGCAGCCGGCCGGTGGGCAGGGCCTGGGTCTCGGCCGCCAGCTGCTCGGCCTGGGCCAGCTCGTCCAGGATCAAGCGCGCACGCTCCACGTACTGACGCCCGAAGTCGGTCAGGCTCTGGCGCCGGGTGGTGCGGTGCATCAGGCGCACGCCCAGGTGCTGCTCCAGCGCCAACACATGCTTGCTGACGAACTGGGCCGACATGTCCAGCGCATCGGCCGCCGCCCGGAACGAGCCCAGGTCCACCACCTTGACGAACACGGACATGCTGGTGAATCGATCCATTGAAAACAGTTCGTGGTGAATGAGGCAACGGAGTGTCTATTTATCGCGGATCGTTGGCAACAGACACTGCGGGCATGCATCTCAGAAGCCCCGTCTCTGTCTCCCTCGCGCTGGCCGGCCTGTTGCTGGGCGCCAGTGCCGCCACCGCCCAGACCGCCGCGGTGGGCCCCGCCGCCCGGCCCGGCCCGGTGGCCGCCGCGAACAACACCCTTCCCGCAGCGGCGGAAGCCGGTGCCCGCAGCATGCTGGCGGGCAGCGCGGGTGGGTTTGCCGTCGGCCATGGCCGTCAGGGCGTGCTGACGTCCTTGGCCTACTTCGGCGGCATGGCGCCGGACACGGCCTATCCCATCGCCTCGGCGTCGAAGTGGCTGGTGGCCGCCACGCTGATGACCCTGGTGGACGAGGGCCGCGTGTCGCTCGACCAGCCGATTGCCACCTGGCTGACCGGCCTGGGTGCCGACGCCGGCCGCATCACGCTGCGCCAGCTGCTGTCGCAGACCGCCGGGCTGGCCGGCGCGTCGGGCGAGTTCTACGACATTGCGCAGGATCACCGCATCACGCTGGCCGAGTCGGCGCGTGACATCGCGCGGCGTCCGCTGGTCAGCCGGCCGGGCGAGGTGTTCGCCTACGGCACCGGCGGCTTCCAGCTGGTGGGGGCGGTGGTGGAGGCCGTCACCGGCCAGCGCTGGGCCGAGGCCTTTGACGAACGCGTCGCACGGCCGCTGGGCATGACGCACACGCGCTGGGTCCACCTGCGCCTGGACAGCAGCGACGAGTTTCCGGCCGCCGAGACCTTGAACCCGGTGCTGCAGGGCGGCGCGGTGAGCACGCCCGAGGACTACCTGCGGTTCCTGGCCATGCTGTCGCAAGGCGGGCGCCATGGCGACCGCCAGATCCTGTCGCAGCAGTCGGTCGACGCGATGCTGACCGACCAGACGGCCCGCGCGCGCATGACCCCCACGCCGGCCAGCGTGCTGCCACTGGCGCACTACAGCCTGGGCAGCTGGTGCGAGACCTGGGATGCGCAAGGCGCCTGCCAGCGCAACTCCAGCATCGGCCTGTATGGTGTGTACCCGTGGATCGAGCGGAACACCGGCCGTTTCGGCGTGGTGTTTCCCTACGTCCGCGACAACGCCTTCCGCTTCTGGCCGCAGATCGAGGCCATCCGCAACGCGGTCAGCGGGTGATCAGGCGGCTGCTGCGCGCCGGCCTGCCGCGCTGATGCCCGGCGCCGAGACCATGCCGCCGATGCGCGTTGACAGATGGCGGGCGGCCGCGCCCAGCGCCTCGGTGACCTCGGGGATGGACTTGCGCTGGCTCTGGTCGATGCGCTCGGCATACGGCACGGTGAGCGCCGCGATGGCGCGACCCTGGGTGTCCAGGATGGGAAAGCTCACCGCATACAGGCCGCGTACCTGCACGCTGGGGATCGACTCATAACCCGCCGCGCGGATGGACGCCAGCGTGCGCTCGAGCTGCGGGTCGGCCTGCTCCGGGCGGCGCTGCAGCGATTCCTCGATGCGCAAGCGGCGCGTCTCGTCGTCCTGGAAGGCCAGCAGCACCCGGCCCGAAGCCGAGATCAGCACATCCAACTCGGCCCCGGCGCGCACGGCAAAGCCCATGCCGCTGGGCGTGTCCACCTTGCACAGCACCACCTGCTTGCCCTGGCCGTACACGGTGAGGTGGCAGGACTGGTCCAGCTCGCTGGCCAGGCGCTGCATGATCGGCGTGGCCTCGAACAACAGCCGGTGCGTGGGCGGGTTGATGTGCGCCAGCTCGAACAGCTTGGTGGTGATGCCGTAGGTGTTCTCGTCGACCAGGCTCAGGTAGTTGCGGTTCACCAGGCAGGCCACCATGCGGTAGATCTCGCCCACGCTGCGGCCCAGGCGCTGGGCGATGTCCTTCTGCGTCAGCGGCTGCTCGCTGCGGCACAGCGTCTCCAGGATGTCCAGGCCCTTTTCCAGCGCGGGGGCCGAGTAGGAGCGGCCCTCGGCCTCGGTCGCGGCTTCGGGCGGGGTGTCGTCGACGTTCATGGGGCTTTCCTGGGCAGATCGGGCACGCGCCTGCGGCTTTGCGCGGCGGGGCGATTGTCGTGCAGGGCCCAGCGGGTTGAATGCCACTGCGGCCCCTCAGCCCACGGCGGCCGACTGCGCCGCGCCCTGGTCGAACATGGCCTGGATGGCCTCGGTGGTGTGGCCCAGCTCGGCCAGCAGCGCGCGCGTGTCGGCGCCGCGGGGCTGGGCTGGCGTGCGGCGGTCGAGCGTGGCGTCGTCCACGCGGATCGACGCTCGGATCGACGCGGTGCGCCCCTCGGTCGGGTGCTGCTCGTAGTCCAGCAGGCCCACGGCCTGCAGGTGCGGGTCCTGGGGCAGGCTCTCCAGCGTGTGGCAGGGCTGCACGGCGATGTCGGCCGCCAGCAGGATCTCCAGCCACTGCGCCGTGCTGCGGCGGGTGAGCGGTGCGCCGCGGATCTCGAACCACTCCACCACATGGCGCGCACGCCCGGCCACGCTGGCAAAGCGCGGGTCATCCAGCAGGGCCGCGCGGTCGGTGGCCTTCAGGAAGGCGCGCACCTGGGCATCGGTGTTCACGGTGAAGGCGATCCAGCCATCGGCCGTCTGCACCGGCCGGTTGTGCGGGCTGAGCAGGCGGCGGTCGCCCGGCGGGCCCACCGGCGGATCGAAGCTGTGCTGCGCCAGATGCTCCTGCAGCACGAAGGCGGCCATGGTCTCGAACATCGGCACCTCGATCCGGCTGCCCTCGCCGGTGGCCTGGCGCCGCAGCACCGCGGCCAGGATGGCGCCGGCGGCGATCTCGCCGGCCACGTGGTCGCAGATCAGCATCGGCATGTAGGCCGGCTGGCCATCACGCGCCTGCATCAGGCCGGCCATGCCGGTGGCGGCCTGCACCACGCTGTCGTAGGTGGGGCGGCCGGCATAGGGCCCGTCGGTGCCGTAGCCGGTGATCAGGCAGTAGACCTTGCCGGGGTGGCGGGCGCACACCGTGTCCGGGTCCAGGCCCAGGCGGGCCAGCGCCTGCGGGCGCATGTTGGCCACGATGACATCGGCCGAATCCACCAGCTGCTGCGCCACGGCCAGCGCGGCCGGCTGCTTCAGGTCGAGGCAGATGTTGCGCTTGCCGCGGTTCAGGTGCAGGTAGGTGCCCGAATGCTGGCCGGTGGGCGACAGGCCGCCCAGGCCGCGCATCAGGTCGCCCTCGGGGCTTTCCAGCTTCACGATCTCGGCGCCGTACTGGCCCAGGCGCCAGGTGCACACCGGGCCCACCACCACGCTGGTCAGGTCCAGGACCCGCAGGCCCTTCAGGGGTTCGAAGCTCATCGGACATCCACCTCCATTTCCACGGCCACGCGCGGCTGGTCATCCCAGGCCTTGAGCAGCCAGCGCCCGTCCGCCGCGTCGGCGGTCAGGGTCATGACCCGGTTGCACAGCAGCGGCGCCACATGGCGCACCGTGATGCGCGAGGGCCGCACGCCCAGCTCGCAGCGCAGGAACTCGGTGAGCAGCAGCGTCGACAGCCCGCCATTGACCACCAGGTCGGCAAAGCCTTCCACCTGCTGCGCGTGCTGGCGATCCAGATGGATGCGGTGCGAGTTGAAGCCCAGCGCCGAGTACTGGAACAGCAGGGTCTCGTCGGGCACCAACGTCTTGCGGTGCGCCGCGTCGATCACGGCGCCTGCCGCGGCAGACGCCGGGGCCGCAGTGGCAACGGCTGAGGCCGGACCCGCCGGCGTGGCCGGCAGCAGCAGGAAGGTTTGCGTTTCCACCAGCGCCGGCGCTTCGGCCGGGCCCACGTGCAGCGCATGGTCCAGTGTCACCACGGCCATCGGGCCGGCGGCCGTGGTCTTGGGGCGCACGCTGCGCAGCACGCTGCGGCGCTCCACCGGCACGCCCACCGGGATGTCGGCATGGAACACCACCTGGCGTCCGCCCAGCATCAGGCGCGGCAGGCCCAGCGCGGGCATCGGCACGCCCAGGCCTGGGAAGCCGTCGCTGCGCAGCGCCGAGCGCGGCGTGTCGGCACCCATCAGCACGAAGTGCCAGCCGCGCGGCAACTGGCCGGCCGCCTCCAGCGGCGCCGGGTCCAGGTCGAGCATGGCCGCCACGCGCCGCAGCGTGGCGCGGGTGCACAGCTCCTCGCGGGTGACGGGCTCGGGCAGCGTTGCTTCCAGGGGCATGGCGGCGGGCTGGTCGGTGCCGCCGGCGGCGTGTGCAGATTCGATCATCGGTGCAATTGTTTGTGCATGGATGAATTTTACCGGTCGCGGCGACACGAAGAAAGGTGCAATTCGCCGGCCTAGGTACTTTCACCTATGCAGTCTTGACTTCACTGATGAATCGCTTAAGGTGTGAACCGGTGACTGCGGCAGCGCCCCCGGCACAGCAGCCGCGGCGTCCCTCACCCCCCGTTCCACCGACCAAGGACCGCCATGAAATTCAAGTTCCACCACATGAACCTGTGCACGGACAACCTGCCCCGGCTCACCCAGTTCTACAAGACGCTGTTTGAGCTGGGCACCATCGCCGACGCCGAGCACACCGTGGTCAGCGGCAACCGCGAAGACCGCGCCTACACCGGTGCGGTGGACTTCCTGACCGATGGCGCGATCGAGTTCCACTGGGCCGAGCGCGACCTGGACACGGGCTTCAAGATGAAGAAGTTCGTCAACCCGATGGGCCACGGCCACTACTGCTTCCGCACCGACGACATCCAGGGCTTCATGCGCCGCTGCGACGAGCTGGGCATCCGCTACGCCGACTACGGCTGCTGGGCCATCCCCGGCTGGCACCAGGTGTTCCTGCACGACCCCGACGGCCATTGCATCGAGGTGCACCAGCCCGGCGTGTTCAACCGCTGAATCCGGCCCGACCCCGCACGCCGCCCACCGAACAGGAGACAACCGACATGGACCGCCACCCGCAAGACCTGACCCCCGACACGCCTGCGCCGACCCACCCGCGCCGGCGCCTGCTGCAGCAGCTGGGCAGCCTGGCCGCCGCCTCGCTGGCGCCCGGGCTGGCATGGGCCCAGGCCGGCAACAAGCACACGATGAAGATCGCCATCTCCATCCCGGAGAGCCATCCCACCACCGCGGCGCTGAAGGCCGCGTGTGCCGAGATCCTGAAGGAATCGGGCGGCCGGCTGGCCATCGACGTGTACCCCAACGGCCAGCTGGGCAGCGACACCGACACCGTCTCGCAGGTGCGTTCCGGGGCGATCGACTTCGTCTGCACCGCCGGCACCATCTGGGGCAACCTGGTGCCGGTGACGTCGATCAACACAGTGGCCTTCGCCTTCCCCGACTACGCCACGGTGTGGAAGGCCATGGACGGCGAGCTGGGGGCGCACATGCGCGCGGCCTTCGACAAGGTGAACCTGGTGGCGGTGGGCAAGGTGTTCGACCACGGCTTCCGCCAGATCACCCACTCGTCCAAGCCGGTCACCTCGCCCAAGGACCTGGCGGGCATGAAGATCCGCGTGCCGGCCAGCCCGATCCTGACCTCGCTGTTCAAGGGCCTGGACGCGTCACCCGCCACCGTGCCCATCGGCGAGCTCTACACCGCGCTGCAGACCAAGGTGGTCGATGGCCAGGAGAACGCGCTGCCCACCATCGACGCGACCAAGCTGTACGAGGTGCAGAAGTACTGCACCTACACCTCGCATGTGTGGGACTGCTTCACGCTGGTGGGCAACAAGCGCAGCTGGGCCGGCCTGCCCGAGGACCTGCGCGCCCTCGTCACGCGCGTGATGGACGCCCACGCCGTCAAGCAGCGCGCCGCACACGAGGTGCTCAACGCCTCGCTGGAGACCAAGCTCAAGGCCACCGGCATGCAGTTCAACAAGGTGGACGGCAAGCCCTTCCGCGAGGTGCTGCAGAAGTCAGGCTACTACACCGACTGGCAGAAGAAGTTCGGGCCCGAGGCCTGGGCGCTGCTTGAGAAGTACAGCGGCAAGCTCGCCTGATTCTCGCCCCCCCGCCAGCCGGCGCGCCCTTGGTGCGCGCCGGCCGCATCCCTTGCCAGCCCCGCCGCGCAGGACGCCATGACGCACGCCATCCCCACGCCTGACGTGGCCAACAAAAAGGCCGACACCACGGCCGACAACACGCCCGAGACCGCGGCGACCGCGGCCCACGCCGCCCTGAATCGCACCCTGGCGCGCTGGATGGCGCCGTTGGAGGCGGTGTGCGCCGCACTGATGGCCGCCATCGTGGTGATGCTGTTCAGCGGCGTGGTGGCGCGCTATGTGTTCGGCCGGCCGATCACCTGGATCGACGAGGCCGTCTCGCTGGCCTTCATCTGGGTGGCCATGCTGGGCGCGGTGCTGGCCATGCACCGCAACGAGCATCTGCGCTTGTCGATGTTCGTCGACCGCATGCCGCCCGGCCTGCGCGATCTGGTGCATGCCTTTGCACTGGCGGCCATCGCGGCCTTTCTGGCCGGCCTGATCGGCCCGGCCATCGAGCATGTGGAAACCGAGTGGATCATGGCCACGCCGGCACTCGAGATCCCCGGCGGCATGCGCGTGGCGGCCATCGCCAGCGGCCTGGTGCTGATGCTGGCCATCGTGGCGATCTACGCGCTGCGCACGGTGTCGCCCCGCAACCTGCTGATCGCGGTGGTGGGCGTGGCGCTGTTCGCCGGCCTGTGCAAGCTGCTGTCGCCCGCGCTGGCGCAGCTGGGCCTCGTCAACATCCTGATCTTCCTGGCCGGCCTGGTGGCGCTGTGCCTGGTGGCCGGCGTGCCGATTGCCTTCTGCTTCGGCTGCGGCGTGATGAGCTACCTGGCCTTCACCAGCACGGTGCCGCTGGTGGTGATCGTAGGCCGCATGGACGAGGGCATGGCCAACCTGGTGCTGGTGTCGGTGCCCATCTTCGTGCTGCTGGGCTGCGTGCTCGATGCCACCGGCATGGGCAAGGCCATCGTCGACCTGCTGGCCTCGCTGATCGGCCATGTGAAGGCCGGCATGTCCTACGTGCTGCTGGGCTCGCTGTTCATCGTCTCGGGCATTTCGGGCTCCAAGGTGTCGGACATGGCCACCGTGGCTCCCGCGCTGTTTCCCGAGATGCGCCGCCGCGGCAACAAGCAACCCGAGATGGTGGCCCTGCTGGCCACCGGCGCGGCCATGGCCGACACCGTGCCGCCCAGCATCGTGCTGATCGTGCTGGGCTCGGTGGCCGGTGTGTCGATCGCCGGTCTGTTCGAGAGCGGCTTCGTGGTCGCCATGGTGCTGCTCACGGTGCTGCTGCTGCTGGCGCGCTGGAAGGCGCGGCATGAGCAGACCGGCGCCGTCGCCCGCCCGACGGCCCGCATCATCGGCCGCCTGGCCCTGGTGGCCGCCCCGGCGCTGGTGCTGCCCTTTCTGATCCGCAGCGCGGTGGGCAGCGGCGTGGCCACCGCCACCGAGGTGTCGACCATCGCCGTGCTCTACGCCATGCTGATCGGCCAGGTGTTGTACGGCGGCATCGGCCTGAAGCGCCTGTACGCCATGCTGGTGGAAACCGCCGCACTCAGCGGCGCCATCCTGCTGATCCTGGGCACGGCCTCGGCCATGGCCTGGGCCATCACGCAGAGCGGCGTGGTGCAGCACCTGTCGCAGTTCCTCACCACCCTGCCTGGCGGCTGGATGGCCTTCATGGCCGTGACCATCGTCGTGTTCCTGGTGTTGGGCTGCCTGTTGGAAGGCCTGCCGGCGGTGCTGCTGCTCGCCCCCATCATGTTCCCGATCGCCAAGAAGCTGGGCATCCACGACATCCACTATTCGATGGTCATCGTCTGCGCCATGAACGTGGGCCTGATGATGCCGCCCATCGGCGTGGGCTTCTATGTGGCCTGCCGCATCGGCAATGCCAAGCCCGACGATGCGATGGTGGCGATCTGGCCCTACATCTCGGCACTGATCGTCGGCGTGGTGCTGATCGCCATGGTGCCGTGGTTCTCGACCTTCATGCTTTGAATCGGCCGGACCCCACTCCATGCACCCCACCCTGAACCTCTTCGTCACCGGCGCCTCCGGCTACATCGGCGGCACGCTGGCCCGCAGCCTGATGGCCGATGGTCACCGCGTGCGCGGGCTCACGCGCTCGGCCGGCAGCGCCCAGCGCCTGGCTGCGCTGGGCATCACGCCGGTGGTCGCCACGCTCGATGACACCGCGCTGCTGGCGCACGAGGCGCGCGCCGCCGACGCGGTGGTGCACACCGCCAGCGCCGACCATGCGCCATCCATCGACGCCCTGATCGAGGCGCTGGCCGGATCGGGCAAGGCGCTGGTCCACACCAGCGGCGCCAGCGTGGTGGGCGACGACGCACGCGGCCTGGCCGCCGGCGACCGCGTGGTCGACGAGGACAGCCCGATCGTGGTGTCCGCCGTCAAACAAGCACGCCGCGACATCGACCTGCGGGTGCTGGCCGCCGCGGCGCGCGGCATCCGCAGCGTGGTGATCTGCCCAAGCCTGATCTACGGCACCGGGCGCGGGCTCAACCCGCACAGCGTGCAGATCCCCTTCCTGGCCGAGCAGGGCCGCGCGCTCGGCCGCGTGCCGATGGTCGGCACCGGCGCGCCGGTCTGGTCCAACGTGCACCTGGACGACGTGGTCGACCTGTACCACCTGGCATTGAACCGTGCGCCGGCCGGCGCCTTCTACTATGCCGAGAACGGCGAAGCCTCGTTCGCCGAACTGGCGCGCGCCATTGCGCAGCGCCTGGGCCTGCCCGGCACGGTGGCGGTGCCCGCCGACGAGGCTGCCGCGCGCTGGGGCGTGCCCCGCGCCCATTTCTCGCTGGGCAGCAACTGCCGCGTGCGCGCCGCACGCGCCCGGCGCGAACTGGGCTGGGCGCCGCAGCATGCGTCGGTGTTCGACTGGATCGCCAGCGAACTGCCGCTGACTTCTCCTCCCTCCTCCTCTGCCTGAATCCCATGCTGCTCCAAGACAAGGTTTGTGTGATCACCGGTGCGGCCTCGCTGCGCAGCATCGGTTACGCCACGGCGGAACTCTTCGCCGAGCATGGCGCCAAGGTGGTGGTGGTCGATGTGCTGATGGACGAGCCGGTGCTGGCCGGCATCCGCACCGCGATCGAGACCCGCCTGCAGCGCCGGGTCACGCTGCACGGACTGCAGTGCGACATCAGCCAGCCCGAGGCCTGCGAGGCCATGGTGCGCGAGGTGCGGGCCCTGCACGGCACGGTGGACTGCCTGGTCAACTCAGCCGGCATCGTGCGCTCGCTGCCGCTGCTGGAGATCAGCCCGCAGGAGCTGGACCGCATGCTCGACGTCAACCTGAAGGGCACCTTCTACCTGTGCCAGAGCGTGCTAAAGGTGTTTGTCGAGCAGCGCGCCGGCACCATCGTCAACGTGGCCTCGCTGGCCGCGCAGCGCGGCGGTGGCCTGGTGGGCGGCCCGCACTACGCGGCGTCCAAGGGCGGCGTGTTGAGCCTCACGCGCAGCATCGCGCGCGAGTTCGGCGCGCTGGGCATTCGTGCCAACGCCATTTGCCCGGCAATGATCGACACGCCCATGCTCGACGGCCTGTCGCCCGAGCGGCTGCAGGGCATCGTCGACAGCATCCTGCTCAAGCGCATCGGCAGCACCCGCGAGCTGGCCGGCGCCTGCCTGTTCCTTGCCTCGGAGCTGTCGGGCTTTGTCACGGGCGCCACGATCGATGTCAACGGCGGCACGCACATCCACTGATCCTCGGGGCGCCGCCCCGGCCACACCAGCACTCCGCCTTGTCATGAAGCCAGAGATCCACTTTCTCCCGTATGAAGCTCTGCCGGAGATCGCGCGCGGCAACGGCATCGTCAACCATGTCATCGCCAGCCGGAAGATCGGCGCACGGACGATCCACACGGGCCTGAGCCGGCTGCCGGTCGGCGTGCCGGCGCCGCCCCACTCGCACAACGCCGAAGAACAGGTCACCGTGCTGGAAGGCACCGAGAGGATCCGGCTCGGTGACCGCGAGCAGGTCTGCGGTCCGCTGGACTCCACGTTCATCTCCGCGGGCGTCGAGCACGAACTGGTCAACGTCGGCGATGCACCCGCCCTGGTTCTGGTGGTCTACGGATCGCCCGACGTCAACCGCACCTTCACGGCGACCGGCCAGACCGTCGAGATCGGCTCGGACGGCGACCGGTTCACCGCCTGACTGTCCAGACCCCACCCGACTCCAAAGGGCTCATCATGATTCTCGAAGTTGCCGACATCCGCATCACGCCTGGCCAGCAGGCGGCGTTCGAGGAGGCCGTGCATCGCGGCATCCAGACGGCGATCGCCCCGTCCAAGGGCTTTCGCGGCTACCAGGTGCGCCACAGCATCGAATCGCCCGAGCGCTACCTGCTGCTCCTCGAGTGGGAGACCCTCGAGGACCACACGGTGGGCTTTCGCGGATCGCCGGCCTACGCGCAGTGGCGGGGCATCGTCTCGGCCTACTTTGCGCAGGCGCCGCAGGTCGAACACTTCACGGTGACGACGGCATGAGCGCGCCGACCGGGGCCATGGATCGGCCGCTGCGCGACTTCTCGGACTGCCATGTGGGCATCGTGGCGATGCTCGATGAACTGACCTTGCTCACGCGGCAACAGACTTCGCCTGCGTCGCGGCGCGAAGCGGCAGGGCGTACCCGGAGGTTCTTCCGCGACGTAGTCACCGCACACCACAGTGAAGAGGAGTCCGATCTGTTCAGCGCAGTCCTCGCCGACGCGAAGGCCGGCGACGAGCGCGTCCAGGTCGAATCGCTCGTCAGCCGGCTCATCGCCGAGCACCGCCGCGTCGAGAGCCTCTATGCCGAGCTGGCGACCGCCCTTGCGGCGATCGACGGCGGAGCCGACGTGGTGCTCGATGCGGCGGCGGTCAGCAACCTGGTGACGGCGTACCGCGACCATGCGCGACTTGAAGAAGAGGTGTTCCTGCCGCTGGCCCAGACCATCCTCGGCCGCAACAGCGACCACATGGCCGCACTCGGACTGTCGCTGCACATCCGGCACGCCTCCGAGGATGTGCGCCGGCGCTTCGGCTTCATCTGACCGCGTGGCGGGTCACACCCGCTCGATCACCATCGCGATGCCCTGCCCCACGCCGATGCACATGGTGGCCAGCGCATAACGCCCACCGGTGGCGTGCAGCCGGTTGACACAGGTGGTGGCCAGGCGGGCGCCGCTGGCGCCCAGCGGGTGGCCCAGCGCGATGGCGCCGCCCCAGGCGTTGACGCGCGCGTCGTCGTCCTTCAGCCCCAGCTGGCGCAGCACGGCCAGGCCCTGGGCGGCGAAGGCCTCGTTCAGCTCGATCACGTCCATTTGGCCCAGCGTCAGCCCGGCCAGGGCCAGCACCTTGCGCGTGGCCGGCGCCGGGCCGATGCCCATGATGCGCGGCGCGACGCCGGCGGTGGCCATGGCCACCACGCGGGCGCGCGGGGTCAGGCCCTGGCGCGCGGCCGTGGTCTCGTCGGCCAGCAGCAGCGCGCAGGCGCCGTCGTTCACGCCGCTGGCGTTGCCGGCGGTCACCGTGCCGTCGGGGCGCACCACGCCCTTCAGCTTGGCCAGGGCTTCCAGGCTGGTCTGGCGCGGGTGCTCGTCGCGGTCCACCACCAGCGGCTCGCCCTTTTTCTGGGGGATGCTCACCGGAGTGATCTCGCGCGCCAGGTGGCCGGCCTGTTGCGCGGCCACGGCGCGCATCTGGCTGGCCAGGGCCATGCGGTCCTGGGCCTCGCGCTCGATGCCGAAGTCGGTGGCCACGTTCTCGGCCGTCTCGGGCATGCTGTCCACGCCGTACTGCGCCTTCATCAGCTTGTTGACGAAGCGCCAGCCGATGGTGGTGTCGTACACCGCATTGGCGCGGCTGAAGGCGCTGTCGGCCTTGGGCATCACGAAGGGCGCGCGGCTCATGCTCTCCACGCCGCCGGCGATCATCAAGCAGGCCTCGCCGGCACGGATGGCACGCGCGGCCGTTCCCACCGCGTCCAGGCCCGAGCCGCACAAGCGGTTGACGGTGGCGCCGGGCACCTCCAGCGGCAGGCCGGCCAGCAGGGCCGACATGCGCGCCACATTGCGGTTGTCCTCGCCGGCCTGGTTGGCGCAGCCGTAGATCACGTCGCTGACCGCCGCCCAGTCCACACCGGGGTTGCGCGCCATCAGTGCCTGCAGCGGGATCGCGCCCAGGTCATCTGCGCGCACGCTGCTGAGTGCGCCGCCGTAGCGGCCGAAGGGGGTGCGGATGGCGTCGCAGATGAAGGCTTGGGAGGTGCTCATGGTCTTGTCTCCAGGAATCCGAGATTGCAGTTCAGGTGAGTGTTCGGCGCGCGTCGGGCGCAGTGAAGCGGATGCACAGCCTCAGGTGCCGCCCAGGGCCGCCAGGTCGCCCAGGCGAAAGCCGTGGCCGGCCTCGGCGGCCATCTGCTGCAGGTCGGCCTGCACTTGGGCGCGGTCCTGACGCAGGGCCCAGAACACCGGGCCGCCGCACCAGCGCGGAAAGCCGTAGCCCTGCACCAGCACCACGTCCACATCGGCCGGGCGGCTGGCCACGCCTTCGGCCAGCAGCAGCGCGGCCTCGTTGGCCATCGCCAGCAGCGCGCGGCGCTGGAGGGTGGCGGGCGCCAGCGCCTGGCGCGTGATGCCCCGCGCCGCGCTGGCCTGCTCGATCAGGCCACGCACCGTGGCATCGGTGCTGCGCGCCGGCTTGCCATCGGTGTACGTGTAGTAGCCGGAACCAGTCTTGCGGCCCAGGCGGCCCTGCTCGCACAGCCGATCGAGGATCGCGACATAGCGCTCGCGCGGGTCGCGCGTGGCAGCCTGCGCCTTGCGCATGCGCCAGGCGATGTCCAGGCCCGACAGGTCGGCCACCGCGAACGGGCCCATCGCAAAGCCCATCGCGGTGAGCGCGCTGTCCACGTCCTCGGGCCAGGCGCCGTCTTCCAGCATGAACTCGCACTGGCGGCGGTAGGCGTTATAGATGCGATTGCCGATGAAGCCGAAGGCATTGCCGCAGGCCACGGGCGTCTTCTTGAGCACCTGGCCCACGGCCATGCCGGTGGCCAGCACATCAGGCGCGGTGTGCGTGCCGTGCACCACCTCCAGCAGCTTCATCACGTTGGCGGGGCTGAAGAAGTGCAGGCCCAGCACGTCCTGCGGCCGCGCCGTGGCGGCGGCAATGGCGTCCACGTCCAGGTAGCTGGTGTTGGTGGCCAGCACCGCGCCCGGCCGGGCGTGGGCATCGATCTGGCGAAAGACGGCCTGCTTGACGGCCAGGTCTTCGAACACGGCCTCGATCACCAGGTCGGCCGCCGCCAGGCGCGGCCAGTCGGTGGTGGGCTGCAGGCGCGCCTCGCAGGCCACGGCCGCAGCGGCTTTCAGCTTGCCGGCGCCCACGCGCTCGCGGTAGTGGTCCGAGACGCGCTGGCGGCCGCGGGCCAGAGCGGCCTCGTCCTGCTCCAGCAGCAGCACGGTCAAGCCGGCGTCCAGCGCGGCGATCGCGATGCCCGCGCCCATGGTGCCGGCGCCGATCACCGCCACCGTAGCCAGCGGCCGCGGAGTGGCCATCAGCGCGGCCGGCAGGCGGCTGGCCTCGCGCTCGGCCTTGAACTGGTAGCGCAGAGCCTGCGCGGCCTCGCTGCCCACCAGATCGAGGAACAGCGCGCGTTCATGCTGCAGGCCGGCGTCGAAGTCGTCGCCCGCGCTGGCGGCCACGGCGTCCAGCAGCGCGCCATAGGCAGGCTGCAGACGCTGGCGGGCATTGAGCTTGGCGCGCTGGGCCGCCACCACCGCCTGCAGGCGGGCGGGGTCGGGCCGGCGGTCGCGCGAGCGCGGCCAGGGCGCACCGGCGTCGGCCAGCGCCAGGGCGCGCCGGGCAGCGGCGTCCACCAGCGCATGCAGGTCGGCGTCATCGGCCAGCACCGTGTCGAACAGACCCGATTCGGCCAGCTCGCGCGCGCTGCGCGGTGCGCCGGCCAGCATCAGGCCCAGTGCTGCTTCGGGGTCGATCAGCCGGGGCAGGCGCTGCGTGCCACCGGAGCCGGGGATCAGGCCCAGCGTCACCTCGGGCAGGCCCACGCGGGCGCCGGGCAGCGCCACGCGGCCGTGGCAGGCCAAGGCCAGCTCCAGGCCGCCGCCCAGCGCCACGCCCGACAGCGCCGCCACGACCGGCTTGGTGCAGGCCTCCACGGCGGCCAGCACGCTGCGCAGGATGGGCTCCTGGAACTGCAGCGGCGTGCCGAACTCGCTGACATCCGCCCCCGCCGAGAAGGCCTTGTCGTGGCCCACCAGCACGATGGCGCGTACCGCGGCATCCGCCTCGGCCGCGGCCAGCTGGGCCACGATGCGCGCGCGCAGCGCGTGACCCAGGCTGTTGACCGGGGGCTGGTCGAGGGTGATCAGGGCAACGGCGTCAGGAACGATGGGCATGGGGGATCCGGGAAGGGCGAAGGGAGGTGGCGGGGCGCGGCATCAGTCCGCACGCATCAGGTGTTTGCCGATCACCAGCTGCTGGATCTGCGAGGTGCCCTCGTACAGGCGCAGCAGGCGCACGTCGCGGTAGAAGCGCTCGACCTTGTAGTCGTTGATGTAGCCGGCGCCGCCGTGGATCTGCACACCCCGGTCGGCCACGCGGCCCACCATCTCGGTGCTGAACAGCTTGGCGCACGAGGCCTGCATGCTGACCTCGGCATCGGCCGCGCCGGGGGGCTTGGCGTCGTAGCGCAGGGCCACAGCCTGCGCCATGGACCAGCCGGCCAGCAGCTCGGCCTGGCTGTCGGCCAGCATGGCCTGCATCAGCTGGAAGTCGCCGATGCGCTGGCCGAACTGCTTGCGCTGCTGCGCATAGGCCAGGCTCTCGTCGAGGATGCGCCGCGCCATGCCGCAGGCCAGCGCCGAGACATGCAGGCGGCCGCGGTCCAGCACCTTCATCGCGGTCTTGAAGCCGCGGCCGGGCACACCGCCGATGATGTGGGACGCTGGGACGCGCACCTGGTCCAGCACCACGTCGCAGGTCTTGGTGCCGCGCTGGCCCATCTTGCGGTCGGGCTTGCCCAGGCTCAGGCCCGGCAGACCGGCCGGCACGATGAAGGCCGAGATGCCGCCCGCCCCCGGCCCGCCGGTGCGCGCCATCAGCGTGAACGCGCCGGCCCGGGTGGCGTTGGTGATGTAGCGCTTGCTGCCGGTGATCAGGTAGTCGTCACCATCGGCCACGGCGCGGGTCTTGATCGACGCGGCGTCGGAGCCGGCATCGGGCTCGGTGAGCGCGAACGACACGATCAGCTCGCCGCTGGCGATGCGCGGCAGGTACTCGGCCTGCTGCGCCGCCGTGCCATCCATCAGGATGCCCTGCGAGCCGATGCCGATGTTGGTGCCCACCACCGAGCGGAAGGCCAGCGCGGTCTGCCCCAGGGTGTAGGCCACGGCGCATTCCTGCGCCATCGACAGGCCGATGCCGCCGAAAGCCTCGGGGATGGACAAGCCGAACAGCCCCAGCTCGCGCATGTCGGCCACGATGTCGGCAGGCACCTCGTCGTGCTCTTCCACGGCGTCTTCGGCAGGCACCAGGCGCTCGCGCACGAAGCGCTGCACGCTGTCGAGCAGCAGCGAAAAGGTCTCGTCATCCAGCGCCACGGCGTCTCCTGAAGGTGTGGTCGGGTCGGGGCGCGATTGTTTCGACCCATCCATGGTTTGACAATTGCAGCCAAAATTGACTGCCTGTCAAAAATTATTGGCACCCCGCAGATCTCGCCATGGACGCCCAAGCCCTCACCCTGTTCGTCAGCATCGTGGACGCCGGCAACCTCAGCCAGGCCGCGCGCCAGCTGAAGATGAGCCGCGCCAATGTCAGCTACCACCTGGGACAGCTGGAGAAATCCATCGGCCTGCAGCTGATGCGCCGCACCACGCGCCAGGTGGAGCTCACCGAGGCCGGCCACCGGCTGTACCAGCATGGCTGCGTGATCCGCGACGAGGTGCTGGCCGCGCGCGAGGCCGTGACCACCATGGCCAAGGGCCTGCACGGCGCCTTGCGCGTGAGCATGCCCACCGGGTTCGGCCACATGGTGATGTCGGGCTGGCTGATCGAGTTCAAGCGCCTGTACCCCGACATCGCGCTGGACCTGCGCTTCGAGAACCGCGTGGACGACCTTCTGCGCGAGGAGGTGGACCTGGCCGTGCGCGTGATGTCCGAGCCGCCGCAGCAGACCGTGGCCATCGAGCTGGCGCGCGTGCGCCATGTCATCTGCGCTGCCACCGACTGGACGCAGCGCCACGGCCTGCCGCAGCGGCTGGAGGCGCTGGCCGAGGTGCCGCTGCTCACCTCGGCCGTGGTAGGGCGCGAATTGCGCGTGGCGGCCTACCGCGGCGACGAGCGGCATGAGATCGCGCTGCGACCCACACTGGCCTCCGAGAACTTCCAGTTCCTGCGCGAGGCCATCCTGGCCGGCCTGGGCGTGGGCCTGGTGCCCGACTACGTGGTGCGGCAGGACCGGGCCGAAGGCCGCGTCACCACCTCGCTGGACGACTGGTGGCTGAGCGTCTTCGGCACCCGCCTGTACCTGCTGCGCATGCCCGACCGCTACCAGACGCTGGCCATGCGCACGCTGATCGACTTCGTGGTAGCAAAGGCCCGGGCCTGGGTGGCAGACGACGCGACCTGAGCCCGCAGCGCAGGCCGCACGCCAGGTACGCATCGCCATCAAGAGCTTGAGATGTTGGCGCCGACCGAAAACTGAGCCACTGGGGGTGCGGACAAAAACTTGGACTGGTTATGCAGTCAGGCCCAGGCCCAGGCCCAGGCCCAGGCCCCGGCGGTGCTCGGCGGGGCTGCGGAAGCCCATTGAGCTCTTGATGCGAACTTCGTTGTACCAGCGGATGTACGCGTCCAGCGCAGCGACGAAGTCTTCGCTGGTCGTCGAGAGCCAGTCTCGTTGGTTCCACGAACTCGCCGTGAAGATCACACGCGCTGCGCCCCGCACGCCTTGCTCAGGCTCCCGTGACGCGATGCGCGAAGGTTGGCAGGCTTGCCACCGGATGCAGTGCGCCCGCCGCGCGCAGCGCCGGCAGCACCTGATCCAGCAGCAGGTCCAGCGACACCGGGCTGCCGCCCGGCAGGGCAATGAACCCGTCGATGGCCTCGGCGGCCTGCCAGGCCAGGATCTGCTGCACGGCATCGTCTGGCGTGCCGACGACCTGCCAATGCGCCGAGGCCACGACCTCGGGCAGCGCCAGCAGCGCGGCCAGCGTTGGCCGCTCGCGCTCGACACGGCGGCGCAGCAGCTCGGCATGGGTGCGGCTGCGCACCGGCCCGGCCGGGGCCGGCAGGTCGTCGGGCGTCAGCGGGCGGTCGGCGGGCAGGCCGGCCACCGGGGCACCCAGGATGCCGGCCAGCCGCGCCAGCCGCTGGCCCGTGTCCAGGTGGCGGTGGGCCTGGGCATGCAGGGCCTCGGCGTCGTGGCGTTGCGGCGCCAGGTACAGGCTCAGTCCGGGCAGCACCTGCGGTGCCTGGCCCTGGCGGCCCGCGGCCAAGGCGCGCTGGCGCAGCGCACAGCGCAGTTCACTCGCCGTCTCCAGCGTGGGCGTGGCGGCGAACACGGCGTCGGCATGGCGTGCGGCAAAGCCGCGCCCGGTGTCCGAGGCGCCGGCCTGGAACAGCGGCAGCCGGCCGGCCGTCGGCAGCGTCAGCGGGCCGTGCACCTGGAAGCACGGGCCCTGGTGATGGATGGGACGGATCGCCTCGGCCTGCGCATACCGCCCACTTGCGCGGTCCAGCCGCAGCGCGCTGGCCGGATAGCTGCCCAGCAAGGCCTGCACCACCCGCAGGCACTCCTCGGCCTGCTGGTAACGGCCATCGGCCGCGGCGAACGGCCGGTGGCCGAAGTTGTCCTGGCCGTCCAGGCCCGTCACCAGGTTCCAGGCCGCGCGGCCCTGGCTGAGGGCCTGCAGCGAGGCCAGCGTGCGGGCGATGTGCATGGGCTCCTGGAAGCTGGTGGACAGGGTGGTGACCACGCCGATGCGCTGCGTCGCGCGCGCCACGCAGGCCAGCAGCAGGCTCGGGTCCAGCGCACTGGTGCCCGGGCCGGTGGCCTGGGTCTGCGGATCCAGCCACAGCGTGTCGGGCCGGAACACGAAGTCCATGCCCGCCTGCTCGGCCCGGCGCGCCAGATCCTCGTACAGGGCAACATCGAACAGGCGCTCGACGCCGCTGTCGGCGCGGCGCCAGGCGCTGCCCGACAACCAGGTGGCCGCCAGCGACAGGCCGGTGATCAGCGGGCGCTTCATGCCCGGCCTGCGCACGCGGTGGCGGCTTCGGCCGGCAGGGCCGACATGGGCACCACCAGCGGCGTGCCGCTGACCGGGTCGCTCAGCACCTGGGCACGAATGCCGAACACTTCTTCCAGCCGCTGTGGCGTCAGCAGCGCCGCAGGTGTGCCGGTGGCCACCACGCGGCCGTCCTTCATGGCCACCAGATGGTGGGCATGGCGGGCCGCGAGGTTCAGGTCGTGCAGCACCAGCACCAGCGTCTTGCCCAGTTCGGCGTTCAGGCGCCGGCACAGCGCCAGCACCTCCAGCTGGTGCGCCAGATCGAGGTAGGTGGTGGGCTCGTCGAGCACCAGCACCTCGGTGTCCTGCGCCAGCACCAGCGCAATCCACACGCGCTGGCGCTGGCCGCCGGAGAGCTGGTCCACCAGGCGGTGCGCGCTGCCGGCCAGGCCGGTCTCGCGCAGCGCCTGCGCCACCGCGGCCTCGTCCTCGTCGCTCCATTGGCGCAGCAGGCCCTGGTAGGGAAAGCGCCCGCGCGCCACCAGCTCGTGCACGCGGATGCCCGGCGGCGCGCTGGACACCTGGGGCAAGAAGCCGAGCCGGCGCGCCAACTCCCGCCGGCCGTAGGTGGCCAGCGGCCGTCCGTCAAACCGGATCTCGCCCTGGCGCGGCGTGATCAGGCGGCACAGCGCGCGCAGCAGCGTGGACTTGCCGCAGCCGTTGGGGCCGATCAGCGTGGTGATGGCGCCGCGTGGCAGCTGCAGATCGAGCCGGTCGCAGACCACCCGCCGCTCGTAGGCCAGCTGCAGCCCGGTGGCGGAAAACAGCGCGTCGTTCATCGGACTCTCGGGGTTCAGGCGGGTGAGGGTTCTGGCCGCTGGCGTTCAGGCGCGCAGGCGCGGCAGGGCCAGCGCCAGGTACAGGCCACCGATCAGCGCCGTCATCAGGCCCACGGGCAGGTTCAGATCAAAGGGCAGCCGCTGGCTGACCAGGTCCACACCCTGCAGCAGCACGGCGCCGGTCAGCGCGGCCGGCCACAGCGGCCGGCCGTGCTCGCCGGCCATGAAGGCCGCCAAGCGGGGCGCGGCCAGCGCAATGAAGGCGATGGGCCCGGCCGCCCCGGTGGCCAGCGAGGCCAGCAGCACGGCGCCAAAGGCCATGAAGCCCTTGACCCGCAGCGCCGGCACGCCGAGCTGCTGCGCCAGGTCGTCGCCCAGCTCCAGCAGCATCAGGCGCGACTGGCCCCACAGCAGGGCCGGCAGCAGCAGCGCCAGACCGGCCAGCAGCGGCAGCGCATGGTCCCAGGTGCGCGCGTTCAGCGAGCCCGACAGCCACAGCTGCGCGGCCAGCGCCTGCTCCAGCGCGCCGCGCATCAGCACCGCCTCGTTCAGGGCCGACAGCGTGGCGCCGATGCCGATGCCCACCAGCACCAGCCGGTGGCTGGCCACGGCACCGCCGCGCAGCGCCAGCGCAAAGGCCACCAGCGCCGTCAGCAAGCCGGCGCCCACGGCGAACAGCGCCGAACCCGCACTGGCGCTGCCGCCCAGCACGAAGTACACCACCGCGCCGGTTGCCGCCCCGGTGGTGAAGCCGATCACATCGGGTGAGCCCAGCGGGTTGCGCGACAGCGACTGGAAGATGGCGCCGGCCACCGACAGCGCGGCGCCGGTGGCCACGGCCGTGGCCACACGCGGCAGCCGGATGTCGAACACCAGCTTGCGCTGCAGCGCCGTGCCGCCGCCGTGCAGCAGGATGTCCAGCACCTGCGCGATGTCCAGCGCGATGCGGCCGGTGCCCAGGGCCAGCAGCATCAGCCAGACCAGCAGCACCAGCAGCAGCAGGGCCGCCAGGGCCTGGCGTGGCACCCACAGCAGCGACAGGCGGCCGCGGCGCAGCAGGCGCACCTGCTCCAGCGTGTGCAGCGCGCTCACAGCTCGGTGAGCCGGTCGCGCCGGGCCAGCACGATGAAGAACGGGCCGCCGATCAGGGCCACCATCAGGCCTGCGCCCAGATCGGCCGGCGGCGCGATCACGCGGCCCGCCACGTCGGCCAGCAGCAGGGTCAGCATGCCCAGCAGCATGGACCAGCGCAGCAGGCGGCGGTGGTTGGGCCCGACCACCGCACGCGCGAGATGCGGCGCCACCAGGCCGAGAAAGGCAATCGGCCCCACCGCCGCGGTGGCGGCGCCAGCCAGCACCACAATGGCCAGCAGCGACAGACCCAGCACGCGCGGGCGGTTCACACCCAGCGCCATGCCCAGGTCCTGGCCCAGGCTCAGCGCATCCAGCTGGCCGGCCACCCACACCGCCAGGGCCAGGCCCATGGCCACGAAGGGCAGCGTGGCCAGCAGCAGCGGCAGATCGCGGCCTTCCAGCGCACCGACCACCCAGCTGCGGTAGTGGTCAAACACCTGGTCGGCGCTGTTGAGCATGATCAGCTGCGAGAACGACAGACACACCGCGCTCACCGCCACGCCGGCCAGCACCACACGGCTGGGGCTGCTGCGCGCGCCCTGTCCACCCGACAGCGCCAGCACCACGCCGCCGGCCAGCAGGGCGCCAAGCATGGCCACCAGCATCTGCTCGGCCAGCGCCAGCGGCCCGAACAACGCCAGGGCCGCCACCACCGCCAGGCTGGCGCCGGCGTTGACACCCAGGATGCCGGGGTCGGCCAGGACATTGCGCGTCACCGCCTGGATCAGCAGGCCGGCCGCCCCCAGGGCCGCGCCCACCAGCAGGCCGGTGAGCAGCCGCGGCAGGCGCAGATGCACCACCAGCAGGTGGTCGGGGTTGCCCGCATCGAAGGCGCGCAGGGCCTGCAGCACATCGGCCCAGGGCACCGGCTTGGCACCCACCAGCAGGCTGGCCGCGGCCAGCAGCGCGATCACGGCGGCCAGCGCCAGGGCCAGCGCCATGCGGCGCAGCGACGACAGGCCGCCAACCGCACCCGCCGTACCGGGGGGCCCGGCCGACGCCGAAGCCGCAGCACCTGCCCTGGCCGCTGTCATGGCCGCCCGGTGGGCGCAGAGGCCGGCCGCGCCGCGCCGTCGATGGCAAAGCGGCGATGGATGGCGTCCACGATCTCGCTGGCGCTGTAGTAGTCGATGCGAAAGGAGTTGCGCCCCAGGCCGTAGACCTGCCGCGTCTGCACCGCGGGCAGGCGCGCCAGCACCCGGTCATTGAGCAATGCGGCGGTGTCGTCCTCGGCGCGGCGCAGCAGGAACACGGTGCGTGACTGCAGCGCGCTGAGCTGCTCGTACTGCGCCTTGACGAAGTCGTCCGGGCGGTCCAGGCCGCTGTGCCAGCGCGGGTCAGGCGACTCCATGCGAAAGCCGAGTGCCGCGAGCAGCACCCCGTGTGAGCCTTTGGGCATGGCCACCGGGTTGATCACACCCGGGCCGTTGTAGCTGACGATGGTGGTCAGCCCCTCGGGCACGCGGATGGCCTGCGCCACGCGGCGCAGCTTCTCGGAGAACTCGGCCACGCGCTGCTCGGCGCGGGCCTGCAGGCCGGTGGCCAGGCCCAGTTGCCGGGCCACCGCCTGCCAACTGTTGACGGCATAGTCGACCACGATGGTCGGCGCGATCTGCGACAGCTCGCGCACCGATGCCCGCGCCGAGTCGGCCCCGCTGTTCGACACCACGATGAGGTCGGGCTGGGCCAGCAGCACGGCCTCGATGTCCACCGCGTTCAGCGACCACAGCGGCTGCACGCGGCGCGCCTTGGCCACGGCGGCCCACTGGTCGAAGAAGCGCCGGTCGCCGTTGACCGACGAGGCCACCACCGGCGCGTCGATGGCCAGCAGCGTGCCGGTGAGCGTGACCGATGTCGACAGGATGCGCTGCGGCGGCGCGGCGATGCGCACCTCGCTGCCGTCGGGGTTGCGGAACACCACCGGCCAGCTGCCGCCGGCCGGCGCTGGTGTGGCGGCGCTGGCCGGGGCGCTCAGCACCGGCCCCAGGGCCGATGCTGCCGACGTGCAGGCCAGGCCCAGCAGCCGGCGGCGAGCCGGTGCCAAGGGGCCGGCGCGCCGGATCACGTCGGCGCTCCCGGGGTGGATGCCGCGGCCCTGGCGGGCTGCGCCGCCAGCGCATCCAGCTCGGGCCTCACGGCGTCCGGCACACCCGGCGTCCAGGTGTAGGCCGGCAGCGCCTCGCGCAAGAAGCGGCGCAGGTGGTCGTCGATGATGAACTGCATGGCGGCAATGCCCTCCGGACGATCAGACTGCAGGTGGATGGCCAGTGACTGGGCATGCGCCTTCATCACGCACGGGCCCTGCACGAAGCGCACGTCGCCGCGCAATGCATCGAAGCTGACCGGCACCTTGTGCGCGAAGTGCCGCGACAGCTTGAGGATGTAGCGGGCACCGTCGGGGGTGGGAATGTCGGCTGTGGCGTGGTTCATGGCGGCGTGGCGGTGTGGGAGGGGTGGCTGTGCCGGGCATCTGGCTGGGGCACGGGCTGCATCAGCCAGCGCACGGCGCGTGTGAGCGCCGGGTACAGCACCGAGCCATGGTCTTCGCCGGCCAGCACCTCGGCCTGCAGCGCGACGGGCCCGTGCTGCAGTTGCGCGACCAGCTGCGCAAAACGCCCTTGCATGTCGCGCCGGCGGTGCAGGGCCTGGCGGGCAGCGTCGTCGCCGGGCAGTGCGCGCTCGTCGCTGCCGATGCCCAGCCACAGGCTGCGACCGGCGCCCTGCGCCGCAGTGCCGCCAGGCTGCCGCTGCAGCCAGCCATCGGCCCACCACAGCGACGGGCTGACGGCGAAGAAGGCCTGCATCGGCCCGGGCCGGTGCAGCAGCTTGTGCAGTGCGAACAGGCCGCCAAAGGAGTGCCCGAACAGGCCCACCTCGGTGAACTGCGTGCGCTCGTGCGTGGCCAGCCATGGCAGCAACTGCGCGTCGAGAAACCGGGCGAAGCGGTCGGCCTGGCCTTCGGCAAAGTCGCCCGCGTCAGCCGGCCTGGCCAGGCCTGCCGGCCAGGGCGGCAGAAAGTCTTGCGCCCGGCGCTGCGCATGACGCAGCGCGACACCGGGGTAGCCCACGCCCACCAGCGTGCTGCGCGGCGCCAGCCCCCGGGCGCGCTCGGCGAGCGATTGCTGCATCAGCGCCGCTGGCGCCACGGCAAGGTTGCCGTCCAGCACCAGCAGCAGCCGATGCGCGGCGCCGGTGGCGTCACCGCATCGGGCTTCGGCCGCAGCTGTTTTCGCGATGGCCAGGCACCAGGCCTGATCCGACTGGGTGTCGCGCAGCGTGTGCTGCCGCACGAAGGGCAGGCTCAGCGCTGTGTCGTCCACCGGGCTCAAAAGCGCAGATCCAGCTGCAGGCCCAGCGTGCGCGGGGCCAGCACGTCCTGGGTGGTGGTGCCCTGGAAGTAGGTGTTGATGACGTAGCGGTCGGCCAGGTTGTTGACGTAGGCGCGCAGCGAGGTGCGCGCATTCAGGTCGAGGCTGACGCTCAGGTCGAGCAGCGTGTAGCCCCCCGCGCGCGCCTGCTGGCCGGTGCCGGCGGCATTGGAGATGTCGACGAAATACGCGGCCACATGCTTGGCATTGGCCGACAGCGTCCAGGCACTGCCCAGGCGCTGCGTCACACCGGCACCCAGGGTGCGCGGTGCGGCATAGGGCAGCTTGTTGCCCACGTAGGCCGGGGTGGCGGCAAAGGCGTCGATGCGGCTGGTCTGCACGCTGGCATTGCCGTACACGCGGGTGGCGCTGCCGATGTCGCTGGCCACCGCCAGCTCCAGGCCGCGGATGGTGGCCCGGTCGATGTTGCCGATGACGGTGCCGTTGCGCGCCTGGTAGTCCTTGAAGCGGTTGTTGAACAGGTTCGCCGACCACGTGCCCTTGCCGCCGTTGAAGCGCTGCTGGATGCTGGCCTCCAGCGCGGTGACGTACTCCGTCTCGTAGGCGTAGATGTTGGTGCTGTTGGTGTCCATGCTGATGCCCGCGGGGTTGTAGCCCCGGCGCAGGTCCAGCCCCAGCACGGTGTGCGGGTTGAGCGTGAAGCGCAGCGCGGTGCGCGGCAACGCGTAGGTCTTGCTCTCCTCACGCGCTGCGCTGGCCGTGCCGTTGGTCACCGAGCGGTCCTGCGCTTCATGTTCCAGGCGCCCACCGGCGATCAGCGTCAGGCGCTCGCCGAGCGGCACCTCCACCTCGCCAAAGACCGAGGTGGCCGCGGTCTTGGTGTCGCCGGAGTAGCGGATCGCGCCCGAATAGGCCTTCGCCAGCAGGCTCATGTCATCGCCAAAGTAGGACAGGCCGATCAGCGAGCGCAGGCCACCGTGGCCGCGGCCAAGGTTCAAGCGCAACTCCACCCCGCTGCTGTCTTGCTGGGTGCGCGAGCGGAAGTAGGCCGCCGTGCTGGTGGCCGCCGGGGCCGTCTGGTTGTGCGTGAAGCCGGCGTCCAGTTTCGAGGCGGACAGCAGCAGATCCACCGAGCGGCCCTGGCCGAGCTGGTAGCTGGTGTTGGACACCAGCGTGGTCATCGTGGTGTCGCCGATGCGGTGGTTGACCAGATCGGTCGAGGCCCGGTACTCGCCGCTGTCACCCAGGTTGACCTGGTTCAGGTACGGGCCCGTCTGCTTCTGGTGCTGCAGGTCCAGGCGGCTCACCAGGGCCGGGTTGTCGGGCGGTGAGAACAGCAGCTTGGCCTTGACGTCGGCGCGCTGCACCCGGTCCGGGTCGGCGCTGTAGTCGACACCGGCGCTGGTGTTGTTGTCCACGTAGTTCACGAAGCTCGATCCGCCGGACACGTCGGCACTCAGGCGGTAGGCCAGGCTGTCGGACAGCGGCCCCGTGGCCATGGCCGCCACCTGGCCCAAGGTGGCACCGTTGGCCTGCTGCAGGCCCAGACGCACGGCGGCCCCGGGCTTGAAGCCGGGATCCTGGGTCTTGATCACGATGGCGCCACCCACCGCCGATCGCCCCTGCATCGTCGACTGCGGGCCGCGCAGCACCTCCAGCTGCGCCACATCCCACAGCCCGGTACCCAGCAGGTTGCCACCGGTCCAGATCTGGCTGACGCCATCGACAATGGTGGCGGTGCGCGCCCGCGTGGCGCCACGCCAGGCCAGCGACGAGAAGCCGGGGCCTGCACCGTTGCTGCCGCGGATGTTGGCCACGCCACCGAACTCGCCGATGGTGACGTTGGGCACCTCGGCCACCAGGTCGAGCACGCTGGCGCGGTTGCGTGCGGCCAGGTCTTCGGCGGTGAACACGGTCACCGCGGTCGTCGAATCGCGCGCACTGCGGCCCATCTTCTCGCCGATCACGGTGACGGTCTGGCTGGCCGCCGGCTCGGCAGCTGCCGTGCCGGATTGCGCCCAGGCCAGCACCGGCGACACCAGCACGAGGCTTCGCGCCGCCCAGGCCAGGGCCGACAGCGCAACAGAGTGCACCCCGGCGCGGCGGGCATGACAAATGGCGGAGGGGTACGACATGGGCAACTCCAGGACGGGGAAAAGGCGCCGCGAGGCAGCTGGCGCAGGACGGATCAAACGATAATCGTTCGCATTCAGATCACGTTCTGAGCGACAGTCAACTGCTTATGGGCCAGCCGCATGCAGCGCACGCGGCGCGGGTCCACCAACCTGCCGAGATGTTCCGATGCCCCCCTGCCCCGCCGATGAGCCGCTGATCGATGCCGTGGATGGCGTGTGCGCCTTCGAATCACTGGCGATGCAGATGCAGGTGCACGCCAACGACACGCGGGAGCGGCGCACGCTGTCGCAGCGCTTCGACCTGCCAGCGCAGCTGACGGTGATGCTGCTGCTGGAGGGCGAGCTTCGGGTGGCCATCAACCAGACGCACTGCCTCATGTCGGCGCGCCGCGGCCCGGTGGGATACCTCTGGCTGATGGCCGCGCCGGGCACGCTGGTGCGGCACATCCGCGCCGGCCAGCGCGTGCGCAAGGTCAATGTCACGCTGCCGCTGTCGGCACTGGATGACCTGCGGCTGTCGCCCGTCCTGTGCGACAGGCTGAGCCTGGACTCGCCGCGCGCCGGCGTGGCGTGCTGGTCGCCGACACCGCATGCCCTGCGCTGTGCGCATGAGATTCTGGGCGCCCGCCAGGGCGATGAGCTGCAGGCCCTGTCGGTCAGCATCGCTGGCCTGTCGATGGTTCAGCAGGCGCTGCGCGCCGCCAGCGCAGCGTCGTCGGGCCTGGCGCCAACGCGGGGCATCGCGCCGGCTGACCGCGGCATGGCGCGTGCACGCCTGATCCGCGCCCGTCTGCTGGAGGACATGTCACGCGAAGCCGCGCCGCCGTCGGCCCTGGCGCGTGAGCTGGGCATGAGCGAAAGCACGCTGCAGCGCGTGTTTCGAGCCGCCTATGGCAGCTCGATCGTGGCCTTCCAGCGCCAGGAGCGCCTGCAACGTGCACGCGCGCAACTGCTGGACGGCGGCCTCACGGTGGGCGAGGTGGGCTACCGCGCGGGCTATGCCAAGCTGTCGAACTTTTCGTCGGCCTTCCAGCGCACCTTCGGCTACCCACCCTCGGCATGCGTTCGGCGTTGAGCGGGCGCGGCGCGCCACCGGCTGCGTGCCGCGCCCGCCACCGGCACCGGCACCGGCACCGGCACCGGCCGGCGCCTCACAGACCGGCGCGCCCGCTGCGCCTGAGCACCAGCAGGCCGGCCATGGTCAGCGCCGCAAAAACCGCGCCGCAGGCAAAGGTGGCCTGATAGCCCGCCGCGTCCCACAGCGCACCGGCAATCAGGCTGGCCAGCAACAGGGCCAGGCCGGTGAGCAGGTGGTACAGGCCGAAGGCGGTGCCGCGCAGCGCGGCCGGTGCGCTGTCGGCGATCAGCGCATTGAACAGGCCCTGCGTGAAGCCCATGTGCAGACCCCACAGTGCCACGCCCAGGCCCAGCCCGGCCAGGCCGGGCATGAAGGCCAGCACCAGATCGGCCGCGATCAGCAGCGCCAGTCCCACCAGCAGCACATCCAGCCGGCGCAGGCGGTCCGACAAGGCACCGGCCGGATAGGCCGACAGCGCATAGGCCAGGCCCATCACCACCAGCACGGCCGGCGCCCACATGGGCGCCAGGCCGGCGCTTTGCGCACGCAGGATCAGAAAGGCCTCGCTGAAGCGCGCCAGCGTGAACACCAGGCCGATGGCCACCACCCACCAGAAGCCAGCGCCCAGTTGCGCCAGCTCGGCACGGTGCAGCGGCAGGCGCGCCGGCCGTGCGGCGGCGGGCCTTGACGGCTCGTGCACGCCGAACACCAGCACCGCCACCGCCACGAAGGCCGGCAGCACGGCCCACCAAAACACCAGCCGGTAGTTGTTGGCCGTCCACCCCATCAAGGCGATGGCCAGCAGCGGCCCGGTGAAGGCGCCGATGGTGTCCAGCGTCTGGCGCAGGCCGTAGGCCGTGCCGCGCAGCTCGGCCGGCGTGACATCGGCCACCAGCGCATCGCGCGGCGCGCCGCGAATGCCCTTGCCCACGCGGTCGATGAAGCGCGCACCCACCAGCCATTCCAGGCCGCCGGCCAGCGGGAACACCGGCTTGGTCAGCGCGCCCAGGCCATAGCCGATAACGGCCAGCAGCTTGCGCTTGCCGATGCGGTCGCTGAGGCTGCCGGAGAACACCTTGACGACCGAGGCCGTGGCTTCGGCGATGCCCTCGATCACGCCGACCGCCAGCACCGAGGTGCCCAGCACCGCCACCATGTACAGCGGCAGCAGCGCATGAATCATCTCCGACGAGATGTCCATGAACATCGACACCAGGCCCAGTGCCCACACGCTGCGCGGCACGGCACGGGCGCCGCGGCGGTGCGTATCTGGCGGGCTCATCCCAGCGCCACCAGCCGCTTGCGTTCGTCGTCCAGTTGGCGTGGTTGGCCCTGGCCACGCTTGACGAAGCGCGTGTAGGCGGCCTTGGCCGGATCGGCCTGGCCGTGTGCCTCCAGGGCCTGGCCCAGGTAGTAGTCCAGCGGCAGCGGCTCGGCGCCGCGCAAGTGGCGCGCCTGCTCCAACAGCTTCGCCGCCTCGGCCGGCCGGTCTTGCAGCGCCAGCACGCGGGCCAGGCCGTACAGCGGCAGCGCGGCCTCGGGCTGGTCTTTCACCAGGCGAGAGAACAGGCCCTGGGCCTTGGCCACCTGCTCCTTGGCCAGCCACCGAAATCCAACCATCGCCGCCCATTGCCGCATGTCGGCCGCCACGGCCGGGTCGGTGCCGGCCGGCACCTCGGTCAGCGCCGTGGCTGCCTGGTCGAAGCGCTCTTCGTCCAGGGCCACGCGGCCTTCCAGTGCCCGCACCTGAACCGGGTTGGGCGCGGTGCGCGCCAGCTCGGCCGCGCGGCTGTTGCTGCCACCCAGAAGACCGGGCGCCAACAGGTAGAACTCGACCAGCGCGCGACGCGCCGGGAACCACTGTGGCGCCAGCCGGAAGGCCTCGCTCAAGGCCTCTTTCACATCGCCCGCGCTGGAGGCCACCTTCATCTTGCCCTGGGCCACGGCATGGGCAGCCATCACGGTGCCCAGCGCATGGCGGCACTCCGCGGCCTGGGACTGCGCCTTGACGCAGGCCTGGGCATGCGAAATGGCCTTCTCCTGCGCCTGGGCATCGGTGCCGGCCAGCACAGCCAAGCCCAGGCCCAGCACGGCTTGCACATCGTCGGCGCGTGCCGCCAGACGGCTCAAGGACAGTTGCTGCATCTCGGCCATGCGCTCGCCATCGGCCAGCCGCTGCAGAACCGGATCGCGGAACATCTGGGCCTGCACCGGCCAGGCCGCCGCCAGACTCAAAACCCCGGCCCCACACGCGACAGCTGCGCGCGCCATACCACCCACACCCATTGAACGTACCACGCAAGACTCGCTTCGTTTGCTGAAACGGGCGATCTTCAACGATGCATGCTGACGCCATCGATCGCACCCAAGGCCTGCTGGCATCTGCCCGGCAAGCCGCCAACCAACGAGGTTAATCGATGGCCGGCCCGGCGCGCTGAACGCCCTACCGGCGGGTAGGGCCTGAAGGGTGTGTGCCTTTCATGTACTCCTACGAAGCTCGTGTGCGAGCCGGTCGGCTCGACATGATTGCCGAGAGCGCGGTGTGCCTGCTGAAGGATGCCGGCGCGCTGCCTGGCGGCATCTGCATCACCGCGCCGGCCTCGCCGCTCAACGCAGGGCCTTGTACAGCTTCTGCGCGGTCTTGCCGAAGATCCAGGCGCGCTGGCTTTCGTCCAGGCCGGCCAGGCCGGCCTGCGCGGCGGCCAGGATCTCGGCCAGCGTGCCTGGCGAGGTCGGGTAGTTCGAACCCCAGGCCAGGCGCTCGACGCCGAAGGCTGCCACCAGCGTCGGGAAGAAGGTGCTGGCACTGGCCTGGCCCTTCTGCACCTCGGCGAAGATGCGCGGCGAGAGCTTCAGGTAGACGTTGGGCAGGTCGGCCAGCGCAAACAGGCTGGCTGCCTGCGCATAGGGCGGGCCGTCGGCCAGCTCCGGCCGCGCCAGGTGGTCGAGCACGATGTTCACGCCCGGGAAGCGACGTGCCAGCATCGTGACCTGAGGCAGACCGACGACGCCGGTCTGCAGACACATCGGCAGGCCCAGCTCGGCCAGCAGCTCCCACACCGGATGGGCGCGCGGGTCTTCCAGCTCGGCGGGGTCGAAGTCCTTGGTCGAGCCGCCGGTGAAGATGCGCAGGCCGGCCAGGCCGCGCGCCACCCAGCCGCGCGTGGTGGCCACTGCATCGGGCGCCACCATGTCCACCGAGCACACGGGCACCAGGCGGCCTGGGTGGCTGGCGCAGCCGTCGGTGACATAGCTGTTGTCGAAGCCGTAGGTGGTGGATGAATGCACCACGGCGGCCTTGGCCACGCCGGCCGCGTCCATCGCGGCGATCAGCGCCTGCACGGTGCTGGGCCGTTCCTTCGACCACTCGGAGCGCTTGCCGAACAGCGGCGTCACCGGGTAGCGCGCGGGATCGTCGGAGATGATGTGGGGGTGGATGTCGATGATGTCCATGGTGGCTTCCTTCAAACCAGGAGTCGGCTGCAGTCGCGCCGGGCGTTGTCCGAATGGATCTGGGCGCGGGCCTCGGGCGTCAGTCGGGCCAGCCCGTGGCGGGCAACGGCGCGGTGCGACCGCAGCACTTGGTGCACATCCCGTTCAAGAGCACGCAGGAGGCCGCCAACGACGTGATGGGCAGCCGCGGCCACCTCACCTTCGTGCCCACCGCCGGGGCCGGCGTGTACCTGAAGGACGGCCGGGCGCGTGTGCTGGCCACCACCGGTGCCCGGCGCTCGCCGATGCTGCCCAAGCTGCCAACGGTGGCCGAGTCGGGCCTGCCGCGCTACGAGTACGACTCCTGGTTCGGCCTGCTGGCCCCGGCGCGCACGCCGGCCGCGCTGGTCGCGCGCCTCAACGCTGCGGTGAACAAGGTGCTGGTGATGCCGCCGGTGCGCGAGCGCCTGCTGGCGCTGGGCATCGAGCCGTCGCCGGTGAGCCCGGCCGAGTTCAACCAGATCTTCCTGACTGACCGCGAGCTGATGGTGCGCATCGTCAAGGAATCGGGCATCAGCCGCGACTGACAGCGGCCCGAGCCAGGGCCCGCACAGGTGACGAGACACCAGGCGTGATCGCGACGAGCCGCGCCTGCGGCGCCGGGGCTTGCTGACCGGGTTGACGGCCGATGCCATGTGCCGACCCAGCCACCGCAGCGCGCGCCGCGGCCCTTTGTCCATTTGGTCACGCCGCGGCCGGGGCGGCCCCTGCAGTGGCGGCACCTGCGGCCGACAAACCGTCAACCCGATGACTTGCTGCCCGCCGCCGGCCGCCTTGCCCATGTGCCAGCTGTTTGCCCTCAACAGCAATTCGCCCACCGAGGTGACCTTCTCGTTCACCGGCTTCTCGGCGCGCGGTGGCCGCACCGGCGAGCATGCCGATGGCTGGGGCATCGCGTTTCATGGCGATGGGGGATGCCGCGTGTTCATCGACGACGCGCCGGCCTGCCGCTCGCCGCTGGCGGCGTTTCTGCGCCAGCACCCGATCCGCGCCACGGCGGTGCTGGCCCATATCCGCAAGGCCACGCAGGGGGCCGTGCAGCTGACCAACTGCCATCCGTTCCAGCGCCAGTGGCTGGGCCGGCAATGGGTGTTCTGCCACAACGGCCACCTGGCCGACTTTCATCCCGCGCTGGATGCGGCCCATCGCCCGGTGGGCAGCACCGACAGCGAGGCCGCGTTCTGCTGGATGCTGCAGCGCCTGCAGCAACGCTTTGCCGGGCCGCAGGTGCCGGGCTGGGCCGAGCTGGCGCCGCTGCTGGCCGAGCTGGCCGGCGAGGCGGCGCGGCACGGCCCGTTCAACTTTGTGCTCAGCGATGGCGAGGCGGTGTACGCGCACTGCAGCACCCGGCTGCACTGGCTGGAGCGCCGCCATCCTTTTGCCCAGGCGCGGCTGGTGGACGAGGCGTTGACCCTCGACCTGGCGCGCGTCAACGGCCACGGCGACCGCATGGTGCTGCTGGCCACCGAGCCGCTGACCCACGACGAACCCTGGCAGGCGATGCAGGCCGGCGAGCTGCTGGTGCTGCAGCACGGGCGCATGGTGTGGCGCCGCCGCCCGCCGTCGCAGGCCACGACTGCCGCAACGACTGCTGCACCGATCGCCGCAACGACTGCTGCACCGATCGCCGCGCCACCGCATCCGCCTTCGACCGTGCCGCTGCCGATCAGCGCCTGAGCGCCTGCTACGCTGGGTCTCCAGACCAGAACAGGAGACCCCCATGAGCATCCCCACCCACGGCCTGCAGCTGCGCTCGCTGATCAGCGCCAGCGGCGAGCTGCAGCTCTCGCTGATCGAGCAGCCGGTGGCGTCGCTGCAGCCCGACGAGGTGCTGCTGCGCGTCGAGGCGGCGCCGATCAACCCGTCCGACATCGGCCTGCTGTTCGGCGCGGCCGACATGCGCAGCGCACGCGCCAGCGGCACGCCGGCCCGGCCGGTGATCAGCGCCCCGGTGCCCGAGCGCGCGATGGCGGCCATGGCCGGGCGCGTGGGCCAGTCGCTGCCGGTGGGCAATGAAGGCGCCGGCACCGTGCTGGCCGCCGGTGATGCCCCGGCCGCGCAGGCCCTGCTGGGCCGCCGCGTGGCGGTGCTGGGCGGCGCGATGTACAGCCAGTACCGCAGCGTGCCGGCCAGCGCCTGCCTGCTGCTGCCGCCTGACGCCACGGCCGCGCAGGGCGCCTCGTGTTTTGTCAATCCGCTCACCGCGCTGGGCATGGTGGAGACCCTGAGGCGCGAAGGCCACACGGCCCTGGTGCACACCGCGGCGGCGTCCAACCTGGGCCAGATGCTCAACCGCATCTGCCAGGCCGATGGCGTGGGCCTGGTCAACATCGTGCGCAGCCCGGCCCAGGTGGCGCTGCTGCGTGGCCTGGGCGCGCAGCATGTGGTCGACAGCAGCGCGCCGGAGTTCATGGCCGCGCTGACCGAGGCGGTGGCCGCCACCGGCGCCACGCTGGCCTTCGACGCCATCGGTGGCGGCCGGCTGGCCGGGCAGATCCTGCAGGCCATGGAGGCCGCCATCGCGCGCCAGGCCACCGAGTACAGCCGCTACGGCAGCGCGGTGCACAAGCAGGTCTACATCTATGGCGGGCTCGACACCGGCGCCACCGAGATCACGCGCAGCTTCGGCATGAGCTGGGGCGTGGGCGGCTGGCTGATGTTTCCGTTTCTGCAGCGCGTGGGTGCCGAGACCACGGCGCGCATGAAGCAGCGCGTGGCCGACGAGCTGCACACCACCTTTGCCAGCCACTACACGCGCAGCGTGTCGCTGGCCCAGGCGCTGAGCCTGGAGGCGATCGGGGTGTACGGGCCGCGCAGCACCGGCACCAAGGTGCTGATCGACCCCAGCGCCGGCTGAGCGGCACGGCGGGTAGGCGCCGGCACCGGCACCGGCACCGGCACCGGCGATCAAGGGTCAGGGCTCAGGGCTCAGGGCTCAGGGCCTGGCCGCTGGAGCCGGGGCCGTTGTCGTGAACAGCTTGCGCAGCTGCACCAGGGTCCAGCGGTTGCCGGCGGCGAAGTGGCGGTACACGCCGTCGAAGGCCTCGCCGTCGCGGTAGCCGGCGCTTTGCAGGGTCACGCGGGTGCGCTGCCCGTCCAGCGCGGCAAAGTGGATGGCGGTGTGCGTCTGCTGGAACGCGGCCGCGTCGAAGGGCAGCCTGGGTGGCGCCTGCACATTGCGCATCACCACCAGGCGCAGTGGCACCAGGGCCAGGATGCGGTTGCGGATGTTGCCCGGCGCGCCGGCCTGGGCCTGCGGGTCGTAGCTGGCCTCGTACTCGCCGTCCACGCGCAGATCGATGCGCGCAAACGGCGCGGCCCAGCGGCGAAAGCCGGCATCGGTGGTGAATGCGGCCCACACCGCCTCGAGCGGGGCCGCCACCTCGGCGCTGAGCTCGAGCACGCGCTCGCCATCGGCGCTGCGGTAGGAGCTGTCGCTCACGCCGTCGCCGCCGGCTTGGGTGGCTGCGGCGGGCGCGGCCGCGCCGCCCTGCGCGCGCACCGGCCAAGCCGTGGCGCAGGCCAGCGCGGCGGCCAGCGTGGCGCACCACAGCAGACCGCGGCGCGTTTGGCGCACCCGGCACAGCCCCGGCGCAGGGCCCAGGCCGGCTGCGCGTGGCGGGCGGGGGTGCGGCTGGCATCGGGGCAAGGCGGCGACAGGCATGGCGGGGCTCCTGGCGGGTGGGCTGGCGGGTGGGCTGGAGAGTGGGTTGGCGCATCCTGCCATGCCCGGCCGTGGCATGCCCGGGCCGTGGGCCGCTGCCACGCAGGCGACGGCTGGCGCCGACGGGCACGCGCAGAATCCGCGCCTGCGCCCGGCCGGCACCGGCCGGCCCTCCCCTGCCCCTTGACCCTTGCGAGTTGCCCCATGCCTGCCGACTTTGACATCGTGATCCATGGCGCCACCGGCTTCACCGGCCGGCTGGTGGCCGAGTACATGGCCCAGCGCTACCCCAATGCCGGCAACCCCGAAGGCATCCGCTGGGCGATGGGCGGGCGCAGTGCCGACAAGCTGGCCGCGGTGCGCGACGAGATCGGCGCGCCGGCCGACACGCCGCTGGTGGTGACCGATCTGGCCGACCCCGCCTCGCTGGCGGCGCTGATGGACTGCACGCGCCTGGTGCTCACCACCGTGGGCCCGTACCAGCTGTATGGCAACGCACTGGTGGCCGCCTGCGCGGCCCGCGGCGTGCACTATGTCGACCTGTGCGGCGAGCCGGCCTGGATGCGCCAGATGATCGACGCGCACCAGGCCACGGCCCAGGCCAGCGGCGCGCGCATCGTGTTCTCGTGCGGCTTCGATTCCATCCCCTTCGACCTGGGCGTGTTCTACCTGCAGCAGGCCTTTGCCGCCCGGCACGGCCATGCCGCCAACCGGGTGCGCGGCCGGGTGCGCAAGATGAAGGGCACGTTCTCGGGCGGCACCGCGGCCAGCCTGACCGCCACGCTGGCCGCCGCGGCCGAGAACCCGCAGGTGCAGGCCTGGATGCGCGACCCCTTTGCCTTGACGCCGGGCTTCGAGGGGCCCAAGCAGCCGGTGGGCCACAAGCCGATGGTCGACGAAGCCCTGGGCCAGGTGAACGGTGAAGGCGTGTGGGTGGCGCCCTTCGTGATGGCGGCCATCAACACCAAGAACGTGCACCGCTCCAACGCGCTGCTGGGCCATGCCTGGGGCACCGACTTTGCCTACGACGAGATGCTGGTCACCGGCCCCGGCGCGCGCGGCGAGCAGATCGCCCTGGCCGTGGCGGCTGACAAGTCGCTGGGCGGCGAAGGCGGCCCCAAGCCGGGCGAAGGGCCGTCGAAGGCCGAGCGCGAGGCCGGCTTCTACGACCTGCTGTTTCTCGGTGAAGACGCTCAGGGCCAGCGCCTGGCGGTGGGCGTGAGCGGCGACAAGGACCCCGGCTACGGCTCCACCAGCAAGATGATTGCCGAGAGCGCGGTGTGCCTGCTGAAAGATGCCGGCGCCCTGCCCGGCGGCATCTGGACCACCGCGCCGGCCATGGGCGCGGCGCTGGTGGCGCGGCTGCAGGCCCATGCCGGCCTGCGCTTCACGGTCGAAGGCTGAACGGGCCCCGTTGCGCCGGGCTGCCCCACGGGCTGAGCGCCCCCTCAGGGGGCAGGCGCGCAGCGATGTGGGGGCTGTTCAGACCTGCAGCGTGAAGCCGCCCAGGCCCTGAAACTGCACCGCCACGCGGCTGCCGCGTGCCACCGGGCGGCAGCCTGACCAGCTGCCGGTGGTGACCACGGTGCCGGCCGGCACGCTGTGGCCGTGGCGGGTGAGGTGGCGCAGCCAGATCGGCAGCAGCCAGCCCGGCGTACCCAGGGTGTGCGTGCCCTGGAAGTTGATGGGCGCGGCATCGCCCAGCCGCAGCTGGCCGCGCTGGGCCGCCCAGTCGTGGCCGCGCCAGCCGTCCCAGGCCTGCCAGGGGCCCAGCACCAGGGCGCCATGCACCTGGAAGTCGGCCAGCTTCAGGCGTGGCGGTGCATCGGCCAGGCTGGCCCAGCGCGTGTCCACCACCTCCACCGCCACGGCCAGCGCATCGATCAGCGATTCGGCCTCGGCCACGCCCAGCGTGGCGGCCAGCGCGGGGCTGACCTCGCGGCCCAGGCGCAGCGCCACCTCGGCCTCGACCATGGGCTGCAGGAAGGGCTGGGCGCGCAGGTCGGCGCAGTCGCCATCTGCCACCGGCTGCACGCCGGCAGGCAGCAGCGGCGCATGGGCCAGCGGGCCGTCGCGGCGCGGGCCGCCCGACTTCCAGAAGCGCGGCAGCGCCTCGGCCGCCCAGGCACCCAGGGCCACGCCCTGGGCCTGCTGCAGCGCGCAGGCGGTTTCGTCGTCGGGCACGGCGGCCAGCGCGGCGGCGTCGGGGGGCAGCGGGCGGCCGCTGCGGCGGGCGTCGAGCAGGGCCGCGCACAGGGCGGTGGCTTCGGGGCTCAGGGGCATGGCGTGGCGTGGCGTGGCGTGGGCGCTGGCGGTGTTGTGGTGGTGGTGCTGGGGGCGTCGTGTGGCGGCGGCGGCTCAGTGCGCGCGGCGCGAGCGCATGCGGCGCACCATGGCGGCAAAGAACTTCTCGGCAAAGCCGTCTTCGCGGATCAGCTGCGCAGTGAGTTCGGCGCAGCGCTGGCCAATGGTCTCGGGCAGGGCCACGTTGTCGCCCGGAATGGCGCCGGCCGCCACCTGGATCTCGGCCGCGCGCTGCACCGTCCACAGCAGGAAGAAGGCGCGCGGGATGTCCAGCTCGCCCACCGCCACGCCGTGGTTGCGCAGCACCAGGATGTGCTTGCTGCCCAGGCTGTGCAGCATGCGCGGGCGCTCGTCGGCAAACAGCGTGATGCCCTCGAAGGCGTGGTAGCCCACGCGGCCGCTGAGCTGGGCGCCGTAGAAATCGTCGTGCGCAAAGCCCTGGCGCTTGAGCGCGATGGCCGACACCGCGGTGGTGTGGGTGTGGATCACGCAGTGGATGTCGTCGCGCGCGGCGTGGATGGCGCCGTGCAGCGCAAAGCCGGCGGGGTTGCCGTCATACGGCGAGGGCTCGACCTTGTGGCCGTCGACATCCACCTTGATCAGGTTGGCCGGCGTGACCTCGTCGTAGTTCAGGCCGAAGGGGTTGACCAGGTAGTGCGCGGTGCCGGGCAGGCGGGCCGAGATGTGGTTGAAGATGGTCTCGGTCCAGCCGAAGTGGTCCACCAGGTGGTAGCAGTCGGCCAGCTGGTAGCGCAGCGCCCATTCGGCATCGGCCATCTGGGCGGGGCGGGCGGGCTGGGTGTCGGGGATGAGCATGTCCATGGCGGCGGTCTCGCAAAGCGGGGAGAAGTCTTGGATGGAGTGCGGCTGCAGGCGCGCGGGCAACGCCGGCGCCGGTGGTGCCGGCTGCTGCTGCAGCAGCGGCGGTGGCGTGGGCGTGGGCGTGGGCGTGGGCGTGGGCGTGGGCGTGGCCGTCATGCCGCGTCGGCCAGGCGGCGCTGCGCATGCCAGGCGGCCTGCGACAGCAGGGTGCGCGTGGCCGGCATCGGCAGCTGGTAGAGGCCGGCCAGCTCGACCACCGCCTCGCCAATGGCGGCCAGCTCCAGCGGCCGGCCACGCTCGAAGTCCTGCAGCATCGAGGTGCGCACCGCGCCCATCGCGGCGCCCAGCTGCACGAACTCGATCGGGTCGATCTCCAGCCGCGCCCCATGTGCGGCGGCCACCAGCAAGGCCTCGTGCATCACCGCGCGCACCGTGTCGAGCAGCACGGGGTCGCTGTAGATCGTGTGCAGCGTGGTGCGCGTCACCACCGACAGCGGGTTGGAGGTGAGGTTGGCCACCAGCTTGGTCCACAGCTTGTCGCGGATGCGTTCCAGCGGCCGCGTGGCGATGCCGGCCGCCTCCAGCATGGCGGCCACGCGGGCCAGGCGCGGGCTCAGGCCGCCGGCGGGCTCGCCCAGCATCAGCAGGTGCGGGTTGCGGGCCTGCACCTGGCCGGGCGATGTGCACTCGGCGGTGATGAACACCACCGCGCCCAGCAGCTGCGGCAGCGGCAGCAGGCGCAGCAGCCGGCCGCCGGGGTCGACCGCCTGCACCGCGCGCCCGTCGAAGCGTCCGCCCTGGCCGTGGAAGAACCAGAAGGGCACGCCGTTGACCAAGGGCAGCACCAGCGTGTGCGGGCCGATGGCCGGCGCCACGGCCTCGGCCAGGGCCAGCAGGTCTTGCGACTTGCTGCACAGCAGCAGCAGGTCGGGCGGGCCGCCTTCGGGCGCGGCGCTCAGCGGTGTGTGCAGCACGCGCAGGCCGGCGCTGTGGTGCCCGGCCGTCACGCGCCAGGTGCCATCCAGGTCGTGCAGCGTGATGCCGTGCTCGCGCAGCGCCTGGGCGCCGCGGCCGCGGGCCAGCAGATCCACCGCATGGCCGGCGGCGGCCAGGCGGGCGGCCAGCAGGCAGCCGATGGCGCCGGCGCCGGCCACCATCACGCGCCAGGGGCCGGGCTTGTCGTTCGGGGTGTCGTTCATCGCGGGCCTGGTTCTCAATCGTCGGCCGAGTAGCCGCTGGCCTTGACGATCGGGCCCCAGCGCTCGAGGTCGGCGCGCACCAGCGCGGCAAAGGCCGGCTGGCCGAGCACCATCGGGTCGAGCGAGAGCTTGTCCAGCAGCGCCAGCATCTCGGCCGATTGCGCGGCCTGGCCGATCTGCTGCACCCACTGCGCCAGCAGCGGCGCGGGCGTGCCGGCCTTCAGGTAGGTGCCGTAGTACACATCGGCGCGAATCTGCGGGTGGCCCAGCTCGGTGAACGTGGGCACCTCGGGCAGGCGGCGCGAGCGCCTGGCGCTGGCGATGGCCAGCACGCGCAGCTTGCCGGTGCTGCCGGCGCCCAGGTGCGGCATGGCCAGGCTCATCGAGGTGACGGTGGCGGCGATCTGCCCGCCCATCACGTCCTGCACCGCTGCGGCGCCGCCGCGGTGCGGCACATGCAGCAGGTCCACCTGGCTGGCATGGGCCAGCTGGCTGCCGACGAAGTGCATGGTGGTGCCCGCGGCGGCCGTGGTGTAGCTGGCGTCCTTGGGGTGCTGGCGGCACCAGGTCAGAAAGTCGGCCAGGGTCTTCACGCTGGCCGGCACCATCGGCCCCACCGCCAGGCCCACCGGCTCGCTGGCGATGGGCAGCAGCGGCAGCACATCGGCGGTGGTGCTGTAGGCGATGTGGCGAAAGACATGCGGGTAGATCGTGAGGATCGGGTCGGCCGAGACCATCACGGTGCGGCCATCGGCCGGCGCGGCCTTGAGCTCGGCCACCGCCAGGCGGCCGCCGGCGCCGGGCTTGTTCTCGACGATCAGCGGCTCGGCGCCCGCCGGCAGGCGCTGCTGCAGCGCGCGCGCCAGCACATCGGCCGTGCCACCGGGCGGAAATCCCACCAGCAGCCGGGTGCTGTGGCGGGTGGCCTGGGCGCTGGCGCCGCCGGCACACAGCGGGCCCAGGGCCAGCAGGCCGGCGGCCAGGGCAAGACGACGATCGGGCATGCGGTTTCTCCGGTGGGTCAGTCAGGCAGGCTGGGTGGCGGGGCTGGACGCGCCCAATGCGTGATAGCGACGGCCGAAGTAGGCCAGGCCCTCGTGGCTGGCGCCGGCATCGGCCAGGCGCACCTCGCCCAGCTCGACGATGAAGATGCTGTGCGTGCCCACCTCGTGGGTGGCGGCGATGCGGCCGTCGAGCTGCACCAGCGCGCCATCGAGCCCCGGGGCGCCGCTGGCGCAGGCCTGCCAGGGCGTGCGCGCGAAGCGCTGGTCCATCGCCACTTCGCGGTTGGCGAACAACGCCGACAAGTCCTGCTGCGCCGCACTGAGCACGTTGATGCACAGCACGCCATTGCCGGCAAAAAAGCGGTGCGCAAACGAGCTGCGGTTCATGCACACCAGCACCGTGGGCGGCGAGTCGCTGACGCTGCACACCGCCGAGGCGGTGAAGCCCGCGGCGCCGGCCGGGCCGTTGGTGGTGATCACGGTGACGGCGCCGGGCAGGCGCGCCAGGCCATCGCGGAAGGCGGTGCTGGACACCGGGCTGAAGTGGGCGGCAGCGGCCGCGGCGGAAGACGGGTTCATCGCAGGCTTTCTTGGCGATCAGAGATCGAGAACCAGGCGCGGGCTGCGGGCCCGCGAGCAGCACACCAGGATCTGGTCGTTCGCGGCGCGCTCCTCGTCGGTGAGGTAGGCGTCGCGGTGCTCGGGCTCGCCTGCCAGCACGGTGCAGGCGCAGGTGCCGCACACGCCCTGCTCGCACGAGACGCTGACGTGGATGCCCACGCCGCGCAGCGCCGCCAGCAGGCTTTGCGTGGCGCCCACCTGCACCGTCTTGCCGCTGCGGCGCAGCTCGATCTCGAAGGCCTGGTCACCGCCGGCCGGGGCGGCCGTGGCCGGGGCACCGAAGTACTCGCGGTGGCGCTGGGCCTCGCTCAGGCCGGCGGCGGCGGCCTCGGCCAGCACCCAGTCCATGAAGCCTGAGGGGCCGCACACATAAACATGGCGGCCGGCCGGTGCGCCGGCCAGCACGGCGCGCGGCTGCAGCGCCGCGGCCGCGCCCTCGTCGTCGAAATGCAGCTGCACGCGCGCGGCCCAGGGCGCGCTGGCCAGATCCTGCAGAAAGGCGGCCTGGGCGCGGCTGCGGGCGCAGTAGTGCAGCTCGAAGCTGGCGCCCAGCGCATGCAGGCGCCAGGCCATGGCCAGCATCGGCGTGATGCCGATGCCGCCACCCACCAGCACGCTGTGCGGCGCATCTTCCACCAGCGCAAACAGGTTGCGCGGGGCGCCGATGGCCAGGCGCGCACCGTCCACCAGCAGGTGCTGGTGCACGGCCACCGAGCCGCCGCGCGAGGCCGGGTCTTTCAGCACGCCCAGGCGGTAGCGGCGGGTGTCGGCGGGGTCGCTGCACAGCGAGTAGGGCCGCACCAGGCCGCCGGGCAGGTGCAGGTCGACATGGGCGCCGGCACTGAAGGCCGGCAGCGCACGGCCCTGGGCATCTTCCAGCGTGAAGACGGCCACGCCCTGGCCCTGCAGGCTGGGCTGGCGCACGATGACATCGAGGAGTTCGGGGATCATGGACAGTGCCTTCAGCGCATGAACAGGCCGCCGTTGAGATCCCACGCGGCGCCGGTGACCGAGGCCGCGGCCTCGTCGGCCAGCAGCAGCACGGCGCGGGCGATGAAACGCGCATCGCCCAGGCGCTGCACGGGAATGGTCTGCACGATCTGGGCAAGCCGGTCGGCCGGCACCATGGCGTGCACCGAGGGCAGGTCCAGCGGGCCCGGGGCCACGGCGTTCACCGTGACGCCCTGCCCGGCCAGCGCACGGGCAAAGACCTTGGTCAGCGCCAGGATGCCGGCCTTGCTGGCGGCGTAGTGCGCGCCCGAGGCCGTGCCGCCGTTCTGCCCGGCCAGCGAGGCCACGTTGACGATGCGGCCGAAGCCCGCCGCCGCCATGGCCGCGCCCAGCACCTGGCAAGCCAGGAAGCAGCCGCGCAGGTTCACATCGCTCACGCGGCTGAATTCCTCGGGGCTGATCTGCATCACCGGCGTGGTGAGGGTCAGCGCGGCGTTGTTCACCAGCACGCGCGGCGTGCCCCAGCCGCCTTCGTGCAGATGGGCCAGCGCGGCCTCGAAGTGCGCCTTGTGCAGCACATCCAGCGCCAGGCCGCGGGCCGTGCGGCCGCTGGCATCCAGCGCGGCGGCGGCGGCCTGGGCGGCGGCCGCGTCGCGGTCGGTCAGCAGCACGCGGTGGCCGGCGGCATGCAGCTCGCTGGCGATGGCCAGGCCCAGGCCGGCGGCAGCGCCGGTGACGAGGGCGACCGGGGCGGCGGTGGCCGCCGTGGGTGCAGCGGTGGGTGCGGCGGTGTTCATCGCAAGGCCCCGCTCAGACGATGAAGCCGATGCCGGCCAGCGCATCGGTGGCGTTCACCAGGCGCAGCACCTTGCGCTGGATGCGCCAGCCCTCGCCGTTGCGCAGCAGGGTCCAGGTGACATCGGCGGTGTACTGGTGGAAGCCGGTCTTGCGGAACTCGCGCAGGTCTTGCGCGCCGCGCAGCGTGACCACCTCGCCCTGCTCGGCCAGCACACGCAGCCGCGACACGCTGCGCACGGTGCGCGCCATCGGCTGGGTGGACACCGATTCGCCGCTCACCAGCCGCGCCACGCGGGCCGCGCGCATGGCGTCGTTGTCGTTGGCGTAGTTGAGGGTGTTGTCGAAGTCGGTGGTGTCGGGGTCGATCGGCACGATGTACTGGCCGCCGGGCGCCCAGAGGTCCAGCCAGGCGGCGTACTCGCCGTGGTCGAGCATGTCGGCCTCGGCCCAGACGAAGGCGGTGAGGCTGTGGAGGAGGGGCAGGTTCATGAGGGGAATCCGGAGGGTTGTGTCGGCGGGAACAAACGCTGCAGGAAGCGTCGCGAGCGGGCTCAGGGTGCTTCGAGCAGCGCAGCCGTACACCCGTACGGCGAGCAGCGCAGGGCCGCCCTGTGCTCGCGCAGCAGCGTCATGCGCCGTTTGTCATCAGCTTTTTCCACTGCCGGTAGGCGGCGCGCATGCCGGTCTCGGCGCTCACGTCGCTGGCCTTGCCGTCGGCGGTGAGGCGCTCGCCGGGCAGGCCGCGGTTGACCATGATCCAGAGGTCTTGCCCGGCCTTGGCGCCCTGCTGCACGCGCTCCCAGGCCTCGCTGTCGTCGGGCGTGCCAAAGCCCATCGGGCCCTGGAAATGCTCGTGCAGGCGCAGCCGCGCCTGGTTGCACACGGCCGGGCCGCCGTCCATCACGATGGCCGCATGGTGGATCTCGGTCTCGGTCACCGACACCGGCTGCAGCACCCGGAAGAAGGCCATCGAGCAGGCCACGTTGGGAAACAGGTTCAGGTTGAAGCCGGTGCCGCCCACGGCGCGCACCAGGCGGCGCACGGCGGGCTCGTCATGGCCTTCGTCGCGCAGCGCCTGGGCCAGCTCGGCAAAGCGCTCGGGGATGGGCGCATCGAGATTGGCGTCCAGATCCACCAGCGAAGGAATCATCACCATCACGCTGTGGCCGTTGCCGAGGTCTTCCACATAGCCCGGGCCCTTGACGAAGTCGAAGACCTGCTTGGTCTCTTCGTCGATGGAGCTCAGGAAGCTCTTGTGCACCAGCGGAAAGTGGTAGGCGTCGGTGGTGTTCTCGAGCTGGATCTTCCAGTTGCCGGGGAAGCGGAAGCGGTGCTCGCCGGCCACCTTGACCGGGTAGCCGCCGGCCTGCTTCATGAACAGGTCGATCCACTTCCTGGCCGGGCCCAGCCAGTCGGCCAGGGGCTCGAGATCGTCGCGGAAGGTGGCGAAGACCATGCCGTTGTAGCTTTCCACGCGCAGGCTCACCAGCGGCAGCTCGGCCTTGTCGAGGCAGTCGCCATAGCTCTCGGGGTGCGGCACGCCGCGCAACTGGCCATCCAGCGCATAGGCCCAGCCGTGGTACGGGCACACGAAGCTGGCGGCCTTGCCCTTCTTGTGCTCGCACACGGTGGCGGCACGGTGGCGGCAACGGTTGAGCAGCACATGGATCTGGTTCTTGCGGTCGCGGCTGACGATCACCGGCTCCATGCCCACCCAGTGGGTCTTGAAGCTGCCGGGCTCGGGCAGCTCGCTCTCGTGCGCCACCCACACCCAGCAGTGGCGGAAGATCTTGTCCATCTCGGCGTCGAAGATCGCCGGGTCGGTGTACAGCGAGGTGTGCACGCGGTCGTCGCGCACCAGGTCGGCGGGGTCGCGGCCAGGGCGCACGAAGTGGATCGGGGCGGTCGGGGCGTTCATGGCGTGGGGCTTCCGTGGGGGGCGTTCGGTCAAATGGGCTCGGTCGCGTCAGTCGCGCATGGCATCCGGCGCGGGCACCGGCAGCGCGGCGTCGCTGTGCCAGGTGCTCACCGGGCGGCTGAGCAGGTTCTCGGTCTCGAAGCGGGCGATGCGCCAGCGGCCATCGGCGCCGCGCTGCATCTGCAGGCTCAGGCGCGCGGCGTTGAGGTGCGCGCCGCCGGCCGAGAAGCTGGAGGTCTGCAGCATCAGCCAGGCGGCCTCGGCGCTGTGCGGGCCGGTGGGCCGGATCTGCTCGCTGGTGAGGAAATGGGCGTTGAAGGCGAAGTGCGGCGCACGCGCCGGCTGCTCGCCGGCCAGGCTGCCGCGGTAGCGGCCCAGCATGGCCACGATGGCGTCGCGGCCCTGGTGGCCGCCAAAGCTGGCGCCGTAGCGCGCGCCCTTGCCGGCCCACAGCGCATCCTCGGTGAAGCAGTCACCCAGCGCGTGCATCGGCGTGTGGGCGTCGAGGTGGTCGCACAGGTCCATGTAGCGCAGCACGCAGTCGCGGATGGCCTGGGTATCCTCGAAGCGCTGCAGTCGCGCTTCCAGGTCGGCCAGGCGCTGCAGCAGATCGTCGGGCGGCAGGGTGTGCATGGTGGCTGTGGCGCCAGCGTTGCGCAGGCGCTCAGGCCGCAGCCGGGGCGGGCGGCAGCAGGTTGGCCGGCACCACCAGTTCGCGGCCCATGCGGGCCTCGATGCGGGCGTACTTCCACAGCTTGTAGGGCCCGTCGCCCACCACGATGGTGCGAAACAGGTTGCAGGCCGCATGCACCGTGGCCTGGTCGGGCACATCGGCCAGCACATAGCAGGTCCAGGGCCAGCCGGTGCTGGGGCCGACCATGCTCTGGTCGTCGTCCATGTTGCCCAGCACCGTGACGCCGGGCAGCGCGGCAATGCCGTTCATCATGCTGCCGAAGGCCAGCCACACGGCCTTGGCCTCGTCGGGGGCGGCGTTGAAGAAGTTCTGGTTGATGCCGATGCAGAACAGCGTGCGGATGGACATGACGTCTTTCCTTGAGAAACGAGAAGGTGTTGAAGGACGGAAACCCAGCCCAGCGGCAAGCGCAGAACCGGCTTTGCCGGGCTGCTGCTGGCGCCCCCTTGAGGGGGAGCGGCGCAGCCGCTTCCGGGGGTGGGCTACAGATAGCCAGGCAGCGGCGGCAGACCGAACAACATGGCCCCGGCGTTCTGGTAGGTGATGTCGCCCATGAAGGCGTGCTGGGTCAGCACCTGCACGTCGCGCACCTGCTGCGATATCGGGCAGTCGTGGTACACGCCGGTCATGCCGGTCTGCATCTGGATGGCGCGTGCCACCTCGGCGCTCACCCGCGCGGCGTGCGTGGCCGACAGGCGCAGCAGGCTGGTCTGCTCGGCACTGACCTCGCCGCCGGCCAGCAGCGTGGCCCAGGCGCTGTCGATGGCCTCGTAGAAGAAGGCGCGCGCGGCGCGCAGCTGGGCCTCGGCGCGGGCCAGCTCGATCTGGGTTTGCGGCCGGTCGGCCAGGCGCGGCGCGCCGGTCACCGAGACCCGGCCGGCGGCCATGGCGCGCAGTTCTTCGATGGCGCCGCGGGCAATGCCCAGCCCCACCACCGCCAGCACCTGCGCCGCGAACGACAGCGTCGGGTAGCGGAACATCGGCTCGGGCCGCAGCGAGCGGCTGCCGCGCACAAAGGTCCAGGCCTCGGGCACCTGCACACGCTGCACCACGATGTCGTGGCTGCCGGTGCCCACCAGGCCGGTGACGTTCCAGGTGCGCTCGATCTGCACCTGGGCGCGCGGCATCACGGCCATGCGCGGCAGGCCGGTCTTGTCGCCTTCCAGCGGGGCGATGCCCACGCCGATGACATCGGCGCCGGTGCAGCCGCTGCTCCAGGCCCAGCGGCCGCTGACCTCGTAGCCGCCGTCCACGCGCGGTGCCTTCTGCGGCGGGAAGATGCCGCCGGCAAACACCACGTCGGGGCCGTTGGCGTACACCTGGGCCAGGGTGTCGGGCGGCAGCGCCGCCAGGTAGGTCACGCCCATGCCGAAGCTGGCCACCCAGCCGGCCGAGCCATCGGCGCCGGCAATGCGCTCGATCAGCTCGCAAAAGGCGCGCGGGCCCCATTCCAGCCCGCCCAGTGCCCGCGGCACCAGCGCGCGGTAGACACCCAGGGCCTTGAAGCGCGCCACGATGTCCTCGGGCATCTGGTGCGCGCGGGTGAACTCTTCGCGGCGGGTGCGCAGCTCGGCCAGCAGCGCGGCAAGCAAGGCCTCGTCGGGCGCGCCGTGGCCGGCCGCTGGCGCGGCCGCAGCGTTGGCGTTGGCGTGGACAGCGAGCGCGGGCGCTGCTGCGGCGGCGCGTGCGGGCCCGCTGGCGGCATCGTCGAGCGGTGAGCGGGCCAGGGTGGTGGCGGTCATTGGGTGGCTCCAGAGACGGCGCGCAGGCCCAGGCGCTCGGTCAGCGCCTGCGCTGCGGCGCACAGGGTTTCGTCATCGCCATGGCGGCCCACCAGCTGCAGGCCCACCGGCAGCCCGTCGGCGCGGTTCAGCGGCAGGCTGATGGCCGGATGGCCCGTCAGGTTGAAGGGCCGCACCAGGCGGGTCATGGCCACGGCGGCCAGGGTGTCGGCGGCATCGGCCAGGCGCGGCGGCGGGCTGGCCAGCGTGGGCAGGGCCAGCACGGTGCAGTGCTGCAGCGCGGCGTCGACCTCGGCGCTGAACACGCGTCGCAGCGCCTCGGCCGCGGCCACCTCGTCATCGCGGGTGTGGCTGGCGCGCTCCAGGCGCAAGGCCACATCGGCGCCCACGCGGCCGCTGCGCCACAGGTGCTGGCAGGCGGCCCAGGTCTCGCGCTGGATGATCTTCAGCCCGGCCTCGTAGGCGGCGTCAAAGCCCGACAGCTGCACCGGCCGCACCGGCTGGCCGGCGCGGGCCAGCGCGGTGGTGACGGCATCGCGCGCGGCGGCGTCGGCGGCCACATCCACCAGGCCGATGCGCCAATCGGCGGGCAGCGCGGGCAGGTCACCGAAGCCGGGGCACAGCGCCTGCATCGCGGCCACCAGCGTGGCCATGTCGGCGGCGAAGGGACCCACGCAGTCCAGGCTGCTGCGGGCCGGCATCACGCCGGCGCGGCTGACGCGGCCGAAGCTGGGCTTCAGGCCGAACACGCCGCAGCAGGCGGCCGGCGTGCGCACCGAGCCGCCGGTGTCGGTGCCCAGCGCCAGCGCCACGGCGCCCGAGGCCACCGCCACGGCCGAGCCGCTGGACGAGCCGCCCGGCACGCGCTCGGGCCAGGCCGGGTTCAGCGGCGTGCCGGCATGGTGGTTGATGCCGGTGGTGCCGAAGGCCAGCTCATGCAGCGTGGTCTTGCCCAGCAGCTGCCAGCCGGCGTCCACCAGGCGCTGCACCACCTCGGCATGGTGGGTGGCGGGCGCGGCATCGGCCAGTGCGGCGCTGCCGGCGCGGGTGGGCTGGCCGGCCACGTCCAGCGTGTCCTTCACCACGAAGGCAGGGCCGCTGGCCGCGGCCGCGCTGGCCCTGGCGCCAGGCGGCAAGGCCGCCACCAGGCAGTGCGGCGGAAACGGGTGGGTGGATGGCGTGGACGCGTTCATGGTGGATTAGGTTGCGGCGCCCTGGGCACCTGGCATGGGCCGGACGATAGGCTGAAGAAACGTGAAACGTCAACTAAATATCCGAGGCTTTTGTCTGATCAATTCCGGTGCCTGAAATGCACGCAAGGCTTTGATTTGGGGCAAACCACACCATGCTGGTGAATGTTTTCCCTGCAGAATCGGCTGAAGCGAGGAGATCGGGCGCTCATGGTGCCCGCTGATTCGGCCGCTTGATGCGCTTGTTCTTCCTCTGACAAATCGTGAAAGTGAACGCTTTGAATGATGGAAGTTGGCATGAAGTCTGCAAAGCCGGAGCGGTGCGGCACCGCCTGGCCTGGCGTGCTGCCGACAACAGCCCCGCTGCCGCCATGTCCCCACGTCCACCCGCCAACCGCGCGACTTCCGCGCCTGGAGTAGCCCCGATGCGCAAGCCCACCTTCCTCGCCACCACGGCCCTGCTGGCCGGCCTGCTGGCCGCCACCGCCAGCCAGGCCCAGATCAAGATCGGTGTCGTGTCCTCGTCCACCGGGCCGGTGGCCCTGGTCGGCATTCCGCAGAAAAACAGCGTGCCGCTGCTGCCCACCCAGGTGGCCGGCCAGACGGTGACCTACATCGCGCTGGACGACGGCAGCGACCCCACGGCCTCGGTGTCGGCCTTCAAGAAGCTGATCAACGAGGAGAAGGTCGACGCCATCGTCGGCCCCAGCGGCTCGCCCAATGCGATGGGCGTGATCCAGTTTGCCGCCGAGGCCGGTGTGCCGATGCTGGCGCCGGTGGGTACCGCGGCCGTGGTGCTGCCGATGGACGACAAGAAGAAGTGGGTGTTCAAGACCACGCAGAACGACGACATCATCTGCGCCGCCCTGGTCGAGCACATGAAGAAGGCCGGCGTGAAGACCCTGGGCCTGATCGGCACCGCCGACCCCTATGGCGACAACTGGAAGAAGGTGACCGAAGAGCTGGCCGCCAAGGCCGGCATCAAGCTGATCGCGGCCGAGCGCTTTGCGCGGCAGGACACCTCGGTCACCGCGCAGTCGCTCAAGCTGCTGGCGGCCCGGCCCGATGCGGTGCTGGTGGCCGCGCCCGGCAGCTCGGCGGTGATGCCGCACACCACGCTGGTGGACCAGGGCTACAAGGGCCAGATCTACCAGACCCACGGCGCCGCGCTGCCCGACTTCTTGAAGCTGGGCGGCAAGAAGGTGGAAGGCACCATCCTGGCCGCCAGCGCGATGCTGGTGCTCGACCAGGTGCCCGACAGCCACCCCACCAAGAAGATCGCCAGCGCCTACATCGCCGCCTACGAGAAGCTCAATGGCAGCAAGCCGGCCACTTTTGGCGCCAATGTGTATGACGCCGGCCTGCTGCTGCAGGCCGCCATTCCGCAGGCGCTGAAGGCCGGCAAGCCGGGCACGGCGGCCTTTCGGGCCGGCCTGCGCGATGCGCTGGAGGGCATCAAGGAGCTGCCGGCCACGCAGGGCGTCTACACCTTGTCGGCGGCCGACCACAGCGGCTTCGACACCCGCGGCCGCGAGCTGATCACCGTGAAGAACGGTCAGTGGACGCTGGTCAAGTAAGGGGCATGCGGTGAACCTGCAGATTGCCCTGCTGCTGGGCCAGGACGGCCTGACCAGCGGCGCCATCTACGCGCTGCTGGCGCTGGCCATCGTGCTGGTGTTCACCGTCACGCGCGTGATGCTGGTGCCGCAAGGCGAGTTCGTGACCTTCGGCGCCATGACCATGGCCGCGCTGCAGGCCGGCCAGCCGGCGCTGCTGGCCTGGCTGCTGCTGGGTGCGGCGGCGCTGCATTGGCTGCTGGGCCTGGTGAGTGCCTGGCGCCAGCGCGGGCCCGATGGTGCGCGGCGCTGGCCGGCCGCCTTGGGCTGGCGCGCGCTGCTGTGGCCGGCCTGGGCCCTGGCCCTGCTGGCGCTGGCGCCGCTGGTGAGCGGTGCGCAGCAGCCGGCGCTGCTGCAGGTGCTCTACACGCTGGCGCTGATCGTGCCGATGGGGCCGCTGATGTACGACCTGTGCTTCAAGCCCGTGGCCAGCGCGCATGCGCTGGTGCTGCTGATCGTGTCGATCGCGGTGCATGTGCTGCTGGTGGGCCTGTCGCTGCTGATGTTCGGCGCCGAGGGCGCGCGCACCCAGCCCTTCAGCGAGGCCGGCTTCGAGATCGGCCCGGTGATGCTCAACAGCCAGACGCTGTGGGTGCTGGCGGCCTCGCTGGCCATCATCGGCGGGCTGTGGCTGTTCTTCGAGCGCACGCTGTCGGGCAAGGCACTGCGCGCCACCGCCATCAGCCGCCTGGGCGCCGAGCTGATGGGCATCTCGCCCACCACCGCCGGCCGCGCCAGCATGGGCCTGGCGGCGGCCATCGGTGCGCTGTCGGGTGTGCTGATCGCACCGATCACCACGCTGTACTACGACTCGGGCTTCATCATCAGCCTGAAGGGTTTCGTCGGCGCCGTGGTGGGCGGCCTGGCCAGCTACCCGGTGGGCGCCGCGGGCGCGCTGGCGGTGGGCCTGGTCGAGTCGTTCTCGACCTTCTGGGCCAGCGCCTACAAGGAGGTGCTGGTGTTCACCTTGATCCTGCCGGTGCTGCTGTGGCGCTCGCTGACCACCCACCACCACGAGGAAGAGTGATGACCGACCTGAGCAATACCCTGGCGGCGCCGCAAGCGGTGGCCACCGCCGTGGCGGCCGGCACCGGCCTGCCGCAGGCGCTGCAGCGCCGGGCCGGGTGGCGCGCGCCGCTGGCGGTGCTGGCCATCCTGGCCTTTGTGTCCGTGGGCCCCTGGCTCAGCGTGTTCCAGCTCACGCTGTTGAACCAGATCGGCCTGGCCGCGCTGGTGGTGCTGGGCCTGGTGCTGCTGACCGGCGTGGCCGGCATGACCAGTTTCGGCCAGGCGGCCTTCGTGGGCATTGGCGCCTATGCCTGCGCCTGGCTCACGCTGGGCCAGGGCCTGCCCGCCTGGCTGGCGCCGCTGGCCGGCTCGCACTGGGCGGCGCTGGGCCTGGGCCTGGTGGTCACGCTGGGGGTGTCGCTGGCGCTGGGCGCGGTCACGCTCAAGCTGTCGGGCCACTACCTGCCGCTGGGCACCATCTGTTGGGGCCTGGCGCTGTATGCGCTGTTCGGCACCAGCGAGGCGCTGGGCACGCACACCGGCCTGTCGGGCCTGCCGCCGCTGCAGCTGCTGGGCTGGCGTCTCGATCAACCGGGCCAGATGTTCGTGCTGATCTGGGCGCTGCTGTTCGTGACCATGCTGGGCGTGCACTGCCTGCTCGATTCACGCACGGGCCGGGCCATTCGCGCGCTCAATGGCGGCCAGGCCATGGCGGCCTCGATGGGCGTGCCGGTGCTGCGCATGAAGATGGCGGCCTTCACGCTGTCGGCGCTGCTGGCCTGCCTGTCGGGCTGGCTGTATGCCTGCAACCAGCGTTTCGTCAGCCCGGCGCCGTTCAGCCTGGGCGCCGGCATCGACTACCTGTTCATGGCGCTGATCGGTGGCGTGGGCCAGCTGTGGGGCGCCATTGCCGGCGCCGCCGTGGTGACGCTGGCACGCGATGCGCTGCAAGACCAGCTGCCGCGCCTGCTGGGCCGCAGCGGCAACTACGAGGCCATCGTGTTTGCGCTGTGCGTGGTGCTGCTGATGCAGCGTGCACCGGGTGGCCTGTGGGCTGCCGTGCGGCGCTGGCGGCTGGCACGCCGCCAGGCGGCGCGCGGCGCGGCCGGCGCCCAAGGCACTGCCCAGGCCGATGGCCGGGCCACCGGCCACGGCACCGAGGCCGGCGAGATGGCCTCGGTGGCCGCGGCGGCGGCGGCGGCGGCGGTGGCCCCGCCACGCGCCGTGGCCGGCGGCCGGCCCGCCCTGCCCGCCGCCCCCTGACCCGCCGCCGCCTGCCCGGCGCCGGCCAGGCCGTGCTGGAGGTGCGCGACCTGACCCGCCGCTTCGGCGGCCTGGTGGCCAACCGCGACATCAGCCTGACACTGCATGCCGGCGAGATCCTGGCGGTGATCGGCCCCAATGGCGCGGGCAAGAGCACGCTGTTCAACCAGCTCTCCTGCGTGGACCGGCCCAGCGCCGGCGAGGTGCGCTTTCTCGGCCGCAGCGTGGCCGGCTGGACGCCGCAGCGCGTGGCCGCGGCCGGCCTGGCGCGCACCTTCCAGCATGTGAAGCTGCTGCCGACGATGAGCGTGCTCGACAACGTGGCCATCGGTGCCCACCTGCGCGGCCGGCGCGGCCTGCTGGCCAGCCTGCTGCGGCTGGACCGGGCCGAAGAGGCGCGCCTGCTGGCCGAGGCTCGCCGCCAGCTGGAGCGCGTGGGCCTGGGCGCCTTGGCCGATGCCGAGGCAGGCAGCCTGGCGCTGGGCCAGCAGCGCCTGCTGGAGATTGCCCGCGCGCTGTGCGCCGACCCCGCGGTGCTGCTGCTCGACGAGCCCGCCGCCGGCCTGCGCCATCTGGAAAAGCAGGCGCTCGCCGAGCTGCTGCGCCGCCTGCGTGCCGAGGGCATGGCCGTGCTGCTGGTGGAGCACGACATGGACTTCGTGATGAACCTGGTGGACCGCGTGGCCGTGGTGGTGTTCGGCGAGAAGATCGCCGAAGGCCTGCCGGCCGAGGTGCAGGCCAATCCCCAGGTGCTGGAAGCCTATCTGGGAGCCGGACTGTGAACGCCAACGCACTGCTGAGCATCGAGGGCCTGTCGGTGGCCTACGGCAAGATCGAGGCGGTCAGCGAGGTGTCGCTGACGCTGAATGCCGGCGAGATCGTCACCGTGGTCGGCCCCAATGGCGCCGGCAAGAGCACGCTGCTGGGCGCCGCGATGGGCGTGTTGCCGCCGCGGCGCGGCCGCATCTGCGTGGCCGGTGAAGACCTGGCTGCGCAGGGCGTCGGCCACCGCGTGGCGCGCGCCGTGGCCCTGGTGCCCGAGACCCGCGCGCTGTTTGCCAGCATGAACGTGGAAGACAACCTGCGCCTGGGCGGCTACCGCCTGCGCGGCGAGGCGGCGCGCACCCAGGCCGAGACGCTGGACTGGGTGTACGGCCTGTTCCCGCGGCTGAAGGAGCGGCGCGCGCAGCAGGCGGCCACGCTGTCGGGCGGCGAGCGCCAGATGCTGGCCCTGGGCCGCGCCCTGATGGGCCGGCCGCGCCTGCTGATGCTCGACGAACCCAGCCTGGGCCTGGCGCCGCTGATCGTGCGCGACATCTTCCGCATCCTGGGCGAGCTGCGGCGCCAGGGCGTGTCGATCCTGCTGGTCGAGCAGAACGCGCGCGCCGCGCTGCAGCTGGCCGACCGCGCCTATGTGCTCGAGCTGGGCCGCGTGTCGATGTCGGGCCCGGCCGACGAGCTGGCGCGCGACCCGCGCATCGTCGAGGCCTACCTGGGCCTGCACGGCCAGCACCAGGCGCTGTTGTCCACCTGATCCGCCGCGCCATCGCGGCCGCGCCGCCTGGCCGGCCGGGCGGGCGGCTAACATGGCGCTGCGCCCGGCCCGCCGGGTGCCTGCCCGCCGCCGCCGCCCGTTTCTCCAGCCCCTTTTTTGCGACTGCCATCGCCCGGCCCCATGGTGCTCCGCTTCGATCCCACCCAGCCCGAGTTCGTCAAGGAGGAGTTCCCGTTCTACTGGCTGGCGCGGGTGCATGGCGTCTACACCCTCGAGATGGAGAAGGCGCTCAAGCCGGTGGGCCTGGACATCCCCTCGTGGCGCACGCTGATGATCCTGAACGAGCGCGGCAGCAGCAGCGTGTCCGAGATCTCGCTGCACGCCATCGCCAAGCTGTCCACCGTGACCAAGCTGGTCTACCGCATGAAGGGCGAGGGCCTGGTCGACACCTCCACCTCCGATCAGGACGCCCGCGTCACCGTGGTGCACCTCACCGACCTGGGCCGCCAGGCGATCGAGCGCAGCCAGCTGGCCACGCGCCACATCTTCGTGCGCAGCTTCCATGGCCTGACGCCGCTGCAGATGCGCAAGCTCAACGAGTCGCTGCACCAGATCCTGGACAACCTCTCGCCCCGCCACGCCGACCTGGCCACCGGGCGCGAGCCGCGCTGAGATGCACTGAGGCGCACTGAGGCGCGCCTGCCCGCACCCGAGCGGGCCAGGTCAGGGCCAGCGCAACAGGGGCAACACAGGGCCAGCACAGGGCCAGGATAGGGCCGCTGCCGAGGCCGCCACAGAGGCTTGGTGTTAGCGTAGCTCATGCGCGCCGCTGTCGACACCTCAGCCTCGTTGTCCCGTCTGTCACGCCTGGAGCGCTGGCTGCCGGCGGGTTTGCTGGCCCTGGTGGGGCTGCTGGTGGGCTGGCAGATCTACGAGGATCACCGGGCCGTCACCGAGAACCAGCGCGAATTCATCGTGGCCCAGGCCAATGCCGTGGCCGACACGCTGCAGCGCGAGCTGGGCAGTGCCGTGGCCGGCATGCGGCCGCTGCGCGACGACATCCAGCGCAGCCCGCCGGCGCAGTGGGCGGGGCTGTGGACGCGCCCGATCGAGGGCGTGGGCCAGGGCCTGGGCCTGGTGCGTTCGCTGCTGCTGGTTGAACGCGGCGGCACGGTGGTGGCCGGCAGCCGGCCCGTCAGTGCGGCGGTGCGGCAGGCGTTGCCGGCCCTGCTGCGCCAGGCGGCCGGGCCGCAAGACCCGGGCCGGTTGCTGACGCTGCCGGTGTGGGACGGGCCGGGTGCGCAGGCCGTGCTGCTGCTGGGCCTGGCCTTGGCCGGCAGCGATGGCGCACCGCTGGGCATGCTGGTGGCGCAGATCGACACGGCGCAGCTGGCCGCCGCCTTGCGCGCGGTGCGCCACAACGCCGACACCTTCGTGGCCCTGGCCCATGCGCAGGGCGTGCTGCTGGCGCTGGACGCGCCCAGGCCGGTGGTCTGGTCACAGCCGCTGGGCGCGGCCGGCTCGTTTTTGCGGCGCCATCTCGACAGCGGGCAATCGCTCACCGTGCTGACCGGTCGGGCGCAGCTCGACAGCACCGAGCAGCTGATGGTGCAGCGCCGCGTCACGCCCGATGCCGCCGACATCGACCAGCCGCTGGTGCTGGCGCTGAGCCGCACGGTCGACGCGATCTACGCGCCCTGGTTCAAGCACCTGTATGCCTATCTGGGCCTGTACGCCCTGCTGGTGCTGCTGACCCTGGCGTCCGACGCCATGCTGCGGCGCCGCCGGCAGGAGCTGCAGGCCGCCGATGCGCAGCGGCGGCGCCTCGAGCGCGAAGGCGCCGAGCGCCTGGCCCTGGGCCTGGACGGCGCCGACCTCGCGCTGTGGGACTTTGACCTGGTGAACAACCGCGCCACCTGCAACGAGCGCTGGCACGGCATGCTCGGGCTGCCACCGCAGCGCGAGCTCGGCGACAAGTCGGCCTGGCGCCAGCTGGTGCATCCCGACGACCTGGCCGGTGTCGAAGCCGAGTTGGAGGCCAGCCTGGCCGGGCAGCGCCAGATCTTCGACGTGGCCTACCGCATGCGCCATGCCGATGGCCGCTGGTTGTGGGTGCTGGACCGCGGGCGGGTGCTCGAGCGCAACGCCGCCGGCGCGCCGCTGCGCATGCTGGGCACGCGCATGGACATCACCGAATCGCGCGAGCGCGAGATCGCGCTGGGCCTCAGCGAGCAGCGCCTGCGCGAGGCCCGCGACGACATGGCCGCCACGCTGGCGGCGCTGCCCGACCTGCTGTTCGAGGTTGACCTGCAGGGCCGGCTGCTGGCCCTGCATGCCCCGCCCGACGACGCCTTGCTGCCACCGGCCGCGCAGCTGCTGAACCACGGCATCGAGCAGGCGCTGCCCGCCGATGCGGCCGCCGTGCTGATGCAGGCGGTGCGTGCCACCGCCGCCGGCCAGCCCGGCGGCCGCGGCCTGTGCAACCTGTCGCCGGGCGAGACGCCGCGCTGGTTCGAGCTGTCGGTGGCGCGCAAGCCGGTGGCGGCCGATGCCCTGCAGCGCTTCGTGGTGCTGGCGCGCGATGTGACCGCGCGGCGCCAGGCCGAAGGGGCCAGCCAGGCCAAGAGCGCCTTCCTGGCCAACATGAGCCACGAGATCCGCACGCCGCTCAACGCCATCCTCGGCCTGGCCTACCTGATGCGCCGCGACGGCGTGCCCCAGGCGCAGGCCGACCGCCTGGAGAAGATCGACCGCGCCGGCCAGCACCTGCTGTCCATCGTCAACGACATCCTCGACCTGTCGAAGATCGAGGCCGGCCGCATGCAGATCGAGAGCACCAGCTTCCATCTGTCGGCGGTGCTCGACAACGTGCAGTCCATCATCGGCGAGGCGGCGCGCGCCAAGGGGCTGCGCATCGAGATGGACCCGAACGCCGTGCCGCACTGGCTGCGCGGCGACCCGACCCGGCTGCGCCAGGCGCTGCTGAACTTCGCCTCCAATGCGGTGAAGTTCACCGAGCAGGGCCGCGTGCTGCTGCAGGCCAAGCTGCTGCAGGTGGAGGGCGACGAGCTGCTGGTGCGTTTTGCCGTCAGTGACACCGGCATCGGCATTGCACCGCCGGTGCTGGCCCGCCTGTTCGATGCCTTCGAGCAGGCCGACGCCTCGACCACCCGCCGCTACGGCGGCTCGGGCCTGGGCCTGGCGATCACCCGGCGCCTGGCCGAGCTGATGGGTGGTGAAGCCGGGGCGCACAGCGAGGTGGGCGTGGGCAGCACCTTCTGGTTCACGGCTCGCCTGCAGCGTGGCCACGGCGTGCTGCCACCCAGCCCGGCCACCCAGCCGGCCAGTGCCTCGAGCCTGCTGCGCCAGGGCTACCGCGGCGCACGGGTGCTGCTGGCCGAAGACAACGAGGTCAACCGCGAGGTCGCGCTGGCCATGCTGCACGGGCTGGGTTTTGCCGCTGACTGCGCGGCCACCGGCCGCGAGGCCGTGGCGCTGGCACGTGGCGGCGGCTACGCGCTGGTGCTGATGGACATGCAGATGCCCGAGATGAGCGGCGTCGAGGCCGCGCGCCTGATCCGCGCCATGCCCGGCCATGCCGCACTGCCCATCCTGGCCCTCACCGCCAATGCCTTCGATGAAGACCGCCAGGCCTGCCTGGCCGCAGGCATGAACGACTTCATCACCAAGCCGCTGGACGTGCATGCCTTCCACGCCACCCTGCTGCGCTGGCTGACGGCCACCCAGCTGCCGGCTGCCGTGCCCGAAGACACCGCGGCCCCCGCGGCCGGCCCGCAGGCGCCTGCACCGGCCGCCCGGCCGGCGCTGCAGGATCGGCTGGCGCAGCTGCCGGGGCTGGACCTGGCCCAGGGCCTGGCCGCGGTGGCTGGCAACCAGGCGATGTACGAGCGCCTGCTGCGCCAGTTTGCGCAGGGCTCGGGGCTGCAGGCGCTGCACGCCGCGCTGGCCGCGCGCAACGCCGCCGCGGTGCAGCAGCAAGCCCACGATCTGCGCGGCCCCGCGCTGACGCTGGGCCTGGTGGAGATGGCGGCGCTCACGCTGTCGATCGAAGCCGCCACGCGCCAGGCCGTCGGACTGGTGCTGCCCGTCAACCCCTGCAGCGAGCCGATGGCCCGGCTGGATGCGGCGATGGCCGCGCTGCGGGCGGCGCTCGGGGCCGACTGAGGGGCCGCCTGCGGGGCGACCGGGCGGCGGTGCTCAGGCCGCTGCGGCCGCCTGCGCCTGCATCTGCGCCTGCGCCGCCAGCACCTGCGCGCGCACGGCCTCGGTCAGCCGCGCCTTCAGGCCGGCAAACTCGGGCGTGGTCTTCACCGAGTAGTGGCGCGGGTGCGGCAGCGGCACCCGTTCATCGAGCACGATGCGGCCGGGCCGGGCGCTCATCACCACCACGCGGCTGCCCATGAACACGGCTTCGTCGATGTCGTGGGTGACGAACAAGACCGTCGTGCGTTCAGCTTCCCAGATGCCCAGCAGCAGCTCCTGCATCAGCTCACGGGTTTGATGGTCGAGCGCGCCGAAGGGCTCGTCCATCAGCAGCATGCGCGGGCGGTTGGCCAGCGCGCGGGCCAGCGCGGTGCGCTGCTGCATGCCGCCCGAGAGCTGCTTGGGGTAGTGCTGCTCAAAGCCGCGCAGGCCCACCTTGGCGAGAAAGTCGTGCGCGATGGCCAGCTGCTCGGCGCGCGGCAGGCCGCGCTCGCGCAGGCCGAAGCACACGTTGTCCAGCACCGTGAGCCAGGGAAACAGCGTGTAGCTCTGGAACACCATGCCGCGCTCGGCGCCGGGGCCGGTGATGCGCTGGCCTTCCAGCTCGGCGCGGCCGGCGGTGGGCTGGTCGAGCCCGGCCACGATGCGCAGCAGCGTGCTCTTGCCGCAGCCGCTGGGGCCCAGGATGGTGATGAAGTCGTTCTCGGCCACATCCAGGTCGGTGGCCTGCAGCGCCAGCGTCTTGTCGAAGCGGCGTTCGAGGCCGCGCACGGTGAGCAGGGGGGTGGTCATGGCGTCTGGCGATGGGTGGGGTGGCTGCGGCTACTTGCCGATGTTGATCAGGGGCGCGGTCTGCATGTTGGCGGGGATCACCACCGTGGTGGCCCCGCCCTTCTCGGCAAACTTCATCAGCGCCAGGTTGGATTCGTGCTGCAGGTACTCGCGCGTGAGGCTCTGGTTGATGATCTGGTTGGCACGCGCCACGCCCTCGGCGCGCTTGATCTCCACCTGGGCCTCGGCCTCGGCGATGGCCACGCGCTGCTTGGTGGTTTCGAGCTGCTTTTGCGCGGCCACCGATTCCTGGATGGTGCGCTCGATGGCCGGGTCGGTGGTGAGCGCGCGGATCACCACGCGGGTGATGGTGAACACGCCCTTGTCGTTGGCATCCAGTTCGGCCTGAAGGCCGCGGCGCACGGCCGAGGCCAGCTCGTCGCGCTGGGTGTGCATCACCAGGCTGTCGATGCGTGCGGCCTGCTCGTAGATGGCATTGCGCGCCAGGCGGCTGAGCAGGCCGTGGGCCGGCAGGGTGACGCGGCTGCCTTCGTCGCGCACATGCTGGCCGGCGTATTTGACGGTCAGGTCGGCGATCTGGCCGGTTGCCACGCGGTAGTACAGGGTCACGTCCAGGTCGCGCAGCGAGAGGTTGTCGCGTGCCTTGGGCGTGAGGTCGCTCAGGTCGACGCCGATTTCCTTGCCCGAGAACTCGGCCACCTGGCTGATGGCCGGCACCCCCAGGTAGACGCCGGGCTCCAGCTCCTCGGGGTTGATCTTGCCCAGCGTGGTGCGCACGCCCACATTGCCCGATCCGATGGTGCCGCAGCTCGACAGGCCCAGGCCCACCGCCACCACCAGCACCAGGCCTGCCACCCCGCGTGAGCGCATGCTCATGTTCGTCTCCCCTGCATCGGCATGGCGGGCCGAGATGGCCCGCCGCGAGGGGATTGTGAAGCCGCGGCAGCCGCGCGACGACCCGGCCTCATCGCCCCAGCTGAGCCCACGGAAACAGCCGGCGGTTGGCCCACTTGAACAGCAGGTCGCTGGCCAGGCCGATCAGGCCGATGACGATGATGCCGAAGATGATCTGGTCGGTGGCCAGCAGCGCCTGGCTGTCGGTGATCATGTGGCCGATGCCGCTGCTGGCGCCGATCAGCTCGGCCACGATCACATAGGTCCAGGCCCAGCCCAGCACCATGCGCAGCACCTCGGCAATCTCGGGCGCTGCGCCGGGGATCAAGACGCGGCGGATCAGGCCGCGGTCATTCACGCCCAGGGTGTAGGCGGCCTCCACCAGATCGCGCCGGGTGTTGCCCACGATCACCGCGATCATCAATACCAGCTGGAAGAAGCTGCCGATGAAGATGACCGCCAGCTTCTGCTTCTCGCCGATGCCGGCCCACAGGATCAGCAGCGGGATGAAGGCACTGGCCGGCAGGTAGCGCGCAAAGCTGACGAAGGGCTCGAAGAAGGCCTCCACCGGCTTGTAGGCGCCCATCGCCACGCCCAGCGGCAGCGCAATGGCCGCGGCGATCAGAAAGCCGCCCAGCACGCGCCACACCGTCCACAGGATGTCCCAGCCAAAACCCATCTCGGTGAGCAGCGTGACGCCGCTTTTCACCATGGTGAGCGGATCGGCCAGAAAGGTCTTCTGCACGAAGCCGCCAAAGGTGGCCAGCGCCCACAGCGCCACGAACAGCACGAAGAAACTCACCCCCAGCGCCACGCGGGTCGTGGCAGCGACGGGAACCAAAGGCTTCATCAACGCACCCGACGCGGAACGTGGTGACAGAACCCAGCGAACGCCGCGGAACCGGCTTTGCCGGGCCGCTGGCGTTGCCCCCTTGAGGGGGCGCGCGAAGCGCGTAGGGGGTGGGTCATTTCAGGAACTGGGTGGTGGCCAGCTTCGACAGATCGGGGATCTGCTTGATGATGCCGGCCTCCAGCAGCAGCTCGGCCGCCTCCTTGCTGAACTGCGCATGCTCGCCGGCAAAGAACTTCAGGTTGGCCTCGCGGTCTTGCCAGCGCAGGTAGGCCTGGCTCTTCTCGAAGGCCTCGCCGCTTTGCTTGACGTCGGCGCCCATGATCTCGAAGCTCTTCTTCGGGTCGGCCTTGATCATGGCCACGGCGTCGAAGTAGCTGTCGGCCAGGGCCTTGGCGGCCTTGGGGTTCTCGGCCAGGAACTTGGGCGTGCAGCCAAAGGTGTCCATGATCATCGGGTAGTCGAGCGTGGTGGCGATGATCTTGCCGGCCTCGGGCTTGGCGCGCACGGCACCCAGGTAGGGCTCGTAGGTCATGGCGGCGTCGACGCCATCGGTGCCGGCGATCATCGCGTTGGCGGCGGCCTGGGGCTCGAGGTTGACCACCTTCACGTCCTTCACGCTCAGGCCGTTTTTCTTGAGCATCCAGGCCAGCGTGAAGTAGGGCGCGGTGCCGGGGGCACTGGCGGCCACGGTCTTGCCCTTCAGGTCGCTGATCTTGCCGATGCCGGGCTTGACCACCATGCCGTCGGCGCCAAAGCTCTTGTCGAGCTGGAAGATCTGCGTGGTGGCCACGCCGTTGGCGTTCCACACCACCCAGGTTTCCACCGTGGTGGCGGCGCACTGGATGTCGCCGCTGGCAATGGCCAGGTGGCGGTCCTTCTGCGGGATCTTCTTGATGCTCACGTCGAGCCCGTTCTTCTTGAACAGGCCGGCCTCCCTGGCCAGCGTGAGCGGCGCAAAGCCGGTCCAGCCGCTGATGCCGATGGCCAGCTTGGTCTCCTGGGCCTGGGTGGTGGCGCTGGCCAGTGCCAGGGTGGTGGCGGCCAGGGCCATGCGTGAACGGAAGGAAATCATCGGAGGCGCTCCTCGTGCGGGGTTGCGGGTGGGATCAGTGGCGGTGGGAGGGATGGTCGCAGGCGCCGCCGCCCGCGTGGCCATCGGCGTGCTCGCCGGCCTCGCCACCGATCTGGGCGCGCAGGTCGGCCTGCGGCCACAGCGTGGGCAGGCCGGTCTGGCGGTCGAGCAGCGCGCTGAGCTGGCCTGAGCGCAGCAGGGCCGTGGCCTGGGCGATGTCGGGGGCGAGGTAGCGGTCCTGGTGCATGGGCGGGCAAAGCTGGCGCAGCAGCGCCAGCATCTCCTCGAGCGCCGGGCTGCTGGCCAGCGGCCGCAGGAACTCGATGCCCTGGGCCGCGGCCAGCCACTCGATGCCGAGGATGTGGGCGGTGTTGCTGACCATGGCTTGCAAGCGCCGTGCCGCGAAGGTGGCCATGCTCACATGGTCTTCCTGGTTGGCGCTGGTGGGCAGGCTGTCCACGCTGGCCGGGTGGGCCAGGCTCTTGTTCTCGCTGGCCAGGCTGGCGGCCGTGACGTGGGCGATCATGAAGCCGCTGTTCAGGCCCGCATCGGCGGTCAGAAAGGGCGGCAGCCGCGACACGCTGGCATCGATCAGCATCGCGATGCGGCGCTCGGCAATGGCCCCCACCTCGGCAATGGCCAGCGCCATGCCATCGGCGGCCAGGGCCACCGGCTCGGCGTGGAAGTTGCCACCGCTGATCATCTCCTGCGTGTCGGCAAACACCAGCGGGTTGTCGGTCACGGCATTGGCTTCGCGCAGCAGCACCTGGGCGGCATGGCGCAGCTGATCCAGGCAGGCGCCCACCACCTGCGGCTGGCAGCGCAGGCAGTAGGGGTCTTGCACGCGATCGTCGCCGTCCGGCATCTGGCTTTGCCAGTGCTGGACACCCCCCTCGGGGGGCGACTGGCGCGCAGCGCCAGTCTCGGGGCGCATGGTCTTGTGGCTGGCGCGGATGGCGCTGCCGGCCAGCAGCGCGCGGTAGATGCGTGCCACGTCGATCTGGCCCGGCTGGCCACGCAGTGCATGGATGCGCGGGTCGAACGGCCCATCGCTGCCGCGCGCGGCATCCACCGTGAGCGCGCCCACCACCAGCGCAGCCTCGAACACCGGCCGAAAGGCAAACAGCGCATGCAGCGCCAGTGCGGTGCTGGTCTGCGTGCCGTTGATCAGCGCCAGGCCTTCCTTGGCCTCGAGTGCCAGCGGGGTGATGCCGGCCTGGGCCAGGGCTTGCGCCGCCGGCACCGGTTGGCCATCGGCACCCAGGAAGGCGCCCTCGCCCATCAGCGCCAGCGTCATGTGCGACAGCGGCGCCAGGTCGCCCGAGGCGCCCACCGAGCCCTGGCTGGGCACATGGGGCACCAGGCCGGCGTTGTGCACCGCGAGCAGCGTGTCGATGACGACCGGCCGCACACCGCTGTGCCCACGCCCCAGGCTGGCTGCCTTCAGCGCCAGCATCAGCCGCACCACGGCGGGCTGCAGCGGCTCGCCCACGCCCACGCTGTGGCTGCGGATCAGGTTGCGCTGCAGCTGGGCCAGATCGGCCGCGCTGATGCGCGTGCTGGCCAGCTTGCCAAAGCCGGTGTTGACACCGTACACCGGCGCATCGCCCGCCGCGGCCGCCTGCACCAGCGCCGCGCTGGCCTGGATGGCCGGCAGCGCGGCGGGGTCGAGCATCAGGCGCAACGGACGGTGGCCTTCGCTGTGGATGGCCTGCAGCACATCCAGCGTGAGTTCTCCAGGGCGCAGCAGCATGTTTACTGGACCATCGGCAGGTTGAGGTTCTGCTCATGCGCGCAGGCCACGGCCTCGGCATAGCCGGCATCGGCATGGCGCATCACGCCGGTGGCGGGGTCGTTCCACAGCACGCGCGCGATGCGCTGGTCGGCCGCCGCGCTGCCGTCGCACACGATCACCACGCCGCTGTGTTGGCTGTAGCCCATGCCCACGCCGCCGCCATGGTGCAGGCTCACCCAGGTGGCGCCGCCGGCGGTGTTGAGCAGCGCGTTCAGCAGCGGCCAGTCGCTCACCGCGTCGCTGCCGTCCATCATGGCCTCGGTCTCGCGGTTGGGGCTGGCCACGCTGCCGCTGTCGAGGTGGTCGCGGCCGATGACGATGGGCGCCTTCAGCTCGCCCGAGCGCACCATCTCGTTGAAGGCCAGGCCGGCGCGGTGGCGCTCGCCCAGGCCGATCCAGCAGATGCGCGCCGGCAGGCCCTGGAAGGCGATGCGCTCGCCAGCCATGTCGAGCCAGCGGTGCAGGTGGGCATCGGCGGGGAACAGCTCCTTCATCTTGGCGTCGGTCTTGCGGATGTCGTCCGGGTCACCACTCAGCGCCACCCAGCGGAACGGCCCCTTGCCGCGGCAGAACAGCGGCCGGATGTAGGCCGGCACGAAGCCGGGGAAGTCAAACGCGTTCTGCACGCCTTCGTCAAAGGCCACCTGGCGGATGTTGTTGCCGTAGTCGACCGTGGGCACGCCCATCTGCTGGAAGGCCAGCATGGCCTGCACATGCCGGGCGCAGCCCTGGGCGGCGGCGGCCTTCAGCGCGGCATGCTGGGCAGCATCGGCGCGCGCGGCCAGCCATTGCGCCACGCTCCAGCCCGGCGGCAGGTAGCCGTTGATCAGGTCGTGCGCGCTGGTCTGGTCGGTCACCAGATCGGGCCGGGGGCCGCCGGCCTGGGCACGCCGGGCCAGCTCGGGCAGCAGCTCGGCGGCATTGCCCAGCAGCGCAATGCTGACGGCGCGGCCCTCGGCGGTGTAGCGCTGGATGCGGGCCAGCGCGTCGTCCAGATCGGCGGCCTGCTCGTCCACATAGCGGCTGCGCAGGCGGAAGTCGATGCGCGACTGCTGGCACTCGATGTTCAGCGAGCAGAAACCCGCAAACGTGGCGGCCAGTGGTTGCGCGCCGCCCATTCCACCCAGGCCGGCCGTCAGGATCCACTTGCCTTGGGCTTGGCCACCGTAGTGCTGGCGTGCCGCCTCGACAAAGGTCTCGTAGGTGCCCTGCACGATGCCCTGGCTGCCGATGTAGATCCAGCTGCCGGCGGTCATCTGGCCGTACATCATCAGCCCGGCGCGGTCGAGCTGGTTGAAATGCTCCCAGGTGGCCCATTTGGGCACCAGGTTGGAGTTGGCGATGAGCACCCGTGGTGCATCGGCATGGGTGCGGAACACGCCCACCGGCTTGCCGCTCTGGATCAGCAGCGACTCGTCTTCCTGCAGCTGCTCCAGGCTTTTCAGGATGGCCTCGAAACAATCCCAGTTGCGCGCAGCCTTGCCGATACCGCCGTAGACCACCAGCGCCTCGGGGTTCTCGGCCACCGCGGGGTCGAGGTTGTTCTGCAGCATGCGGTAGGCGGCCTCGATCAGCCAGTTGCGGCAGTGCAGCGTGCTGCCGGTGGGCGCCTTGACCGGCCCCCAGGTAGCCCGGCGCGGCGGCGGTGGGCGCAGGCGGTGCGGGCGGGGTGGACAGATCGGTCATTTGCGGTGGCCCTCGGCTGGCGGGATGGGTGCAGAGCGCCGTCAATGTACTTGTCTAGACAAGCCAAGGCAAGTAGCATGCCGCCGATCATCCAGCAGCCCGGCCCGCCGGGCGCCCCCAGGCTTTCCCGCATGTCCACCCGTCCGATCCCTTCGCGCAGTGCAGCGCGGGCCCAGGCGCCGTATGCGCTGGTCAAGCAGTTCCTGCGCGACGCGCTGGCCAGCGGCCAGTACCCCCCGGGCGCGCTGATGCCCAGCGAGGCCGAGCTGGTGCAGCGCTTCGGCGTCAGCCGCATGACCGTGGGCCGCGCGCTGCGCGAGCTGGCGGCCGAGGGCCTGGTCGACCGGGTGCAGGGCGTGGGCACCTTCGCGGCGCAGCTGGGCAAGGTGGCTTCGCAGCTGATGATCCGCGACCTGCACGAAGAGATCTCGCAGCGCGGCCACCGCCACCGCGCCCAGGTGCACCTGGCGCGGCAGGAGGCCGCCAGCCCCGGCGTGGCCGCGCAGCTGGGCCTGGCCCAGGGCGAGCCGGTGTTCCACACGCTGATCGTGCACCTCGAAAACGAGGTGCCGCTGCAGTGCGAAGACCGCTACGTCAACCCCGCCGCCGCGCCGGGCTACCTGGGGGTCGATTTTTCGCAGACCACGCCCACCCACTACCTGCTGGAGGTGGCGCCGCTGTGGCAGGCCAGCTACAGCATCGAGGCCGCGCTGCCCACCGCGCGCGAGGCCCGCCTGCTGGGCATCGGCGCCGGTGATCCCTGCCTGGTGGTGGTGCGCCGCACCACCAATGCCCAGCACGCCATCACCGCGGCGCGCCTGGTGCACCCGGGCACGCGCTACCGCCTGCAGGGCGAGTTCGCGCCATGAGCGAAGACCTGGGTCTGCAGTGGCAGGCCGCCGAGGCGGTGGCGGCCGAGCCCTGGCGCAATGGCGGCGGCAGCACGCGCACGCTGTGGGTCTGGCCGGCCGGCGCCGCGGCGGCCGACTGGCGCCTGCGCATCAGCCTGGCCGACATCACGCGCGACGGGCCGTTCTCGCCCTTTGCCGGCGTGCGGCGCTGGTTTGCCGTGGTGCAGGGCGCCGGCGTCAACCTGGCCTGGCCGCAGCAGGCGCAGGCACTCACGCCCTGCAGCCCGCCGATCTGCTTTGACGGCGCCCAGGCGCCCGGCTGCAGCCTGATCGGCGGCGCCACGCGCGACCTGAACCTGATGCTGCGCGGCGTGGCCGGCGGCCTGGTCAAGGCGCGGCCCGACGAGGCCTGGCAAGCGCCGCCGGGCGCCTGGCGCGCCTGCTTCTGCACCGGCGCCGGGCATCTGCAAACGGGGCATGATGGGCTGGCCTTGCCGGGCATGGGCCTGGTGCTGCCGGCGGCTGCCGGCACGCCGCCCGATCAACAGCCCTGGCAATGGACCCCCGCATCCGCCGAGGCCCGCGCCTGGTGGCTGTGGGCCGATCTTGGCGCGACCGCACAGGCCCCCGCATGAACACCCCGGCCCCGCTGACCCTCTGGCAGCACGCCCACCTGGCCACGATGGACGGCGCCACGCCCTATGGCTGGCAGCCCGATGGCGCGCTGCTCACGCAGGGCGACACGCTGCGGTGGGTGGGCGCGCTGGCCGAGCTGCCCGCCGCGCTGCGGCCGCGCATCGGCCACGAGATCAGCCTGGGCGGCCGCCTGGTCACGCCCGGCCTGATCGACGCCCACACCCACCTGGTGTATGCCGGTGATCGCGCGCTCGAGTTCGAGCAGCGCCTGCAGGGCGCCAGCTACGAGCAGATCGCGCGCGCCGGTGGCGGCATCCGGTCCACCGTGGCCGCCACCCGCGCCGCCGACGAGCAGCGCCTGCTGGCGCTGGCGCTGGGCCGCGCGCGCCAGCTGCTGGCCGAGGGCGTGACCACGCTCGAGATCAAGAGCGGCTACGGCCTGGATGCCGCCACCGAGGCGCGCTGCCTGCGCGTGGCGCGCGGCGTGGGCCAGGCGCTGGGCATCACCGTGCGCACCACCTCGCTGGGGGCGCATGCGCTGCCGCCCGAGTTCGACGGCCGGCCCGACGACTACATCGCCGCAGTGGCCGCCTGGCTGCCGGCCCAGGCCGCCGACGGCCTGGTGGATGCGGTGGACGCCTTCTGCGACACCATCGGCTTCACGCCCGAGCAGACCCGGCGCGTGTTCGACGCCGCCCAGGCGCTGGGCCTGCCGGTCAAGCTGCATGCCGAGCAGCTGAGCAACCAGGAAGGCGCCGCGCTGGCCGCCGGCTATGGCGCGCTGAGCTGCGACCACATCGAGCACCTGTCGGACCGCGGCATCGCCGCGATGGCCGGCGCCGGCACGGTGGCCATGCTGCTGCCCACCGCGTTCTACTTTCTGCGCGACACCCGGCTGCCGCCGGTGCAGGCGCTGCGCCAGGCCGGCGTGCCGATGGCCGTGGCCAGTGACCACAACCCCGGCTCGTCGCCCGGCCTGTCGCTGCTGCTGGCCATGAACATGGCCTGCACCCTGTTCCGGCTGACACCCGAGGAGGCGCTGGCCGGCACCACCGTGCACGCCGCGCGCGCGCTGGGCCTGCAGGCCACGCATGGCCGCCTGGCGGCCGGCTGCCGCGCCGACTTCGTGGCCTGGAACCTGAACCACCCGGCCGAGCTGGCCTACTGGTTTGGCCAGCGGCCCGCACAGCGCGTGGTGGCCGGCGGCCGCACCGTGCACCTGGCCGGCGAGGCCGGCACCACCGGCGCCACCGGCACCACCTGCACCACCGACACCGACGCCCACCCCCCGGAGACCGCGCCATGACCCTCGCCGAGCCTGCGGTGTTCACCCTGCACCGCGGCAGCACGCCGCTGCTGCTGAGCCTGCCGCATGTGGGCACCGCCCTGCCCGCGGCCCTGCAGCCGCGCCTGGTGCCCCGCGCGCTGCGCGTGGAAGACACCGACTGGCACCTCGAGCGCCTGTACGGCTTTGCGCAGGCGCTGGGCGCCAGCGTGCTGGTGCCGCACTTCAACCGCATCGTGGTCGATCTGAACCGCCCGCCCGAGAACGCGCCGATGTATGCCGGCGTCAACAACACCGAGCTGTGCCCCACCCGCTTCTTCACCGGCGATGCGATCTACCCGCCCGGCCAGGCGCCCGACGAGGCCGAGGTGCGCCAGCGCGTGCAGACCTGCTGGCAGCCCTACCACGAGGCCCTGGCGGCCGAGCTGGCGCGGCTGCGGGCCTTGCACGGCCATGCGGTGCTGCTGGACGGCCACAGCATCAAGGACCGCCTGCCCTGGCTGTTTGAAGGCAAGCTGTGGGACCTGAACCTGGGCACCGCCGACGGCCGCGCCTGCGCGCCCGGCCTGCAGGCGGCGGCGCAGGCCGTGCTGGCCGGCCAGCAGCGCTACACCCACATCACCAACGGCCGCTTCAAGGGCGGGCACATCACGCGCTGTTACGGCCAGCCGGCGCAGGGCGTGCACGCGCTGCAGCTCGAGATGTGCTGGAGCTGCTACATGAACGACGATGCCGAAGACCCGCCCTTTGCCTACCGCGAAGACCGCGCGGCCGCCGTGCAGCCGGTGCTGCGCGCCTTGCTGGGCGCGCTGATCGACTGGCGTCCCGGAGCCTGACGTGGGCACCCCCGCACTCTGGGCCCCGCAGGCCTGGCTGCCCGCGCGCGGCTGGGTGGATGGCGTGCTGCTCACGCCCGGGCGCGACGGCTGCTGGCAGGCGGTGCAGGCCGGCGTGGCGCAGCCGCCCGAGGCCGCCACCGTGCTGCCCGGCCCGGTGCTGCCGGGCCTGGTCAATGCCCACAGCCATGCCTTCCAGCGCGCCTTTGCCGGCCTGGCCGAGCGGCGCGAGGCCGCGCAAGACGATTTCTGGGGCTGGCGCGACCGCATGTACGCGGTGGCCAACCGCATCTCGCCGGCGCAGCTGCAGGCCGTGGCCAGCCAGCTCTACGCCGAGCTGCTGCAGGGCGGCTACACCCAGGTGCTCGAGTTCCACTACCTGCACCACCAGCCCGACGGCCGGCCCTATCCCGAGCCGCTGGCCATGGCGCAGGCCCTGGCCGCCGCGGCGCAGGCCACCGGCATCGGTCTCACGCTGCTGCCGGTGCTGTACCAGCGCGCCGGTTTTGCCCAGCCGGCGCTGCGGCCCGACCAGTGCCGCTTTGCCACCACGCCGGCCGGCGTCACGGCCATGCGCGAGGGCATCCGTGCCTGGGGCCTGCCGGGGGTGACGGCCGGTGTGGCCATCCACTCGCTGCGCGCGGCCGAACCCGATGCCATCACCGCCCTGGTGCAAGGCTGCGCGGGCGATGCCGGCCCGATCCACATCCACATCGCCGAGCAAACGGCGGAAGTGAGCGACTGCCTGGCCGCCACCGGCCGGCGGCCGATCGAGTGGCTGGCCCGGCATGTGGCGCTGGATGCGCGCTGGCAGCTGGTGCATGCCACGCATGCCACGCCGGCCGAGATGGATGCCGTGGCCGCCGCCGGCGCCGGCGTGGTGATCTGCCCCAGCACCGAGGCCAACCTGGGCGACGGCATCCTCGACCTGCCCGGCTGGCTGGCGCGCCACACCATCACCAGCATCGGCTCCGACAGCCATGTGGCCCGACACTGGCCGCACGAGCTGCGCGCGCTCGAAACCAGCCAGCGCCTGGCCCTGCGCCAGCGCAACGTGGCGGCCGCGCCCGAGCAGGGGCAGCCGGCCACCGCGGCGCGTTTGTTCAACCACAGCCTGGCCGGTGGCGCGGCGGCGGCCGGCTTCGCGGCCTGGGGCCTGGTGCCGGGTGCGCGCGCCGACCTGCTGGTGCTCGACGGCGCCGCCCCCGGCCTGCTGGGCGTGCCGGTCAGCCAGGCGCTGGATGGGCTGGTGTTTGCCGCCGACGCGCCGGCCTTCCGCCAGGTGTGGGTGGCCGGCCAATGCCGCGTGCGCGACGGCCGGCATGTGCAGGCCGCGGCGCTGGCCGAAGGCTTTGTGGGGGCGATGCAGGCGCTGTGGGCCTGAGCCCGCCGGCCGCCGCCGTGGCCGGCACCTGGGGCTGACCCGCGCGTGTCCGCGGTGCGACAGCCCGCGGCAGGCCCTTGCGGCACAAGCTCGAGCTTTGGCCGCCAGGCCGCAACAAGCCCAATCGAGGTGAAGATGGAATTTGACGACGTGGTGCAGGGCCGCCGCAGCATCCGCGGCTACCTGAACAAGCCCGTGCCGCAGGCGCTGATCCGCGAGATCCTGGCGCTCGCCATGCGCGCGCCCACCTCGCTGAACACCCAGCCCTGGAACTTCTACGTGGTGACCGGCGCGGTGCTCGACCGCATCCGCCAGGGCAATGTCGAACGCAACCTGGCCGGCGTGCCCGATTCACGCGAGTTCCGCATGGGCCCCGGCTACGAGGGCGTGCACCGCGAGCGCCAGATCGGCATTGCCAAGCAGCTGTTTGCGGCCATGGGCATCGCGCGCGACGACAAGCCGGCGCGGCAGGACTGGGTGCTGCGCGGCTTTCGCCAGTTTGATGCGCCGGTGTCCATCGTGGTCACCTACGACCGCGCCATCCACGGCAGCGACATCGCGCCCTTTGATTGCGGCGGCGTCGTCAACTGCCTGGTCAATGCGGCCTGGTCGCGCGGCCTGGGCTGCGTGATCAACAGCCAGGGCATCATGCAGTCGCCGGTGGTGCGCGCCGAGGCCGGCATCCCCGACGACCAGGTGATCCAGACCTGCGTGGCCATGGGCTGGCCCGACGACAGCTTTCCCGCCAATGCGGTGGTGTCGCAACGCAAGTCGGTGGACGAGGCGGCGGTGTTCCTGGGCTTTGCACCCGGCAGCTGACACGCCGCGTGTCCGCCGCGCGTGGGCCCGCCGCGGCACGGCTGCGCAAGCTGAACTTCGGCCTGGGCCGAAGGCTTGGACGGCGACCTGGCAGCCGGGCCGGCCTCAGCGCCCCATCACCGGCCCGAAGGTCTCGTAGCGCGTGCCGTTGAAGCGTTGCGGCCGCATGCGTTCCACCGGCGCAAAGTCGTCGGCCGAGGTCTTGAGGTTCACGCCGGGGTACTGCATCGGCAGGGCGGTGTCCATTGACGCGGCCACCTTCATGAGGTTGTCGCGGGTGAGGTGGTCGCCGGCGCGCTTGAGCACCTCCACCATGGCCGCGGCAATCACCTGGCCGCTCACATACAGCATGTCGGTGGGGTCGGCGCCGGGGTTGTACTTCTTCATCCAGGCGGTGAAGGCCGCCACCTCGGGCGTGTTGGCCTGCTCCAGGTCGGCCGGGTCGCGCAGGTAGGTGCAGGTGATGATGCCCACCGAGTTCTCCAGACCCGCCGGCTTGAGCGTGGACGACACCGCGCCCGACACGCTGGCCAGGTAGTGCACCGGCTTCCAGCCCAGCTCGGGCAGCTTGCGGATGGCCTGGGCCGCGAACTTGGGCGTGGTGATGTTGAAGAAGGTGTCGGCGCCGGTGGCCTTCAGGCTCACCAGCTGGCTGTCGACCGTGGGGTCGGTGACCTCGTAGCTCTGCTGGCCCACCACCATGGCCTTGGCCTTGTCGCCCAGGCCGTCGAGAAAGCCCTTGAGGTAATCCTTGCCGAAGTCGTCGTTCTGGAACAGCACCGCCACCTTGGCATTGGGCTTGTTCTTCAGGATGTGCTCGGCGTAGATGCTGCCCTCGGTGTGGTACGACGGCACGATGCCCATGGTGTAGGGGTAGTTCTTGGGATCGTTCCAGCGCGAGGCGCCGCTGCTGACGAACAGCTGCGGCACCTTCCTGGCGTTGAGGTACTTCTGGATCGCGGCGTTCTGCGGCGTGCCGAGCGCGCCGCCGATGAACAGCACCTCGTCCTGCTCGACCAGCTTGCGCACCGCCTCCACGGTCTTGGCCGGGTTGTAGGCATCGTCCATCGAGATCAGCTTGATCTTGCGGCCGTTGACACCGCCCTCGTCATTGACCTTCTGGAACCAGGCCGCAATCGCCTTGCCCTGCGCGCCATAGGCCGAGGCCGGGCCCGAGTAGGGGATGGTGTGGCCGATGCGGATCTCGCTGTCGCTGGCGCCGGGGTCGTACTTCTTCTGCGCCCGCGCCAGGCCGGGCAGCAGGGCCAGGCCGCCGGCCGCGGCCAGGGCCTGGAGGTGGGCGCGCCGGGTGTGCGGCGTTGAAGACGGCATGGCAGGTTCCTCGTTGCGTTGGCGGGAACCCCCATTGGGAGAGCGGCGGCCGGCCGGTGTCTGTCACCGGGGTGCCGGGCGCGGCTGGGGACAACCCGCGCGCGGGTTGTCCCGGATGATGGCGCCGCTGCGCGCTGGCCACACACCGGGCACCAGGCGCCAGGCGCGGTCGCGTCTCTGGGCTGTTGGCAGCGTGTCCGGCGGCTCAGGCGTGCTCGGCGAGCCTGAACTTGGCCACCACCTGCACCAGCTCACGCGCCTGCGACTTCAGGCTCTCGGCTGCGGCGGCGCTTTCTTCCACCAGGGCGGCGTTCTGCTGGGTGGCGCGGTCCATCTGCGCCACGGCCTCGCTCACCTGGCCCACGCCCTGGCTCTGCTCGGTGCTGGCGGCGCTGATCTCGCCCATGATGTCGGTCACCTGCCGGATCGAGCGCACCACCTCGGTCATCGTCTCGCCGGCCTGGTCGACCAGGGCGCTGCCCTGCTCGACGCGGCCGACGCTCTCGCCGATCAGGCTCTTGATCTCGCGCGCCGCGCCGGCCGAGCGGCCGGCCAGGCTGCGCACCTCGGAGGCCACCACCGCGAAGCCGCGGCCCTGCTCGCCGGCGCGCGCGGCTTCCACCGCGGCGTTCAGCGCCAGGATGTTGGTCTGGAACGCGATGCCGTCGATGACGCCCAGGATGTCGGCGATCTTGCGCGAGCTGTCGTTGATCTGCTTCATCGTGGCCACCACCTGGCCCACCACGTCGCCACCACGGGCCGCCACGTCGGAGGCCTTGTGCGCCAGCTGGTTGGCCTGCCTGGCGTTGTCGGCGTTCTGGCGCACGGTGTTGGACAGTTGGGCCATCGAGCCCGCGGTCTCCTGCAGGGCCGAGGCCTGCAGCTCGGTGCGCTGGCTGAGATCGAGGTTGCCGCTGGCAATCTCGCCGCTGGCCGTGGCCACCGACTCCGAGCCCCGGCGCACATGGCCCACCACGCCCGCCAGGCCGTCGCGCATCAGCACGATGGCCTGCAGCAGGCTCGAGCGGTCATCGGGCCGCAGCGTGATCTGCACGCCCAGGTCGCCCTGGGCCAGGCGGTTGGCCACCTCGGTGGCATAGGCCGGCTCGGCGCCCAGCTGGGTCAGGATGCTGCGCCCGATGCCCCAGCCGATGGCCGCGAGGGCCAGTGCCAGCACCAGTGCGCCGGCCGTGAAGGCCAGCACGCGCCCGTTGAGCGCGGCGTTGACGTTGTCGACATACACCCCCGAGCCGATCACCCAGCCCCAGGGGGCGAAGCCCTTGACGTAGGAGATCTTGGGCACCGGCTCGGCACTGCCGGGCTTGGGCCACAGGTAGGGCACGAAGCCGGCGCCGCTGGCGCGCACGGTCTTGACGAACTCGACGAACAGGAACTGGCCCGCGGGGTCCTTGATCTGGGTGAGGTCCTTGCCGTCGAGCTCGGCCTTGATCGCATGCATCACCATGCGCGGCTGCATGTCGTTGATCCAGAAGTACTCGTTGCCGCTGTAGCGCAGGGCCTTGATGGCCGCCATGGCGCGCTGCTTGCCTTCGGCCTCGGTGAGCTGGCCCTTGGTGACCAGTTCGTGGAAGTGGCTGGCCAGGCCGTGGGCCAGCTCCACCGTCTGGCGCACGCCGGCCTGGCGCTCGTCCATCAGCAGCCGGCGTTCCGAGGACAGGAAGACCGCCACCACGGCGCTCAGGCCCAGCAGGGCGCTGACCACCAGCACCCCCAGCTTCTTGGCCAGACTCATGCGACCGATGTTCAACGCGTTCACTCCTCAGGATGCGGGATCGAGAGGCGCACCGGTCATGCAGGACTCGGCGCGCCGACGGTACTGCTTGGCTGACTGGGCTATCGACAGCGGCCCCGGGATTCTTGAGTAACCCGGTTGGATTTGCGGGCTTGCTGCACCGGGGCCCCCGGCGCCCGGGCGCGGGTTTGCGGCAGCGCTCAGGCGCTGGTCACCGCAATGCCGCGGATCTGGCCCGCTTGCGCGGCGGCCGGCGGCCGCGGGTGGCGCTGCGGGTCCAGGCGGTGCAGCAGTTCGGCCTCGCGCGCGCGGGCCAAGGCCACGTTGGCCAGCTTGACATGGCCGAAGCCGCGCATGGCCAGCGGCACGGCGGCAATCTGCGTGGCCAGGGCCTGCTGGCGCACGCTCAGGCCGGCGGCCAGCTCGGCCAGGCGGGCCTCGAACTGCCCGATCAGCGCCCGCTCCAGGCGCCGCTCGTCGGTGCGGCCGAACAGGTCGAGGGCCGTGCCGCGCAGGTGCCTGCCGTGGGCCAGCAGGCGCATCGCCGGCAGCAGCCAGGCACCCAGCGTGAGCTTGCGCGGCGGCTCGCCGCTGCGGCTGCGGCTGAGCAGCGGCGGGGCCATGTGGAAGGCCAGGCGCAGATCGCCGTCGAACTGCTCGCGCAGGCGGCGCTGGAGGCTGCCGTCGGTGTAGAGCCGTGCAACCTCGTACTCGTCCTTGTAGCTCATCAGCCTGGCCAGGCTGCGCGCGGCGGTGCGTGCCAGTGGCAGCGTGGCATCGCCGCCCTGCGGCAGCAGCGCGCGCTCGGCCGCGGCCACGCGCTGCAGCGTGGCGGCGTAGCGTTGCGCCCAGGCCGCGTTCTGCCAGGCCGTGAGCTGGTTGATGCCGTGCTGCAGCAGCTGCTCGAACGTGGCGTCGGCGTCGCTCGGCTGCGGCGTGGCCGCGTCGGCTTCGCGCAAGGCCTGCAGGGCGCCGGGGTCGGCGGCGGCCAGGCGGCCCAGCGCCAGTGCCGCCAGGTTGGCCGGCACGGCCACGGCATTGAGCTCGATGGCGCGGGTCAGTGCCGCCAGGCCCACCGGCACCAGGCCGCGCTGCCAGGCATAGCCCAGCGCCAGGATGTTGCTGGTGAGGGTGTCGCCCAGAAACTCCTCGGCCAGGGCCTGGGCGTCGAAGGTTTCCACCTGCTCGCGGCCGGCCACATGGTGCAGCTTGGCCAGCAGATCGTCGATGCGCAGGCTGGCATCGGGGTTGCGCAGCGCTTCGGCCACCGGTTGCGGGCGGGTGTTGGCCAGCACGCGGGTGCGGCCATGGCGCACGGTCTGCAGCGCCTCGGGCGAGGCGCCCACCACCAGGTCGCAGGCCAGCAGCGCGTCGGCCTGCTGGGTGTCGATGCGCACCTGGTTCAGGCGCTCGGGCCGGTCGGCCAGGCGCACGAAGCTCAGCACCGAGCCGCCCTTCTGGGCAAAGCCCATGAAGTCGAGCACGCTGGCGCGCCAACCCTGCAGGTGCGCGGCCATCGCGATCACCGCGCCCACGGTCACCACGCCGGTGCCGCCCACGCCGGTGACCAGCAGGTCGTAGGGCGCGTTCCACACATGCGGCGCGGGCTGCGGCAGCCGGTCCACGCGCTGGTGCAGCGCCGCCAGCCCGCCGGCCGCGCCCTGCCCCAGCGCACCGGCGCGCCGGCGCGGCTGGCCGCCGATCACGCTGACAAAGCTGGGGCAGAAGCCGTCGGCGCAGCGGTAGTCCTTGTTGCAGCTGCTCTGGTCGATCTTGCGCTTGCGGCCCAGCGGGGTTTCGTGCGGCAGCACGGCCACGCAGTTGCTCTGCACCGTGCAGTCGCCGCAGCCCTCGCACACGGCTTCATTGATGAACAGGCGGCGCGGCGGATCGGCCAGCTCGCCCTTCTTGCGGCGGCGGCGCTTCTCGGCGGCGCAGGTCTGCTCGTAGATCAGCACGGTGACGCCGGGCAGCTCGCGCAGGCGGCGCTGCACGGCGTCGAGCTCGGCGCGGTCGTGGAACTGCGTGCCGGCCGGAAAATGCTGCCGCTGGCCGTCGTACTTGGCGATGTCGTCGCTGACCACCACCACCAGCTTGACGCCCTCGCTTTCCACCTGGCGGGCGATGGCGTCCACGCTGATCTGGCCGTCCACCGGCTGGCCGCCGGTCATGGCCACGGCGTCGTTGAACAGGATCTTGTAGGTGATGTTGGCGCCCGCCGCCACGGCCTGGCGCACCGCCAGATAGCCCGAGTGGTAGTAGGTGCCGTCGCCCAGGTTCTGAAAGATGTGCGGCGTGCGCGTGAAGCGCGCCTGCGAGACCCAGTCGACGCCTTCGCCGCCCATCTGGATCAGGCCGGCGGTGCTGCGCTCCATCCAGTTGGCCATGAAGTGGCAGCCGATGCCGGCGCGCGCGGTGCTGCCTTCGGGCACGCGGGTGCTGGTGTTGTGCGGGCAGCCGGCGCAGAAGTAGGGCGTGCGCTTGACGCCATCGGCGGCGTTGCTCAGCAGGGCCGGCGGGGTGAAGTCGCGCACATGCTGTTCGATGCCGTCAAAGGCCGGCGTGCCGGCGCCGTGGCGCTGCAGCCAGGCCGCGACGATCTCGATCAGTCGCGAGGGGCGCAGCTCGCCCAGCGCCGAGATCAGCGGCGCGCCATGCCGGTCGTGCTTGCCGACGATGGCCGGGCGGGCATCGGCCGGTGCGTTGTAGAACAGCGCACGCAGCTGGGTCTCGACCACGGCGCCTTTTTCTTCCACCACCAGCAGCTCGTGCAGGCCGTGGGCAAAGGCCTGCATGCGCGTGCTCTCGACCGGGAAGGCCAGGCCCAGCTTGAGCAGGCGCACGCCGGCCGCGGCCAGCATGGCCGGGCTGATGGCCAGGCGGCGCAGCACCTCCATCAGGTCGTGGTGGGCCTTGCCGCAGGTGACGATGCCCACCCGCGCCTGCGGGCAGGCGATCAGCTCGCGGTCGATGCTGAAGACGCGGCTGAACGCGGCCACGGCGGCCAGCTTGTCGGCCATGCGCGACTCGATGCGCAGGCTGGGCAGGTCGGGCCAGCGGTAGTGCAGGCCGTCGGCGGGCGCGGCGTAGCCGGTGGCGGCGCCCACCGCCTGCCGCACGGCCCGCGGATCGGCCCAGGCGGCGGCGCGCTGCTGAATCGGGTCGAGATCGACGGTGCAGCCGCTTTCCACCACCTCGGACAAGGCCGCCAGCCCCACCCACGCGCCCGAGAAGCGCGACAGCGCCCAGCCGTACAGGCCGAACTCGAGCATCTCGCCCACATCGGCCGGCTGCAGCACCGGCATGCCCCAGGCCATGAAGGCGTGGTCGCTCTGGTGCGGCATCGACGACGAGACGCAGCCATGGTCGTCGCCCGCCACCACCAGCACGCCGCCGTGCGGCGACGAGCCGAAGGCGTTGCCATGCTTGAGCGCATCGCCGGCGCGGTCGACCCCCGGGCCCTTGCCGTACCACAGCGCAAACACGCCGTCGGTGCTGCGCTCGGGGTCGCTCTCCACGCGCTGGGTGCCCAGCACCTGGGTGGCGGCCAGTTCTTCATTGATGGCCGGCTGGAAGTGCAGGCCGGCCTCGGCCCAGCGTGGGCCGGCCTTCCACAAGGCCTGATCTACCATGCCCAGCGGCGAGCCGCGGTAGCCGCTGACGAAGCCCTGCGTGGCCAGGCCGGCGGCCGCATCGGCTTGGCGCTGCATCCACATCAGGCGCACCAGGGCCTGGGTGCCGGTGATGAACACCGTGCCACCCGGCGCCCACAGGCTGTCGGCGAGCCGGTAGCCCGTGGCCAGCACGGCGGGCTGCCCGGCCACGGGTTGCGGGGGCTGCGCGGGGGGCGCGGCCGCCGCAGAGGGCTGGACAGGGTCGGCGTTCATGGCGCGGAATTTTGACTTCCGGCACCGAGAACATGTCTCTTATCTTGGCTGCATTTGCCTATCTTCGGAGAATGAAATTCCCCGAAAACACGCTGGCGCGTGAAAGGTCAGGCACCGCGGCGGCGCTGGCGCAGGGCGCCCAGCAGGCCCAGTCCGGCCAGCATCAACGCCACCGATGCCGGCTCTGGCACGGCCGCGGCCAGGCTCTGGGACAGCACGTAGGGCGCGCCTTCGTCGTTGCGGCCGATGGCCAGGAAGTTGGATGCGATCGGCGCGCTGAACTGGAACCGGCCCATCACCGATGTGCCGGCGGCAATGCCTTCGGTGGATGCCGGATTCGGGTTGACGTAGAAGAACACGCCGGCGTCCTCGGTGCCGAAGAGCTGGCTGAAGCTGCCGTAGTACTGCGACAGATCCAGGTTGCCGTCCCACTCGGCCTGCGAGAAGTAGCGCGTGGCCCAGAGCAGGCTGAAATCCTGCGTGGGCACCTGCGCGTTGACGGCCTGGGTGCTGACGGCGAAGCCGAACAGCGTTGCGCTGGAGTCGTTGGCAACGTTGTAGTAGCCGCTGGCGCCGTCGGAGCACTCGGTGATGGTCACCAGGCCGTTGGTGCCGGTCAGGGTATTGCAAAGCGTGTCGGCGGACGCGGCCTGGGCCTGGCCAGCGGCCAGCAAGGTGGCAGTGGCCAGCAGCACAAGGCTGCGGCAAGAGGCAAACGTCATGTTCAATCCAATGGTTGTCAGCCTTGAGTTGTGATGGTTTGTTTCAAGCCGACCGGGTGGCCCGCGCCCCCGAAGCCCGGGGTTCCGGCGGTCGTAATGCCTGAAGACTCAGGCCACGGCCTGCCCACCTGGCTGGCGTTGGCTGTCGGCCAGGCGCCGGGGCCGCGGCCCTCAGTGCGCGGGGCTGACCGGCCCGCGCTGCGGCGTGCCGCTGTAGCGCGCCACGTACGCGGCATGCTCGGGCAGCTGGCCCAGGCTGCGCTCGACACGGCCGCGGATCTCGCGCAGAAAGCCGTCAAGCTCGGCGTCGCCCATCAGGTCGGCCACCGGGTGGTGCTGCTGCGGCACGATGCCCTGGCCCAGCATCACCTGGATCCACGAGTTCTCGGCAAACAGCTCGTTGGGCACGCGGAACACCCGCGCCGTCTCGCGGAACAGCGCGATGCGGTGGCGCAGCGAGTCGGGCACGTCCATCGTGCGGCAGTGGCGCCAGAAGGCCACGTCGTCGCGGTGGGTCACGTGGTAGTGCAGGATGATGAAGTCGCGGATGTGCTGCATCTCGTCGCGGCACTGGCGGTTGTATTCGTCGATGTCGGTCTGGCGGATGCCGTGCTGCGGAAACAGCTGCATCAGCTTGAGCACGCCGCGCTGGATCAGGTGGATGCTGGTCGATTCCAGCGGTTCGAGAAAGCCGCTGGCCAGGCCGATGGCCACGCAGTTGCGCCGCCACACCACCTCGCGCTGGCCGGGCGTGAACTTGATGACGCGCGGCTGGGTCAGCACCTCGCCCTGCACCCGCTGCAGCAGGGCCGCGCCGGCCTGGTCGTCGGGCAGGTCGCGGCTGGCGTACACCAGGCCGTTGCCCACGCGGTGCTGCAGCGGAATGCGCCACTGCCAGCCGAAGGTGTGCGCGATCGAGCGGGTATAGGGCACGGCCGGCGCCACCGAGGCGGTCTGCACCGCCACCGCGCTGTCGCAGGGCAGCCAGTGCGACCAGTCCTGGTAGGCCACGCCCAGCGTCTGGCCCAGCAGCAGCGAGCGCATGCCGGTGCAGTCGATGAACAGGTCGCCCTCGATCAGCGCGCCGTTGTCCAGCCGCAGGGCCTGGATGTCGCCCGGCTCGCCTGGGTGCGTGGGCGGCGCCTGGCGCACCTCGACGATCTTGCCCTCGATGCGCTGCACGCCGTGGGCCTGGCTCATCTGGCGCAGAAAGCGCGCGTACAGCGTGGCGTCCAGGTGGTAGGCGTAGTTCAGGCCGTTGCGCGGCAGGTGGGCGAAGCGGCTTTCCTCGGCGGCGCGCAGCTCCAGGCAGTAGGCGCCGTAGTCGGCCGCCAGGCCGCGGGCGCGGCCCTTCAGCCAGAAGTGCTGGAAGCCGGCAGTCCAGTGGTCCTGCCCGGTCAGGCCGAAGGAGTGGATGTAGTCCTCGCCCACATCGCGCCAGCCCTCGAAGCGGATGCCCAGCTTGAAGGTGGCCTGGGTGGCGGCCATGAACTCCTGCTCGTGGATGCCCAGCAGCTCGTGAAAGGTGTGCAGCGTGGGGATGGTGGCCTCGCCCACGCCCACGGTGCCGATCTCGTCCGATTCGATCAGCCGGATGTCGAGCAGCTGGCCCAGCGTCTTGGAGATGCAGGCGGCCACCATCCAGCCGGCGGTGCCGCCGCCGGCGATGACGATGCGGCGCACGGGCTGCGTGCTGGCTGCGGCGGGGGTATCAGGGCTCATGGGCGGGGTTTTCAGGGGCGGGTGGCGTCGCGCGGGCTCAACGGGTGAGCCGCTTGATGATCTGCTGGCGCAGGGCCTGCGCGCCGCCGGCATCCAGCGGCGCCAGCACGCTGCGCGCATGCGGCGCAATGTGCGCGGCCGTGTCGCCGTCGGCATCGAACACATAGTGCGAGAACAGCGCGCGCCAGGCCTCGCGCTGCGCGGGCGGCAGGTCGCGCAGGGTCAGCAGGGCCATCAGCAGCGTGGCCATCGGTGAATCCATCTGCGCGGGGCTTTGCCGCCACCAGTAGTTGACCAGCACGTTGAAGGGCTCCAGCGCCTCGACCTGGTGCCACCACAGGCTGGGGATGAAGATCGCGTCGCCCGGCGCCAGCTCGGCCACCTGGGCCACTTGCAAGGCCTTGGCAAAGCGCGGAAAGCGCTCGAAGTCGGGCGCCGCCATGTCCACCAGGCTGATGGCCTGGCCGGCGGGCGTGAGGTCGAGCGGGCCCACGTACAGATCGGCCACCGCCTCGGGCGGAAACAGCGTGAAGCGACGCCGCCCGGCCACCACGCAGGCGATGTTGTCGGGCAGGTCGAAGTGCGCGGCAATGCGCGTGCGGTTGCCCAGCCAGAGGCTGGCCAGCGGCTCGCGCGCCTGCACGCCGGCGTCGCCCAGATCGTTGGCCGCGCGAAAGCCCGGCAGGCAGCTGTCGACCGAGGTCGAGCCCACGTACAGCGCGGGCGGCGGTGGTGCGCCGGGCGGCGCGGCCGCCAGTTGCAGCAGCGCATCCAGCACGCGGCCCAGGCGGCCGCCCTCGCGGCGGAAGTTCATGCCGGTGAGGCTGTCGTTGTAGAAGAAGCGGCCGCCGATCTCGGGCGGGCCCAGCAGCACGCCCACCGCCGCATCGGCGCCAAAGCCGCGCAGGTAGTCGGCCACCGCGTGCGGGCCTTGCAGCCCGGCCCGGGCCACCGGCCAGTGCGCCACCAGGCCGCGCAGCAGCAGCGGCTGGGTGCTGGTGAGCACGGCCTCGGGCAGGGCATCGGCGTGCAGGCCGTGCAGCTCGCGCATCGCGGTCATCGCGGTCATCGCGGGCATGGCAGGCATGGCAGGCATGGCGGCGCGCGCGGACGGCCTCAGCCGCTCAGGCCAGGCCGGTCTGGCGGCGCTTGCGCCGCTCGATCAGCGCCGGAAACTGCGCCGTGGAGGCCAGCACCATGTAGATCAGCGCCAGGTGGCCGGCATGGTGCAGCGCGGTGAGCGCGCGTCCATCCAGCGCGGCCAGGCGCTCCTCGTGCAGGGTGTAGTAGCCGGCCAGGCGGCTGGTGCTGCCATCGGCATCGGTGATGTCGAGCACGAAGGACTCGAGCAGCTCGTGGGCCAGCAGCGCGTCGATGAAGGCCGGCAACTGCTGCACGCCCTCGTGCAGCGCGCCCAGCAGGGCGGTGATGCGCTCGAGGTAGGGGCCGGGCATGCCCATGGCGTCGAACACCGGCTCGCCGTGGGTCTGGCTGATGCGCGGGTGCGCCAGGTCGACATGCACGCTGAGCTGATCGCCGGCCCGGCCGATCAGGAAGGGCTGGCGCTCCACGCTCATCGGCAGGCAGGGCGCGTCCCAGCCGTTGAGGCCCAGGAACAGGTTCTGCCCGGGCTCCAGCCCGAACAGCGCCACCGGCTGGAAGCTGCCGTTGGCGGTGGGCTCGAAGACGATCGGGTAGCAGGCCTGCACGGCGCGGAACTCGTTGGGCACCACCAGGGCCGACATGGCCTCGTCGCCCCAGGCGGCGCCACGGCTGGTGAGGATGCGCAGCGCCTGGTGCTGGGCGGGGTCGAGCGCGACGGCGTGGGTCATGGTGCGGGGGGGCAGCGGTTGAGGCGGTTGAGACGGTGGACGGGTCAGGCGGCGGGCAGTGCCGCCAGGCCATGCTGGCGGATGTGGTTGATCAGCGCGCGGTTGTCGGGCAGGCCGGCCAGCATGCGGCGCGCCAGCTGGGCGGCCTCTTGAAAGCGGCGCTCGGCCAGCGCCGGCGGCCCGGCGCGCCGGGTGTGGCCACCGGGTGCCGGCCGAAAGCCCATGCCGTACAGCACGTACTGCCAGCTGGCCGACGGAAACACCTCGTCCACGCATTCAAAGTCGTGCCGGTAGGGCGGGCGGTGCCGCCACAGCAGCAGCAGCTCGCGCAGGCGCTCGGGCTGGGTGGCGTCGTCGCGGTGGCTGCGCCAGTAGCCGTGGGCCGTGTCGTCCACGCGCCGGCTCAGCACATAGTGCAGCTTCAGGAACTCGATCACGCGCTGCCAGCGGTGCGCAAAGCGTGCGTTGAAGCGCCGCGCCACGATGTCCATGTCGGCCCGCGTGGCCGGCAGCTCGTCGCTGATCATCGCGGCCGACAGCTCCACCAGCGCCAGGGCCGAGGCCTCCAGCGGCTCGATGAAGCCCGAGGCCAGGCCCACCGCCACGCAGTTGTTCTGCCAGAAGCGGGCGCGGTGGCCCGGCTCGAAGCGGATGCTGCGCGGCGCAATGTCGGCCGGGCCGCCGCTGCGCTGCACATGGGCCCGCAAGGTCTCGGCGGCCAGCTCGTCGCGGGTGTGGCCGCTGCTGTAGACCAGGCCCACACCGCGGCGCGTGGGCAGGCCGATGTCCCAGATCCAGCCGCTGGCGCAGGCGGTGGCAATGGTTTGCGAGGCGATCGGCGCGTCGGGCTGCGCATAGGGCAGCTGCACGGCCAGCGCACGGTCGTTGAACAGCACCTCGCGCGCACTGCACAGCGGCACGCCGTAGTGCTGGCCGATCAGGCGCGCGGCCAGGCCCGAGCAGTCGATGAACAGGTCGCCCGCCACCTCGCCCGGGCCCTGCCCTGCCCGGTCGCCTGCCCCATCTCCTGCCTGGTCGCCGGCCCGGTCGCCCGGCCCGCGCGTGATCAGCGCGGCGATGTCGCCCGCCACCTGGCCGGCGCGGCCGTTGCCGGTGTGCGCGCGCACGGCCGTGACCTCGTCGACCACATGGCGCACGCCCAGGCGCTGCACCGCATGCGTGCGCAGCGCCAGGCCGAACTTGGCGGCGTCGAAGTGGTAGCCGTAGTTGGCCACGGCGGCGTACTCGGGCGTGCCCGCCTGCTTGGGCGCGCGGCCGGCGTCGCACAGCGCCGGCTGGTGGCTCACCAGCGTGGCAAAGGCCTGGTCGCCATGGCCGGCCAGCCAGGGCGCGACCAGGTCGACGTCGCCATGGCCCTGCGGCAGCGAGAACGGGTGGTGGTAGACATCGCCGGGCGCACCGCTGGCCCAGCCATCGAAGCGCGAGCCCTGCTTGAACGAGGCATCGCAGTCGCGCAGCAGCGTGGTCTCGGGCAGGCCGATGCGGCGCAGCGTGTCGCGCATGCTGGGCCAGGTGCCCTCGCCCACGCCGATGGGTGGCTGCTCGGCCGATTCGATCAGCGTGACGCGCAGGCCGTCGGCCTGCGCACCACCATGCTCGGCGGCGATCAGAGCGGCCACCAGCCAGCCGGCCGAGCCGCCCCCCAGCACCACCACGTGGCGGATGGCGTCGTTCACGGTCGGGCCCATCGGAGAACCGTCATGCAGTCACTTTAAACGCAGCCGGTGGACCGCGGACACGCTGCGCAGGAGGCGCCCGCAAGGCGCGCTCCTGCGTGGCCCGTCAGAAGGTGTAGCGCGCGGCGGCCAGGTAGCGTCGGCCGGTCTGGGTGGCGTACTCGAGCTGGTGCTCGTTGCGGCTGTGCAGACGGATGACACCATCGTTGAGGTTGCGCAGCTCGACCTGGAACGACAGGTTCTTGTTGACCTTGTAGCCGAAGTTCACGTCGAGCTGGCCGTAGGCCTGGGTGTAGACCGGGTTGGCCCGGTCGCTGTCGAAGCGCCCCGACAGGAACTTGCCGCGCCAGTTGTAGGCGGCGCGCACATGCCACTGGTCGTTCTCCCAGAAGCCCACCAGGTTGGCCGAGTTGCCCAGGCCTTCCAGCGCGAACTGCTCGCCCAGGCTGGCGTCGTCGTACTTCAGGCCCGAGGCCACCACGGTGTAGTTGGCGCCCAGACCGAAGCCGCTGTTGCCGAAGCGGTGCTGCACATTGACTTCCAGCCCGCGCAGCCCGGCCGCCTTCTGGTTGGCCGGCATGGTGATGTTGAAGCTGGCGATCGGATCGCCCGCCACGCCGGGGATCACGCCGGTGGCATTGCCGTTGACATCGTCGGCGGCGTTCTTGACGACGCCGTTCTGGCCGTTGAAGTTGCGCAGGATGTAGTTGCGGATGCAGGTCACGTCGCTGGTGACGCAGCCCCTGGCCACGGCCTCGCGGTACATCGCGCCGCCGATCGGCGTGGCCAGGTTGAAGGGCGTGGACTTCTGGATGGTGACGCCGATGTAGTTGTTGATCCGCTTCTCGAACAGGCCCACCGCCACGAAGCTGGCCTTGCCGTAGTAGTACTCGAGCGAGATGTCGGAGTTCTTGCTCTTGAGCGGCTTGAGGCTGGGATCGCCCGACGAACCGGTGCCGCCGTCAAAGCGCACCGGGTTGGCCAAGGTCTGGCCACCCTGGATGTCGCCCCAGCCGGGCCGGCCGATGGTCTCGCCATAGCTCAGGCGCAGCTTGAGGTTGTCGTTGAGGTCGGTGTCGAAGTCGAGGCTGGGCAGCACATGGCTGTACTTGCCCTTCAGCGTGGTGAAGCCCGCGGCGCCGTACTTGACCAGCAGCTCGTTGTTGGACTCCCAGCTCAGGCTGGTGGCGATGGGCACCCTGGACGACGAGGTGACCTTGGTGCTCTCGTAGCGCAGGCCCACGTTCATGGTCACCGGCTGGGTGCCGAGATCGAACTCGCGGCCGTACTGCAGGTACAGGCTTTGCGACTCTTCCTTCACCCGGCGGTCGGTGGTGTAGGTGGTGGGGGCCAGGAACTGCGACTCGTCGCCCACCACCTTGGCGGCCACGTCGCGGATGGTCTTGAAGTCCCACACGTTCCACTGGTTGAACATGCGCGGGTCGTTGCTGCCCGAGATGCGGCTGAAGTACTTGGCCAGGGTGTCGGACTGGAAGGCGCTGTCGGGGTAGTCGGCCGGCGTGCCGGTGCCGCCCCAGGTGCCGCGGTCGACGTTGCCGTAGGCGGTGCGGTTGTTGGCCGTGGTCATGCTCAGGCCGAAGTCGAGCTTGGAGGCGTCCTCGAAGCGGTACTGGCCCTTGAGCTGCAGCTGGTCGATCTCGGCCTTCATGTAGCTGCTGCGGAACGACGAACCGGTGACCAGCTGCTCCGAGGCCGGGACGCTGGTGTTGGTCAGCATCAGCACCGGGAAGTCCCTGGAGAAGTCCACCGCGGTGTCGCCGCGGCGAAACACCGCGCTGCCCAGCACCGCGTCGCTGCCGTAGGGGCTGTCGGGCCGGGTGGTGGAGGTCGACTGGTGCAGGTCGGCGCCGAAGCGCAGGCGGTCGCTGAGCTTCCACTCGAGGTTGAAGCCCAGCGAGCGCAGCTCGGTCTTGGTGGCGAACTGCGCCGCGCCCATGGCCACGTCGCTGGTGCCGGCGGGGATCAGCTCCTTGTAGAGCAGCGGTGCGGCCACCGGGCCATTGGTCCAGGTGCTGGTGGTCGGCCCGAAGTTGAACCAGGCCGACAGGTCATTGCGCTTGGACTGCACGGTGTAGTCCGACAGCGTGTAGTCGAGCGTGGTGGTGATGTTGCTGGCGGGCTTGTACTGCAGCGTCAGCTGGCCGTTGATGCGCTCGGTCTGCACGCCGGTGGTGCTGTAGCCGATGTTCTGCGGCACCGAGTAGGTGTCGGTGGCGCCCGGGCGGTTGGTGATGCGCTCGCTGCCGGGGCTGCCGTTCTGCGGGATCGTGCCCCAGTCGTTGGTGGCGCCCTTGAAGCTGCGCCAGCCGTTGCTCACCGAGACCTGGTTGTAGCCGCCGTTGCGCTTTTGGTAGCTGGCGGCAAGGGCGACGCCCACCGTGTTGCCGGCAAAGGTGTTGCTGTACAGGCCCGAGACCTCGGGCGTCATGGAGTCGCCACTCACCGTGCTGGGCAGGCGTTCGTTCGACTTGTCGAACATCGTCTTGAGGCCGATGGTGGCCTTCAGGCCCGGGTCTTCGAGCGGCCGCGTGGTCTTGACGTTGATCGTGGCGCCGATGCCGCCGCTGGGGCTGGCCGCGCGGCTGGTCTTGTAGACCTCGAGCGCGCTGATGGACTCGGCCGCCAGGTTGGCAAAGTCGAAGGCGCGCGAGTTGGACGGCCCGGTGCCCTGGATGGTGGACGCCGGCATCTGGCGGCCGTTGAACAGCACCAGGTTGAAGTCAGGGCCGACGCCGCGCACGGTGATCTTGGAGCCCTCGCCCTGGCTGTTGCGGTCGATGGCCACGCCGCTGATGCGCTGCATGGCCTCGGCCAGGTTGGCATCGGGGAAGCGGCCGATGTCCTCGGCCACGATGCCGTCGACGATGCCATGGGCCTCGCGCTTGAGCGCCAGCGCCGATTCGACGCTCTTGCGGATGCCCTTCACCACCACGGTCTGCGTGGGCTGGCTGGCGGCGGCGGCGGGCGCAGCGGCGGCCTGCTGGGCCTGGGCGGCCGAGGCGCCGGCCAGCAGCATGCCGCAGGCGGCGGCCAGGCGCGTGACGCGGAAGGCAGGGGGCCGGCCGGCCGGGCGGATCGCGGGGCGTTGTGAGCTCATGGGCTTGTCTCCGACATTCGTGGACGATCGGGCTGCGGCGTGGGACGCCAGCACCGCACCCGGGTCTGCTGCTGGTGCGCAAACCAGCTTGAAAGCGCTTGCAAGAGCGTAAGCCGGTCGCCGCGCCTTGCCACCTAGTAGTCACCCTTGGTGTTGTTGAAAGCGCTTTCGACTACCCGGGCAAGCCAGGGCCCGGGGCCGCCGCGGTGGCCCGTACACTGCGCGCCAACCCAGCTGCTGTCGCTACCCCGCCCATGGCCCGAGACTCTGACGCGACCCCGCGGCCACGCGCCCCGCAGGGCGCCCGCGCTGCCCGCGCCGCCAGGGCCGGCGGCGTGGTCACGCTGCAACAGGTGGCCGAGCGTGCCGGCGTGTCGCCCAGCACCGTGTCGCGCATCATCAACGGCACGGCCATCGTGGCCGATGCCAAGAAGCAGGCCGTGGCCGATGCCATCGAGGCGCTGGGCTTCGTGCCCAACCCGGTGGCGCGCGGCCTGGCCGGCGGGCGCACGCTGAGCATCGGCGTGGTCACGCAGGTGATCGATTCGCCGTTCTACGGCGGCGCGCTGCGCGGCATCGAGGATGTGCTGCAGCTGGCCGGCTACAGCCCGCTGTTCGTCAGCGGCCACTGGACGGCCGGCGACGAGGCGCGCTGCATCGAGATGCTGCGCGCGCGCCGGGTGGATGGCCTGATCCTGCTGGACGGCCGCATCACCGACAGCGCCGTCAAGGCGCTGGCGCGCCAGCTGCCGGTGGTGGTGACCGGGCGCACGCTGAAGGCGCCGGGCCTGTGCTCGCTGGCCTTCGACAACCTGCAGGGCGCGCGCCTGGCCACCGAGCACCTGCTGGCGCTGGGCCACCGCCGCATCGCCTTCATCGGCGGCGACCCCGAGCACCCCGACGCAATGGTGCGCGAGCAGGGCTGGCGCAGCGCGCTGGCGGCGGCCGGCATCGCCCCCGACGAGGCCCTGCTGCAGCACGGCCACTACATCGAGGAAGGCGGCCTGCGTGCGATGGAGCGCCTGCTCGACAGCGGCCGGCCGTTCAGCGCGGTGTTTGCGGCCAACGACCAGATGGCCTATGGCGCGGCGCTGGCGCTGCATCGGCGCGGCCTGCAGGTGCCGCAGCACATGTCGCTGGTGGGCTTTGACGACGTGACCACCTCGCAGTACACGCTGCCGCCGCTGTCCAGCGTGCGCCAGCCGGTGGTGGAGCTGGGCCGCCGCTCGGCCGAGGCGATTCTTGACCTGATCGCCGGGCGCAAGCCCACCGCCGAGCTGTCGGCGCCCGAGATGGTGGTGCGCGAGTCGAGCGCGGCGCGCGCCGGCTGAGCGCGCCCCCAGACCTGCCGGCGCACCGCCCTCAGGTCCCCCGAGGGGGTCAAGAAAACCTGGGGCGGCCCGGCGTTACCTGGTGCGGCTCAGGCCAGCGTGTAGCCGGTTTTCACCGTGGTGTAGAACTCGGCCGCATGGCGGCCCTGCTCGCGCGGGCCCAGGCTCGAGCCCTTGCGGCCGCCGAACGGCACGTGGTAGTCCACGCCCGCCGTCGGCAGGTTCACCATCACCATGCCGGCCTGGGCATGGCGCTTGAAGTGCGTGGCGTGTTTCAGGCTGCTGGTGGCAATGCCCGCGGCCAGGCCGAAGGGCGTGTCGTTGGCCAGGGCCAGGGCGTCTTCGTAGCTCTTGGCGCGCTGCACGCTGACCACCGGGCCGAAGATCTCCTCGCGGTTGATGCGCATGCCGGGCGTGGTGTCGGTGAACAGCGCCGGCTGCAGGTAGTGGCCGGGGGCGCCGTCCTCGTTGCAGGCCAGGGCCTGGCCGCCGGCGGCCAGCGTGGCGCCCTCCTGGCGGCCGATGTCGATGTAGGCCAGGTCCTGCTCGAGCTGGCGGGCGTCGACCACCGGGCCGATGTCGGTGCCCGGCTTGCGCGCGTCGCCCACCTTCAGCCCGCGCATGCGCTCGACCATGGCCGCCACGAAGCGGTCGTGGATGCCCTCGGTGACGATGACCCGGCTGCTGGCCGTGCAGCGCTGCCCGGTGGAGAAGAAGCCGCTGTTGACGGCGCAGTTCACGGCCAGCGCCAGATCGACGTCGTCGAGCACGATGAAGGGGTTCTTGCCACCCATCTCGAGCTGGCAGCGCGCCATGCGCGCCGCGCAGGCCTGGGCCACCTGGCGGCCGGTGCCCACCGAGCCGGTGAAGCTGATGGCGTTGACCCGCTCGTCGTGCAGCAGCGCCTGGCCAACCACCGCGCCGCGGCCCATCACCAGGTTGAACACGCCCGGCGGCAGGCCGGCGCGGTGCAGGATGTCGGCCAGCGCCCAGGCGCTGCCGGGCACCAGATCGGCCGGCTTGAGCACCACCGCGTTGCCGTGGGCCAGCGCCGGTGCCACCTTCCACGCCGGGATGGCGAGCGGAAAGTTCCAGGGCGTGATCAGGCCCACCACGCCCACCGGCTCGCGCGTGATCTCCACGCCCACGCCGGGGCGCACCGAGGGCAGCAGCTCGCCGGCCGGGCGCAGCGCCTCGCCGGCGAAGAACTTGAAGATCTGCCCGGCGCGCGCCACCTCGCCAATGGCCTCGGCCAGGGTCTTGCCCTCTTCGCGGGCCAGCAGGTCGCCCAGCTCGGCCTTGCGCGCCAGGATCTCGTGGCCCACCGCGTCCAGCAGCTCGAAGCGCTGCTGCGGCGTGCTCAGGCCCCAGGCCGGCGCGGCGGCCGTGGCCGCGGCAATGGCCGCCCGGGCCTGTGCGGCATCGGCCTGGGCGTACTGGCCGATGCAGTCGCGCGTGTCCGAGGGGTTGAGGTTGGCGCTGCTGGCAGGGCCGGCCAGCCACTGGCCGTCGATCAGGTTCTTGTACATCGTGGACGCGGGGGGTTGGGGAGGGGTCTAGAAACGCATGCGCACACCGGCGCTGTAGTAGCGGCCGCGCACGTCGTCGCCCAGTGCGTAGCCGTCGCGCAGGCCGGCACGGGTGCCGTTGCCCGAGAACGCGCCGGGCGGCGGCGTGGCGTTGAACAGGTTCTCGACGTTGAAGAACAGCTGCGGCTCGCCGACGCCGGTGTCGAGGTCGTACGCCAGGTTGATGCCGGTGGTGGCAAACGAGGCCATGCGGTTGTTGACCCAGACCTGGCTGGCATCGCCGCTGAGCTTCATGGCGCTGCGCCAGCGCTGCATGATGTCCACCGTGAGGGCCTCGACCGGCCGCATGCGCAAGAAGCCGGTCACGCGCACCGCCGGCGTGGCCGCCAGGCCGCCGGGCCCGAAGGCCACGCCGCCCTGGTCGACCGTGGCCAGATCGGGCTGGCGGTACACCACATGCGGCTGCCACGCGGTGAGCAGGCGCATCGACGCCGGCCGGCCGAACAGCGTGGTGGCGTAGTTGGCCTCGAGGTCCAGGCCGTAGGTCTCGATCTCGGAGATGTTGACGCTGCGCACATACCAGGCCGTCACGGCATTGGCCGCCGAGGTGTCGGCAAAGCCGTTGGGGCGCTGCTGCAGCGCGCAGTAGGGCGAGCTGCCGCCACTGCTGTAGCAGGCGCGCTGGAAGGCCGCGGTCGAGCCGGTGACCGAGGTGATGGCATCGGAGATGCGGATGCGGTAGGCGTCGAGCGCCAGGCTGAGCCTGGGCGCCGCCTTCCACACCAGGCCCAGGGTCAGGGTGTTGCCGATCTCGGCGGTGAGCGACTCGTTCGACTCGTCGATCGACGGCACCGTGGGGCTGGCGCCGGTGAGCAGGTCGGTGGGCCGCACCTGCACGCTGGAGGCGGGTGCAAACAGGTCGTACAGCGTGGGCGCGCGGATGTCGCGCGAGCGCGTGGCGCGCATGCGCAGCGTGTCGGTGACATGCCAGTCCAGGCCCGCCTTCCAGGTGGCATAGGTGCCGCTGGTGTTGTAGTGGGTGTGGCGCGCGGCGGCGTTGGCATGCAGGGCCTTGGCGAAGGCGGCGTTCTTGAGCAGCGGCACGTCCACCTCGGCGGCCAGCTCCCACACCGTCTGGCTGACGCCCTGCGGCGTTTCGCCAAACACGAACTCGTTGCGGGCGGCACCGGTGCTGCAGTTCAGCGACAGGCCGGTGCAGTTGACCAGGTCGGTCGGCCGCGCGCTGCTGGTCGACGCGAACGACACCTTGCGCCAGCCGGCCGAGGCGGCCGCATTGACCGGGCCGGCCCAGCTGCTGAACGGGCTGCCGCGCAGGCCGGCGCCGATGTCGTGCATCTCGGTGGTGGAGCCGAACTGCACCGTGTCGGTCACGTAGTCGAGCGCCTGGGCCGACGAGGCCGTGGGGCCGAACACGTTCAGCGGCACGCAGTCATCGGCCAGGCCGGGGTGGCTGAGCGTGATGGCGCAGACGACGCGCCCGCCGCTGGACACCGCGTCCAGCGCGGCGGCCAGCTTCTGGCGGTTGAGCACCTGGCTCAGGCCGGTGGCCAGCGTGGAGCGGCCGTAGGTGTAGTCGAGGTTCCAGCCCAGGCCGCCCTGCCGGCCCTCCAGGCCGCTGGTCAGCACCCACTGCCGCGAGTCGGCATCGGCCTGCACGCGCGGCGCATCGGCCATGAACTTGCTGAAGCCGAAGGTGGTCTGGCTGCTGGGCATCAGCGCCTGCACATCGGCGGGCAGGAAGGCGTTGCTGCGGCGCAGCGAGACGTTGTTGAGCTGGTTGGTCTCGGCGTAGCTGGTGTTGGTCTTGAGGTTGCCCGACAGCTGCACATGGGCGCGCAGGCGTTCGCTCATCTCGTAGTCCAGGCGGCCGAACAGCTGGGTGCCCTCCAGCCGCGCCAGCAGGCCCGAATCCCAGTAGCCGCCATCGCCACCCACCTGGATGGCGGCAGTGCCGGTGCCGCTGCCGGCCACAAAGGGGCTCAGCACGCCGTTGCTGCTGAACACCTGGCCGGCCAGCGCCCCGCGCGTGATCAGGCCGCCGAAGGGGTAGTCCTTCTGCCGCAGATCGCCCTGCAGCACATAGGGGCTGGCGCTGGTGCCGGCGCCGGTCACGCCCCACTGGTTCATCCACTCGCGGTCGGAGCGGCGGCCGATGCCGTCCTCGCGGCGGTACTCCACCCCGGCCTCGGCGTGCAGGCCGCCGCCCAGCTTGGCGCCCCAGCCGACGCCGGCGTTGTACTTGGCCGCGTCGCCGCGCTCCGACAGGCCGGTGCTGACATCGAGCTTGACGCCGTTGAACTTGCGGTTGATGACGTAGTTCACCACCCCGGTCATGGCATCCGAGCCGTACACCGCCGACACGCCGCCGGTCACCACATCCACCCGCTCGACGAACATCTGCGGGATCAGGTCGACATCGACCACGCCATTGAACAGCGTGGGCGGCACGCGCTTGCCGTCCATCAGCACCAGGGTGCGCGTGGCCCCGATGTTGCGCAGGTTGAGCTGGTTGGCCGAGCCGTTGCCGCCGGCCGCGCTGCCCGAGGTGGTGGGGTTGCTGCCGGCCCCGCGCGAGCCGGCAAACACCGGCAGCGCGTTCAGCGCCTCGGCCAGCGTGGCGCCGGGCTTGGCGGTGAGCATGTCGTCGGCGGCGATCACGGTCACCGGCGAGGGGCTGGTGTCGCCGTTGCGGATCACGCGCGAGCCGGTGATGGTGACGGCGGTGGGCTCGCCCTGGGCGGCGGGCGTCGGCGCGGCGGGCGTCGGCGCGGTGGCAGTCTGGGCGGCGGCGGGCTCGAGCAGCACCAGTGTGCTGGCGCCGCAGATCAGCCAATGCGGTAGCGGGGTCATCTTGTCTCCTGGGGGGGATGCGGTGCTGGCCTGCTCGGTGGCTCTTGGCGGGCGGGGGCCCGTGGCCCGATGCGGCAGCACCATGGACGGTGGGGGGGCGCTGGGGCTCAGCGGCTGGGCACGTACTGCGGGGTCGAGTCCTCCCAGATGCTGTCGGTGATCTGGCGCTTGCCGCTGCCATCGGCGTTCATCACGAACAGCTGGCCGTAGGGCTGGAAGGTCTGGTCGTAGTGGCAGGCCTCGTCGCGGTAGCCGGCCTGGCCGCTGTTGTAGAGAATCTGCCGGCCGTCGGGCGTCCACACCGCATGGCCGTCGCTGGCCGGGTGATCGGTCAGGCGGCGCAGGTCGCTGCCGTCGGGGCGCACGGTGTAGAGGTCGAAGTTCGACCACACGCTGCCCGGGATGCGCACGCCGCGGTTGAACAGGATGCGGCTGCCGTCGGGCGACCAGATCGGCATGTTGTCGTAGCCCTGGGTGATGCGCCGCACCTGGCGCGTTGCCAGGTCCAGCACCGCCAGGCCGCCCAGCGAGGCGCTGTTGGGGTCTTCGTTGGCGATGCGGAACACCACCGCCTGGCCATCGGCCGAGTAGCTGGGAAAGCCGGCGTTGAAGATGCTGTCGTCGGTGAGCTGCTCCAGGCCGGTGCCGTCGCGTTTGACGCGCATCAGCCGGGCCCGGCCCTTGCCGCGCTGGGTGAACCACTGGCCCACGCCGAAGACGATCCACTCGCCATCGGGCGACCACACCGGAAAAAACGCGCCGCCCAGGCCGCGCCGCACCAGCGTGGGGTCGAGCCCGCTTTGCCGCGTGACGTCGTAGACGCGGCGGCGCTGCGAGCCATCGGGCCGCATCACGTCGACCGAGCCGTCCTCGTGCTTGGCGGTGAGCACCATCCAGCCGTCCTTCGAGAACGCCGGCCACACATCGGTGTAGCGGTACTCGCGCTGCGGGTCCCAGCTGTACAGCGGCTGGTTCTGCTTCCAGCCGCGCCAGGTGAACTTCTCGTACACCAGCTGGCGGCCATCGGCCGACCAGCTGGGCGTGCGCAAGCCGGCCAGCCTGACCACGGGCTGGCCGCTCACGGTGCTGTACAGGCCGTCCTCGGGGCCGCCCTTGCGGCGGTAGACGATCTCGTCCTGGCCGCGGTACTGCGGGCTGATCTTGAAGCCCGGGCCGCTGGTGTGCACGGTGCGCGCGCCGCTGGCCACGTCCACCGAGACGATCTGCGAGTCGATCTTCAGCAGCAGGTCGGGCCGCAGCACCCAGTAGGTGTATTCGGCCAGGGTTTCGTAGAACACGATGCGCCGGCCGTCGGGCGACCACTTGGGCGAGCCCTGGCAGTGGGCCTTGCGGCTGGCCACCTGGCGCAGGCCCGAGCCGTCGGCGCGCATCACGTAGATGCTGAGCTCCTGGGTGTGCTCCCAGCCGGCGCCGTCGTGGTGGCCCTTCCAGTCGGTGTTGCGGTCCGACGAGAAGGCCAGCCACTGGCCGTCGGGCGACCAGCTGGGGCGGAAGAAGCCGTTGGGCGACTCGGGCCGGCCCTGCAGCGCGGCCACGCCGGTCAGGTTGCGCAGCCGGCGGGTCTTCAGGTCCAGCACCCAGATGTTGGCCAGCAGGCTGTCGCGCGTGCTGACGAAGGCCACCTGGCTGCCGTCGGGCGAGAACACGCCGGCATCCTCGACCGCCGGGCCCTCGGTCAGGCGTTCGAGCTGGCTGCCGTCGACCCGCATGCGGTAGAGGTTGGAGTTGCCCAGGCCGTCGCGCTCGGAGGTGAACACCAGCCACTGGCCATCGGCCGAGAAGCTGGCGTTGTAGTCGAGCGTGCCGCTGTCGATCAGCTTGCGCTCGCCGCTGCCGTCGGCGTTGGCGATGTAGACGGCCGAGGCCGACGGGCCGATGCGGTTGAGCAGCAGCGGGCCCAGCGCGGCCGGGGCGGCCGGCGCTGCGTTCGTGGCTGTGGCCGTGGCCAGGGCGGTGCGCGGCAGGGCCAGCGGCGACAGGGCGCAGGCGGCGGTGCCGGCGCGGCTCAGGAAGGTGCGGCGGTCCATGACCGGTCTCCTCGGGAGGGTTGGGGCACCGCGGCCAGGCACAGGCCGCGGGCGGGTGGGCCAAAGGGGTTCAGCGCACGGCGCTCAGGCTCATCGCGCCGGGCAGGGGCAGCGGCGGGCCGGCTTCGCGCAGGCTGCCGCTGGCGGCATCCACCGCGAACACCTGCACCTGGTGGCTGCGCAGGTTGGCGGTGAGCAGCCAGCGGCCCGACGGGTGCAGATCGGCCGCCCACGGGCCCTGGCCGGCCAGCGGCAGGCGCTGCAGCAGGCTCAGCTGGCCGCTGGCGGGGTCGATGCGCCAGGCCAGCAGCTGGTTCTCGCCGCGGTGGCCGGCATACAGCGTGCGGCCGTCGCGGGCCAGCAGCAGCTCCGAGCCGCTGGGCGTGCCGCTGAAGCCGGGGCTGGCCAGCGGCAGGGTCTGCAGCGGGCTCAGGCGGGCACTGTCGGCATGCCAGCGCAGCACCTGCAGCTGGCCGCTCAGTTCATTGACCAGGTACACGCTGCGCCCGTCGGCGCCAAACAGGGTGCGGCGCGGGCCGCTGCCCGGCGCCAGGGCCAGGTGGCGCGGCGGCTGCACCTCGTCGGCCAGCAGGCGCTGGCTGGCGGGTTCGATGGCGTGCACGAACAGGCGGTCGGCGCCCAGGTCGGCCACCAGGGCCCAGCGGCCGCTGGGATCGGGCGTGACGCCATGCGCGTGGGCGCTGGCCTGGCGGCGGTGCGGGCCCGAACCGGTGGCCTGCAGCGTGGCCGTGCGCTCGCCCAGGCGGCCGTCGGCCAGCAGGGCCAGGCTGCTGGCCGAGCCGGCGCCGAAGTTGGCCACCAGCAGGCCGCGGGCGCCGGGCACCACGGCCAGGTGGGTGGCGCCGGCGCCACCGCTGCCCACGCTGCCCAGCGCGGCCAGCGCAGCGCCGTCGGCATCCAGCGCATAGGCGGCCACGCGGCCCTCGTGGCCCTCGGCGTCGCTGGCCACGTAGACCACCGGCAGCGTGGGGTGCGGCGTGATCCAGCGCGGCCGCGCCAGCGCCAGCGGCTCGCCCAGCGGCGTCAGTGCGCCGCTGCAGGTATCGAGCCGCAGGCGGTGCAGCTGGCCGCCCTCGCTGCCCACCAGCACCAGGCCGTTGGCGCCACAGGCGGCGGCGGGCTGTGCCGGGGTGGCAGGTGCTGCGGTCGCAGGTGGCGCGGTCGCAGATGCCGCGCTCGCAGGTGGCGCGCTCGCAGGTGCCGCGGTGGCCCGGGCCGGCAGCAGCAGCGCCGCGGCGCCGACGGCCAGGCCGCCGAGCAGCAGCGAGCACGCGCGCAGGTTCATCCGAGGCTGCCGGTGAGGTCGTCGAACAGCTGGTCGACGCTCAGGCGCTGGGGGATGATCTTCTGGTCGAGCGCCCAGTCGATGGCCGCCTGCAGGCCCTTGCGGTTGGCCTCCAGGCCCAGCGGCGGAAACACCGCCGGCACGCCCTCGGCCAGCGCGCGGCTGTCGGCCACCATGCGGTAGATCTCGCGCACGATGTCGGGCCGGTTCTGCGACAGGCTCTCGTGCACCACGAACATGTGGTTGATCGGCACGAAGCCTTCTCGCGCGTACCAGGCCTTGGCGGCGGCATGCGCGTCGGGCACCAGGGTGCGCACGCGCGGGTCCTTGGGCATGTCTTCGCCCAGCAGCGCGGCGTCAAGCTCGCCGGCCATCATCATGTCGGGGATCGACGAGCCCTTGGGCAGGCGGATGCAGTTGGCCGGGTCGCTGTACTCGGCCAGGTGGCCGTCGTTGAGCGTCATCCAGGTCACCTTGTCGAGGTCGACCCCGTACTCGTGGCGCAGCACGCCGCGAATCCACAGCCCGGTGGTCTGGGCATAGCTGCGCACGCCCACGCGCTTGCCCTCGATGTCCTTCGGGTCGAGGTGGCCGAAGTCGAGGTTGAAGCCGCCGCAGTGGTGCTGGAAGCGCCCCGAGATCGGTGCCGGCAGCAGCACATAGGGCTTGCCATAGGCCTTGGCCTGCAGGTACGTGACGATGGCCAGCTCGCCGCAGTCGAAGGCGTTCTCGCGCACCATGGCCTTGAAGCCGTTGTGCGCCGGCGTGGGGCCGCAGAAGTCGAGCGTGACGAGGTCCGAGCGCACCCGGCCGTCCTTCATGGCGCGGGTGACGGCGTAGTCGGCCAGGTTGGTGCGCAGCGTTGGGGCCGCGGCAGGGGCAGTGCTCATGGGCGTGTGGGGGGGCGGGATGGAGGAGAGAAGGCCGATCAGAGGCAGACCTCGATCAGCTGCGGGCCGGGCGTGCGGGTGGAATCCACCATCGCCCGGTGGAAGGCTTCGGCCGTGTGCACCGCCACAGAAGGCACGCCCATGCTGCGGGCCATGGCCTGCCAGTCGATGCGCGGGCGGTCGATGTCGATCATGGCCAGCGCGCGGGCGCCCGGCGTGCCGGCGCCCATGTTGGCGAACTCGGCCTTCAGGATCGCGTAGCTGTGGTTGGCGAAGATGATGGTGGTGATGTCCAGGCCCTCGCGCGCCTGGGTCCACAGCGACTGGATGGTGTACATGGCACTGCCATCGCCCACCATGCAGAACACGCGCCGGCCCGGGCAGGCCAGCGCCGCGCCAATGGCCACCGGCGTGGCATAGCCGATCGAGCCGCCCATGTTGTTGATCAGGTCGTGCGGCAGCGCGCCCTGGGTGTGGCCCATGGTCTCGCGGCCGGTGGTCAGCGACTCGTCGACGACGATGCCGTGCTCGGGAATGGCCGCCGCCAGCGCCAGCGCGATGCTGCCGGGGTTGAGCGCGCCGCTGGGCACCGGCGTGTCGATGCGCGGCTGCAGGCGCGCTGGCGTGGCGCTGGCGCCCAGCTCGTGCAGCAGCATCTCGAAGGCCAGCGCGCTGTCCTCGTCGGCCTCGACCAGCGGGTGCACCAGGGTGCCCTCGGCCTTGAGCAGGCTGGGCTTGTCGGGGTAGGCGAAAAACGCCACCGGCTCGCGCGTCTCCACCGTGATGAGGTGGCGAAAGCCCTGCAGAAAGGCCTGCGCCTGCGGCACGGCATACGGGATGCGCTCGAGCGGCACGCGGCCGGCACCACGCTCGATGCGCGCGGTGAAGAACTGCGAGCCCAGGCGGGCGCCGCTGGCGGCGGCCACCCGGCCGGCACGCTCGAGCGCCAGGCCGCGCGTGGCCTGGTTGGCCAGGATGATCAGCGTGGGCTCGCCCGAGCGCAGCACCCGCGCCACATGGGCCACGCGCGCGGCGCTGGGCGCCTTGGCGGTGCTGGCGGGCACCGGCGCCGGTGGCGTGGCGGCTTGTGCTGACGCCTGTGCCGCGCCCGCGCCCAGCGTCTGCCACGAGGCATCGCCCGGCAGGATCAGCGTGGCGATGCGCCCCGGGTGGGCGCTGGCCTGGGCCACGGCCTGGGTGGTGTCCCAGGCGATGTTGTCGGCCGAGTCGCTGCGCCGCACCCAGTGGCTGAGCGGGCGCGCCAGGCCCTCGATGTCGCTGGTCAGCGGCGGGTCGTGGCGCAGGTGGGCGCTGGAATGCTCGCCGACGATGTTGACCATGCCCGACGACGCGCGCCGTGCGTTGTGGATGTTGGCCAGGCCATTGGCCAGGCCCGGGCCCAGGTGCAGCAGCGTGCTGGCCGGCGTGCCGCGCATGCGGTAGTAGCCGTCGGCGGCGCCGGTGGCCACGCCCTCGAACAGGCACAGCACGCTGCGCATGCGCGGGTCGTCCAGCGCCGCCAGGAAGTGCATCTCCGAGGTGCCGGGGTTGGCAAAGCAGAGGTCCACGCCCTGCTGCACCAGGGTCGAGACCAGGCTCTGGGCGCCGTTCATGCTCAGTAGCTCGTGCTGTTGCTGGCGCCACCGGTGGCGGCGGCGGCACTGCCGCCGGCGGCCTCGCGCGCCAGGCTCACCACGCCGTAGCTGCGCTGCGGCGCCGCCATCAGGAAGCGGTAGCCCTCGTCCATCAGGCGCTTGTGGTTCTTGGCCGTGACATGCGGGTTGCCCACCACCACCTTGTGCTTGTGGCAGGTGGCCACGATGCGGCGCATGGCGTCCAGCACCTCGGGGTGCTCGTACTGGCGCGGGTGGCCGAGCGCCTGGCTGAGGTCGCCCTCGCCGATCAGGATGAAGCCGATGCCCGGCACATTGGCCAGGATGTCGTCGAGGTTGTCGATCGCCTCGGGGCTCTCGCACATCAGGCCGACCAGGATCTCGCCGTGCGGTGCCAGCGGCCACACGTCAGCCTTGGCGTAGTACTGCTGCAGGTCCAGGCCCCAGTAGCGTGCCGCGGTGGCCGGGCCGTCGCCGCGCAGCCCCTTGGGCTCGTACAGCGGCGCGCCCTTGGGCCGCGCATAGCGGCACGCGGCCACGGCGTTGTAGGCCTGCGCCACCGTGGCCACATGCGGCCAGACCACGCCGTAGCAGCCGCGGTCGAGCACCTGCTTGGCAAAGGCCTGGTTCATCTCGGCGCCATTGGCCGGGATGCGGGCGATCGGCGTCACGCGCGGCGCCAGGCCGCCTTCGGCGATCTGCTTGCGGTTGAGCATGTACTGCAGCGCGTCGCCCAGCGCCGACACGTCGTACGGGTTGTGCTCCATCTCGAACACGATGCCGTCGTAGGGGGCGTCGCTCATGTCCATGGCCGTCTGCTTGTCGAGCTTGGCAAAGGCGGCGAAGGCGGGCTTGCCGGCCTCGAAGGCGCGGATGATGCTGTTGAGTCGGGTGTCGCTCATGATGGATATTGGGTTGAATGCAGGTTTGGGTGGCGCAAGGCGGCGCTCAGCGCGCGGCGTTCCAGTACATGAAGCCCATGCCTTCGCCGGTGCCGGCGGGCGTGCGCCAGCAGGGCACGTAGTCCACCAGGGTCATCTGCGCGCCGGTGTGCTGCAGGGCCTTCATCACCGCCGAATAGATCTTGACTTCCGAGGTGCCCGACTGGAACCAGCCGTCGGGGATGGCCGCCAGGCCCTCGTAGTCGTAGCGCGCCAGCTTGTCGAGCACGTCGCGGTCGAAGTCCTCGTCGTTGACGAAGTGCGACAGCCCGCCCGAGGCGATGACGGCCACGCGCACGTCGTCGGGCCAGGCCAGGATGGCGTCGCGCAGCACGTCGCCAAACTGGATGCAGCGCGCCATCGAGGGCTGGGTGGGCGGGTAGAACAGGTTGAACAGCACCGGCACGTGCGGCGGCGGCGCGTCGCCCATGATCTGGTGGTACACAAAGCTGTAGGCATGCGGCACCACCGGGTAGTCGGCGCGGCGCTTCATCTGCCGCTCCATCCACACGTTCTCGGGCCACTCGAACAGGTCGGTGAGGTCGAAGCCGCTGGCCTGGAAGCGGTCGATCAGGTGGCGCGCCAGCTGCGGGTGGCAGGCATGCACCACATGGTGGTCGGGGGCGTAGACGCTGCGCTGCGGCGGGCCGTTGTGCGCCTCGGCGCCGCTGAAGATGGCCAGCGAGGGCGAGTGGTGGACGAAGATCTCCTTCTGGTCCTTGCCCAGGATGATGGCCACGTCGATCTCGGCGCGGCGGTAGGCGGCGGCCATCTCGTCGAGCGCGGCGCGGCAGCGTGCGGCGCGCGCGCTGCGCTCGGCCAGGGTCAGAAAGGGCGCGAAGGCGGCGCCGCGGTGGGCTTCGAGCTCGGGGTAGGTCCAGGTGCGGTTGCGAAACCACAGCTCGGGGTTGGCGCGGTCGCGCTCGCCGTTGGTCAGCCAGTCTTCCGGGGCCTGGCCGAGCATGCCGCTGTGGGGCACGGCCATGCCGAAAACGATCTTTGCCATGGGGAGATCCGTGGGGAGTGGGAGGGGCTCAGGCCGCGACCTTGGGCGACCACTTGGGTCGCAGCAGGATGGCGGTGTTGGTGGCGCCGATCAGCAGGAAGCCGAAGATCACCAGCATCGGCAGGTCGTAGCTGCCGCTGACATGCAGCAGCCAGCCCGACAGGCTGGCCGACACGCCGCCGGCCAGGCTGGTGGCCACCTGCTGCACGCCGGTGGCCAGGCCGATGGCCTGCTTGGGGATCAGCGTCAGCTTGCACAGCGCCAGGTTGTTGGCCGTGGCCAGGCCCAGCAGGGTGAGCGACAGCACGTTCCAGAACAGCGCCTGCTCCAGGGTCTGCGCCTGGGTGCCCATCAGCACCGTGCTGCCGCCGATGAAGCCGGCGATGACGAAGGCCTTGCGCACAAACACCGGGTCGTGGCCGCGGGCGATGATGCGGTCGGCCACCCAGCCGGCCAGCGTGGCCATGATGGCGATGCCGGCAAAGCTGAAGAAGGTGTAGAGCCCGCTCTTGCCCAGCGTGAGACCGCGCTGCTCGACCAGGTAGGCCGGCATCCAGGTCATGCAGTAGAAGGTGAAGTAGCCGTAGCAGAAGTTGTTGATCATGGCGCCCCAGATCACCGGGCTGCGCAGGATGCTGCCCAGCGAGACGCTGGCGGCAGCCTTCTTCGAGACCACCAGCTCGGCCTGCGTGGGCATGTCGTTGCGCACCGCCAGCAGCCAGGGCACCAGCCACAGCAGGCCCACCAGGCCGGTGAGCACGAACATCCACTTCCACGAGAAGGCGACGATCAGCCAGGCGGCGATGGGCGCGCCGATGGCCGGGCCGAACTTGCCGCCCATCGACAGGATGCCGGCCGACAGGCCCTTGTGGCTCTCGGGCATGTTGTTGCCGATCCAGCGGTAGCTGGCCGGGATCACGATGGCCTCGGTGGCCCCGACGATCAGCCGCATCAGGATCAGGCCGGTGAGCGCGGTCACCGCCCCGGTCAGGGCCGTGGCCAGGCACCACAGCAGAAAGCACACCGTGTACGGCCACTTGACGCCGTAACGGTCGACCAGCCAGCCCATCGGCATCTGCATCAGCCCGTACGACCAGAAGAAGGCCGAGTTGAGCCAGCCGCGGTCGACGCTGGTCAGCGCGAACTCCTTGATGAAGTTCTGGTCGGCCAGCGCCGACGACAGGCTGGTGCGGTCGACGAAGGAGATCAGCAGGCCCAGCATCAGCAGGGCCAGCACGCCCCAGGGCACCTTGGCGGTGGCACCGGCGGTGGGCATGGCGGGCACGGCAGGGGAGACGGGTACGGCGGGTACGGCGGGTACGGCGGACATGGTGGTCGGGTCTCCTTCAGCGCAGGGCCGGGTAGAGCTGCTGTGCGGTGCGGCCGAAGATCCACTCGCGGTCGGCCTGCCCCAGGCAGGCCAGGCCGGCCTGCGCGTCGGCCAGGATCTCGCTCAGCGTGCCGGGCGAGGTGGGGTAGTTCGAGCCCCAGGCCAGGCGCTGTGCGCCGAAGGCCTGCACCACGCGCGGGAAGAAGCTCGCGGCGCTGGCCTGGCCCTTCTTCACGTCGCCAAAGATGCGCGGCGTGAGCTTGAGGTAGACGTTGGGCAGGTCGGCCAGCGCAAACAGGCTGGCCGCGGCGGCATAGGGCGGGCCGTCCAGTACATCGGGGCGGCCCAGGTGGTCGAGGATGATGTTCACGCCCGGAAAGCGCCGGGCCAGCAGGCTCACCTGCGGCAGCCCGACCGGGCCGGTCTGGATGCACATCGGCAGGCCCAGCTCGGCCAGCACCGACCAGGCGCGAAAGGCCTTCGGGTTGTCGAGCTCGCTGGGGTCGAAGTCCTTGGTCGAGCCGCCGGTGAAGATGCGCAGCCCGGCCAGGCCGCGCGCCACCCAGCCGCGGATGACCGGGTCGACGGCCTCGTCCAGCATGTCCACCGAGCCCACCGCCACCAGGCGCGCGGGGTACATCGCGCAGCTGTCGGCGACATAGGCGTTGTCGAAGCCGTAGGTGGTGGACGAATGCACCACCGCGGCCTTGCTCACGTCGGCCTCGTCCATCGCGGCGATCAGGGTGTCGACCGTGCAGGGGCGCTCCTGCGACCAGTCGGAGCGCTTGCCGAACAGCGGTGCCGGCGGGTAGCGGGTCTCGTCGTCGGAGATGACGTGGGGGTGGATGTCGATGATGTCCATGGGGGTCTCCGGGGTCACAGGCCCTTGGCCTTGAGCTGGGCGTCGAGCCGCGGGTACACCCGGCGTGCGTTGCCCTCGAAGATGGCCTGGCGCTCGGCGTCGCTGAGGGCCGGGCAGGCATCGAGGTAGCGCTTGGTGTCGTCGAAGTACTGGCCGTTGTTGGGGTCGCGGCCACGCACCGCGCCGATCATCTCGGAGCCGAACAGCACGTTGCTGGCCGGCACCACCTTGGTCAGCAGCTCCACGCCGGGCTGGTGGTACACGCAGGTGTCGAAGAACACGTTGTCCAGCAGGCCTTCGAGCGGGCGATTGGCCATCTCCAGCGACATGCCGCGGTAGCGCCCCCAGTGGTAGGGCACGGCGCCGCCGCCATGCGGGATCACGAAGCGCAGTGTCGGGAAGTCCTTGAACAGGTCGCCCTGCACCAGCTGCATGAACACCGAGGTGTCGGCGTTGAGGTAGTGCGCGCCGGTGCCGTGGAAGCAGGGGTTGCACGAGGCCGCGACGTGGATCATGGCCGGCACGTCCAGCTCGCACAGCACCTCGTACAGCGGGTACCAGTCGCGGTCGGTCATGGCCTTGCCGGTCCAGTAGCCGCCAGTGGGATCGGGGTTGAGGTTGCAGCCCACGAAGCCCATCTGCTCGACGCAGCGGCGCAGCTCGGCAATCGAGTTGGCCGGCGGCGCGTAGGGTGACTGCGGCAGCTGGCACACCGGCGCGAAGTTGTCGGGGTAGAGATCGCACACCCGGCGCACCAGGTCGTTGCTGACCTCGGCCCATTCGATGGCCGTGCGCTCGTTGCCCAGGTGGTGGCTCATCAGGCCGGCGATGGGCGAGAACAGCGTCAGGTCGCTGCCGCGCTCTTGCTGCAGGCGCAGCTGGCCCTGGCCCACGCCCTCGCGGATCTCGTCGTCGCTGACATGGGCCCCGCTGCGCGGCGGGGCCTGGGCCGGCTCGTTGGCCGCCGCCACCTGGGCGGCGCGCCAGTCGCGGAAGGACTTCGGGACGGTGGTGAAGTGACCGTGGCAGTCGATGATCATCGGGCGGTTTCCGGGGGGGGTGGTGCGCAGGGGCGGTCGGCGTGGGCGAAAGGCGCTCGGCCGGTCAGGCCTGCGGGTCGACGAAGAGCTCGCCGATGGCCATGCGGCGCGGCGTGAGCTGCTGGCGGAAGGCGGTGGCTTCCAGCGTCTCGATGGTCTTCAGGTTGGCCTGCAGGCCGTAGGGCAGCGGGTCGTGGCCGACGATGGCGCGCAGGGCCTGGTACTTCTTGTCGCCGGCGGTGGTGGCCTGGCCGGCATCCAGCCGCGCCAGCCATTCGCGCTTGGCCTGGTCGAAGGCCTTGTAGATCGACTGCGCCACCCACGGGTGCTGGGCCAGCACCGAGTCCTTGACCACGATGGTGCCGTGCATCGGGTACACGCCGCTGCGGGCGTAGTACTCGGCCTCCAGCTGCGCGGCGTTGGGCAGCAGGTCGGGGTAGTCGGCCTCCACTTCCTTCCAGCCGCCGGTGGGCGCACCGGTGCGGCCGATGCCGGCGGCGGCGGCAAAGCCGGCCACCAGTTCACCGCTGGCCATCATTTCGGCCAGCGAGCGGCCGGCCGGTGCATGCACCACGTTGCCCGGCAGCTGCAGCTGGGTGACATGCTCCTCGTCGTCGACCACCCAGGTGACCTTGGACGCGTCGAGGCCGAACTCGTCGATCAGCACCTGGCGCGTCCACACGCCGGTGGTCACCGAGTAGGCCCGCACGCCGACCTTCTTGCCTTCCAGGTCCCGCGGGTGCTGGATGCCCGCATCGGGGCGCACCAGCAGGCCGGCATGGTGGAAGCGCCGCACCACGAAGATCGGCAGCGCCACGAAGGGCGCCCCGTGGGCGCGGGCAATGATGTAGGTGGTGGGCGCGATCTCGCAGACGTCGAACTCGACATCGCGCACCATGCGGCGGAACGCGCCGATCTGCGGCTGCACGGTGACGAACTCGGCGTCCACGCCCTCGATGGGGATGGCACCGCTGCGGATGGCCGAGGTGTGCGGGTGTTCGGCGACGGCGATCTTGAGTTTGACTGGGCCTGTCATGAAGGGTCTCGGTCTGGGGTGTGGAGGCGGCGCGCATGGCGGCCGCACGGGCTGGCTGGCGGCCGTGGCCGGGTGGCGGGCCTGCCGTGGGCGGGGGGCGGTGGCCAGGGCTGGCGGGCGGTGCCCGGCGGGCCGTGCCGCGGGCCACCGGCACCAGGGCGCCCGGGCCGCGCCGCGTGCGGCGCAGGGGGTTCAGGTTGTCTCCGGCTTGTCGTTCTTCGTTGTGTGCGCTGCATGTTGCCCAGCGCCATGCAGGCAGTCGATTGAGTAAAATTTCCCGAGGCTTGAGCAAACGCTCAAGTCTGTTTTTCTGACGGGATGTATGGCCGAGCTGGACTGGTATTTGCAGATCAACCTGAAGGCCCGCCACCTGCGCCTGCTGGTCACCATCGACACCTACCGCAACCTCACGCAGGTGGCCGATGTCACCCATGTGACCGTGCCGGCCGTCTCGAAGGCCTTGTCCGAGCTCGAGCGCGGCCTCGGGCTCGAGCTGTTCACGCGCACCACGCAGGGCCTGCGGCCCACGCCCTATGGCGAGTGCCTGGTGCGCCATGCCCGCACCATGCTCACCAACCTGCATGCCGCGCGCGACGAACTCAAGGCCCTGAGCTCGGGCACCGAGGGCAAGATCAACATCGGCGTGCTGCCGGCCTCCACCTACGTGCTGCTGCCACGCGCGCTGGCGGTGCTCAAGCAGCGCTCGCCGGGCACCAATGTGCAGGTCACCGAGGCCTCGTCGGCGCTGCTGCTGCCCGAGCTGTGGCAGGGCCGGCTCGACCTGGTGGTGGGCCGTCTGCCGCCGCCCAGCGCGCTGAGCAGCTTCAAGGAAAAAGAGCTGCTGGAGGAGCCGGTCAAGCTGTTCACCGGCCTGCACCATCCGCTGGCCCGCAAGACCCGGGTGGACTGGTCGGACCTGCGCGACTACCCCTGGATCCTGCCGCCGCTGGGCTCGATCCTGCGCGACCCGCTCGAGCGCGCCCTCGAGGCCCACGAGGTGCCGCTGTCCAACAACTACATCGAGACCCTGTCCACCCATCTGGCACGCGCCTACCTGCAGGTGTCGGATGCGATCGCGGTGCTGGCCGGCGGGGCGGCCAACGACCTGGTGCACCCGCTGCACAAGCTGCCGCTGGCGCTGCCCAAGATGCTGCGGCCGGCCGGTGTGCTGTGGAACGGCAACCGCCGCCTGACCCCCGGCGCGCGGCTGATGGTGACCTGCCTGGAGGAGGCTGCGCAGCAGCTGCAGGCCGAGTTCGAGGCGCAGCGCGCGCCTTAACCATTGCCTCAAACCCCTGGCCTTTTTTGTCAATCGACTGGGCCGTGAGTCGTCGGCAAGATTTCGACGCGTTCATCGAATCACAACGACACACGGAGACAGCGTGATGCGCAGCCACGGCGGGCCACCGGCCCCTGCCGCCCGGGCTGCCGCATCGTCCAGATCCTTGTTCGGCGCGCCCGCGGCGCCCGGCTGAGCCAGCGCGGCCCGGCCTGCCGCGCCAGCGTCCGTGACCGGTGAGGCCCCGCGCCGGCGGGCATGCCCCGGTCCATCAGAACAAGGAGACAAACGTGATGCATGAGTTCGGCAGGCGTGCGCCTGCGGCACGATCGGCGCAGCCCGTGGCACTGGCCGCGGCCCTGGTCGCAGCGGCGGCGGCCATGCCGGCGCAGGCGGTGGACCTGAACCCCGGCGGCGACTGGCAGGTGCGCTGGGACAACACCGTGCGCCTGAGCAGCGCGCTGCGGGTCAAGGGCGCCGACCTGGCCGCCGCCAGCCCCAACACCGACGACGGCAACCGCAACTTCGGCAAGGGCCTGGTGTCGGCCCGCGCCGACCTGCTGAGCGAGTTCGATGCGCAGCGCGGCGGCTTCGGCCTGCGCCTGTCGGGCGCGGCCTGGTACGACGGTGTCTACAACCGCAGCAACGACCACGACTCGCCGCTGAGCGCCAGCCGCTCCAGCGGCCCCGGCAACAGCTTCTCGGCGGGCACGCGCGAGCTGGCCGGGCGCAAGGCCGAGCTGCTGGATGCCTTCGTCTTCGGCCGCCACGATTTCGGCGGCCCGGTGCTGTCGGCCCGCCTGGGCCGGCACTCGCTGATCTGGGGCACCAGCCTGTTCTTCGGCATGAACGGCATGGCCAAGGGCATGGCGCCGATCGATGTCTACAAGCTCAGCCTGCCGGGTACCCAGGCCAAGGAAACCACGATGCCGGTGCCGCAGCTGTCGGCCACGCTGCAGCTCGGCGCCGACACCAGCCTCGAGGGCTACCTGCAGTTCGGCTACAAGCCCACCCGGCTGCACCCGGCCGGCAGCTACCTCAGCAGCACCGACATGCTGGGCGATGGCGCCGAGCGCATGTTCATCGGCAATGCCACGGCCAACCGCTGCGGCAGCAGCACGGTGCCGGTGTCGCAGCGCTTCAACAACTGCTACCTCAACTTCCTGGGCCTCGATGAAGGGGCCAAGGCGCGCAACCTGGGCCTGGCGCTGAACACGCGCATCGAGCGGCTCGACGCCGACCTGGGCCTGTACGCGGTGCGCTACCGCGACACCTCCACGCTGATCCAGACCAACACCGGCGGCGGCAGCTACCGCCTGATCGTGCCGGCCGATCCGATCGAGGCCGTGGGCCTGAGCCTGGCGCGGCAGATCGGCGAGGCCAACGTGGGCCTGGAGCTGTCGGTGCGCGAAGACCAGCCGCTGATCGCCAAGGAAGGCGTGGTCACCGCCGCCGACCCCAGCTACGCCAAGGGCCGCACCGCGCACCTGAACCTGTCGTGGACGCTGCTGCTGCCCAAGGCCGGCTTCTGGGAAGGCGCCAGCCTGCTGGGCGAGCTGGCGGCCAACACCGTGCTCGACATCGACCCGGTCAAGACCAGCGTGGCCGGCCGCCTGCCGCTGGGCACCGAGAAGCTCAACCGCGAGCGCCACCGCCATGCCTCGGGCCTGCGCGTGATCTTCACGCCCACCTGGTACCAGGTGCTGCCGGGCCTGGACCTGAGCGCGCCGGTGAACCTGGGCTGGTCGCTGCGCGGCACCTCGATGATCGACAACTCGTTCCCGTTCAGCGGCAGCCCCGACCACGCCGGCGAGCTGATCCTGGGCCTGACCGGCGTGTACCTCAGCCGCTGGAACGCCAACCTCTCGTACATCCACTACATCGGCAAGGCCGCCACCCAGCCGGTGTTCGACCGCAACTACCTGCGCCTGTCGCTGCAGGCCACGTTCTGATGACGCCGGTGCACCCGCTGCGCGCGCCGCAAGGATCCGAATCGATGAGAACCCAGGAGACCCTTCCCATGCATGCCAACCTGCGCTGCCACGCCGCCTCGTGGCTTCTGGCCACCTTGCTGGTCACCGTGGCCATCGGTGCCGCCGCCCAGGACAGCGCCGCGGCGCTGAAGTCGGGCACGCTCACGCCCTATGGCGCCGAGCGTGCAGGCAACCGCGAGGGCACCATCCCCGCGTGGGACGGCAAGCCCGCCGCCACGCCGCTGGACGCCAAGGGCCGCCGCGCCGACCCCTATGCCGCCGAGAAGCCGCGGCTCAGCATCAACGCCGCCAATGCCGCCGCCCAGGGCGACAAGCTCAGCGACGGCACCAAGGCCCTGCTGGCGCGCAACCCCGACTGGCGCATCGACGTCTACCCCTCGCACCGCGCCGCGGTGTTTGCGCCCGCCGTCTACGAGCAGGTGGCGCGCAATGCCGCGCGCGCCAAGCTGGCGCACGACGGCGTGGCGGTGGACGATGCCTATGGCGGCGTGCCCTTCCCGGTGCCGCGCAACGGCCACGAGGCGGTGTGGAACCACATGCTCAGCTACCGCGGCCAGCTCACCCAGTTCGTGGCCGACAAGTACGTCATGACCTCGGCCGGCCAGCGCGTGCTCACCAGCCGCCAGCAGACCGCCCTGCTCTACCCCTACTACGACCTGGCCAGCCCGGCCGACAAGTTCAGCGGTGAATGGGCACGCGCGCGCATCGGCATCACCGAGCCGCCGGCCAATGCCGGCCAGTCGCTGATGACCATCGACTACGTTGACAACTTCGGCAAGCCCAAGGACGGCTGGCAGTACGTGCCGGGCCAGCGCCGGGTGCGCAAGTCGCCCTCGGTGGCCTACGACACGCCCGATCCGTCGACCGCCGGCCTGGCCAACTTCGACGAGGTCAACCTGTTCATCGGCGCGCAGGACCGCTACCAGTTCAGGCTGGTGGGCAAGCGCGAGATGTACGTGCCCTTCAACAACAACGGCCTGATGCTCAAGAGCGTCGACCAGGCCATCGGCAAGGGCGCGCTGGCACCCGAGGCCGTGCGCTGGGAGCTGCAGCGCGTGTGGGTGGTGGAAGGCGTGCTGCGCGACGGCAAGCGCAACGTGGCCGCACGCCGCCGCCTGTACCTGCAGGAAGACACCTGGCAGGCCGTGCTGTCCGACACCTGGGACGCGCAGGGCAAGCTGTGGAAGACCGGCCAGGCCTTCACGCTGCTGGCCGGTGACCAGCCGCTGGCCACCACGCTGAGCTATGCCATCTTCGACCTGCTGGCCGGCGGCTGGGTGTATGCGGCGGCCATCAACGACACCGGCGGCGTCAACTACGCGCCCTACGACGCCAAGCAGCTCAACAGCTTCTCGCCCAACGCGCTGGCCAGCAGCGGGGTGCGCTGAGCGTGGCCGGGCACATGCAGGGCGGCGGCCTGCGCCGCCGCCAGGTGCTGGGGGCCGCGGGCCTGGGCGCCAGCGGGCTGGCGCTGCTGGCCGCGGCCGGCGTGCGCGCGGCCGCACCGCTGCAGGCCCCGGCCGCGGCGCGGCTGCCGGTCAGCGAGCGCCCGGCGCTGGCGCTGCGCCGGCCCACGCAATGCGTGCTGCTGGCCGCGGCGCGCGCCGGCAAGCGCCTGCTGGCGGCCGGTGAACGCGGCGTGGTGGTGGGCTCTGACGATGGCGGGCGCAGCTGGCAGCAGGCCGAGGTGCCGACCAGCGTCACCCTCACCGCGCTGGCCTTTGCCGACGAGCGCCTGGGCTGGGCCGTGGGCCACCAGGGCGTGGTGCTGCGCACCGACGACGGCGGCCGCCGCTGGCAGCGCCTGGCCGCCGAGGGCGGCGACCGGCCGCTGCTGCACCTGGCGCTGCGCCGCGACGGCACGCTGATCGCCAGCGGCGCCTACGGCCTGGTGCAGACCAGCCGCGACGGCGGCCGCCAGTGGGCGATGCTGGGCGACGAGCTGCCCAATCCCGAGGGCCTGAGCCTGTACGGCCATGTCGAGCGCGATGGCGAGCAGTGGCTGTTTGGCGAGCAGGGCCTGCTGCTGCGCGCCGATGCCGCCAACCCGCGCTTTCGCGCCCATGCGGCGCCGCAGGCGGCCACCCTGTTCAGCGGCCTGGCGCTGCGCGACGGCACGCTGCTGATCGGCGGCCTGCGCGGGCGGCTGCTGCGCAGTGCCGCGCCCGGTGCGGCTTTCGAGAGCGTGGCCACGCCGGTGGATGCCTCGCTGCTGGGGGCCGCGCAGCTGGCCGACGGCACGGTGCTGCTGGCCGGTGCGGCCGGCCAGCTGCTGGCCTCGCGTGATGCCGGCCAGCGCTTCGTGCCGGTGCCGCTGAACACCCGATTTCCCTTTGCCGCCGTGGCCGCCGCACCCGATGGCGCGCTGCTGCTGGCCGGCCAGCGCGGCCTGCTGCGTGTGGAGCCGTCCGCCCTGGAACCCCGGAGTCTGCAGAAATGATGTCCACCGGCGCCAACGCCGTTCTGTCCGTGGCCGGCGCCACTGCGCCGGCGGCCCCGGCCGAGGCCTTGCCCGGCTTCGATGCCGATTCCGGCTCGCGCCTCGAGCGGCTGGTGTTCAACCACCGCCGCTGGGTGCTGGGCGTGGCCGCCCTGCTGACCCTGCTGCTGGGCCTGCTGGCCACGCGGGTCAGCCTGAACGCCAGCTTCGAGGGCATGCTGCCCCTGCAGCACCCCTATCTGCAGAACTACCTGGCCGAGCGCGGCAAGCTCGCGGCCCAGGCCAACCAGCTGCGCATCGTGGTCGAGCGCCGCGACGGCGGCAGCATCCTCGACAAGGATTACCTCGAGGCGCTGCGCCGCGTCAACGACGAGCTGTTCCTGCTGCCCGGCGTGGTGCGCGGGCAGATGAAGTCGCTGTGGACGCCGTCAACCCGCTGGACAGCCGTCACCGAGGCCGGCTTCGAGGGCGGCACGGTGATGCCCGACGACTACGACGGCTCGGCGCGCGCACTCGAGCGCGTGCGCCTGAACATCGAGCGCTCGGGCGAGGTCGGGCAGCTGGTGGCGCGCGACTTCCGCTCGACGGCCATCCTGGTGCCGCTGGCCGAGCGGGCCGAGCGTGGCGAGGCCGCGCCCGGCACGCCCGGCGGCAGCAGCGCCGCCGGGCTCGACTACACCGCGCTGCAGCAGCAGCTCGAGGCGCTGCGCGCGCGCCACGGCAACGAGCGCATCCAGATCCGCATCACCGGCTTTGCCAAGGTGGTGGGTGACCTGATCGACGGCATGGCCCAGGTGGCGCTGTTCTTCGCGCTGGCCGCGGCCATCGCCACCGTGGTGGTGCTCTGGTACACGCGCTGCCTGCGCAGCACCGCGCTGGTGATGGCCTGCTCGCTGGTGGCCGTGGTGTGGCAGCTGGGCCTGCTGCCGCTGCTGGGTTTTGCGCTCGACCCCTACGCGGTGCTGGTGCCCTTTCTGGTGTTTGCCATCGGCATGAGCCATGGCGCACAGAAGATGAACGGCGTGATGCAGGACATCGGCCGCGGCCTGCACCGCGAGGTGGCTGCGCGCCTGACCTTCCGGCGCCTGTTCATCGCCGGCTTCACCGCACTGGCCTGCGATGCGGTGGGCTTTGCGGTGCTGCTGCTGATCGAGATCTCGGCCATCCGCCAGCTGGCGCTGATGGCCAGCCTGGGCGTGGCGGTGCTGGTGTTCACCAACCTGATCCTGCTGCCGGTGATGCTCAGCCACACCGGCGTCAGCGCGCGGGCCGCGGCCCGCGCGCTGCGCGAGGCCGAGGCCAGTGCCGGGCTGTGGGCGCTGCTGGTGCGCCTGACCGCGCGCGGCCCGGCGCTGGTGACGCTGGCCCTGGCGCTGGCGCTGGCCGGCTGGGGCCTGCACGCGGCCCGCGGGCTGCAGATCGGCGACCTGGACGCCGGCGCCCCCGAGCTGCGGCCGCAGTCGCGCTACAACCTCGACAACGCCTACCTCACCAGCCACTACGCCACCAGCAGCGATGTGCTGACCGTGCTGGTGCGCACGCCGCCGCAGGGCGCCATGCGCCAGGCCGTGCTGGAGCGGGTGGACGAGCTGGAGTGGCGGCTGCGCCAGCTCGACGGCGTGGAGTCGACCCAGTCGCTGGCCACGCTGGCACGCCAGAACGCGGTGGGCATGAACGAGGGCCAGCTGCGCTGGTACGAGCTGCTCAACGACCAGGGCGCGCTCAACACCGCGGGCTCGCGCGCGCCGCGCCACATCGTCGACCCCGGCTTCTCGCTGCTGCAGGTGCAGGTGTTCCTGGCCGACCACAAGGCCGAGACCCTGCGCCGCGTGACTCGCGAGATCGAGCGCTTCGCGGCCGAGCACGACAGCGAGGCGGGCCGCTTCCTGCTGGGCGCGGGCAATGCCGGCTTCGAGGCCGCCACCAATGCCGTGGTCGAGCGCGCCAACCGCCAGATGCTGCTGTGGGTGTATGCCGCGGTGGTGCTGCTGGCCTATGTCACCTTCCGCTCCTGGCGGGCGGTGGCCTGCGCCGTCATCCCGCTGGTGCTGACCTCGGTGCTGGCCGAGGCGCTGATGGTGCAGCTGGGCATCGGCCTGAAGGTGGCCACGCTGCCGGTGGTGGCGCTGGGCGTGGGCATCGGCGTCGACTATGCGCTGTACGTGCTGAGCATCCTGCTGGTGCAGCTGCGCCAGGGCGTGTCGCTGGCCGAGGCCTACCGGCGCTCGCTGCAGTTCACCGGCCGGGTGGTCATGCTCACCGGCGTGACCCTGGCCGTGGGCGTGGCCACCTGGGCCTTCTCGCCCATCAAGTTCCAGGCCGACATGGGCCTGCTGCTGGCCTTCATGTTCATCGTCAACATGGTCGGCGCGCTGGTGCTGCTGCCGGCGCTGGCGCACTTTCTGCTCAAGCCCGCCGCCCGGGCGCCGCTGCTGGACGAGGCCTTTGGCGGCCCGGCCGGCTGAACCGGAGCCCACCGCCATGTTCAAGCACATCCTGGTGCCGGTGGACGGCACGCCGCTGGCCGACCGCAGCATCGAGCAGGCGCTGGCCCTGGCCCGGGTGCATGCGGCGCAGATCCACTTCCTGCATGTGCAGCCCGATGTGGCCGCCACGGCCGATGGCGCGCTGCTGCTGGCCCTGTCGCCCGGCCTGCTGGCCGATGGCGCGCACGGCCGCCCGGGCCTGGTGCTGGCGCGTGCCGAGGCCGCGGCGCGGCTGGCCGGCGTGCCCTGCCACTGCCTGGCCGTGGTGCATGAGCAGCCGGCGTTGGCCATCCTGGCGGCGGCCGGCACGCAGGGCTGCGACCTGGTGTTCATGGCCAGCCACGGCCGGCGCGGGCTCAGCGGCCGCGGCCTGGGCCGGGTGACCCGCGCCGTGCTCGATGCGGCCCGGCTGCCGGTGCTGGTGGCCGCGGTGGAGATCAACCAGCCGCTCGATGCCCGGGCCCGCGCGCTGGGCGTGCTGCGGGCCGAGCACCGCTCGCTGGCGGCGGTGATCCAGGCGCTGCAGCAGCACTGGGCCCGGGTGCAGGCCGGCGCCGCACCCGATTTGCCGCTGCTGCGCGCGATGCTGTTTTATCTGGCGCAGTTTCCCGAGCGGCGCCACCACCCGAAAGAAGACACCCAGCTGTTTGCCCGCCTGCGCCAGCGCACCGACAGCTGCAATGCGCTGCTCGACCGGCTGCAGGCCCAGCACCGCCAGGGCACGCAGCAGTTCGCGGCGCTGCAGGCCCTGCTGGCCGCGCTGCAGGCCGGCCAGCCCGATGCCGCGGCGCAGTTCGGCGCGGCGCTGGCGCGGTTTGCCGAGGACCAGGCCCAGCACCGCCGCTGCGAGGAGCAGTTCGTGCTGCCGGCCGCCGCGCAGTGGCTGCACGACGACGACTGGCAGGCCATCGCGGCGGCGTTCGAGGCCAACGGCGATCCACAATTCGAGCCCGGTGGCGACCAGGCCTTCGAGCAGCTGGCCGAGCGCCTGCTGAGCCTGGCCGGCGCCACCCGAACAACACCAACGGAGACACGATGATTTCGAGACGCAGCGCGCTGCAGCAGGCCCTGGCCCTGGGCGCGGCCACCAGCCCGTGGGCCCCGGCCCGGGCCGAGGTTTATCCCGCCAAGCCCATCTCGCTGTATGTGGCGTTTGCGCCGGGCGGGGCCGCCGACATCGTGGCGCGCCTGGTGGGCAAGGAGATGGGCAAGAGCCTGGGCCAGCCGGTGGTGGTGGAGAACCGCCCCGCCCCGATGGTGGCGGTGACGAGCACCCAGCGCGCCCGGCCCGATGGCCACACGCTGATGGTGGCCGGCAGCGGCACGGCGCTGAGCAGCGCGCTGTTCAAGAGCCTGCCCTACGACCTGATGAAGGACTTCGTGCACGTGTCCACGCTGGCCTCGTTCGACCTGGTGCTGATCACCGGCGAGGGCTCGCCGCTGCGCTCGGTGGCCGAGGTGCTGGCGCTGGCGCGCAGCAAGCCGGGGGCGCTGACCATCGGCAGCGCGCGCATCGGCAGCACGCAGAACCTGGCCGCCGAGATGTTCAAGGCCATGACCGGCATCGATGCGCTGATCGTGCCCTTCAAGACCACGGCCGAGATCCTGACCGGGCTGCGCTCGGGCGATGTGCACGTGGCGTTCGAGATGCTGCCGCCGGTGCTCACCCAGATCCGCGCGCGCAGCGTGCGGCCGCTGGCGGTGAGCTCGGCCACGCGCTTTGCCGGCCTGCCGCAGCTGCCCACGCTGGCCGAGAGCGGCGTGCCCGGCTACGAGGCGGCGTCGTGGAACGGCATCAGCGCACCGGCCGGCACGCCGGCGGCGGTGATCGAGCGCCTGAACCGCGCGGTGCAGCAGGCGGTGGCCACGCCCGAGGTGCAGCGCGAGCTGCAGGCCGCGGGCATGGTGGCCCAGGCCGGCACGCCCGAGCAGATGAGCCAGCGCATGCGCGCCGACATGGCCAAGTGGCGGGCGGTGATCGAGCGGGCCGGCATCGAGAAGCAGTGAGGCCGGCCCCGGCGCATCAAACGCGCATCACACGCGCATCAGAAGCGCACCAGCAGACCGCTGTGCACGCCGGTGATGCTGCGGCCGTTGATGTCGGCGGCCTGCGTGAAGTTGCGCGACAGGCCGGCCGATCCCGAGGGGCGGAAGCCGGCGTTGCGGCCGTTGCGCAGCGTGTCGACCATGGCGAACACCGTGGTGCGCTTGGACAGGCTGTAGTACGCGCCCAGCGAGCCGCCCGAGGCGTCCTGGCCGCCGCCCGAGTTGTCCTTGATCCAGCCCCACAGCGCGCCCACGCGCAGCAGCGGGCTCACCTGGTAGTCGGCCGAGACCTGCCAGATGTCGAAGCTGCGGTTCACGTCGGCATTGGTGCCGGCCACCAGGCCGCCCACGTTGCCGAGAATGCTGCCGGCATTGGCGCTCACCGCGGTGGAGGTGCTGTTGTTGCTGCGCACATAGGCCAGGTAGACCTTGCCCTTGCCGTGGTCGTAGTTGGCGTACAGGTTGTCGTAGAACACCTGGGCGCCCTGCGCCGCGCCGTCGGCCGGCTTGGCGCGCAAGCCCGCGTAACCCACGCGATAGGGGCCGGTGACGTAGTCAAAGCCGCCCTGGAACACCGCCTGGTCGAACAGGCCGGCCGGGGTTTCGGCCAGCGCCACGTGGGCGTCGATCTGCAGGCCCTGCATGCGCGGCGAGATGTAGGCGATGTCGTTGTTGTAGCGCGAGGGCACGCCGAAGTTGTTGATCATCGAGCCCAGCGTGCGCGAGCTGTAGTCGATGTAGTCGCCGCGGAAGAAGATGCTGCCGTTCTGGCGGCCCAGGCGGAACTCGCCCCACTTCGGCGAGGCCAGGGCCACGAAGGCCTGGCGGTCGAAGAAGCGCGTGCTGTCGGCCGAGGTGCCGGTCTTGCTGTTCAGGCCGCCTTCCAGCACCACGCGGGCGGTGAGGCCGTCGCCCAGATCCTCGCTGACCCGAAAGCCCAGCCGGCTGCGCATGCTGGCGCCTTCTTCGGTGCCCTTGAGGGTGGTGCCCGAACTGCTGCGCATGTAGTTGAAGTACTGGTCCATCGAGCCGTAGATCGTCACGCTGGCGTTTTGCGCCGTGGCGGCGGTGGCGCACAAGGCAAGGCCGGCGGCGCCCAGGGTCTGGCAGAAGGGGGTCATGTCTCGCATCCGTTGTGGGTGTGGTGGCAAAGCCCGCACCCGGCCGCTGGTGGCCGCCGTGCAGGCACCGCGGCCCGGGGCCGTGGCGGCGCGGATTGCACAACGCCGACTCGCGCCCCTCAAGGCCTGGCCTCTGCGTTTGCGCGCTGATCGCGCACCGCGCGCGCTCAGCGTTCGCTTGGCGGGTTATCCCGGTGCCGCACTGTGGCGGCCAGCGCACGCCGTGCCGGGCCGGGGGCGGCCGCTGTGGCGCCCGCGCCTACAGGATCAACCGCAGGGCCTGCGCGGCCTCCTGCAGCAGCGGCAGCAGGCGTTCAACCAGCGCCTCGGGCGCGTAGGCCTGCGACTGCACGGTCATGCCGATGGCACCCTTGCACTCGCCCTTGCGGTCTTTCAGGGGCATGGCGATGCCGCGCAGGCCCAGGTCGAGCTGCTGGTCGGTGAGCCAGTAGCCCAGGCTGCGCGCCTGCTGCACGTTGTCAAGAAAGCGCTGCGGGTCCACCACCGTGTGCTGGGTGTAGGCGCTGAAGCTGTGCTCGGCGATCCACTGCGCCAGAAAGGCGTCGTCGTGCGTGGACAGCATGGCCACGCCGGGCGTCACCACATGCGCCGGCACGCGCACGCCCACGTGGTAGCCGATGGTGACGAAGCGCGGCGGGTTGCTGCGCGCCAGGTACACCACCTCGTGGCCGTCGAGCACGCTGACATTGACCGTCTCGCCCGACTGCAGCGAGACCCGCTGGATGAAGGGCTGCACCAGGCGCGGCAGCCGCGCCGCCTGCAGGTAGCTGTGGCCCAGGCGCAGCACCCGCGGCGTCAGCCAGAAGTGCTTGCCGTCGGTGTCGGCATAGCCGTCGTGCACCAGGGTCAGCAAAAAGCGCCGGGCCGCGGTGCGGGTCAGGTCGGCGCGGCGCGCCAGCTCGCTGGGGGTGAGCTGCACATGCGTGTCGTCGAAGGCCTCGATCACCCGCAGGCCCTTGCTCAGGCCCTCGATCAGGTCCTTGCGGGCGATCGGTGCTGGCGTGCTGGGCTCGGGTGTCATGGCGTGGGGTCTCCGCAAAAACCCGGGAATCGATCAGTGATCGCCCCGGATGCGCGATCATCGCGCATTTACGGCCGGCAGGCATTGCCGCGCCGCCGGCGCATGCCTATCGTGCGGGCGCCCGCCCGGGCCGGCCACCCGGCTGGCGGCGTGGCCCGCTGGAAGCGCACGATGCAGCCCAACCCCCACGACCGCGAAGCCCTGCACGAGGTGCCCAACCCGCTGGGGCTGGACGGCATCGAGTTCGTCGAGTTCGCCACCAGCCGCCCGCAGGCGCTGGGCCAGGTGCTCGAGATGATGGGGTTCCGACCCGTGGCGCGGCACCGCTCGCGCGAGGTGCTGCTGTACCGGCAGGGGCCGATGAACGTGGTCATCAACGCCCATGTGAGCGCGCGGCCCCAGCACAGCCCGCCCACCGACACGCCGGTGATCACCGCGGTGGCGCTGCGCGTGCGCGATGCGGCCACCGCCTTCCAGCGCGCGCTCGACCGCGGCGCCTGGGCCGTGCCCACCCGCGTGGAGGTGATGGAGCTGAACATCCCGGCCATCCACGGCGTGGGCGCCAGCCGCATCTACTTTGTCGACCGCTACCAGGAGTTCAGCATCTGGGACGTCGACTTCGTGCCCATCCCCACGGTGGAGCGCCAGCCGCCGGCGCTGGCCGGCCTGCACTGGTTCGGCATCGTGCAGTACATCGGCACCGACCGCATCGACGACTGGTGCGAGTTCTACCGCGAGCTGTTCGACTTTGACGAGCTGCCCGACAGCGAGCGCTTCGGCATCCTGCCCAAGGGCCGCATCCTGCGCAGCCCCTGCCGCAGCTTCTACCTGCAGCTGATCGAGCCCGAGCCCGGCATCGTGGACGTGGACGGCGACGAATCGCTGCAGCGCATGGGCCTGGGCACGCCCGATGTGCCGGCGGCGGTGGCGGCGCTGCGTGCGCGCGGGGTCGAGTTTGTCGACGGCCCGGGCGCCGAGCCCCAGGCCGCGCAGCGCGGCGCGCTGACCAAGAGCTGGCTGGGCGGCGTGATGTTTGAGCTGGTGCACGACCCGAGGGCGGCCTGATGTCGCGCACCACCGGCAACATCGACGACTTCGGCATGGACACCATCACCCTGGCGGGCTCGCTGGGGGCCAAGCTGCAGGCCATCCGCGAGGCCGGCTTCAGCCAGGTGATGCTCAAGGCCAATGACATCGTCGGCCACGAGGGCGGCGTGGACGCCGCGGTGCGCCTGGTCAAGGCCAGTGGCCTGCGGGTGACCGGCTTTCAGGTGCTGCGCGACTTCGAAGGCCTGTCGGGCCACCTGCACGACTACAAGGTGGACATGGCCAAGGCCATGCTCGAGATGGCGCGGGCGCTGGGTGCGCCGGTGCTGCTGGCCTGCTCGTCGACCAGCCAGCACGCCACGCAGGATCTCGACGCCATCGCCCGCGATCTGCGCAAGCTGGCCATGCTGGCCGTGCCGCTGGGCATCAAGGTGGCGTATGAGGGCCTCAGCTGGGGCCGCACGATCAACGAGTTCACCACCGCCTGGGACGTGATCTGCCGCGCCGACGCGCCCAACCTGGGCATCGGCATCGACAGCTTCCACATCTTTGCCACCCAGACCCCGCTGGACGCGCTGGACCAGCTCGACCCGCGCAAGATCTTCCTGGTGCAGCTGGCCGACTTCATGTGGCAGGAGATCCGCACGGTGGAGGAGCGCATCAGCACCGCGCGCACCTTCCGGGTGTTTCCGGGCGAGGGCGTGCACAGCGTGCAGGTGGCCGACCTGGTGATGCGCCTGGCCGCACTGGGCTACCGCGGCGACTACAGCTTCGAGGTCTTCAACGACGACTACCAGCAGATGCCGCTGCCGCTGGTGGCCCAGCGCGCCCGCGCCTCGGCCGAATGGCTGGGCGAAGACGTGCTGCGCCGCTCGGTGCCGCTGCCCAACCGCATGCGGCTGGGGCGCGGCACGGTCTGATCGGCCGCGGCCGCGGCGGCGCTGCTGCCGCGGCCGCGCTGTTCACACGCCCGCCACAGCCGGCGGGCAAGCTGCGCGGCTTGCCCAGCACCGCGCCATCCCTGCCGCCCGCCACGCCTGCGCCGCTGCCGCGCGCGGCGCCCATGCCGCGCGGCTTTCACCGCCTGATGGCGGCGCAGTTCTGCTCCTCGCTGGCCGACAACGCGCTGCTGATCGTGGCCATCGCGCTGCTGGCCCAGCGCGGCCTGCCGCCGTGGTGGGCGCCGCTGCTCAAGCTGGGCTCCACGGTCTCGTACGTGGTGCTGGCCCCCTTTGTCGGCGTGCTGGCCGATGCCTGGCCCAAGGCGCGGCTGATGGAGGTGATGAACGCCCTCAAGCTGCTGGCTGCCCTGGCCCTGCTGGCCGGCCTGCACCCGGTGGCGGCCTTCGGCCTGGTGGGCCTGGGGGCCGCGGCCTATGCACCGGCCAAGTACGGCCTGGTGACCGAGCTGGTGGGCCCCGAGCGCCTGGTGCGCGCCAATGGCTGGATCGAGGTCTCGGTGGTGGGGGCGGCGCTGCTGGGCGCGGTGCTGGGCGGCCTGCTGGTCAGCCCGCGGCTGCTGGGCCATGCCGCGCTGGCACCCTGGCACGACGCCCTGCCCCAGGCCTGCGGGCCGCTGGCCGTGTCGCTGGCGGTGGTGGTGGCCATCTACGCGCTGGCCGGCCTGACCAACCGCCGCGTGCCCGACAGCGGCCACCCGCTGCAGCGCGTGCCGCTGCATCCGCGCGCGCTGCTGCGCGACTTCGGCTGCGCCAACCGCACGCTGTGGCGCGACCACGAGGGCGGCCTCTCGCTCACCGTCACCACGCTGTTCTGGGGCCTGGGCGCGACGCTGCAGTTTGCGGTGCTGCGCTGGGCCGAGCAGGTGCTGGCGCTGCCGCTGGCGCAATCGGCCGGGCTGCAGGCGGTGATCGGCGTGGGCGTGGTGCTGGGCGCCGCGGTGGCCGGGCGCTACGTGCCGCTGGCGGCGGCGCGGCGCATGCTGTGGGCCGGCGTGCTGCTGGGCCTGATGATGCCGCTGGTGGCGGCCACGCAGCAGCTGGCACTGGCCGCTGCGCTGCTGCTGGTGGTGGGCGCGGTGGGCGGGCTGATGGTGGTGCCGCTGAACGCGCTGCTGCAGCACCGCGGCCATGTGCTGCTGAGCCCCGGACGCTCCATCGCCGTGCAAGGCTTCAACGAGAACGCCAGCGTGCTGGCGATGCTGGCGCTGTATGCGCTGCTGCTGAAGGCCGAGCTGCCCATCGTGCAGGTGATGGCGCTGTACGGCCTGCTGATCGCCGCCAGCATCGGTGCGCTGGCCTGGCGCGAGCACCGGCGCGGGCCCCGGATCTGAACGCACGCGCTGAGCACCTGCGCTGAGTACGCGCCAAGTACGCGCCAAGTACGCGCGCTGAGCGCTCACGCTGAGCACCCACGCTGAGCACCCACGCTGAGCGGGGCGCGCGGCCCTCGCCTGCCCCGCAACCCGGCACGCCGGGTGGCCTGGATCCGCGGTGTGGGGAGGCCTCCACCGTGAGGCAGGCCGCCCGGCCAGCGCTGCGCCACGTGCACCACGGCGTCACGAAATGCCGCGTCAGACGCGGCCTGTTCGGGTGTTGCCGGTTACTGCGGGCCTCACAAAAGGTATAAACTGTTTATACCGTATAAACCAATGCCTGCGCCCCGCGCCGCAGGCCGGCCCAGGAGACCCGAATGGCCAACACGACCCTGCTGTGGTGGACGCTGCTGTGCGCAGTGAGCGTTTTCAATGTGCTGGCCTGGACCGGCGCGGTGCTGTGGGTGCGCCGCCAGGCGCCCGGCCTGCCGCAGCACACGCGGCGTGCCATCCAGCTGCAGATGCTGCTGTCGGCCGGCTACGTGCTGGGTTGCGCCTACCGCTCGGCCTTTCCGGTCTACGACGTGGCGCGCCAGGTGCTGGTGGACTCGTGGTGGTCCAGCGTGCTGGTCGGCCGCTCGGTGGCCACGGTGGCCGAGCTGTGCTTTGCCGCCCAGTGGGCACTGCTGATGCACCACCTGGCGCGCGCCAACGGCCACCGGCCGGGCCTGCGCGTGGCGCAGATGGTGATGCCGATGATCGTCACCGCCGAGATCTGCTCCTGGCATGCGGTGCTCACCACCTCCAACCTCGGCCACGTGATCGAAGAAACGCTGTGGGGCCTGTGCGCCGCCGCGCTGGTGGCCAGCCTGGTGCTGATGTGGCCGCGCTGCCAGCGCGGGCTGCGCCCGGTGCTGGCCACCGTGGCCGCCATCGGCGTGTGCTACGTGGCCTACATGTTCCAGGTCGATGTGCCCATGTACTGGACACGCTGGCTGGCCGAAAGCGCGCAGGGCCACGCGCCGCTGTCGCTGGCCGAGGGGCTGTTCGACGCTTCACGCCGCTGGGTCGTGACGCACGATTGGGCCCACTGGCAATCGGAGGTGGTGTGGATGACGGCCTACTTCAGCGTGGCCGTGTGGCTGAGCATCGGCCTGATCCACGTGCCGGCGCGGCTGCTGCACCCGCGTGCGGTCGCGCAACCGCAAGCCGCGCGCCGCCTCGAACCGGCCTGACCGAAAGCCGACACCATGAAATCGACCACCGCCTTCAGCCTGCTGCGCGTGTTTCGCGCCGCGCAGTATTCCGAGCAGGGCATCCGCAGCGCCTGGCGCGACGAGGCCGCGTTCCGGCAAGAGCTGCTGCTGGTGCTGCTGCTGGCCCCGCTCACGCTGTGGCTGCCGCTGCCGCGCATCGACACCGTGCTGCTGCTGGCCCTGATGGGCTTGGTGCTGGTGGCCGAGCTGCTGAACTCGGGCCTGGAGGCCATCGTTGACAAGGTCTCGCCCGACATCCATGTGCTGGCCGCCAAGGCCAAGGACTGCGGCAGCGCGGCGGTGTTCATCAGCCTGCTGATGCTGGCCGGCGCCTGGCTGGCGCTGGCCGGGCCGGCGCTGTGGGCGCAGCTGGGCCTGGGGCGCTGAGACAGGCCTGAACGGCGCGTTGCCGGCGCTCAGCCGCGCGGGGCCGGGGTGCATGTCCACGTCGCCCAGGGCCTGCAGGCGCTGGGCCACATCGGCATGCACCGGCCAGGTGACCAGGATGCGCGGGCGGGACGGATGGGAAGCCGGTGGGGTCATGGTGTCAGCGCCACGCGGGCGTGGCATTCAAAGGGCGCGCCGCCGTGCAGGCGCACGACGCCGAGATTGCCGCCGCCGGCATCACCACCGTGCTGGACGCCCTGGAGCAGACCCAGGTGCTGCGCAGCCAGCACCTCATCCCGAGCAGGCCCGCACCGACTACACCGGCAAGAAGGGCTGGAGCGGCGCGCAGTTTGACGACGAGGTGCCCATCGCCCCGCAGCGCCAGGCCGCCCTCGCCGAGCCCAACCGCCGCTGGTTTGCCGACTTGGCCCGCAGCCACGGCGTGGCCCTGGCCACCCACGACGACACCACGCCGGCCCATGTGGACGAGGCCCGCGGCCTGGGCGCCACGATGAGCGAATGTCCCACCACCCTGGCCGCCGCCTGCCACGCCCATGCCCAGGGCCGGAGCACCATTGCCGGCGCGCCCAACGTGGTGCGCAGCGGCTCGCACTCAGGCAACGTGGCGGCCATCGATCTGGCGCGCCAGGGCGTGCTGAGCGGCCTGTCGTCCGACGACGTGCCCGGCAGCCTGCTGCAGGCCGCCTGGATGCTGCACCGCGACGGCGGCTTCAGCCTGCCCCAGGCCGTGCGCGCGGCCAGCCGCGGCCCGGCCCAGGCCGCCGGCCTGCACGACCGCGGCGAGATCGCCCCCGGCTTGCGCGCTGACCTGGTGTGCGTGCGTGAGGTGGACGCACGCGCACCCGGCGGTGCGCGAGGTGTTTGTGCGCGAGGTGTTTGTGGGCGGCCGGCGCGTGGCGTGAGGCCGCTCGGCGCCGGTGCATCCGGCCACGGCCAGGCTCAGTCTTCGTCGGGCGTCCAATCGCCCGCGTCCTCGAAAGGCGCGCCGCGCTCCGGCCTCTGAAAGGCCGCCCCCACCGGCGAATCCAGCAGCGGCGCCACCGTCGGATCGAGCTCCATCACCCGCGTCAGCGCGTGCACGCGCTGGTGGCCCGGGTCTTCCATGTAGGCATCCGTCTCGGTGCCCGCCAGAAAGCGCCAGCCACTGTCGCCAGCGAACATCGGTGCCTCGCGGTACATGAATCGCACCGGCTGGCCATCGGCCACGATCTTGTCGGTGGCCAGGCAACGGTCGGCTGCGGCGGTGGGTTCAAGGGGGGCGGTCATGGGTGCGCTCGGGGAGCAGGTGGTGTTCTCGGGGCGTGATCATGCGGCATGGTGCGCTGGGCGCCGCCGTCTACGGCCTGGCGCTCCACGCCGTGGGCACCGTGTTGATGAGCGCGACATCACTACTGTGTTTGCCATTCGGCCGAATCGGGGCCGGTATCCATTGATTAATACTGGCAGACCGAACCGACCGCACATTGTGAAATCCCATGCTGGCCGGCGCTTGCCCGCTGCGGTTGGCATTCGCCGCGGATGGAATGGGGGACCACATCAGAGACGCACGCGCTATTGCATACAACCGATGGCGCTTCTATTCCCAAGGCGGAAACTCGGCGGAGTCGAGTTCTTCGCGCGACTTGCCTAGCGCCTGGGTTGGGGCAATCAGGCCTTGCGGATTGCCCTCGGATCTGATTGCGCGGAGATCCTTCAGTCGGACTTTTAAGGCCTCGGCTTGGGTTGGATGGAGGCGATTCATCTGCCCCACCTGCACCGACACGCTTGCGAGCCTAGGCAGGTCGTCGAGATGGCCGGCAGCGGCAATTTCGTGAGCGACCCGCCGTCCCCCGTGACGACAAGCCGCTGAGCTGACAGCGTTCTCGCCGACCAGCGATCATGTGTTTGGTTTTCGCCACCGGTGCGGCAGCAACTCTTCGATGCGGCTGTTCTGATGCCTGGGAAGCCGCTCCAGCACGGCGCGCAGGTAGGCCCATGGGTCATGCCCATTGAGCTTGGCGGACTGCACCAGGCTCATGACGATCGCTGCGCGTTGGCCGGCCAATTCGCTGCCGCAAAACAGCCATGCCTTGCGGCCCATGGCCCAGGGTTTGATCTGCCGTTCGATGAAGTTGTTGTCTATCGGCACCGCACCGTCTTCGAGGTGCCGCGTCAGCGCATCCCAGGCGTTCAGGCTGTAGTCGATCGCCGCGGCGATGGAGCCGCCGTCGGGCACGCGGCCGCGCTCCAGCCTGAGCCAGACGTGCAGTTCCTTCCACAGCGGCCGGGTCAGTTGTTCCCGCGCTGCCTGGCGCTGCTGCGCGTCCATCCCCTCGAACTGGCCTTCGACGTGGTAGATCCAGCCGATGCGCTTGATCGCCTCCTTGGCCACCTCGCTGGTGCCGATCAGCTCGTCGAACTTGCGCCTGGCATGCGCCGCGCAATGAGCAGCCATGCGCTGCGGGTACACGCGCCTGTCGAGCACGGCGTCGTACCCGCCGTACTGGTCGCACACCAGCGTGCCTTGCCACGCCGGCTGGTCCTCCTTCATCGAGCCCGGCGGACCTTGCTGTCGTGTCGATGGGCCCAGGAAGGCCACCGGGTACTGCGACCCTCGACCCAGGCAGAACTCGTAGACCACACCTTGCTGGGCATCGAATTCGCCGCGCGCGTAGGCCCAGATGTAGGCCCGCTTGGTCTTGCCCGCGCCGGGGTCCAGCATCGCCACCGGCGTCTCGTCGGCATGCAGCACGGGGCAGCTCAACACGAAGCGCTTGAGGGCTTCGAACAGCGGGAACAGCGCGGCACCGGCATTGCCGGCGGTGCGCGCCAGCGTCGAGCGCGGCGTGTGCACGCCGGACCGGGCGTTGATGGTCTCCTGGCGGTAGTACGGCAGGTGGTCGACGAAGCGGCTGATGAGGATGTGAGCCGCGAACCCGCTGGCAGCGATGCCGCCGTCGATGATCTGCGGCTCGGCCGGCTCCTGCACCAGGTGCTCGATGCCTTGACGCTGGCAGCAGCGGCAGGTCCACTTGCCGTAGATGTGCCGGTGCACGAAGAACTCCGCCGGCACGATGTCCAGGCGTTCACTCACGTCCTCGCCCACGCGCGTCATTGGCCGGCCGCAGTCCGGTGTCGTGCAGGTCGTGTCCTCGGGCTCGTGGTGGTGCTCGACACGCCGCAGATGCTCGGGCAGCGCCTGACGCCGCGGACGACGGGGCGCGTCCTTGGGCTTGGGCTGCGTCTTGGGCAGCGCGGCCTGCAGGGCGGCGAGTTGCGCCTCCAGGTCGGCTTCGTCCTCCAGCAGCGTGTCCTGGAACATCTGACGCTGCTCGGCGGTCATCGCCTCGCTCTTGGCGCCGAACTTCCAGCGCTTCAGCCGTGCCAGCTCGAACGTGATCTTCTCGATCTTCGCGTCGCGCCAGGCGATGTCGCGGTCCTTGCGCTGGATCAGCGTTTGCTGGGCCTGGAGGTCTTGTGCCTGCTGCTGGATGTGCCCCAGCATCTGCACGGCCAGTGTCGTGAGGGCCTCTGGGGACAGGTCCCGCAGGTCCTGAGGCTTGAGGTCACGCATGCCGAGCATGCGAGGCATCTTGCCAAGACGCGCGAGCCCGCGCCACTGGCGGATGTCCTGTCAACGCCGGGCCCCGAGCCTCACATCCGCGTGATCACGCTCATCTCTGGCAGACGCTGCCAGGGCAGGCCCACGATCAAGGCGTCGAACTGGCTCTGCGTCAACGACAGCGGCGCCGCCGTCGCCTCGCGCGGCCAGGCGAAGTGACCTGCGTTCAGTCGCCGCGCTGCGCACCACACGCCGAAGCCGTCATGGACCAGCAGCTTGATGCGCGTGGCGCGCGCGTTCGCGAAGAGGTAGCCGTGATGGGCGCGGGCCGCGCCGGTGGTCTGCACGACGCAGCTCATCAGCCGCTCGGCGCCAGCGCGCATGTCCATCGGGGCCGTGCACAGCCAGAGCTGATCGATGCGGATCACTTGAGCAGGCTCGAGCTCAGCTCGCGCAACCAGGACCGACAGTCCTCGGCCGCAGCGGTCGGCCAGCGCACGTTCAGGTGCAGCGGACCGCGGCGAAGCTCGACCAGGATCAACGGCTCGGCGATCGGCGCCGGCTCCCTGGGTGCGACCGCGGTACGCGACACGGCCTTGGACGGTGCGGGCATCTCGACGGCAACGAATTCGGCGGCCGCGCCTGACGGTGCCGGGGTCACTGCGCCGCTCGTCGCCGATGTAGCGGGCATGCTGTCACGCTTGGTGCCGCGACCCGAGCGCCACTTGCGAACGAGATTGGCGTTCAGCCCATGCGCCAGCGCGACCCCGGATATCGACGCACCCGGTTCGGCACAGGCGGCCAGAACCTTGGCCTTGAGCTCGGTACTGTGGCGCCGCCGAGACTTTGAATTGGGATGCATAGGTGTCCACCAATGAATAGGTGGACACCATCCTCAGGCGCCTGTTCCCGGTAAGCAAGGTGGGACGGCGAGCCGCTCACGCAATTTCAGTCTCAAGGTGATGCACGGCGGCGCGGATTTGAGAGCGCTTCTTCTGAGGCAAGGCTGGCTTTTTGTTGACCACCAGCTTGGTTGTCACCATGCGCATCGAACGGCTGTAGGTCTCGTGCTTGGCACGTTTTGGCTTGAGGCCCACCTTGGCGAGCATCCCGTACACCCTTCCGATGACCTCGGTCTGTACCGCTTTGCTCATGAAGACCGCCGACGAAACAGAAATGTCATCGACATATCGAGAGTAGGTGATTCCCTGGACGGCAAGCTGTGAGTGCAACTCGGGCTCGTGTCGCCAGAGAATCAGATTTGCCAAATACGAGCTTGGAATCGCGCCCTGAGGAAGCTGCCCGTCCTTTGTGGTCAACGACGTCAGCAAGCTGGCGACTGGGGGTGGGAATCCGAAGAAGCCACGCCAAACATCGTTTACGGCTTGAGGCGTGATTGACGGGAAGAAGGACTTGATGTCTTCGCAGATGACGATGCACTTTCCGGTGTGCATCTCTGCGTTCTTCTTCGCTTCAGTTCCCTTCAAGCTGCCCGTCAGGTACGGCGGATATTCAACTCTGAGCAAGATCCGCTCGGTGATTCGCCGATGGAGTTCCTTGAGAGGCGGCTTGGCATCCAGTGGCTGCCGAATGGAGCCGTCAGGCTTGACGATGGGTTTGGCCAGACGATAGAGGGAATTTGCCTGGGTCGCCAACAATTGCAAATACTCAACAGACACGCCGAGCGTCTGCGCAAGAAGCGCAAGCGTGCCGATGGGCTTAAAGGGGTAGGTCGGCCTGAGCAGCGGCGGGAGCATCCAGCAGTTCCAATGCGGCGATTGCCAACTTCCCTGCCAGGTCGCGGTCAACGGAAGCCAACTGACCCTTGTCGGCGGCCAAGAAGAACAGGATCTCCATCGGCACACTAAGCGCCTCTGCGATCTTGCCGATCTTGGACAATGTGGGATCTGTCCGCGCGGAGTTTTCGAGCATCGACAGATAGGAAACTGAGCAGCCTACGCGCTTAGCGAGCTGCCCTTGAGTGAGCTTCCGCTTGACGCGGCAAAGTTGAATTGCGTTTCCGATGTTCATAAGAACAATGAATGAGCTTGGTGTACCGTGGCAGTGTTCACTTCATCCAGTCCCGAACATCGCTGATCAGGCGCAGGATGGTGGCAATCATTTGGAGTGACCTCATAGAGAGTTCCTTCCACTTTTCGCCGCTGATCTGTTGGTTGTTGACCCGTTCAAGATCTTCAATCACCAAATCCAGTTCGGCCATGACACTGGTATCGAATTGGCTGCTATACGCATCGCGTACCTTTTTCAAGGCACGGATGCAGTTCTCAAGAGAGTGCGTCTCCATAGGAGCTCCTGTTTCCGGGCGACGTTGCCCAGCCCTCACAAGCAATGGCCGAAAAAGGAGCCAATCGATACCCCAAGCTCATCACCAGTCGTGCCGGCCGCTCAGCCCTCCCCCAGCCCTCCCTGTGACAGGGGCCCGCGGAGGTCCATGCTCTGCGCCTCCGGCCTTCGCCTCGGGCACTGCCGACTTAAGGAGCTTTGCTACAGGTGCCTGCAAAGCGGCTCGCCCAAGAGCGAAGCCAGGTACTACCCAAGCCAGTTCTGTGAGTACAGGAACGCATCAGTCTTAAAGAACAACCGGAGCGAGTCGCTCCGCCGTGACCGTATTGGACGCTCATTTCGCGAGCAATGCAAGTAAAAGTTCACCCGCAGTGAATTTTAAGTGTTGAATGCCAAATCCGAGGGGCACCGCAGGTCCGAAACAGGCCCCGGCCTGCTCCAGCGAGGCCCGCCTGTGCTGCAGGCCGCCGGCCACTGTGTGGGTTGTGGGACATCTTGCTGGGGCAAGCAACGCAGCAACGAGCGGCTGCGACCTGAGGGCAGGTGTCGTACAAGCCTAAACAGAGGCCGATACCGTCATTCATTGAGGCCCCGACGTCACTCAGCGCCCAACCATCCCCTGTATGCCCGCCTCGCCTCAAACGCCGTCACCGTCACCCGATCCGGTGATGAGTATTCGATTTCGCTCAGTGGTGTCTGCGCCAGCCACAAGGCCAACGCCAGCGGGCTTCGACCAGGCCCGTCGCGCAGTGTCATCTGCACCTGATACGTCGGGCCGTTGATCGAGCCCAGGATCGGCGGTAGCGCTTCGGTGGCTGCGCCAGGGTGAACCGCCCGGCGTGGCGATGCCTTGACAGCGCTGCCGAAGTTGTACAAAAAAGCCGTACAAAACGGAGCCCACCATGGACGCCATCACCTACAGCGCAGCACGGGCCAATCTGGCCAAGACCATGGACCGGGTGTGCGATGACCATGAGCCGCTGATCATCACCCGCAATGGCGATCAGCAATCGGTGGTCATGCTCTCGCTCGAAGATTACAAGGCGCTGGAAGAAACGGCCTATCTGCTGCGCAACCCGGCCAATGCCAGGCGCTTGCTGTCGGCGGCAGCGCAGCTTGCCTCGGGCCAGGGCGTGGAGCGCGAGCTGCTCTGAGCTTCAGCCATGAAGCTGGTGTTTGCCGACGAAGCCTGGGACGACTATCTGCACTGGCAGAAGCCCGATCGCAAGAGGGTGGAGCGCATCAACCGGCTGATCCAGGAGGTGAAGCGTGAGCCCTTTGCCGGCGTGGGCAAGCCCGAGCCGCTGAAGCACGCGCTGGCCGGCTTCTGGTCACGGCGGATCACCGATGAACATCGGATGGTGTACCGCGTGGATGGCGATGCGCTGCTGATCGCCCAGCTGCGCTATCACTACTGACGCGCCGTACGCTCAGATCAGGCGTTTGCGGATCTGCGACGACAGCACGGCGATCAGCGCACGGTCACCACCAGCATCAGCAGCACGGCGGCGGTTGGGCCGTACTGGAAGCCGCGGATCACGTGCCACTACACGATGCCGATGCCGCCGGCGCCCACCATGCCCACCATGACCACCACCGAGGCCGAGCGTACGTTCGACTCCAGCCGGTACAGGCCGTACAAGATCCACAGCGGCATCACCTGCGGGATCACGCCAAAGGCGATCTCGGCCAGCGCGGTGTTGGCCTTCACCGTGGCGTGCTCGCGCGTCAGCTCGATCTGGCGCACTGGCACCAGTAGCGCGTTGCTCGACGGGCGGAACGCGCTGTAGCCGATGACCGGCAGGTTCTGCTGCTCGCGCGCGGTCTTGCCACACTTCGCGCAAGTTCTTGGCCTGCTCGGCAGGGGTCTGGCTGAAGCGGTGCACGTTCTCGGTGTTGTTGGTGGCCACGTCCTCCTGCTTGTTCACCACGGCCAGCAGCTTGGTCTCGTGGTTGGCGCGCACGGTGCGCTTGAAGTCCTTGGTGGCATCGACGCCGTTCTGCGCAAAGGCGTACAGGCCCGGCACCGCGGTGCCGCTGGTGGAGTTGGGGTCGCCAAAGCCCGGGGTCAGGCTGGCGCGTTGCTTGAGCACATCGTCCAGGGTCTTGACCGGGCTGTCCTTGTGCACCACCCGCAGCGAGCAGTAGCCCTCGGTGCCGTCCTTGCCCACCACCTTGGCAAACACCTTGGCAAACACCTCGGCAGCGGCGCGGTCCACCGCCTCCATGGCCGACTTGTTGCCCATCCAGGCCACCTGCACCTTGTTGAAGCGCAGGGCCTCGATGACGCCGGCGTAATCGGGCACGAACACGGCGTTCACCTGGATGCCGGTGGCCTTGGCCAGGTCGTCCAGCACCGGCTGCCAGGCGTTCTTGAGGATGGACGACGACTCGGTGGCGATGAAGCTGAAGTTCAGCTTCTTGACCTGGGCCGAGGGTGGGGATTCAGGGCTTGATCATAATTCGGGTGTCCTTGCGGTCGGTCGCTTGAAGGGAAAGGGTGAAGCGTCAGGCGGCCTGCAGCTCCATCACGCGGCGGCTGGAGGCGGGGTCGCGCGAGGCCACGGGCTCATCGGCCAGGATCAGGCGCGCGCCCTGCACCAGGGCGCGCGAGCTGGCCGCACGCTGCTGCCGCCCGCCTGGCAGCGTGCAGGCCCGCTGCCAGGCGCAGTGGCCGATGCCCACGCGCAGCAGCGCCTGCCAGGCGCGGCACCAGGTTGAACTGCTGGAAGATGGCGGCCACCTCGGCGCGCACCGGCAGAATCGGCCATTGCACTGCGCCTGCTTCCACTGCCCCCACCTTTCCAGGAGATCCATGCCATGAACGACCGCCTGCGCTGCTTCTGCCAGCTGGCTGACCTGGACGGCGCTGCCGGCTTTCTGGCCAGCACGCGCCAGCACCTGCACCGCCACCCCGAGCTGTCGTTCGAAGAGGCCGAGACCGCCGCGCTGGTGGCCGGCCACCTGGGTGAGTGGGGCTGGCAGGTGACACGCGATGTCGGCGGCCATGGCGTGGTGGCCACGCTCAAGGTGGGCGACGGCCCGCGCAGCGTGGCGGTGCGCGCCGACATGGACGCCCTGCCGATCACCGAGATCGCCGACGCCGGCGGCCGCCCCTGGCAAAGCCGCCGGGCCGGCGTGATGCATGCCTGCGGCCACGACGGCCACACCACCATGCTGCTGGGCGCCGCGCAGCAGTTGGCGGCCACGCGCAACTTCAGCGGCACGGTGCACCTGGTGTTCCAGCCGGCAGAAGAAAGCAATGGCGGCAGCGGCGGCAAGAGCGGCGCGCAGCGCATGATCGACGACGGCCTGTTCGAGCGCTTTCCGTGCGACGCGATCTTCGGCCTGCACAACACGCCGGGCGTGGCGGCCGGGCACTTCGGCTTTGGCAGCGGGCCGTTCATGTCGGCATCCGACACTGCGCGCGTCACCATCCACGGCAAGGGCGGCCATGCCGCGCGCCCGCACCAGGCGGTGGATCCGGTGCTGATTGCCGGCAGCCTGGTGGTGGCGCTGCAAAGCATCGTGGCGCGCAACATCGATCCGCGGCAAACGGCCATCATCACCATCGGCGCCATCCACGCCGGATCAGCGCCCAACGTGATCCCCGACGAGGCCACGCTGGCGATGAGCATCCGCAGCTTCACGCCCGAGGTGCGCGAGCTGCTCGAGCAGCGCATCCGCGCGCTGGTGACCGCGCATGTGGCCGGCTACGGCGGCACGGTGGACATCGACTACGAGCGTGGCTACCCGGTGGTGGTCAACAGCGAGGCCGAAACCCAGTTCGCGCGCCAGGTGGCCGAGGAGCTGGTGGGCCCCGAGCGCGTGATCGCGCCCTTCCCGCCCGTGACCGGCAGCGAAGACTTCGCCTACTACCTGCTGCACAAGCCCGGCTGCTTCTTCCGCCTGGGCAATGGCGAAGAAGGCGCCATGCTGCACAACCCGCGCTACGACTTCAACGACGCCATCCTGACCACCGGCGCGGCGTTCTGGACGCGGCTGGTGGAGCGCTATCTGGCGCCGGCCTGAGGCCGGCTCAGGCTGCCGGCCGCTCCAGCGCGCCGGCCAGCGGCTGGCGCAGCAGCGGGCCGGTGTCGCGCATCACCGATTCCAGCACGCCCTCGAAGCGGCCCACGATGTCGCGCCAGTCGAGTGCGCTGGCGGTGGCGCAGGCCTGGGCGCCCATGGCCTGGCGGCGCGCCGCATCGTCGGCCAGGGCCACGGCCTGGCGCACGAAGGACTCGGCATCGCCAAAGGGCGCCAGCAGGCCGTTGTCGCCGCTCTTGATCAGCTGGCCGGCACCGGCATGGTCAAAGGCCACCACCGGCAGGCCGCTGGCCATGGCCTCGGTAGTGACGTTGCCAAAGGTCTCGGTCATGCTCGGAAACAGGAACAGGTCGGCCGAGGCGTAGTGCGCGGCCAGGTCGTCGCCGCTGCGCTGGCCGGCAAACAAGGCGTCGGGGCAGCGCTGCTGCAGCTCGGCCTGCATCGGGCCCTGGCCCACCAGCAGCAGGCGCGCGTCGGGCTGGCGCTGGCGGATGGCCTCGAAGGCGCTGAGCAGCACACCGAGGTTCTTCTCGGCGGCCAGCCGGCCCACGCAGGTCACCACCAGCTGGCGCGGCGCAACGCCCCATTGGGCACGCAGCGCGGGGCTGCGGCGCAGCGGGTTGAACAGCTGGGTGTCGACGCCACGGGTCACCACCACCAGGCGCTGGAAGCCCGCGGCGGCCAGATCGCGGCGCAGGGCCTCGGTGGGCACCATGGTGCAGCGCGTGCGGTTATGAAACTTGCGCAGGTAGGCCATGATCGGCTTGTGCAGCCAGCCGATGCCGTAGTGCCGGCTGTAGGCATGGAAGTTGGTGCGGAAGTCCGAGCTGACCGGCAGCTTCAGGTGCTGCGCGGCCTGCAGCGCCGACCAGCCCAGCGGGCCTTCTGTGGCGATGTGCACCACATCGGGCCGGCGGGTCGACCACAGCTGCACCAGCGCGCGCTTGCTGGGCACGCCCATGCGCAGATCGGGGTAGCGCGGAATGGGCAGGCCGCGCATCAGCACCTCGTGAAAGCGCGCGCCTTCCTCGGGCGCCTGCGCCTTGTCCTGCCGCGGGCGCACCAGCTGCACATCGTGGTTGCGGCGGTGCAGGCCGTCGACCACGCGGGCCAGGGTCATGGCCACGCCATTGACCTCGGGCGGATAGGTCTCGGTGACGCAGGCCACGCGCAGTGAACGGCGCGCAGCCGGGTAGTCGTCGACGAGCAGTTGCTGCAGCGCGGCGGGTTCCATGCAGGCAATGTGCGCGTGCTGCGCAACAGTGATGTGACAGTGCGGCAAGCGCCGTGGCAAATCGGACTACGTCACGGCTTTTTCATGCGCCGCGGTCACCATCCGGTCACGCGTGGGGGCTGCGGCCTGCTGCCGTGCACCTGTGCGCCACTTCTTCCGTCACCATCACACCGAGGACCGCCGTGAAGGGATTCCTGCAACTGCTTGCCACCCAGCGCTGGGACGACCACCGCTTCTACCACCAGAGCCGCATCAACCAGAGCCTGCATCTGGTCAGTGCGATCAGCTTTCTGGTGGCCTATGTGTGGCTGTTCATCGATCCGGCCATCTCGGCCCTGATCGGCTGGGGCATCTCGATGGTCACGCGCCAGTCGGGCCACTTCTTCTTCGAGCCGCGCGGCTTTGACCAGGTCAACCAGGTCTCCGACGAGCACAAGGAAGAGATCAAGGTGGGCTACAACATGCACCGCAAGACGGTGCTGCTGGCGGTGTGGGCCTCGATCCCCCTGGTGCTGTGGTTCGTGCCGTCGCTGGGCGGCCTGATCGAGCCGGCCCTTGGCTTTGACGCCTGGCTGCACGATGTGGGCATGGCCTGGCTGGCACTGGGCGTGACCGGCATGCTGTTTCGGGTGCTTCAACTGTGGATGCAGGAGAGCCTGATCGTCGGCGTGGCCTGGATGACCAAGATCCTCACCGACCCGTTCCACGACATCATGCTGTACTGGCGCGCGCCTTTTCACCTGCTGCGCGGAGAGCTGCTGGATCCGATGGAGCATGTGCAGTCGCACTGATTGCTCCAGCGGCCGGGGGCTCGTGTTCAAGCGCCGCCGTGCGGTTTGCCGGCCTTGCTGACCTATCGGTGTACCGCGCCGGGATTTCGCCCCGGCGGGCGACCTACTTTCTCTTTCAGGCGAAAGAGAAAGTAGGCAAAGAGAAGCGCCTTCCAGACTTTCCGACACCACTGAGCATTTTGTTTGGTGCATCGAGGCGGGCGCCTCGCCCGCCCCGCGGGCTCGAACATAGCCAGCCGGATGCAGGTGTAGCCGGTCCACGCGCGCGGGCCCCCGGTCAAGACTTGCGGGCTCAGGGTGGTGTGGCCGGTCTGTGCCTGTGCCTGCGCCTGCGCCTGTGCATGTGCATGTGCATGTGCATGTGCATGTGCATGTGCATGTGTTCGTGTTCGTGTTCGTGTTCGTGTTCATGGCCCAGTCGTTCCGGCAATGGCACGGCACGCCCGCTGCCAGAGCCTTCACAGATGAGCGTCCATGCCATCGGCGGCAACGTATCCCTTGCCAAGCCCCATGTCGGCAGCCTGTTCGAGCCCGCCGGGCGGGCGAGGCGCCCGCCCCGATGCTGGAGAAGCAGCAGTGCGGTGTCGGAAAGTTCAATGCGCTTTCTTTGCCTACTTTCTTTTCGCGAAAAGAAAGTAGGTCGCCCGCCGGGGCGAAACCCCGGCGCGCTCTCACGAGCCGAACAAGAACCCGATCACCAGAGAAACGCCGCGCAATCCGCAGGAGCCGGAGACTGACCCCCCGCCCCGGCCCTCAGAACCTCTGCGCCAGCATCTCCCGCAAGATCCCCCGCCGGATCGACTGGTTGGTCAGCGAGACATCGTCCCACCACCAGCCTTCGGTGGCCATCTGCTGCGCCGCGGCCACAAAGCGCTCGACCACCGCCTCGAAGTCGGCGTCCGAATAGTTCAGGCTGAAGATGAAGCGCCCCGTGCCCACCCAGCTCAAGGCCAGCCCATGCGCGCGCAGGTAGAACTGCAGCATCCAGTTGTAGCGCGAAGGCTGGGTGTACAGCACCGTCCAGATGCTGGAGAGGTTGGCCACCTGCACCGGCACGCCGGCACCGCGCAGGCGCTGGTTGAGCTGCGCTGCACGGGCGTTCCAGCGCTCGTCGAGCCCCTCGTACAGGGCCTGCACCTCGGGCCGCTCGAGCCGGTCGAGAAACGCCGCCATCGCGCCCATCACATAGGGGTGGGCGTTGAAGGTGCCGCGCGCAAAGCAGATGTCGGCCGGGCGGTCGTCGCGCCAGCGCTTCATCAGCGCCGCCTTGCCGCACACCACGCCCACCGGCAGGCCGCCGCCCAGGGTCTTGCCATAGGTCACCATGTCGGCCTGCACGCTGAAGTACTGCTGCGCACCGCCCGGGGCCAGGCGAAAGCCGACAAAGATCTCGTCGAGGATCAGCACGATGCCGCGCTCGGTGCACACCTCGCGCAGGCGCTGCAGCCAGCGGCTGTAGGCCTCGCGGTTGAAGTGCGCCTTGCGGCCGCTGTCCACCAGGCTGGTGTCGCCCGGTGCGCCGCTGTTGGGGTGCAGGGCCTGCAGCGGATTGACCAGCACGCAGGCGATGTCGCGGCGGGTGCGCAGCACCTGCAGCGTGCGCTCGTCCATCTCCTTGAGGGTGTAGGTCTCGCGCGGCGGCAGCGGGTTTCCGGGGCCGGGCTGCACGTCCTCCCACCAGCCGTGATAGGCGCCGCAAAAGCGCACCAGGTACTTCTTTTTGGTGTGATAACGCGCCAGACGCACGGCCTGCATCACAGCCTCGGTGCCCGACATGTGGAACGACACCTCGTCGAGGCCCGAGAGGGCCTTGAGCCGGCGCACGTTGTCCACCACGCAGGGGTGGTAGGCGCCCAGCACCGGGCCCAGCTCGGCCACGCGGGCGGCGCCCTCGGCAATGCATGCCTTGTAGGCGTCGTAGCCCAGCAGGTTGACGCCGTAGGAGCCGGTGAGGTCGTAGAAGTGGTTGCCGTCCAGGTCTTGCACCGTCACGCCCGACGAGGCCTGCACAAAGCCGCCCAGCTTGAGGTGGGCGCGCAGGTAGGGGCTGTACTGGAAGGGCACACGGTAGCTGCCGGTGAACTGCAGGTCGGAGATGCCCTCGCGTGCCTGGGCGGTGAGCGCCGCGCTCTTGGGGTAGCGCCGCGTGTACAGATCGCACAGCGCGGCAAAGCCGGCGCGGCGCCGCGCCTGCACCTCGGCCGGCGCGCCGTCCGAGTCGAAAAAGCGGGCCTCGTCATAGGCATAACCCGGAATCAGCGAGGCCACGCGCTTGGCCATGCGCGAGTGCCCGGCCAGCGAGCGGTGCTTGGCCCGCGAGAGCTCGAGCCGGCGCTTGATGCGCGGCAGCGCCAGGCCCAGGGCGCCGAGTGCGGCGAGGGCAGAGATCGTCAGAGTTTCGTCCATGGTGGCAGCGTTTGAGACACCCCCAAGAGATACCAGACCCACAAGACAAGCCCATGAAAGCCAGCCCGACCAGCCCCCCCCTGAAACCCAGTCTGCTGCAGCGCCTCGTGCACAACGAGGAGCTGAACTTCCTGCTCACCAACCGGGTGCCGCGCCAGGCACTGACCCACCTGGTGGGCTGGTACAGCCGCATCCGCAGCCGGCGCCTGACCCGTGCGTCGATCTGGTTGTGGCGGCGCTTCACCGAGCTGGACCTGCGCGACGCGCGCAAGCCGCAGTTCGACAGCCTGCACGACTGCTTTACCCGCGAGCTCAAGCCCGGCGCGCGGCATGTGGACGTGCGCCCCGAGGTGTTTGCCAGCCCCTGCGACGCCATCGTGGGCGCCTGCGGCCCGGTGCAGGGCACGCAGGTGTTCCAGGCCAAGGGGTTTGCGTACCAGCTGGGCGAGCTGTTCGGGCCCAGCCAGGACACCACGCCCTTCCACGATGGCCACTACGTGACGCTGCGCCTGACCTCGGCCATGTACCACCGCTTTCACGCGCCGCAGGACGCCACGCTGGAGCATGTGACCTACCTCAGCGGCGACACCTGGAACGTCAACCCGGTGGCGCTGCAGCGGGTGGAAAAGCTCTACTGTCGCAACGAGCGCGCGGTGCTGAACCTGCGCCTGCAGCAGGGCGGGCACCGCGTGGCGCTGGTGCCGGTGGCGGCCATCCTGGTGGCCAGCATCCGCCTGCACTGCCTGGACGTGCGCCTGCACCTGCGCTACCGCGGCCCCAACGAGATCGCCTGCCAGGAGGTCTTCAGCAAGGGCCAGGAGATGGGCTGGTTCGAGCATGGCTCGACCATCATCGTGTTCGTGCCGCCCGGCTTCACGCTGGCCGAAGGTGTGGCGCCGGGCGCGCGCGTGCGCATGGGCCAGGCGCTGCTGCGTCTGCCGGCCTGAGGCCGCAGGCCGGCGGTCAGGCCCCCGCCTGCCATGCCGGCCGGCGCGTCGAGGAGCGTCGAATGGGAGGGGGCGCCGGCCTACCGGCGCGCCGCCAGGCCGCCGGGCTGTGGTTGCGGCAGCGGGGTCGGCATGGGTGCCGGCGCGGGACGGGTGACCCCGGGGCGCGTGCCGCCAAGCTGCTGCGGCTGCGGCAGCGGTTGTGCCAGCGCTTGCGTCATCAGCTGGGCGCTGCGGTCGATGATCTCGAGCCGGCCGTCGTGGTGCTCCACCAGCGCGGTGAGGCTCTCAACCCAGTCGCCGTCGTTGCAGTACAGCACGCCGTCGATGCTGCGGATCTCGGCATGGTGGATGTGGCCGCAGACCACGCCGTGCACGCCGCGTTTGCGCGCCTCGCGGGCGACGGCCTGCTCGAAGTCGCTGATGAAGCTGACCGCGCGCTTGACCTTGAGCTTGAGGTACTTCGACAGGCTCCAGTACGGCAGGCCCAGCCGGGCCCGCGCACTGTTGAACCAATGGTTGACCTTGAGCGTGAACTCGTAGGCCGCATCGCCCACATAGGCCAGCCACTTGGCGCACTGGATCACGCCGTCGAACATGTCGCCATGCGTGACCCACAGGCGCCGGCCATCGGCCGTGGTGTGGATGCACTCGTCCATCACGTCCACTCCGCCGAAGTTGTGCGCCACGTACTTGCGCGCGAACTCGTCGTGGTTGCCCGGCACGAAGATCACATGCGTGCCCTTGCGCGCCTTGCGCAGCAGCTTCTGCACCACATCGTTGTGGGCCTGCGGCCAGTACCAGCTGCGCCGCAGCTGCCAGCCGTCGATGATGTCGCCCACCAGGTACAGCGTCTGGCATTCGGTGGTGCGCAGGAACTCCAGCAGGGCCTGCGCCTGACAGCCCGGCGTGCCCAGGTGCAGGTCGGAGATCCAGACGGTGCGCACGCGCAGCGTCGGCTCGTCCTCGCCCACCCCGGCGCCGGCGGATGCGGCGTCCTGTGGATCGATCAGCATGCGCGCTTGCTCGGGGTGCATGGCCGGGTATGGTGGCGCCCCGGCATGACGCCCGCGTGAATGTCGGCAGCCGGGCTGTAACTAGTCCAGTGAAACGGAGAAATCGGATGTGCGCAGGGGTTTGGCAGGGCAGGCGACAAGGCGCGGCCCGCAGCCCAGGCTGAACGCCTGGGCAAGGGTTGCAACGCCGGCGCATGCCCTGCCAGACCCTGCCCGCAGGGTGGGCACCTGTCAGGGGCGCCCTCGTCGTTGCCGGTGCTCGCCGGGTGACCAACCCGGCTGCGCCCGGCGCCTAGATGGCGCCCCTGACAGGTACCCACGCACATCCGATTTCTCCGTTTCACTGGACTAGTGGCGCAGTGCCGCGGCGCGCAGTGCCGCCAGGCGCGCCAGCAGCAGGGCATCGGCCTCGCGCACCGTGCGCTGCGTGCCGGCGTAGACCAGGCCCGTGTTGCCGTCGAGCGTGAGCGGATCGCCTTCGGCGAAGTGCTGGCCGGCAATCAGCACCCGCCGGTGTGGCAGGTCGATCTGCAGGGCCTCGCAGCCCACCAGGCACACCTTGCCCAGCTGACGGGCCACCACCGCGGCATGCGAGGTGCGCGCGCCGCGCTGCGTGAGCAGGCCCTGCGCCACCTCGAGCGCGGCGATGTCGCCCGTCTCGGCCTCGGCGCGCAGCAGCAGCACCGGCACGCCCTGCGCCTGGCGCTGGCGGGCGCGCGCCTCGTCGAGCGCGATCTCGCCGCAGGCCACGCCGGTGCAGGCGCTGGCGGCCTGGGCCAGCGGCTCGGCCGTGGCACCTGCGTCGCCGACCACGCGCGCCAGCGCCAGGCTGTCGGCGTCCAGGCCCTCGGTGCGTTGCAGCGCGGTGGCCAGCGGCAGGCGGCCATCGTCGAACAGGTCGAGCGCGATGCGCGCCGCGGCCTGCGGCGTGCGTTTGCCGGCGCGGGTCTGCAGCAGGTACAGGCAGCCCTCCTCCACCGTGAACTCGAAGTCCTGCATGTCGGTGAACTCGGTCTCGAGCACCTGCGTGGCCTCGACCAGGCTCGCCCACACCTGCGGGGCCACGCTGGCCAGCTGATCGTGGCCGCGGGCGCTGCGGCGGCCCGAGACCACATCCTCGCCCTGGGCGTTGAACAGAAAGTCCACCCAGGGCTCGGGCGCGCCGGTGGACGGATGCCGCGTGAAGCCCACGCCCGCGCCCGAGGTGCCGCCAGCGTTGCCGAAGACCATGCGCTGCACCGTCACTGCGGTGCCCAGGGTCTCGGGCAGGCCCTTGATCTGGCGGTACTGGCGGGCCTTGTCGCCCTGCCACGAGGCAAACACGGCCTGGATCGCACCGTCGAGCTGGGCCATCGGGTCTTGCGGAAACGCTCGGCCCGCCTGGCGCTGCAGCGTGGCCAGATGGCGGTGGGTGAGCTCGCGCAACTCGGCGTAGTCGAGCCCGCGTTCGGCCGCGCCGCTGGCCTGCGCGGCGTCGGTGCCAGCCACGGCCGCCAGATCGGCCTCGAACAGCGCCGCGGGCAGGCCCCACACCACCTCGCCCCAGCTGGCCACCAGGCGGCGGTAGGCGTCCCAGGCCAGGCGCGGATTGCCGGTCTGGCGCACCAGGCCGGGCAGCGTGGCATCACACAGGCCGATGTTGAGCAGCGTTTCCATCATGCCGGGCATGGACACCGGCGCACCCGAGCGCACCGAGAGCAGCAACGGCCGCCGCGCATCACCAAAGCGCAGGCCGCTGGCCTGTGCGAGCGCGGCCAGCGCGTCGCGCCAGTGCGCGCGGCCCAGCTGCCGGGCCTGGGCGCACCAGTCGGTGCCGATGACAAAAGCCGGTGGCACCGGCAGGCCCAGCGCGGCCATGCGCGCCAGGTTGTGGGCCTTGAAGCCGATGGCCTCGGGCGGTGGCACGCTGGCGGCCGATTGCGGGCCGCAGCCCAGCAGCACCGGGGGCGAGCCGGCCAGGGCCGCGGGATGGGCCGGGGCGTTCATGCCGGCACCCCCGCGCGCTGGAAGGCCTGCTCGCGCAGGCCGTACACCAGCGCCAGCAGGGCATCGCTGGCCTGCTCGAGCGCGGTGGCCAGTTCGTTGCCCAGCAGCAGCGAGGCGGCGTCGCGCACCTCGCGGGCCAGTGCGCGGCGCACGCTGCGCAGCAGGGTGTCGCACTGGCGTTCGGCCTGCAGCACGCGCCATGAGGCGGCCAGAAACTCGTCGCGGTCGGCGGCCTCGCCGCCATCGCCGGCCCCGGCAGGGCCGCCCAGGCTGCGCACCACGGCCAGCGCCTTCACATGGTCTTGTGTGGCGGTGAGCACCGCGCCGGCCAGCGCCTGCAGCTCGGCCAGCACCGGCCCGCCCCAGCCATGGTGATGGCCGTCGGCCACCATGCCCAACACGAACGCGGCCTCTTCCAGCGCATCGGCCACGTCGTCCGATCGTTCCAGCAGGCGCGCCAGCGGCTGCCACTGCGGCTGGCGCTCGGCCAGCGCGCGTGCGCGCATCACCAGGTGGTCGGCCTGGCGCTCCCAGGTCTTGGCACGCGCGGCCAGTTGCGCCGCGGCGTCGGCATCGTGGTGCACGCCGTGGGTCAGGCCGTCGCGCACGGCCTGGGCCAGCGCGTGGCACAGCGCGGCATGCTCTTCCAGCAGGTCCATCTGGCCCAGCCGGCCTTGCAGTCTGCGCGCCAGCATCCAGCGCGCCTCGTCGGCCACCAGGGCCACCGGCTGCCGGCGCTGCGCGGCCTGCCAGGCCAGGGCCAGCAGATCCACCAGCAGGGCCTGGGCGGCCGCTGCGCCCATCACGTCGTCGAGCCGGTCGCCCAGGCGGAACACGCCTTCACCCTGCGCACTCATGGCGTTCCACACCAGGCGCTCGCCACCGGCCTGCAGCCAGGCCATGTGGCCGCATTCGCGGCGCGCGCCTTCGGTCAGCACGGCCACGGCGGCCTCGCCGTCCACAAAGGCCAGCAGGCGCTTGCGCGCGCGGTTCCAGTCGATGAGGAACACGATGCGCGCGCCAATGCCGTCCAGCTGCTGCTGCAGGCCGGCCTCGTCGGGCGCCTCGAAGCTGGCGGTGCCCAGGTGGTAGGCCTCGCCACGGTTCAGGCCTTCGGTGGTGCGCGAGGTCACGCCGCTCCACTGCGCGCCCACCTCGGCCAGCAGCTTCTGGAAGAACGCAAAGCGCTGGCGGTGCAGGTCGGAGTAGGTGAGCGTGATGTGCAGCCCCTGCACCTGCAGCACCAGCACATGCGCGTCGTTGGTGCCGATGTCGTTCTGGATCAGCAGCCGCTCACCGTCGCGCGTGGCGGCGGTGTCGAGGCCCGGGTGCTCGAGCTTGAGACCGCGCGTGCGGTTCAGGCCGCGCATGAAGGCAGCCACGCGGCCATGGTCGGGGCCGTCGGCATCGAGCTGCCACACATGCGCGCCGTCCACCGTCTCGGCGGCCAGGCGCGCGGCCAGGCGGTTGAGCGCCTTGTGCAGGTCCATCACCGTGAGGTGCAGGCTGTCGCTGCCGGGCTGACCATGGCCGCCGCGGTGGCCGTGGGTCAGGGCCTTGAGCAGTTCGGCGTCCAGGGTCGGGCGGTCGATGGCCGCCAGCCGCTGCGCCCAGTGCTGCACGCGCTGGGCAAACACCGCCTGCTCGGTGGCGTCGTCGAGCAGCGGGCGGGCCATGGTCAGCAGGTCGTCGTGCAGGCCCCGGGCCAGGCGCGGCAGATCGGGCAGGTGCACGGCCTGGCCGCGGCTGCGGGCGGTGGCCGGCAGGTCGTGCAGCCAGTCGGCGTCGGCGGCGGCCGTCACGCCGGCCGCTGCAATCTCGCGGCTCAGGTCCAGCGGGCTGGGTTCGGCTTGCCCGGCCTGTGCGGCTGCGGCCTGCAGCACGGTGAGGTAGAGCTTCAGCCGGTCATTGGCCTGCAGCGCCGCGCGCACGCGTGTGGGCTGCAGCAGCGAGGTCTGGCCCAGTGATTCAATGGCGTCGGACTTTTCCATGGTGGCGCAGGCGCAGCGGGTGGCGCGAGTAGGTACCCGGCCCAGTGTTGGCCGCGTTCGTGACGCTTCGGTGACGCGACAGGCGAGCAGCGGCGTGCCATGCGCCAGATCAAGCCAAGCCGCCCATTCAGCGGGCCGGATGAGCCGGACACCACGGATGTCAAGCCGGTTCGACATGGCCGTGGGGTATGGCGGTCAACGCCGGGGCTACGGGTAAACTCCGAGTCGTTCGTTGTACCCAGTCCGGAGGCTTTATGCAGTGGCATGACCATTCCATCGCCCGACAAATCTTCTCGCAAGCGCCGGTGGGCGAAGCGGTGCGCCTGCCCCAGGCCGGCACCGCGCTCGAGAACCCCTACGTGTTCGACTCGGTGGCCCGCGAAATCAAGTTTGCGGGCAGCGAGTTCGGTGAACTCGAGGTGATCGAGGAACGCACCCTCGCCAGCGAAGAAAGCTTGATCGTCGACTTCGTGTTCCGTCGCCTGGCCTGAGCCGCGCGACCTGGCAGCCGGTTCAACCGGCTGCCGCAGACAACGCCCGCAGCCGCCAGGCCCGCGGGCGTTGTCGTTTCCGGGCCATGGCCAAGCCGTGTGCTTGGCGCAGGCGGCCGCTGCCTGACCAGGCGCCGCCTGTGAGCCGTTCGGCTCATGTTTGCCATGGCCCGATCACGGTTCTTCACGCCCCAGTCATCAGCGGCACGTAGTCTGAGCCGGTTGTCATCATGAACCGAGCTCCCTGTGTCGCCAGCTGTCGTGCGTGTCCCGAATGTCCTTTCAGCCGGCACGCAGCGGCGGCGCGGCTTCACGCTGCTGGAGTTGCTGGTGGTGATGGTCATCATCGGGCTGCTGGCCGGCTATGTGGGCCCCAAGCTGTTTGGCCAGATCGGCAAGAGCGAAGTAAAGGTGGCCCGCGCACAGCTTGACGCGCTGGGCAAGGCGCTCGACCACTACCGCATCGACACCGGCCGCTACCCGGCCAGCGAGCCGGGCCTGGGCGCGCTGGTGGCCCAGCCGGCCAACGAGCCGCGCTGGCAAGGCCCCTATCTGGCCAAGACGGTGCCGGCCGATCCCTGGGGCCGGCCCTATGCCTATCGCGCGCCGGGTGAACACGGCGACTACGACCTGCAAAGCTACGGCCGCGATGGCCGCCCCGGTGGCGACGGCGAAGACGCCGACATCACCAGCTGGTGAGCGCAGGCATGCCCGCGTTCAGGGTCAGGCTGGCCGAGTTGGACGGTGGCGTGCGCCAGGTGCGCGTGGTGGCCGCCGATGCGGCCGGCGTCAGCGCCGCGCTGGGCGTGCCGCCGATGCGCCTGCTGTCGGTGCAGGCCGAGGCCACGGCCGGGGCCACGGCCACGGCAGGCCGGCCGTGGCGGCGGCGTGGGCCGGCCTTTGACCTGCGCCTGTTCAGCCAGGAGCTGGCGGTGCTGCTGGATGCCGGCATCCCGCTGCTGGATGCGCTGGCCACGCTGCGCGAGAAGGACAGCGCCGGGCGCGGCCGGCGCACGCTGGACAGCGTGATGGCCGCGCTGCGCGAGGGCCAGCCGGTGTCGGCGGCGCTGGCGCGCGTGCCCGAGGCCTTCGACGCGCTGTTCATCGCCCTGGTGGCCGCCAGCGAGCGCAGTGGCCAGCTGGCGGCCACGCTGCGCGACCATGCCGCGTTTCTGGGCTGGAGCAGCGCGCTGCAGGCGCGGCTGCGCGCGGCGCTGGTGTACCCCGCCATGCTGCTGGCGGCCGGGCTGGCGGTGATCGTGTTCCTGCTGCTGTTTGTGCTGCCGCGTTTTGCCGGGGTGTTTGACAGTCTCGCGGGCGATGTGCCGGCGGCCTCGCGCTGGCTGATGGCGCTTGGCGTGCACGCCGCGGCCTACCCTGCGCTCACGCTCGCGCTGGCGGCGGCGCTGCCGCTGGGCGGCCTGCTGGTGTGGCGCAGCGCTGCCGCCCGGCGCTGGCTCGATCGGCTGATGTGGCGCAGCCCGGTACTGGGGCCGCGGCTGCAGGTCATTGCGCTGGCGCGGCTGTACCGCTGCCTGGGGCTGCTGCTGGGCGCCGGCGTGCCGGCGCCGGCCGCCTTGCGTTTGCTGGACGGTGTGCTGGCCGCGCCGCTGCGTGCCGCGGGCGCGCAGGCCCTGACCCAGGTGCTGAGCGGCCAGCGCCTGTCGCAGGCCTTTGATGCCGCCGGCCTGTCCACGCCGGTGGCCCAGCGCATGCTGCGGGTGGGCGAGTCCAGCGGCACGCTGCCGGTGATGCTGCAGCGCGCCGCGGCGTTTCATGACGAAGAGATCGCGCAGCTGGCCGACCTGGTGACGCGGCTGGTGAACCCGCTGCTGATGTTGGTGATGGGCGTGCTGATCGGCGGCATCGTGGTGTTGATGTACCTGCCGATCTTCACGCTGATGGAGCAGGTGCAGTGATGTCCGACACACCCGGCTCGCCGCCTGCGGCCACGCCCGCGGGCGAGCGGCCCGGCCAAGCGGCGGGCCAGGGGCTGCAGTTCGACCTGGTGCGCTGGCCCCGGCCGCTGGCCCAGCGGCACCGCGCACTGGCCGGTGTGGACGAGGCCGGTGCCTGGCATCTGCTGGCCGACCGCGCACCCGATCTGCTGCTGCTGCAGATGGCCGAGGCCCGGCTGGGCGAGGCGCTGCGCTGGCAGCGCTGCAGCGCGGCGGCGCTGGACGCCTGGCTGGCCGCAGGCGACCTGGGTGGCCGCGCGCTCGATGCCGTGGAGGCGGTGCACGGCCTGGCCGCCCACGACGCCGGGCCCAACGGGGCAGGTGATGGGGCTGGCGAACTGACACTGGCCGCGCTGACGGCCGAATCGAGCCCGGCGGTGCGCCTGCTCGACGCCGTGCTGCTGGATGCGCTGGCCGATGGCGCCAGCGACATCCACCTTGAGATGCAGCCGCGCGGCGCGGTGCTGCGCCTGCGCATCGACGGCGTGATGCAGGCGATGCGGCGCGTGGACGGCGCCGCACTGGCCGAGCAGCTGGTGTCGCGGCTGAAGGTGCTGGCCGAGCTCGACATCGGCGAGCGCCGCCTGCCGCAGGACGGCCGCTTCAAGCGCCGTGTGGGCGCTGGCGCGCAGGGCCGCGAGATCGACTTCCGCCTGTCCATCATGCCCAGCGTGTGGGGCGAGGATGCCGTGGTGCGCGTGCTCGACCGCAGCGCCGTGGCCAACGGGCCCGCCGGCCAGAGCACGCTGACGCTGACCGCGCTGGGCTTCGACGCCGCGCTGCGCGACACGCTGCTGCAGCTGGCGCGCGCCCCGCACGGCATGCTGCTGGTCACCGGCCCCACCGGCAGCGGCAAGACCACCACGCTGTACGCCGCGCTGGCCGAGATCCATACCGGGCGCGAAAAGATCATCACCATCGAAGACCCGGTGGAGTACCAGCTCGAAGGCGTGGTGCAGATCCCGGTCAACGAGAGAAAGGGCCTGAGCTTTGCGCGTGGGCTGCGCTCGATCCTGCGTCATGACCCTGACCGGGTGATGGTCGGCGAGATCCGCGACGCCGAGACCGCACAGATCGCGGTGCAGGCCGCGCTCACCGGCCACCTGGTGTTCAGCTCGGTGCATGCCAACAACGCCTTCGACGTGATCGGCCGCTTCATGCACATGGGGCTCGATCTGTACAACGTGGTGGCGGCGCTCAACGCGGTGCTGGGCCAGCGCCTGATGCGCCAGGTCTGCAAGGCCTGCGCCGAGCCGGTGGCGGCCACTGCCGACGAGCTGCTGCGCCTGGGCGAGGCGCCCGATGCCCGGGTGCTGCTGCGCCGCGGGGCCGGCTGCCCCAGCTGCCACCACAGCGGTTACCGCGGCCGCCGCGCCGTGGCCGAACTGCTGCGCCTGGACGACGGCCTGCGCGACCTGATCGCCGCGCGTGCGCCGCTGTCGGCCATCAAGCAGGCCGCACGCGAGCGCGGCATGCAATCGCTGCACACGGTGGCCCTGGCCGCGGTGCGCGCCGGCTTCACCACCTTCGAGGAGATGGACCGTGTGGTCGTGGATGCGTGAAGGCGCGGCGCTGTCGCTGTGGTGGGGTGATTCGGGGGTGTGGCAGGCCGCCGAACCGGGCCAGGCCGTGCGCTGGGACGGTCTGGAGGCCTGGTGCGCTGCGCATCCCGGCGCGCGCGCGCGCCTGTGGCTGTCGGCCTGGTGGGTGCTGGACATGCTGATCGACGGCGCCCTGCCCTTGCACGACGACGCGGCGGTGCTGGCCTATGTGCGCCCCTTGCTGCAGCACTACCACGGCGATGCCGCGGCGCCCTGGCCGCTGGCCGCCTGGCAGGCCGGCGCGGCGCGTGGCGTGAGCGCGCTGCATGGCCAGCCGCTGGCCGAGCTGCAGGCCACGGCGGCCCGCCATGGCGTGCAGCTGCAGGCCGTGCAGCCCTGGTGGGCCCGGGCCATGCGCCTGGCCCTGGCCCAGGAGCCGAGCCTGCTGCGCGAGCCCGCCGCCCAGCTGGTGATGGTGGAAGGCCGCCTGGTCACGCGGCTCGATCTGCGCCGCGGCAGCCTGGTGGGCCTGCAGCAGCGCCGTCTGCCACAGGCCACGCCGGGCGCACTGCAGGCCTGGCTGGCCAACGAACCGGTGGCCGTGCAGCGCTGCCTGGGCTATGGCCTCGATGTGCAGGCCGGTGCCAGCCACCCCGCCCTGCCGCTGCTGGGTGGGGCGGCGGGCAGGGCCACGCTGAGCGGCGATCACCCGCCGCCGGCCTGGTGGGCCGACACGCCACGCGGCGGCGCCCACTGGGTTGGGCGCTGGGCCGGGCGCCAGGCCGCCGCCGTGCCGCCGCCCCGGGCCTGAGCGCATGGCCAAGACGATGACGATGCGCCAGCCCGTGCCGCAGCCCGACTTTCTGCGCCCGGTCCGCCCGGCCAGCCGCCTGCCCTGGCTGTGGTGCGCCACCGGCATGCTGGTGCTGGCCGTGGCCGGACGCGAGGCGGCGGCTGACTGGCAACACCGGCAGGATGCGCTGGACCGCCTGGCGCTGGCAGCGCATGCGGCAAGGCGCACGGCCGGGCCAGCGGCCGGCCCCGGCGCCGCCCCGGCCGGCCAGCGCCGCCGATCCGGCCGCCGCCCGGCGCGAAGCCGAGGCCAGCCGCTGGCTGCTGCGCCTGGCCCAGCCCTGGCCGCAGGTGTTTGGCGCCGCCGAGGCGGCCGCGGTGCCGGGCGTCAGCTTCACCGGCCTGGTGTTCGATGGCCAGGGCCCGCTGCGGCTGGAAGGCCAGGCGGCCGACCCGGCCGCGGCCCTGGCCGCGGCGCAGGCCCTGCGCAGCAACAGCAGCGGTGACGCTGCGCCCAGTGCCTGGCAGGGCGTGACGCTGTCGCGTCTGGACAGCATGCCCGGTGGCCAGCGCTTCGAGATCCTGGCGCAGGCGCAGGCGCAGGCGCAGGCGCTGGCACCGGCCACGGCCATGCCGGCACCGGCCCGATGAGCGGTTTCGTGGCCACGCTGCCAGGCTTGCTGCAGCGCGCACTGCGGTGGCGCTGGCCCATCCACCTGCCCATTCACCTGCACTGGCGGCGCCCCGGCGTGCTGCCCGGTGCCGCGGGCTGCCTGGCCCTGCTGGTGGCGGCCTGGCTGGCCTTGCTGCTGGCGCCGCGCTGGCGGGCCGAGGCGGCGGTGGCCGGCCAGGCGTTGACGCTGCGGGCCCGCCAGGCCCAACCGGCCGCCACGGTGCCGCCGCCACCCGGCCCCGCGCAGCGCCTGCACGAGGCCCTGCCGCCCGCGGCGCTGGCGGCGCAGCGCCTGACCGGCCTGCTGGCGCTGGCCCAGCGCCATGGCCTGGCCGTGGGCAGCGTGCACCAGGCGCCGCTGCTGCGCGGCGATGGCCTGCACAGCGTGCCGATGGTCTGGCGCGCCCAGGGCCGCTATGCCGATGTGCGTGGCTTCGTGGCTGCCGCCCTGCAAGCCGATCCGGCCCTGGTGCTCGAGCAGATGCGCCTGGGCCGCGCCGGGCCGGCCGCGGCGATGCTGGAAGTCGATCTGCATTGGCAGATGCTGCAGCGCGCGGCCATGGCGCCCGATGGTGTGGCCGGCACCGGGGTGGCGCCATGAGGCCCGTGCTGTGGCTGGCGCTGGCCGCCAGCGTGGCTGCCACCGCCTGGCTGGCCAGTCAGCCTGAAGCCGACGCCGCCGACCAGGCCACCGAGGCCGACGAGGCTGCGCAAGGGGCCGCGCAAGGGGCCGCCGTGCTGCCTCTGGCGCCGCGGCGGTTGGGGGCGGGGCCGGCCTCGGGCGCCGGCGCCAACGCGGCGCCGGTGGGCGGTGCTGCGCCGGTCGCCGCCGGCTTGCCTGCGCGCGCTGCCGACTGGCCGGCGCCCGAGCCCAGCGCCTTGCAGGCCTGGGGTGCGGCGCCTGCGCCAGCGCCCTCGCCCTCGCCCTCGCCCGCCGCCGTGGCGGCGGCACGGCGCAGCGCCGGCGACAGCCCCGCGCCGCTGCGCGCGCCGGCGTTTGCGTACCAGTGGATCGGCACGCTCGACGACGAGCGCGGCCAGCAGGTGCTGCTGGGCGGGCCGCTGCGCAGCGCGGCCGTGCGTCCTGGCCAGGTGCTGGATGGGCAATGGCGCATCGACGCCGTGCGCCATGGCCGGCTCGACCTCACCTGGCTGCCCGGCAACCAGGGGGTCAGCGTGCGCGCCGAGTCCACGGCCCGCCGCGGCGCCAACCCTTCCGACCACCACGACGACAACCCCGGGCCCGACTCATGAGCCGTGATCCTTCCAGGCGACCACCGCTGCAGCCGCAGCCGCAGCCGCAGCCGCGTCTTGCCGCGGCCGCCCTGGCCAGCCTGGCCTGTGCCGTCTGGCTGGCCGGCTGCGCCACGCCGGCCATCGACGAGGCCGACCGCCTGGCCCGCGCCGGCCGCTACGAAGACGCCTACCTCCAGCTCGACCAGGCGCTGCGCGCGCGCCCCGACGACGGCGCGCTGCGCACCGCCCACGCCCGCCAGCGCGACCGCGTGGTGGTGCTGCTGCTGGCGCAGTGCGAGCTGGCCCTGGCTGCCGGCCGGGTGGACGAAGCCGAGCGCCTGGTGGCGCGTGCAAGTACCCTCGACGCCCAGCAGCCGCGCCTGCCGGCTTTGCAGCTGCAACTGGTGCAGGCGCGGCGCGAGCAGCAGCGCCAGAGCGAGGCCGCCCTGGCCGCGGCCGACGCCGCACGCCGCGCCAGCCTGGCGCCACCCGCGCCGCCGCCGCTGCCGGCGGCACTGGCCGCGGCCTACCAGAAGCCGGTGGCGCTGGAGTTTCGCGAGGCGCCGCTGCGCCAGGTGTTCGAGACCCTGGCACGCGCCAGCGGCGTGAACTTCGTGTTCGACAAGGACGTGCGTGGCGATGCCAAGGTCACGGTGTTTCTGCGCAACGTGTCGCTCGACGAGGCCATGCGCGTGGTGCTGGCCACCCAGGCGCTCGACCGCAAGCTGCTCAACGACAGCACGGTGCTGATCTACCCCAACACCGTCGCCAAGCAGCGCGAGCACCAGGAGCTGGTGACGCGCAGCCTGTACCTGCGCAATGCCGATGCCCGGCAAGTGCTGGCCCTGGTGCGCACCATGACCAAGACCCGCGACCTGCATGCCGACGAGCGCCTGAACGCCCTGGTGCTGCGCGACACGCCCGAGGTGGTGCGCCAGGCCGAGCAGCTGATTGCCACGCTCGATCTGCCCGAACCCGAGGTGCTGCTGGCGGTGGAGGTGATGGAGGTGGCCAGCAACCAGCTCGCCAGCCTGGGCCTGAGCTGGCCCACCTCGGTGCAGTACGGCCTGCCGGGCGTCAGCGGCCAGGTGGCGCTGGGCGAGCACGCCAGCTTTCGCGGCACCGTGGCCAACCCGGCGCTGCTGGCCACGCTGAGGGGCGAGTACGGCAACACCAACCTGCTGGCCAATCCCACCATCCGCGCGCGCAACCGCGAGAAGGCCAAGGTGCAGATCGGCGACAAGCTGCCGGTGTTCAGCACCACCCAGGTGGTCAACGGCAGCGTCAGCACCTCGGTGGCCGTGACCTATGTCGACGTGGGCCTGAAGCTCGATGTCGAGCCCACCATCCAGCTCGACAACGAGGTCACGATCAAGGTGGCGCTGGATGTCACCAACCTCGTGCGCGAGGTCACCGGCCCCAGCGGCGCCACCGCCTACCAGGTGGGCCAGCGATTGACCACCACCACGCTGCGCCTGAAGGACGGCGAGACCCAGGTGCTGGCCGGCCTGATCAGCGACGAAGACCGCCGCACCGCCACCGGCCTGCCCGGGCTCACGCAGATGCCGGTGCTGGGCCGGCTGTTCGGCGTGCATGGCGACACGCGCAACAAGAACGAGGTGGTGATGCTGATCACCCCGCGCATCGTGCGCCGGCTCGAGACGCCATCGGTGGCGGCGGCCACGCTGGTGTCGGGCACCGACAGCCAGCCCGGTGCCCAGAGCCTGCGCCTGGCCAGCACGGCCCGGGTCAGCGTGGCCGATCGCCGTGGCGCGCCGGCCGCGGCAGCGCCACCGGCCGCCGACGCCGGGCCCGCAGCCGCGCTGTCGTCCCCGGCTGCGGCCCTGCTGCAGATCCGCGCCACGCGCCAGGCGCGCGTGGGCGACACGGTGTCGGTGACCCTGGCCAACCGCAGCACCAGCGAGCTGAGCGGCGAGCTGCAGTTCGATGCCGACACCCTGCAGCTGGCCTCGGCCGCCAGTGGCGCGGGTGCCGGCCGCATGGCCTTCACGCTGGCCCCGGGCGGCGAGACCGTGCTCGTGCTGCGGGTGCTGCCCGCGGCAGCCGGGCAGACGCTCGGCCTGCAGCTTGCGGGCCTGGCGGCCAGCGGCGGCGCCGAGGTGGCGGTCGACGGCCAGACCGAGATCGAGGTCGGCGATGCGGCCCAGGCGCCACCGCCGCCTGGCGCCGGCCCGGGCCAGCGCGCGCCATGACCGCCCGTGCGCAGGCGCGCGCTGCAGGCGGCGCACGGAGCGGCGGTCGCGGCTTCACGCTGATCGAGATGCTGGTGGTGCTGGTCATCGTCGGCGTGCTGGCCGGCGCCGCGCTGCCGCTGCACGAACTGGTGGCCCGCCGCACCCGCGAGGCGCAGCTGCGCGAAGGGCTGCGCAGCATTCGCACCGCGCTCGATGCGCACCGCGCCGCGGTGGCGGCCCGGCGCATTGCCGCCGGGCGCGATGGCACGCCCTGGCCGGCCACGCTGGATGTGCTGGAGCGCGGCGTGCCCCTGCTCGACGAAGAAGGCCGGCCGCGCGAAGGCGCCCGCCTGTACCTGCTGCGCCGCCTGCCGCGCGACCCCTTTGCCGACGCGGCGCTGCCGGCCGCCGCCACCTGGGCGGTGCGCGCCAGCACCCAGGCGCCCGGCCAGTACGGTGGTGGCGCCGATGTGTTCGACGTGGCGCCACGCAGCGCCGGCCGTGCGCTCGACGGCAGCCGCTACCAGGATTGGTGAGGCCACTGCCCATGCCCGCCCAGCCCATGGCCCACCTGCCAGGCCGGCGCCGGCCCCGGCCCCGGCCATGCCGCGGCGGCTTCACGCTGATCGAGCTGATCGTGGTGATGGCCATCGTGGCCCTGCTGGCCAGCATTGCCGCGCCGCGCTACCTGCGCAGCGTCGACCAGGCACGCGAGAACAGCCTGCGCAGCTCGCTGGCCGTGATGCGCCAGGCCATCGACCAGTTTGCCGCCGACCGGGGGCGCTATCCGGTCAGCCTGCAGGAGCTGGTGGGCCAGCGCTACCTGCGCCAGCTGCCCGAAGACCCGCTGACCGGCCGGCGCGACAGCTGGGTGAGCCTGGCGCCGCCGCCCGACGATGTGCTGGGCGCCTCGTTCGGCAGCACCGCCGCGCCGCCCGGTGTGGCCGGTGCGGCCAGTGGCCAGGCCGACACGGCGGCCGCCGGCGTGTGGGATGTGCGCTCGGGCGCCGCCGGCCGGGCCCGCAGCGGAGAGCTCTATGCCGACTGGTGAGCGGCCAGTGGCACCGCCGCGGCGCGGCTTCACCTACCTGGTGCTGCTGTTTGTGCTGGCCCTGGGCGCGGCCGGCCTGGGCGGCCTGGCCACGCAGTGGCAGGCTGCCGGCCAGCGCGAGCGCGAGGCCGAGCTGCTGTTTCGCGGCAGCCAGATCGCCCAGGCCCTGGGCCGCTATGCCGCCGCCACGCCGGCCGGGCAGCCGCGCGCGCCGCAGGGCCTGGACGAGCTGCTGGACGACCGGCGCAGCACCCCGCCGCAGCAGCACCTGCGACGCCTGTATGCCGACCCCTTCAGCGGCCACGCCGATTGGGTGCTGCTGCGCGACGCCCAGGGCGGCATCGTGGGCCTGCACAGCCGCGCCACGCAGCGCGCCTGGCGTCGCCACGCGCTGCCGGTGGCCATGCCGGGCCGCCAGCCGGCCAGCGTGGGCGACTGGCACTTCTTGACCGACCACAGCCCCCAGACCGCGGCGCCGCCGCCCACCGAGGGCGCACCCGATCCTTCGGGGCGGCCGGGCGAGGCCGAAGCCGCGGCCGAGGCCGAGGCCGGCAACGATCAGAACCCGAGGAGGACACCTTGACCCCGAACCCATCCACCACGCCGTCGCCCTGGTTGCCGGCGGGGCACCCTGGCGCTCCGCCATCGCAGCCGCTGCTCGACCTGCAATCGCTGGACGGCGAGCAGGCGCTGGGTCTGATGCGGCTGCTGGAAGGCGCGCCCAGCGTGCAGCGCCGCCACCAGTTCTTTGTCTGGACGCAAAGCCAGATGCAGCCGCTGGTGCCGCACCAGCTGCTGGTGTGCGGCGCCTGGCAGCGCCAGCGCCGTGCGGTGGTCCTGGATGCCTTCCACAGCGTGGTGCTGCCGGCGCCGGCCATCGAGCACCTGACCGATGCCAACGGCCCGTTGGTGGCCGCGCTGGCCGCGCATTGGGTCGAGGGCCGCGGCCGCGCGCGGGCGCTGCCGCTGAGCCAGCTCAGCGGCAGTGCGCGCCTGGCCGCCGAGCCGCTGCAGGCCGTGCTGGGCGACAGCCACCTGCTGGTGCACGGCGTGGCGCGGCCGCAGCGGCCGACCGAGATCGAGAGCCTGTTCGTCATCGGCGGCCTGGGCGGGCTGGGTGCGCCGGGGCTCACGCTGGCGCAGCGCTGTGGCTGGCTGGATGTGGTGCTGCCCTTTCTGCACAGCACCTGGCTGCGCGTGACGGCCACCGAGCTGGATCTGCAGCGGCCCGGTGGCCCGGGATCGCCGGCCGCGCCGGACAAGGCGCGCACGGCCGCGGCCAGTGCACCGCGCGGCAGTGTCACCGAACGTGAGCGGCAGATCCTGAGCTGGGTGCAGGAAGGCAAGAGCAACCACCAGATCGCCACCGTGCTGGGCATCAGCCCGCTCACCGTGAAGAACCATGTGCAGAAGATCCTGCGCAAGCTGGGCGCCAGCAACCGGGCGCAGGCGGTGTCGCGGGCCATGGCGCTGGGCGCCCTGCCACCGCCCGAACGCCGCCACGAGGCCGACGAGGGCTGAGCGCCGTGCTGGCGATCCACCCGTTGGGCGCCCCCTTGCCGCGGCCGCTGCAGGCCTTGCGCCAGGCTGGGCATGAGCCGATCGGCTCATGTACGGCCCCTGCTGTCGTCACCCTCGCTGCCTACATTGGCGGGCTCGCCGCAGCCCTGGCCCGTGGGTGGCGGTTTCTTGTCCCGAGTTGTTCCGGAGTCGTCTGCATGATTCGCGTCCGTTCCCGTGCCGCCCGCGCCGTCTCGCGCGCACTGGCAGCCCTGCTTGTCACCGCCTGCCCGCTGGCAGCGCATGCCTGGTGGAACGCCGATTTCAAGCAGCGCACCACCGTGACGCTGAACACCGGCGCCGCCGGCATCACCACCACCGAGGCGCTGAGCGGCGTGGCCGTGCCGGTGCGCCTGCACTCGGGCAACTTCGACTTCGTCGGCGCCAAGCCCGACGGCAGCGATGTGCGTGTGCTGGCCGGCGACGACAAGACCCCGCTGAAGTTCGCCATCGAGCGCTGGGACAGCACCGGCGAGATGGCCGTGGTCTGGGTGCAGTTGCCCACCGTGGCGCCGGGCTCCGACAAGAACCAGCTCTTCGTCTACGCCGGCAACGCCAAGGCCGCGGCCGAGCCCGCCGCCGCGGTGGCCGACAGCGGTGCGCAGCTCACGCTGCATTTCGAGCAGAGCGACGGCTCGCTGCGCGACGCTGGCGGCGCCTCGCTCACCGCCAGCGGCCCGCTGGCCAGCGAGGTCAACGGCCTGATCGGTGCCAGCGGCCGCTTCGACGGCACGCAGATGGTGGAACTGCCGGCCGCCGACCGCCTGACCGCCGGCCCGGGCGCGCCCTATGCGCTGAGCCTATGGATCAAGCCCCAGGCCGCGACCGGCACGCTGTTCTCGCAAGGGCCGCTGAGCCTGTCGCTCGACGCGGGCAAGGCCAGGCTGCAGCTCGGCCCGCTGAGCCTGTCGGGGGGTGATTTGCCGCCCTCGGCCTGGGCCCAGATCGCCGTGGTGCAGGCTGGCGGCAAGCTGACGCTGTATGTCAACGGCCAGCAGGCCGCCCAGGCGCCGCTGCCGGCGCCGGCGCCCACCATCGAGGGCCCGGTGCGCATCGGCCAGGGCTACAACGGCCTGATCGACGAGCTGCAGCTGGCCACGGCCGCGCGCAGTGCCGACTGGATCAAGTTCAGCCGCGCGGCCCAGGGCGCCGACGCCAAGCTGGTGGCCACGCAGCTGCAGCAAGAGGGCGAAGACAGTGCCGAGGGCGCAGGCCATGGCGGCTACTTCGGCGTGCTGTGGAAGAACCTCACCATCGACGCGCTGGTGGTGATCTGGCTGTGTGCGCTGCTGTTCGTGGTGGCCGTGATCGTGATGGTCAGCAAGCTGCGCCTGGTGCACACCCAGGACCGCGGCAACAACGCCTTTCTCGCCGCCTTTCGCGCCGGGCGCGAGGTGCTGGCCGTGGGCGGTGCGCAGGCGCACCCCGGCTCGTCGCTGGCGCGCCTGTACGACGTGGGCGTGCAGCAGCTCAAGAAGCGCCAGATCGGCGAGCCCGGCGGCTCGGCGGTCAGCGGGGCCATGCTCAATGCGGTGAGCGCCGCGGTGCATGCCGATCTGGTGCGCGAGAACCAGCGCCTCAATTCGGCCATGGTGTGGCTCACCATCGCCATCTCGGGCGGCCCCTTCCTGGGCCTGCTGGGCACGGTGGTGGGCGTGATGATCACCTTTGCGGCCATTGCCGCGGCGGGCGACGTCAACGTCAACGCCATCGCTCCCGGCATCGCAGCGGCGCTGATGGCCACCGTGGCCGGCCTGGGCGTGGCCATCCCGGCGCTGTTTGGCTACAACTACCTGTCGGCGCGCATCAAGAACATCTCGGCCGACATGCAGATCTTCGTCGACGAGTTCTCCACCCGCGTGGCCGAACAGTTCGGCGACAGCGCCCCGCGCCGCTGAGGCCCCGCCGTGTCGGCCGACATCAAGGGCGACAACCAGCCCTATGACGACATCAACATCACGCCGATGCTCGACCTGGCGTATGTGCTGCTGGTCACCTTCATCATCCTGACCACCGCCTCGGTGCAGGGCGTGCGCGTGCAGTCGCCTGAGACCCGCGCCACCAGCAACCTGGCCAAGCCGCAGACCCGCGCGATCACCGTCACCGCCGACGGCTCGGTGTTTCTCGATGCCTTTCCGGTCACGCCCGAGCAGCTGGTGTCGTTGCTGGGCCAGTACAAGGCCGCCAACCCCAACCTGCCGGTGGTGGTGAAGGGCGATGCCGCGGCGCCCTTCGAGAAGGTGCGCGAGGTGCTGGCCACGCTGAAGAAGCTGGACATCGGTGAAGTCGGCATTGTCACCAAGCGCGCCGGCTGAGCGACTCGGCGCCGCCACAGTCAGCCGTCCTACCTGAACCCACGCCGGTGCCGCCATGCATGTCCAGCAAGACGCCCAACCATACGACACCATCAACGTCACGCCGATGCTCGATCTGGCCTACGTGCTGCTGGTGGTGTTCATCCTGATGACCACCGCCTCGGTGCAGGGCCTGCCGATCAGCCTGCCCAAGCCGTCGGCCACGCCCAGCACCGAGCGCCATCCGGTGCATGTGCTGCGCATCGCCGCCGATGGCAGTGCCCTGCTCGACGGCACGCCGCGCAGCGACGCGCAGCTGCTCACCGAGCTGACATCCATCCGCGCGCGCGACGCCAAGTCGACCATCGTGGTGCAGGGCGACGACCGGGCGCGCTTCCACCGCGTGGTGGCCATGATCGACCTGTGCGGCGAGGCCGAGGTGTCGATGAGTCTGGCCACCGCGCGCATCGGCTTCTAGCAACAAGCACGCGCCGCCCTCCCCCATGAACCGACATCCAAGCCCCGCCCGTGGCCCGGCCGCGCGCGCCGCCACCCTGCTGCTGGCCAGCGCTGTGCTGCTGCTGGCCGGCTGCGATCAGGCGCCCGAGAAGGCGCGCAAGACCGCCCAGGTCAAGCTGCTGCCCGACACACCGCCACCGCCACCGCCGCCACCCAAGGTCGAAGACCGCCCGCCGCCCAAGCCCGATGCCAAGCCGACGCCGGCCGATGTGCCCAAGCCGGCCGAGGCGCCGCCGCAGGCCGCGGCACTGAAGAGCGACGAGGTGGCCGGCAACGGCCCGGGCAACGGCCTAACCGCCGGTGCCGTGACGCAGGACTACGCCGGCGAGAAGATCGGCGCCGCGGCCACGGTGGGAGGCAACGGCGGCGGCGACAGCAGTGTCAACCGCCTGGCCTACACCGCCTATGCCAACGCCACCACCAAGGCCCTCAACGAGTTCCTGGCGCGCGACAAGGCCGTCAAGCAGCGCGACTATCAGGTGCACGTGGCCTTGTGGCTGAGCGCCAGCGGCGGCCTGCAGCGCGTGGAGCTGACCGACAGCAGCGGTGATGCCGACACCGACGAGGCCCTGCGGGCCGCGCTGGCCCGCTTTCCGGGCAGCGCCAACACACCACCGCCGCCGCGGCTGCCGCAACCGCTGCGCCTGCGCGTCTCCAACCGAATGATGGGATGAGCTGATGTTCCGACGACCCCCGACGCGCGCCGCGCTGTCTCTGGCCGCCGCCGTGGTGTTGCTGCCCCTGACCGCCCAGGCGCAAACCGCCCCGTCCCCCGCAGGCGCAGGCGCAAGTGCCGAGCGTGAATCGCTCGAAGCCTTGCGCCAGACCACGCTGGCGCTGATCGACGCCCTGGTGCAGAGCGGCACGCTCAGCCGCGACAAGGCCGATGCCCTGCTGGCCGATGCGCGCCGCCGCGCCCAGGCGGTGCCGGCCGGCACCGCCGCGCCCGCCTGGGGCGATGCGCCACGCGCCGCCGCGGCCGCCGCGGCCGCCGATGTGGCCCCGGTGGTGCGTGTGCCCTATGTGCCGCAGCTGGTGCGCGACCAGATCCGCAACGAGCTGCGCGAAGAGATCGTGGCCCGCGCGCGCATGGAGCGCTGGGGCGTGCCCAACGCCACGGCGGAATGGACGGATCGCATCGCCATCGAGGGCGACCTTCGGGTGCGTGGCCAGGGCGACCGGCAGGACGCCGGCAACACCACGCCCGAGGTATTTTTGAGCCGCTCGCTCAGCGGCACGACCCGCGCGCCCGACCTGGCAGCAGGCAACTCGGTGGGACTGGCCACCGCCAACACGCTGGAAGACCGCGACCGCCTGCGCCTGCGCGCCCGCCTGGCCGTGAACGCCAAGGTGGCCGACAACGTGACCGCAGGGCTGCGCCTGGCCACCGGCAGTGCGGCCGACCGTGTCTCCACCCACCAGACCCTGGGTCAGAACTTCAACCGCTACGCCTTCTTGCTGGACCGCGCCTTCATCAAGTTCGACGCGGCCGAATGGGCGAGCCTGAGTGCCGGCCGGATCGCGAATCCCTGGTTCGCCACCGATCTGGTGTGGAGCGAGAACCTCAATTTCGAGGGCGTGGCCGGGAGTTTCAAATGGCCGGTGGCGGCCAATGCAGACTGGCAGCCTTTTGCAACGCTGGGCTACTTTCCCGTGCGCGAGTCGGCTCCGCCCAAGCGTGGCCGCAGCATCTCGGGCGTTCAGGTGGGTGTGCAATGGGAGGCGAGTGCGCGCACGCGCCTGAAGCTGGGCGCTGCGCAATACCTCTACTCGGGTTTCAGTGGTCGGGTCGATCCCGACTACGACATTGTCAGCGGCGCCGGCCGCAGCTATGGCCAGTACGAGTACGAGGCCGGGCTGCGCCAGCGCGGCAACAGCCTGTTCCTGACCAACAACGCCTACGAGCTGGCCGCCGGGCTCACGCCCGACAAGGCCCGGTGGGGCCTGGGGATGAACTTCCGGCCGCTGGTGTTCACCGCCGCGGCCGAGTTCTCGCACTTTGCGCCCACGGTGGTGGGCTTGTCGGGCGAAGTGGTGGTGAACCGCGCCTTCAATCTCTACGAAGCCTATTCACGCAGCGGCGTGTGGTTCAACGACGCACGGCGGGTCGGCGCCGGTCTGCGTGCCACGGTGGGTGCGCAAAGCGTGCGCAACACCGGCGATTGGCAGGTGAGCGTGGGCTACCGCTGGCTGGGCAGCGACGCCGTGCCCGATGCCTTCGTCGACAGCGATCTGGGCGGTGGCGGCACCAACATCCAGGGCTACAGCCTGGGCCTGCAGTACGGCCTGGCGCGCGACACCGGCCTGGGTGTGCGCTGGCTGTCGGCCCGCACCCTCTCGTCGCCCACCGTGGTGTACGGCAGCACCGACAAGTACGGACTCAGCATCCTGCAGGTGGATCTGAATGTGCGCTTCTGAGCATCGCCCGGGCCCGGGTTGCGGCGCCGGCCCACGTTTCGGCGCCGGCCCTCGCGCTGGCCGCCTGGCCGCCATCGCGCTGCTGTGCCTGCTGGCGGCCGGCACCGCCCAGGCGCAGTCCACCAGCCGCGAGCAAGAGCAGTTGCGGCGCTTGCGCCAGCAGGTGCAGCAACTGCAGCAGCAGCAGGGCACCGAGCAGGAAAACGCACGCAAGGCCGGCGCCGAGGCCGGGGCGGCCAAGAGCCAGCTCGACGGCGCCCAGGCCGAGCTGAAGCGCCTGCGCGGCCAGGTCGGCGGCCACACGCGTGCGCTGGCCCAGGCGCAGCAGGCACAGGAGGCCTTGCGCCAGGCGCAGGCGGCGCTGCAGGCCAGGCTCGACAGCGCCCTGGCCGAGCTGGCGCAGGCCACGCAGAGCGGCCAGCAGCAGCGCGGGCAGATCGGCGAGCTGCAGCGCCAGCAGACGCAGGAGCGCGGCGCCGCCGCCGAGCTGCTGGCCCGCCATCAGCGCCAGGCCCAGGGCCTGCAGATGTGCATGGCCAGCAACCAGGCCCTGCGCCAGCTGGGCGACGAGCTGCTGCAGCGCTACATCGCGAAGGGTCATGCCGAGGTGGCGGCGCAGGACGAGATCTTCATCCAGACCCGCCGCGTGGCGCTGGAGAACCTGGTGCAGGGCTATGAAGACAAGCTCGACCGCCAGACGCTCAAGGCCATGGCGGGTGCTGCGGCCGTGGAGGCGCCCCGTGCGCCGTGATCGGGCCTGCACCTCGCGGCTGCATGCACACCGCCGGCTCGCGCTTGCGCGGGCGTCTGCCTGCCTGCTGGCGGCGCTGTGCGGGCTGAACCTGCCGGGCGCCGCCCGCGCCCAGGATGCCGATCCGGCCCTGGCCGGCTTCGCGCGCGCGCGGGCCAGCGCACCGCGCGGCGTACCGGTGCCGGCGCTGGAGTGGGCGCAACGCCTGGCCACGCCCTCCACACTGGGCCCCGTGCCGCTGAGTGCGGCCGATCGCGCCCTGCTGGCGGCCGCTCAGGCGGGCCGTTGGGCCGAATGCCAGGCCCTGATCAACGGCAGCAAGAGCGAGCCGGCCGGCCGCGCCAGCGCCACGGCCCGCGACGAGACCGGCAGCCATGCCCTGCCGCTGGCCGCCCGTGCCGGACAGGATGAGCTGGTGCGCAGCCTGCTGCGCCAGGGCGCCGAGATCGACCGCCACGGCAGTGACGGGCTGCCCGCGCTGGCAGCCGCCGCGCTGGCCGGGCAGCGCAGCACCGTGCGCCTGCTGCTGCGCGCCGGTGCCGATGTCGCGCGCTGGAGCAGTGGTGGCCAGACTGCCCTGCACCTGGCCAGCGTGGCGGGCCGCCTGGAGGTGATTGACGACCTGCTGCGTGCCGGTGTGCCGGTGGATCTGTTGAACCGCCAGCGCGAGACCGCGCTGGACGTGGCCAGTGCCGCCAATCAGGTGGACGCCATGGGCCGCTTGCTCGAAGCCGGTGCAGACACGCACAAGGCCGGGGCGCGTTGACCTGGCTTGCACGGGGCATGAGCCGAACGGGGCAGACCGTTCGGCTCATGCGATGCCGCAGGCCGCGTCACGCCCGTCACATCCAGCAGGCAATCTGAAAGGGTTTGTGTAAGAGCCGTCTGAAGCGGCTCAAAAGGGGCCCGAACGGACTAGGCCGCAACCCGAAGTTCGCAACGGCATGACACAGGCACTTTCTACAGTGCGTTCAACGGCACTCCGCGGCCGTTCGACTGACTCAATCTTCCAATTCCTCAGGAGTTTCAAGCATGTCCTTCAAGACCAAGGCCCTCGTGGCCGCCCTGGCCCTGGCCGCCGTCGGTTCCGCCAATGCCACGCTGAAGTTCGGCAACGCCACCACCCAGGGCAACAGCTCGCTGTCCTTCGTGGCCATGTCGGCTGACCTTCAGTCCTCGCTGGTGGTGGACCTGGCAGCCCAGTTTGCCGATGTGGTGGCCGGCGGCGCGCTGCGCCAGGGTGCGGCCAACACCGCCAGCTGGAACCTGTCGACCGGTGTCTACACCGTCAACGGCGTGGTGCAGGCCGGTACCTACGACTACTCGAACGCTGCCAGCTTCATCTCGAGCAACACCGGTGCGTTCACCTGGGGCGTGATCGCCGGTGACGGCGTTGGTGGTGCGGCTTCGGCCTCGAACCGCATGACTGGCCAGAACATCCTGTTCACGTCCACCGCTCTGGACTTTGACAACTCCGAAGAGTCGGGCGTCACCAACGCCGCCGTCTCCAACGGTCAGACCAATGTGAGCAACCTGTACGCCGCCAACAACACCGTGGCCGGCAGCAAGCACACCGCGGGCAAGTTCGGCTCCAGCGTTGCCACTGCCGGCACCGCCTTCCTGGGCACCTCGGTGGCCGTGGACGGCCTGGGCACCTTCGGCCAGCAGATCGGCACCAACAACTTCCTGGTGGGTCTGACCGACACCGCCTACGTGATGGTTGCCCAGCTGAGCCTGGTCGGTGGTGGTCTGCCGACGGTCGGTCAACTCGGTGGCATTGCCGACAGCGCGGGCAGCGCGCTCGACGTGGCCCAGGCCGTGACCTTCACGTTCGACGAAGCCACCTCCACGCTGACCTACAGCGTGAGCGCCGTGCCGGAAGTCAGCACCTACGCCATGCTGCTGGCCGGCCTGGGCGCCGTGGGCTTCCTGGCCCGCCGCCGCCGCGCCGCCTAAGCCGCGCCGGGTGCGCCAGCCACCGGCCGGGCCGGTGGCTGGCTGCCGCCCCCTTTTCCAAAGCCTGAATTTCAGTTGCACGTCCACCCAACGGGTGGCGCTGCCTCACCCTGCCTGGAGATTTTTCATCATGACGTTCACCAAGATCGTTTCCGCCGTGGCCCTGATGGCCGCTGGCTCGGCCTTCGCCGCCTCGCCGGTGGCCCAGATCGGCATTGCCTCGGGTGCTTCGGCCTCCAAGGGCAACCTGAAGGTGGCGCTGGCCTCGCTGTGCCCGGCCCCGGCGCAGTTTGTCGAGTTTGTCGGCAGCAGCAACATCTCCACCTACTTCTGCGGTGCCGCCGGCAGCTTTGCCAGCACCAGCGCGCCCACGGCCGCCGAGTACACCGCCGCCACCGCCGTCAAGTTCACCGGCACGCAGTACTCCGAGCTGCGCCTGAACGTGGCCGGTGGTTCGTTCACCGCTGCCTGCCTGCTGGCCGGCTGGCCCGCCGGCACGGCTTGCCCGGCCGAAGACACCTACCGCGACCCCGCCACCGGCACCAACGTGCTCCGCCCCGCCGGGTCGGTGGTGGTGGGTGGCCTGATGGACGTGGAGCCGAACGGCTTCCTGGGCACGGTGCGCAATGGCGTGGCCAACCCGGCCTCGAATGTCAGCGCCGGCTTTGCCCAGACCTTTGGCGTGGCGGTGAGCCCCGAGCTGTACCAGGCCATGTTCGACGACCAGCTGAGCACCGGCAAGGTCGCCGCCGGCTGCCTGGTGACCGACACCAAGAAGGCCGAGTGCGTGCCGGTGATCGGCAAGGCCCAGATGGCCGCCATCATGAGCGGCAACACGGGCAGCGACGCCTACACCCGTGGTGCCAACCTGCTGGCCCCGTCGATCCTGGCTTCGGGCACTGCGCTGACCTATGCCCGCCGTGTCGACACCTCGGGCACGCAGGCTGTGGCCCAGCAGTACTTCCTGGGCAACGTGTGCAACGGCGCTGCTGTTGGTGTGGTGCCGGAAGGCGGCTCGGCTGGTGCCATCACCGTCACCGCACTGGCCGGCACCGGCGACGTGCGCGCCCTGCTGCGTGGCACGGGCTATGTGGTTGGCGTGATGTCGGGTGAGAACAACCAGAGCGAAGCCTGGCGCTGGGTGCGCGTGGGCGGCATGGCCATGGCCGACAGCGCCCAGCCGGCCGAAGCCGGTGTGAGCTTCACCAACACCGCCACCGCCAAGGACGGCACCTACGACATGTGGTTCGTGAGCCGCATTGCCCAGCCGGCCGCCAGCGGCAACCCCGCCACGTTCTGGACCCGCGTGCGCACGGCGCTCAACACGAGCATCGCCACCGGCAACACCAAGGGCCTGTTCGCCGTGAGCGAGACCAAGTTCAGCAAGGGCACCAGCTCGAACTGCACCCCGGTCGCCCAGTAATCCAGGCGCCTGGTTGTTGCAGCGGCCGCCCGTGCGGTGGCCGCCTGTTGTCTACACCGCCCGCGCCACCGCGGGCGGTGCCCGTTTCTGCGGAGGGCGCCCGGCCGGGTCGGCGCCACCGCTGCCAACAGCGCCCGCCAGCGCTGCCGCCCACCGTGTTCCTGCCTCAGCGCACCCTTTGCCCCGCTTTGCTGATGCCCAGCCTGTGCCTGGCCCTGGCTGGCCTGTCGTTCAACGGCGCCCATGCGCAGCCGCAGACACCGGATGCCAACGCCACGGCCCCGGCTGTCAGAGCCACCGCCACCGCTGAGCCGGCCCGCTTCGACATCCTGGCCTATGTGGTGCAAGGTGACAGCGTGCTGGGTGCCGCCGCCATTGAACGCGCGGTGTACCCCTATCTGGGCCCCGACAAGACCGTGGCCGACGCCGAGGGCGCGCGCAGGGCGCTGGAGAAGGCCTATCAGGACGCCGGCTACCTGAGCGTGAACGTGCTGCTGCCGCCTCAGCGTGTGGACCAGGCGGGCGGCGAACTGCGCCTGCAGGTGCTGCAGGCGGTGGTGGATCAGCTGCGCGTGACCGGCGCCCAGTACACCCTGCCCAGCAAGATGCGCGAGGCCCTGCCCGCGCTGGCGCGTGGCGAGGTACCGGATTTCAATCTGATGCAGCAGCAGCTGGCGCAGTACGCGCGCACCAGCGCCGACCGCGACATCACGCCCCTGATCAGTGCCGGCACCCAGCCCGGCACCATGAACGTGGAGCTCAAAGTGCAGGAGAGCCTGCCGCTGCATGCCGGCATCGAGCTCAACAGCAAACAATCACAGAACACCAGCGCTGGCCGCCTCGAAGCCGATGTGCGCTACGACAACCTGTTCCAGCGCGGCCACTCGCTGGGCCTGAACTGGCTGGTCTCGCCGACGCGGCCGCAGCAGGCCAACATCCCGTCGCTCACCTACCAGGTGCCACTGGCCGGCCTGGCCGGACTGGGTGGCCCGGGCGATACGCTGACGCTGGCCTGGCTGCACTCGAACAGCAACACGCCGACCGCACTGGGCGGCGGCACGGTGTCACGCGGCAGCACCACGCGGCTGCGCTGGCGCGACGAGCTGGGCGGCGGCGGCGAGGGCATCTCGCATGCGCTGACCTGGGGCCTGACGCTGCGCCGCCTGCGCGACGCCAACCAGGACGTGGCCGGCTTCACCACCGCATCACCGGCACTGAACTACAGCACGCTGAGCCTGGCCTACGAGCTGGACCTGGGCGCGGCGGTGCTGGGTGGCCTGGCCGGACGCAGCACACGGGCGCAACTGGACCTCAGCCTGGGCCTGGCCGCGTTGAACCGCCGGCAGGTGGATTGCGGCGGCACCCAGACCGACCAGTTTGCGTGCAAGCGCAGCGGCGCCAGCCCGGGATTCCAGACGCTGGGCCTGCAGCTCAGCCACACCGAGCCGCTGGGCCGCTGGCAGCTGCTGGTGCGCCTGCAAGGCCAGCTGGCCGATGCGCCCCTGGTGCCCGCCGAGCAGGTGGTGTATGGCGGGCTGGACTCGGTGCGCGGCTACTACGAGGGCGAGCAGGCCGGCGACATGGGCCTGGCTCTGCGCGGCGAGCTCAGCGCCCCGGCCTGGCAGGTGCTGGCGCCATGGCAGCTGCGGCCGCTGGGCTTTGTGGAAGGCGCACGGCTGCTGAAGATCGACGCCCTGGCCGGTGAACTGGGTGGGGCCAGCCTGGCCAGCGCGGGCCTGGGCCTGCGTGTGCAGACCGCCTTCGGCCTGCAGGCCTCGCTGAGCTGGGCCCGCGTGCTGCGCAGCAGCCAGCGCCTGGACAGCAAGGGCGTGCCCGAGACCCTCACCGGTGCTGCCACCGGCCGTGGCCAGCGCTGGGACCTCAGCGTGCGGCAAAGCTTCTGACCCGGCGGCCTGTTGCCACCGTCCTGAACCCGCGCGTTCGATCCACATGGTCGTTGCGCGTTGTTGATCCGATTTCCTGCGAGCCTTGACCTGCCATGAACCAGCTCTGCCACCGTCTGGTCTTCAGCCGCCGCCTCGGCATGCTGGTCGCCGTTGCCGAAACCGCCAATGCCCAGGGCAAGGCGGCCGGCCGCACGGCGCGTCGCCGCTGCGCGGGCACGGCAGTGGGGGTGCAGGGCCTGGTGCTGGCCGCCGTGGCGGCAGCCGCCGCGGCCACGCTGGCGCCACCGGCCCGGGCGCAAACCAGCACCGCCCGCCCACCTGTGGTGTTTGCCAGCAAGCTGGCAGCGCCCCGCAACAACCTGCCGGTGGCCTATGGCAAGACGGTGGGCAGCGATGGCCAGGTGCTGAACGCCACGCCGCGCGCCTTTGTCTACGACCCGGCCAAGGGCAGTGCGTCGGCCGACCTGGCCGCCACCGGCGCGGTGAAGTGGAGCGTCGACGGCAAGACGGCCACCTTCGACCAGGGCAGCCAGCAGCGCGTGGTCATCAACTGGGACAGTTTTGACATTGGTGCCGGCTACAAGGTGCAGTTCCTGCAGGACAAGGACCCGGCCAGATACGTTTCGGCCCTCAACCGCATCTGGAGCGCCGACCCCTCGCTGATCCTGGGCTCGCTGACGGCCAACCGCGAAGTCATCCTGCTCAATGCCAACGGCGTGTACTTCGGCCGCGGCGCGGTGGTGGACACGGGCAAGTTCGTGGCCACGGCCAACACGATCGCCGACAGCGTGTTCGAGAAAGGCCTGCGCAACATCACCGATGGCTCGGCGGTGTTCAGCACCACCGGTGCCGACTACCAGGCCACGAACCTCGATGCCGCCATCAGCGTGGAGGCCGGCGCCGAGATCCGCAGTGCGGCCGGGGGCGACGTGCTGCTGATCGCACCGCGCGTGCTCAACCAGGGGCGCATCGAGACACCGCAGGGCCAGGCCGTGCTGGCCGCGGGCGACAAGGTGTACCTGATGAGCTCGTCGGATTCGGCCCAGCGCGGGCTGATCGTGGCGGTCGACCCGGTGCTGGCGGCCGATGGCCGCCTGGACCCGACGCTGGGCACGGTGGAGAACGCCGCCGACGGCAGCCGATTCAGCAGCGCTGACAGCACCGGTGCGCTGATCAGCAGGATCAACGAGATGCGTGCCGAGAGCGGCACGGTGAACCTGGTGGGCCTGACGGTCAGGCAGCAGGGCCACATCAATGCCACCACGGCGGTGAAGGGGGCCAACGGGGCCATCTACCTGCAGGGCATGGCGTCCACGGTGGCGCTGGACGGCAACCCCAACAATGCCAACGGCGCGGTGGCCCGGGGCCTGAAGGCTGAAAGCGGATCGCTGGTGCGCGTGGCCGATAGGCTGGGCAGTGTCGAGATCGGCGCAGGCAGTGTCACGGCCGTCACGCCCAGCACCAGCGCGGCCACCCAGCTCGACGCCGAGGTGTTCAACCCGTCACGCATCCGGGTGGAGGCGGCGGCCATCAGCGTGGGTGCCGGCGCCAAGGTGCTGGCGCCGTCAGGCCGCATCGAGATGCTGGCCAGCACCTCGGCCGGTGACGGCGACAACAACAACCCGCTGTTCAACACCGGCACGGGTGGCGTTGGCCAGGCCGACAGCAGCCGCATCGTCGTGGCGCAGGGCGCCGAAATCTCGGCGGCCGGTCTGCAGGGCGTGGTGGTGGACGGCGCCCGCAACCAGGGCGCGCAGCGCCTGTTCCGCATCGAGTTGGCCGACGCCGCGCTGCAACGCAGCAGTGCGCTGTACCGCAGCCAGGTGTACTTTGACCTGCGCGATGCCAGCAAGGTGACGGTGGCCAACGTGGCGGGTGCCGCCGCCGCGGTGGCGCGCACGGCCAGCGAGAAGTCCACCGCGGGCGGCAGCATCGCGCTGCTCAGCGATGGTGCCCTGGTGGTGGCCGATGGCGCCAGGCTGGATGTGTCCGGCGGCTCGGTGAACTACAGCGCGGCGGTGATCCGCAACACCGTGCTGTCGCAGGACGGCCGCCAGGTGAGCTTTCGCCAGGCCGTGGCCGGCAGCCAGGTGGACGCCATCAGCGACACGCCGCTGACCGTCACCAGCCCGGCCTACACCGAGGGCGCCAGCGGCGGCAGCCTGAGCTTGAGCGCGCGCCGCATGCTGCTGGCCGCCGGCAGCCTGCGTGGCGAAACCACGCTGGGTGAACGCCAGCGCGACGGCCGCAGCGCGGCGCCCGCGCGCGCCGCGCTGACCCTGGGCCTGCGCGACACCAGCGGCAACAGCTACTACCTGGATCAGCTGGCGCTGCGCAGCGGCCAGGCGCAGACAGTGCCTGCGGCGCTGCTCAGCGCACCCTTGCAAGCGCCGCTGGACGGGCTGGACGCCGGCCTGCAGTTCGCGCTGGACGACTTTGCCGCCACCGGTTTTGGCCAGCTCAACCTGCGCGCCGCGCAGGTGAGCCAGCCCGACTTCGGCCAGCTGCTGCTGGGCACCGGTGGCGCCCTGTCCATCGTGGCCGGCACGGTGCAGCTGGACGGCAGGATCTGGGCGCCGGGCGGCACGATCTCGGTGCTGACCCCCTTCGCCAGCAGCGATGCCGACACCAGCGGCAGCGGCGACATCACCCTGTCGGGCCGCAGCATGCTGGACGTGGCCGGGCGCTGGACCAACGACACCGCGGGGGCCACCACCGACACCGCCAGTGCCGACGACATCCAGGTCAAGGGCGGTTCGATCAGCGTCCGGTCGGCGCATACGCTGAGCATCGGCGCGGGGGCCGTGCTGGACGCCTCGGCCGGCGCGCGCCTGTCGGGCAGCGGCACGCTCACCCAGGGCGCGGCCGGCAGCATTGCGCTGTCCAGCGGCACCAATCCAGACCAGAACGCCGGCTTCCGGATCGACGGAGTGGCCCTGCGTGCCCACGGCTTTGCCACCGGCGGCAGCCTCACGCTGGGCACACCAGGCCTGCGCTTTGACGGCGCCGGTGGCAGCGGCAGCGGCCTGAGCCTGGCCCCTGACTTGCTGAGCAGTGGCGGCTTCAGCCACATCGGCATCACGGCGCTGGGCGATGTGGTGGTGGCCAGCGGCACCACGCTGGCGCCGCGCCTGCTGAACTGGCAGCTCGATGCCGACTACCGCAGCACCGCCAGTGGCGCCATGGCCACGGCCGCCGCGCCGGTGCTGCTGGACACCGCGCTGACCACGCGCGCCCCGGTCAACCTGAGCCTCACGGCCAACGCGCCGCTGCTCAACGGCGGCGGCTCGCTGGTGGTGGAGCGCGGGGCCGGCATCGTGCTCGAGCCTGGCGCCACGCTGGCGCTGAGCGCCACGCGCAATCTGAGCGTGGGGGCCGGCGGCGGCAGCAGCGGGCAGACCAGCCTGCTGCAAACCCTGGGCGGCAGCATCACCCTGGCCATCACCGGCAACCGCGGTGGCGACGACGATCCGGTGGGCTACCTGGCCGACCAGGCACTGTGGCTGGGCGATGGCGCACGCCTGGTGGTGGACGGTGTGGCCCAGCTGCGCCGAGACACTGGCAGCAGCACGGCCCAGGTGCAGTTTTTGGCCGATGCCAGCCGGGCCACACCCGCCGACGAGCGCCAGGTGGGCACGGTGCTGGCCGGCGGCAGCATCCAGCTGAACGCGGCGCGCGGCCATGTGGTGGCGCAGGCCGGCGCCCGGCTGTCGCTGGACGGCGCGGTGGCGCAGGTCAACTACAGCGGCCTGCTCAGCGCCGTGCAGGTGGCCAAGGCCGCCGGCAGCCTGAGTGTGAGCAGCCCCGAGGGCATCGTGCTGGATGCCCAGGTGTCGGCCCAGGCGCCACGCAATGCCCAGGGCCAGGCGCTGGCCGATGGCGGCAAGCTCAGCGTGGCGCTGGGCCGAGGCGGTGTGCTGGCCGCCCAGGCGGATACCCGAACACCCTACCCCGCCGAAGCGCGCGTGCTGAGCGTGGGCGAGCACGACGATGCGCTGGCGCTCAGCGGCGCCACGCCGGGCAGCGATCTGGCGGCGGCCCTGGGCGCCGGCGTGGGCCGGGTGCGCAGCGCGCTGCTGCGCAGTGCCGGATGGTCGGGCCTGAGCCTGGCCGCTGCTGACCAGCTGCGCTTTGACAGCGCGCTGGCCATGAACCTGCCGCTGGGTGTGCAGCTGGATGCGCCGGCCATTGCCGCCGCGCCCGGCGTGCAGGTGGCGCTGAGCGGCGGCTCGGTGCGCCTGGGCGACGCCAGCCTGTCCCGTCTGGCCGCTGCCGCCAGCACCGCGGCTCTGGCCGACAGCTCGGCCGATGGCAGCACCAGCCTGAGCCTGAGCGCGCCCACCATCGATGTCTACGGCACGCTGGGCCTGCAGGGCTTTTCGAGCGTGGCCCTGAGCGCCGAGCAGGAGATTCGGCTGTCGGCCGCCACGCCCAACTTCGGCGTGCTGAACACGCTGCAGCGCCAGCTCGGCTTTGCCGGCACGCTCAGCCTGACTGCCCGGCAGGTGTATGCCACCAGCGCCACCCAGTACACCTTGCAGGGGCTGCAGGGCAGCCGCCTGGTGGTGCGGCAGCCGGACGGCAGCAGCCGGCCGGTGGCGCCCTTGTCGGCCTTTGGTTCGATCACGGTCAACGCCACCGACATTGACCAGGGCGGCGTGCTGCGCCAGCCTTTCGGTCGCATCACGCTGAACGCCGGCAACAGCCTGCGCCTGGGCGAGAACAGCCTGACCTCGGTGTCGGGCGATGCCGCCACGGTGCTGTACGGCCAGACGCTCAACCTGTCCAGCTGGCAGTTGTCGACCGCCGGCGATGCCTTCTTCTACCTGGCCGACAGCAAGGCGCTGAGCCTGCAGGCGGCGCATCTGGACACCGCCGCCAGCGCGGTGGTCAGTGCGGCCGGTGGTGGCAGCTTGCTGGCGCGCGAGTTTTTTGCCGGGGTCGGCGGCAGCAAGGACTACTACGCCACCAGCGGCCTGTATGCCGTGCTGCCCGACCATGCCGGCACGCAGACGCTGGCACTGGACGGCGGCTTTGGCGACAGCGCCCTGTACGGGCAGCAGATCGTCATCACGCAAACCGGATCGGGCCTGGCGGCAGGGCGCTACACGCTGCTGCCGGCGCACTACGCCCTGCTGGGCGCATCGCTGCCCGGTGGCGCCTACCTCGTCAGCCTGGCCAGCGACCAGGGCAAGTCGGTGCTGACCGCACCCTACCGCCAGGACGATGGCAGCACGGTGGTCACGGCTTACCTGAGCCGCAGCGGCTCGATCAGCGTGGGCGCGCCCGGCCAGCGGTTTGTGGTCGAGGCCGCAAGCACCTACCTGGCCAAGAGCGATGTGCGCCTGACCGACGTGAGCAGCCTGCTGAAGGCCAATGCCCAGGCCGGCGGCACGGCCGTGCCGGCCCTGCCGCGCGATGCCGGGCAGCTGAGCGTGGTGGCCACCGATGTCGGCCAGGGTTCGGTGTGGCAGGCCACGCTGGACTTGCGCGCCTCGGGCGGCCGCGCGGGCCAGCTCGACATGTCTGCCGCCACCGTGGCCCTGGTCGATGATCTGGCCAAGGCCCCGGCCGGCGCATTGACGGTCAGTGCCACCACGCTGGCCGACAGCGGCGCCGGCTCGGTGCTGTTGGGCGGCACCCGCCGCGACATTGCCGCGGCCGTCAAGGCCATCACCGCCATCGGCGGCACGCCCACCGAGGCCGACACGGCCTGCGCGCCGGTGTGCCTGGACACCCGTGCCCTGAGCACCACGGTGGATCTGGGCAGCCAGGCCCTGGTGCTGGAGGAGTTGGTGCTGGCTGCCCGCAACGATCTGAGCCTGGCTTCGGGCACGACGCTCGGCGCCAAGGCCAGCGGCACGCTGGGCGCGCACACGCTGGTCAGCCAGGGCGGCGGCGCCCTGCTGGCCGTGAGCGCCAATGCGCTGACGTTGGCGCGCAAAGACGCCGTGCTGGGCACGGGCCATCTCAGCGTGGCCGCGGGCAGCCGCCTCAGCGGCGCCAGCGTGAGCCTGGACGCCACCGGCCGCAGCCGCGTGGCCGATGACACCCAGCTGCAGGCCGGTGCACTGAGCGTGGCAGCGCAAAAGCTGGTGCTGGGCACGCCTGCGGCCGCTGCGTCAGATCCACAGGCGACGGCCGAGCAGCAGGCTGCCGAAGCGGCCGCCGACCCTGCCCTGAACCTGGACGGCGCCTTGCTGGGCGCCTTGAAGAACACCGCCGACCTGTCGCTGCAGGGCTATGCCGGCATCGACTTCGTTGGCGTGCACCACTGGGCCGGTCGCGGCAGCGATGGCGTGGCCACCCAGCTCAAGCAACGGCTGGTGCTGGACACGCCGATGCTGCGCGGCGTGGCCGGCGGCACGGCCGAGGCGCCGGTGCAGGCGCAGGTGGACCTGGCGGCCCGTGACCTGGTGCTGCGCAACACCACCGGCCTGAGCGCCGATGCGGCCACGCTGCCGGGCAGTGGCAGCCTGTTGCTGCAGGCCGCACCGCCGCTGCGTTATGGCCAGACGGGTGGCCTGACCATCGGCCCCGGCGCACAGACGCTGGGCTTCGACCAGGCCAGCCTGCGCAGCACCGGCGACATCGTGCTGCAGGGCAGCGCAGACGTGGCGGCCCAGGGCGATCTGCTGCTCAGCGCCGCGCGGCTGACGGCGGCCACCGGGGCCGATCAGCGCCTGAGTGCCAGCCGGTTGCTGCAGGTGGCCAGCGAATCCGGCAGCCGCAGCCTGGGCGAGCGCGTGGGCCAGGGCGCCAGCGTGGTGCTGAGTGGCGCCACGCTGGCCCAGGACGGGGTCATCGATCTGCCGGGCGGGCAGCTGGACCTGCTGGCCAGCGGCGGCAGCGCCGATGCGGCCACGCTGCGCTTTGGCGCCGACTCGCGCACCTCGGTGGCCGGCTACACGCTGGACGCCGGCAATGGCCAGCGCAGCGACGGCACGGCGGGCCGCATCACGGCCAGCACGCAGCTTGGCCGCCTGGAGCTGCTGGGCACGCTGGACGTGAGCGCCGCGCTGCGCAGCGACGGCAGCCGGGGTGAAGGCGATGCCGGCCAGATCAGCCTGCAGGCGGTGGGCGACGGTGGCCAGCTGGTGTTGAGCGCCCCGCGTGGCGATGGCAGCGCGGCCGCCGGCCAGCTGCTGGGCCGCGCCGGCAGCGCCAGCGCCGATCTGGGCGGGCAGTTGCGGGTGGATGTGCGCCAGATGCCCAGTGCCGATGCCCTGGCCACGGCGGCCACGCTGGGCGGGCTGAGCGGTGCCTTGTCGCTGCGCGTGCGCGAGGGAGACGTGAGCCTGGACACCGGCCTGACGGCGCAACGCATCACGCTGGCGGCCGACGCGGGCCAGCTCAGTGTGGGTGGCCAGGGCGGCAGCGTGGCGCTGCAGGCCGGCGCGCCGGGCGGTGGCGTGGTGCAGCTGGCCGCCGGCGGTCATCTGCTGCTGGGCGATGGGGTGAACATCCAGGCCGGTGCCACGCGCAGCGGCCTGAGTGGCGGTGATGTGCTGCTGAGCACCGATCTGGGCCGGATCACACTGGGCGAGGCCACCCTGATCGACGCCAGCGACGCGCAGGGCCAGGGCGGGCGCATCGTGCTGCGCGCGCGGCGCGGTGACGACGACGCCAGTGTCGCCATCGACACGCTGAACACCGCCCGGCTGCGTGCGGCCGAGGTGGCGGTGGAGGCGGTGCGCGTCTACGACGGCGTCACGGCCGTCATCAGTGGCACCGACACGGGCGAGATCCTGGGCCAGACCCGCATCCGCAATGACAACGCCAGCTTCATGTCCCAGGCTGCCGCCATCGGTCAGGCCCTGGGCCTGACCGCAGCCGACGCCGGTCGCGTGCAGCTGCGCGCCGGCGTGGAGCTGCGCAGCGAGGGCGACCTGTCCATCGACGGCGCCTGGGACCTCAGCCGCGACCGGGCCGGCGGCGAGGCGGGTTTCCTGAGCATCCGCGCCGCGGGAAACCTGTTCATCAACAGCAGCCTGAGCGACGGCTTTTCGGGCACCGGCCGTGCCGCGGCCCTCAATGCGCAGGGGCGCTCATGGTCGATGCGCCTGGTGGCCGGCGCCGACCTGGCTGCTGCGCTGCCCACCGCCGTGCAGCCGCACACCGCGGCCGACGATGACACCGGCACGCTGGCCCTGGCCGCCGGCACGGTGGTGCGCACCGGTGCCGGCAGCCTGGAACTGGCGGCCGGGCGCGACATCCAGCTGCTGGGCGATGGCGAGAGCGTGGCGGCACAGGTGTACGTGGCGGGCCGCCGACTGGGCGCGGCCGAGGCGCCCGAGGCCAGCCTGTTTGCCGGCATGGCGGTCAAGCCGCTGTTCACCACCGGGGGCGGGCGCCTGGAGCTTCAGGCCCAGCGCGACGTGCAGGCCACCGAGGCCACCCAGCTGGTCAACAACTGGTACTGGCGTGGCGGCCTGCCGGGCAGCGATGGCCAGTACAGCAGCAGCAGCCAGCTGGCCTGGTGGGTGCAGCTGAACCGCTTTGAGCAGACCCTCGGCGCCTTTGGTGGCGGCAACCTGCAGGTGCTGGCCGGGCGCGACGTGCTCAATGTGCAGGCCATGGCGCCAGACGTGGGCTGGGCCGACAGCCGCGACAGCACCGCGGCCGCGCTGCGTCGGCTGGGCGGTGGCGAGCTGACGGTGAGCGCCGGGCGCGATGTGCTGGGCGGGCAGTTCCTGATCGGTGGCGGCACGGGGCGCCTGTCGGCCGGCGGCCGCATTGCCGCAGCCACCGACAACACCCGGCTGGCCGCGCCGGTGCTGGCGCTGACCGATGGCCAGTGGCGGCTCAGCGGCCGCAGCGGCATCACGGTGGACTCGCCCTTCGCGCCCACGGCCACACCGGCCCTGCTGGGCAGCGACAACCGGGGCAGCGTGTCGGGCTACTTCTACACCTGGGGCAGCCAATCCGGCTTGACGGCGGTGTCCAACGCCGGCGCCGTCACGCTGCAGGGCGGGCCGTCCGAGGGCCAGGCCCAGGATCTGGGCCTGGATCTGAACAACAGCGCGGACCTGAGCTTCAAGGTCACGGTGCCCAGCCTGCGCCTGCTGGCGGCGGGCGGAGACCTCAGCCTGCTCAGTGGCGACAGCCAGGTCGACGCGGTGCTGTTCCCGTCGGCCACCGGCCAGCTCAACCTGTGGTCGGGTGGCAATCTGCTGCTTGGCACCTCGGGCAGCAGCCAGCTGGCCATGGCGGGCAGCCGCGTCGACACCTTTCCGGGCTTTGCCACCCCGCTGCGCGCCGATGACGGTGCGCTGGTGCTGTCGCTGATCCCCGCCACACTGAGCGGCAGCCTGGCCCAGACCAGCCTGCATGCCGACGACCGCACGCCGGCCCAGCTGCACGCCGACCTGGCCGTTGAAATACGCGGCGCATCGGCAACCCAGGCCACGCTGCAGGTGCCCAAGGCCGTGCAGATCAGTGCCGGCACCGACATCGTTGAACTGAGCCTGCGGGCGCAGAACCTGAGCGCCGAGGACACCAGCACCGTGGGCGCTGGCCGCAACCTTCAAGCCCTGAACTTCGGCAGCATTGCATTGGCCGGGCCCGGTCGTCTGGAGATCAGCGCCGGGGCCAATCTGGATCTCGGCGCCTCGGGCGGCGTGAGCACCACCGGCAATCTGAACAATGCCGCGCTGCCCGCCAGCGGCGCCTCGGTGAGCCTGACAGCGGCCACGGCCGGCAGCCTGAGCCTGGCCACGTTGCAGGCCAGCTACCTGAGCGATGCCGCGACCGGGGGCAGCGAGCGTGCGGCGACCTATCGGCTGGCGCTGCGCGACTTTGTGCGCCAACAGCTCAAGCAGCCCGGTCTGGGCTACGACGAGGCCTGGGTGCTGTTTCAGACCTTCCCGGCCAGGGCCCAGGCCGACTTCGGGCGCCAGGTGCTGGCCACCGAGTTCAGCGCCGTCTACCTGACGGCCGCCACACCGACCTTGGCCAGCATGACCGAGCGCCTGCGGCTGGCCTTCGAGCGCGACAAGGCGATGCTGCTGGCCGCTGGTGATGCGGCACTGGCCGCGGGCACCAGCCTGGTACTGCCAGGACGGGAGACGCTGGCGGGCGCCGACCTGGCCGCGTACCTGAGCGACATCCGCACGCTGGCCTTTGCCAGCCTGGATCTGGACAGCACGGTCGCCGCCCGCGTCAAGGCACTGACCGAGGTTCGCCAGGCCTGGCGCGACCGCGTGGCCAGCGATCTGGGCAGCACGGCCCAGGTGCTCGATGAACTGGCCGCCCGCCAGCCCGCCAGTGCCCAGGCGGTGGCCTGGCAGGCGGCACTGGCCGACACCGGCAGCACCCGTTTTGCGCAGTTCCGCGATCAGGCGCTGGCCAGCGAACTGGCCAGCGCGGGCAGTGCCGCGGCGCTGTTTGGCAAGAAGAGCCTGCCGATGCGCATGGCCCTGTTCGAGCAGGGCTTTCTGGCCAGTGAGCTGGCGGGCGTCGGCAGTTCCATCCATCAGCCGGCATGGGTCTCGCCGGCATCGCTGCTGCGCTACAGCGGCGCGCTGGACATGACCCAGAGCTCGGTGATCACGCAGCGCGGCGGCGACATCCGGCTGGTCAACGCCGGGGGGGCCATCACCGTGGGGCTGAAGGACACCAGTGCCGACAGTGCCTCGCCCAAGGGCGTGATCGCACTCGGCGGCGGCAAGGTCTTCGGTCTGGCGCGCGACGACTTCCAGGTCAACACCCAGCGCGTGTTCATCGTCGGCCAGGGCGACATGGCCATCTGGTCGTCCACCGGCGACATCGACTCGGGCCGTGGCGCCAACACCGCGGTGGCGGCACCGCCGCTGAGCGCGCGCCGCTCGGTCGACGGCGTGGTGTTCGAGGTGCAGGCCACCACCACCGGCAGCGGCCTGGGCATCCTGGAAGACGCCACGGGCCGGCGCGCCGGCACCATCGGCCTGTACCCGGCCTTCGGCGAGATCCTGGCGCTGGATGCCTTCATCCGCGCGCCGTCGGTGGTGCTGGGCTCCAGCATCCAGGGCGCAGACAACCTGCAGGCGGCGTCGGTGGGTGGCGCCGTGGCGGCCGTCAGTGCGCCCGCGCTCAGCCTTGCGGCGCCGGCCAGCACGGCCAACGAACAGCGCCAGCCCGAGGCTGCCAACGGCCCGGGCGGTGCCGATGCCCGCCAGCGCAATGCATTGCTCACCGTCGACCTGATGGGCATGGGGCCGGCCGACGCCGAGCCCTGTAGCGATGAGCAGCGCCGCGCCGGGCGCTGCCCGGCCCCGGGTGCTGCGCCGGTTGGGGCGCCGGGGGGCGCGCCGGTGCCAGCCGTCACTGCGCCCACACCGGCCGGGGCGCGCGTGCCTGCGGCAGCAGCAGGCTGCGCGCCGGCTGACCAGGCCGCAGGCCGCTGCAAGTAGTCCGCACGATGACCCGACGATGACGGCCCTGGCCCGGCCCACTCGGACCAGGGCCGGCCGTCGCCGCACTGTCACGAAGCCGCAGCGTCATTGGCATCGCCTTGAAACATTGCGGCAATAGATTGCCGTGATGCGTTTTCACAGTTCCGTCTCACGGCGGCCGGCGCGCCGCTCGGGCCTTGTCCTGGCGGCCATCGGGCAGCGTCTGGCCCTTGGCGCCATGCTGCTGGCCGCCTGCAGCGCCGCCCTGGCGCAAGGCGCGCCGGCGGTCACCCGCGTGCCGCAGGCCGAGCTGCCGGTGGCCGCGACCGCAGCAGTGCCCCCGGCCCACCCGCCGGCGGTGCCCGGCAACGCCGCAGCGGGCCCTTTGGCCCTGCCGCCGCAGCCCGTTGCCGATGGGCCGCGGCCCGGTGCGGCCGCCGTGCCCGATGCACTGCGGCGGGCTGCCGAGCCGCTGCCCGAGCCCAGCGAGTTCGAGCGCCATGTGCGCGAGGCCAACGCGGGGCGCGAGGTGCCGCGCCTGGGCGCGCACCTGCAGCGCGGCACGCCCGAGCTGGGCCATCTTGAAACCCCGGCCCGTGTGCCGCCGCACTATGTGATGCAGGTGGGCGACGAGCTGTCGATCGCGCTGTGGGGCAGTGTGGATGCGCAATGGCTGCTGCGCATCGACCGCGCCGGCCGCGTCACGCTGCCGCGCGTGGGGCCGGTGGCGGTGGCTGGTGCGCCGGCCAGCGAGCTCGAGCCCTTGCTGCGCAAGCGCCTGGGCCAGGTGTTCAAGGCCTTCGAGCTGTCGGCCGCGGTGACCCAGGTGTCGCCGGTGCGGGTGCACCTCAGCGGCTTTGTGCAGCGGCCGGGCGATCTGGTGGTGCCCGGGCTCAGCACGCTGTCAGCGGCCCTGGCGCTGGCGCGCGGGCCGGCGCCCGGCGGCAGCTACCGCCGCATCCAGCTGCTGCGCGAGGGCCAGCCGGCCAGGGACTTCGATCTCTACGATCTGCTGCGTGACGGCAGTCGCCGGCACGATGTGCTGCTGCAGCCGGGCGATGTGATCCATGTGCAGGCCGCCGGGCCGCAGATGGCGGTGCTGGGCAGCGTGCAGCGCGCGGCGGTGTTCGAGTTCAAGCCCGGTGAGACGGTGGCCGATGCGCTGGCGCTGGCCGGCGGATTTTCGTCGGTGGCCGATCGCGACACGCTGCTGATCGAGCGTTTGTCGCGCCGCAGCCAGCAGGGTGCGCTGGCCTTGAGCCTGCCGGCCGAGGCCGCCACGCGCCTGGAGGACGGCGATGTGCTGCGTGCCCGCTCGCGCGTGTCCGCCGGCGTGCCCAGCCAGCTGCGCAACAAGCGCGTGCTGGTCGAGGGCGAGGTGCTGTCGCCGGGCGAGTATCTGCTGCCGCCCGGTGCCACATTGGCCGATGCCGTGCAGGCGGCCGGCGGCGCCACGCCCATCGCCTTCGTGTTCGGCACCAGCCTGCGGCGTGAAAGCGTGCGCGCGCTGCAGGCCCAGAACTACGAGCGGGCGCTGCGCGAGCTCGAGCTGGGCCTGGCCCGCCATGCCAGTGGCCGGGTGGGTGAAGACAAGGCGGCCGATCCCGACGCCTCGGTGCGCCAGACGCTGGCGCGTCTGCGTCTGCTGCGGCCCGAGGGCCGCGTGCTGCTCGACACCCGCCCCGAGTCGCGCAGCCTGCCCGACATCGCGCTGGAAGACGGCGACCAGATCAGCCTGCCGGCGGCCAACCAGAGCGTGGGCGTGTTCGGCAGTGTCTACAGCAGTGGCAGCTTTCAGCATGCAGGCGGGCGAACCCTGGGCCACTACCTCGAGCGTGCCGGCGGTGCCACCACCGGCGCCGACCACCGTGCCACCTTCGTGGTGCGGGCCAATGGCAGTGTGCAGAGTGCCGCCCAGGGTGGTGCGTGGTGGTCACGCGGCAGCGCCTTCGAGGCCCAGCCGGCGCTGCCGGGCGACACGGTGTTCGTGCCCGAAGACCTGTTCCGCGGCAGCTGGGTGCAAAGCGCCAAGGACTGGACGCAGATCCTCTACCAGCTGGGCGTGGGCCTGGCCGCTTTGGGCACCATCCGATGAGCGCCGATCTGCCAGCGCTGCGCCCAGCCACGGGCGCCGAGGCGGCCGTGCCGTCCGCCAGCGGCGAGCTGCCGCACCTGGGCTGGCTGGAGCTGGCGCTGCCGCTGTGGCATCGCCGCTGGCGCTTGCTGATCGCCACCGTGCTGGGGGGCGCCATCGGCTTCGGCCTGGCCGCGAACATGATGGTGCGGTTCACGGGCCAGGCCAGCTTCGTGGTGCAGCCCGCGCTGCGGCCGGGCGGCCAGGCGGTGGCCGGTGCGCTGCCCGCGCTGGCTGGCCTGGTGGGGGCCGGCGGCGGCGGCGGCCAGGCCGACCTGCATGTGGCCATCCTGCGCAGCCAGGCGCTGAACGACCGCATCATCGACCGCTTTGACCTGCAGCGCATCTGGGGCCGTGCCACGCGCATCGAGATCCGCCAGCGCCTCGCGCAGCGTGTGGTCTTCAGCATCGGCCGGCGCGAGGGCGTGGTGCAGGTGCAGGTGCAGGACGAACAGGCCAACCGCGCGGCGGCCATGGCCAACGAGTATGTCAACGAGCTGCGCCAGACCCTGCGCCGCTTTGCACAGGACGAGGCGCGCCAGCGCCGCCAGTTCTTCGACGCCCAGTTGCAGGCCGCACGGCAGGCCCTGGATGGGGCGCAAAAGCGCCTGCAGGCGGGCGGCTTCGACCGCGCGGCGCTGCGCAGCGAACCGCGTGCCGCGGCCGAGAGCTATGGCCGGCTGCAGGCCGAGGTCAGCGCAGCCGAGCTGCGCCTGACCGCGATGCGGCGCGTGCGCACCGAGGGCAGTGCCGAGGTGCAGCAGCTGATCACCGAGCTGGCCGCGCTGAAGTCGCAACTGGGCGCCCTGGAGCTGCCGCGCGACGACGGACGCGGCGAGTATGTGAGCCGCGTGCGCGAGTACCGCTACGCCGAGGCGCTGGCCGAGAACCTGGCCCGCCAGGCCGAGGCGGCGCGTGTTGACGAGGCGTCCGAACCCCTGCCGCTGCAGGTGCTGGATGCCGCGACCACGCCCGAGCTGCCGAGCAGCCCGCGCGTGCTGCGCTGGCTGATGGCCGGCGCGCTGGCCGGCCTGGGCAGCCAGGCGGCCTGGGTGTTGCTGAGGTACCGGCGTGCGCTGCGCCGCAACGACCCGGCCTACCAGCAGCGGCTGGCGCAGATTCGCGCCGTGCTGGGATGAGCCGGCGCTTGAAAGGTTCGCTGCGGCTGCGGCTGCGGCTGATGCGGCTGATGCGGCTGATGCGGCAGGTGCGGCAGGTGCGCCCATGCCGGCGCTGAGCCGTGACGGCATCGGCCTGGTGGCCGCCAATGCCGTGGCCCTGATGGCCGGCGCAGGCGCTTCGCTGGCCTATGCCCGCTGGCTGGAGCCTGCGTCGTTTGCCCATTGGGCCATGGCGCTGGCGGCCGGCCGTTGCGCTTTGCTGCTGCTCGATGGCGGCCTGAAGACGGTGCTGGTGCGCCAGCCGCAGGACCCCGACACGCAGACCTGGCGCACGCTGGAGCGCGGCTGCGCCGCGGCCGCGCTGGGCCTCACGGTGGTGCTGGCCGCGGCCCTGGCGGGCCTGGCCGCAGCGGGCGTGATTGCCACCACGGCGGCGGCGCTGCTGGTGATCTATCCGGCCGCCTACCTGCTCAGCTATCCGGCCCTGCTGCCGGCGCTGGCGCGGCTGGAGCGCAGTGGCCGCTTCGGCGCGCTGGGCCGCGTGGAGGGCATCACCGCGCTGGTGGAACTGGTGCTGCCGGCGTTGCTGATGGCCTGCGGCCTGGCCTGGTGGCTGAGCTTCTGCGTGGCCGCCGTGCTGGCGCGCAGCTGGCGTACCTGGCAGACCCGTGCCGTCGAGCGGGCGATCGGGCCGCTGCCGGCGCAGGCGCAGGCGCAGGCGCAGGCACCCGTGGCCGTGCCGTCTGCCGGCGAGGCCCGGCGCCTGCTGCGCGCAGGCCTGGCGCAGCAGGCCGTGTTTGCGCTGGCCATGCTGCGCGACCTGACCCATGTCTGGCTGCTGGGGCCCTGGTTCGGCAAGGCCTGGGTGGGCCAGTATGCGTTGGCCCATTCGGCCAGCGCGCTGGTGTGCCAGCCGCTGGTGCTGGGTGCCACGCGCATGCTGCTGCCCGAGCTGCGCACACTGGCGCCGGCGCAGCGCCGCCAGCGCGTGATGCAGCAGATCAGCGGGCTGTGCATGGCCAGCCTGCCACCGATGCTGCTGCTGCCGTTGGCCCTGGCCAGTGCCGACGCCTGGCTGGGGGCCGGCAAGTGGGCCGACGCCCGCGCGCTGCTGCCCTGGCTGGGGCTGCGCCTGGTGGGCGGCGTGGTGGCCACCGTGCTGGGCACCTGGCTGTGCGTGCAGGCGGCGCCGTGGGCCGCCACCCGGGCCCATGCACGCTGGACGCTGGTGGAGATCGTCGGTGCACTGGCCGGCCTGGCGCTGGGCGGCCCGCCCGGCCTGGCCATGGCCTCGGCCGTCAGCGTCTGGTTCGCGGCCTGGGATTTTTGCGGCGTGCTGGCCGCACCCGGCCAGCGCCTGGGCCTGCTGCGCGAGGCCGCGGCCTGCGCGCTGGGCCGGCCGTCGCTGCTGGTGGCCGGCGCAGGCCTGTGGCTGCTGCAGCGCTGGCCGCAGCCCTGGCCGTGGCTGCCACTGTTGCCGCTGCTGGCCTGGTTGGCGGAGGCGCGCGTGCGCCAGGCCCTGCGCCGCCTGGCACTGCGCCTTGTGGCAGGCCGCGCCGGGCCGCCCCTTGCGGCCACGCTGCCCGGGCAAGGCGCGCACCGGAGCGCCCGATGAGCGCACAGCTGCTGGTCATCCTGCTGGTCTATCACCCGGCCTACAGCCGCACGGCGCTGCTGCGCCTGCAGCGGCTGGTGCAGGCCGTGGCACCGCAGGCGCCCTGGCTGGTGGTGAGCAACAACCCGCACTGGCGCGCCGAACACGATCTGCCGATGACCCTGCTGCCGGGCGACAACCGCCTGCGCGAGTTCTCGGGCTGGCAGCGCGGTCTCGACCATGCGCGCCAGCACGGCCTGCTGGACGGCCGCTCGCTGGTGCTGTTTGCCAACGACAGCTTCTGCGTGCACAACCGCTTTGGCGGGTTCACGGCCAGCGCCTTCGAGCGCGGTCTGCGTGAGGCCCTGGCGCGGCAGGACACCGACGCGCTGATCGGCGAGGCCTACGGCCTGGGCCGGCCCTTCCGCCTGGACGGCCTGACGGCCGAGCGCTGGGTGTCGACCCACCTGTTCGGCATGGGCACGGCGCTGCTGCAGCGGCTGGGCAGCCTGTGCCCGCAGGGCGTGCCGCAACGCTACCTTGCGGCAGCGGCCACGCCGCAGGGCCTGCCCGGCCTGACGCCGCTGGTGGGCGCCGAGCTGGCCGCGCACATCGGCCAATGGCTGGACGGCAGCGGCCGCCAGCGCTGGCCGGGCCGGCCGCGCGGTGCGGCGCTGACGCCGGCGCAATGGCGTGCCAAGGCGGGCTCGATCCTGCTGGAAAAAAGCCTGGCGGTGCGCGCCGTCCACGCGGGTGGGCACATCGTCGACGTGCTGGACCGACCAGGCAGCCGCTGGCTGCGGCGCGCCGAATGGCTGCACTGGCATGGGCAACGGCTCAGCGGCCGGCTGCCCCGCCGCGAGATGCCGGCTCCGGAGGCCCGCCATGGCGCGGCTTGAGCGCGACTGGGCCTTCGTGCCCTCGCCGCCCGCCGCACGGCGGCGTTTGCGCGTGGCCGCCGGCTGGCTGCTCGACAGCCGCCGCATGCCGCGCCACGCCGCGCTGGCACCGGCCTGGCGCTCGGCGCACGGCTGGATCGCCTATGTGCTGTACCTGCCCGATGGCCGGCTGCAGCCGGCGCACCATTTCACGCTGCAGCGCCTGCGCGCCCTGAACCGGCCGATCTGCGCCATGGCGTCGGCGCCCTCGCCCACCGTGCTCGACCCGGCGCTGGGCATGCAAGTGGATGCGCTGTACTGGAAGGCCCTGCCGGGTTACGACTTCTCGGCCTACCGGCTGCTGCTGGGCGAACTGCACCGCCACAGTCCCGACTCACCGGTGCTGCTGCTCAACGATTCGGTGTGGGGGCCGTTCGGCGATCTGGCGGCGCTGCTGCGCGACCAGCCCTGGGACGTGACCGGCCTGACCGCCAGCGCGCGGGTGGAGAACCATCTGCAGAGCTATTGCCTGAGCTTTCGTGCGCTGGGCGGCGAGGTGATGCAGGCGCTGGACGGGCTGTTTCCGGCCGGGCGCTGCATGCGTTCGCGCATCGAGGTCATCCTGGGGCAGGAGACGCGCTGGTCGCGCCGGCTGGCCCAGCAGCTGAGCGTGGGCAGCCGCTGGTTTCTGGCCGATCCGCAGGGCGACCCCACGCTGGATGCGCCCTTCGAGCTGCTGGCCCAGGGCATGCCGTTCATCAAACGCTCGCTGCGCGGCCGTTACGCCGATCGGCACAGCAGCCAGGCGGTGTGCGAGGCGCTGGCCCGCCACGGCCATCCGCTGCCGGTCTGAGAGGGCGCGCACCATGCCCGGTTTCGTGTGCGCCATGCCGGCCGATGGCCACCCCGGCGCCGCGGCGGCCCGCCACTGCCATGCCGGCGTGCTGTGGCTGGCCATGGCATTGATCGTGCTGCTGCAGTTCGGGCCCCTGATCGGTCTGGTGGGCTACCGTCTGAGCGAGAACCCGCTGTGGCCGCTGAGCGCCGTGCTGCGCGATGTGCTGGTGGCCGCGCTGGTGCTGCTGGCCTTGCACGCGCTGTGCAGTGCACCGGTGCACCGGCGGTGGCCGGCCAGTCTGCGCTGGGCGGCGCTGCTGGTGGTGGGCGTGGGCCTGGCCTCGCTGAGCTCGGATTCGGGGCTGTTCACGCTGGCGCTGAACCTGCGCCGCCTGGCCCTGGTGCCGCTGCTGTTCCTGGCCGTCAGCCTGCTGCCCTGGTCGCGCCAGCAACTGGCGCAGCTGATGGCCCTGCTGGTGGCCAGCAGCGTGTTGGTGGCCCTGCTGGGCCTGGTGGACCGCCTGGGCGGCGACGGCCTGTGGACCGAGTGGCTGCGCATCGAAGCCTTTACCGCAGCCAACGGGCTCGACCGCTACGGCAAGATCCCGTTCGACCAGAACGGCCGATACCACAGCTGGGATCTGGAGCCCGTGCTCGGCGGGCCGGTGCGCCGGGCCCTGTCGAGCTACCTCGAGCCCACCACGCTGGCCGCCGGCATGGCCGCTGCGCTGGCCTTGCTGCTGGCACGCCAGGCGCGCGGCCACCGCCAGCCCTGGGCGCTGGCCCTGGTGCTGGCCTGCGGCCTGCTCACCGTGTCGAAGGGCTTTGTGCTGTACCTGCTGCTGCTGCTGGCCTGGCGCGTGCTGGGCGTGCCGGCGCCGCAGCATGTGCTGCAGCTGAGCCTGGGGGCGGTGCTGGTGGCGCTGGCGGTGGTGGCGCGCGGGCTCAGCGAAGGCGCGTTTTCGCACCTGGGCGGCGTGGCCACGGCACTGGCGCACCTGGCCGATGGCCACTGGCTGGGCGAAGGCGTGGGCGAGGTCGGCAACTACGCCAACAACACCGAAGAGGTGGGGGCCGAAAGCGGCCTGGGCAATGCCATTGCACAGATCGGCGTGGTGGCCTTCCTGCCGCTGTTGTGGCTGCACGCGCTGGCGCGGCAGACCCTGGATCAGGCCCGGCGCAGCGGCGACGCGGGCGGCCCGTGGCTGGCCTCGTGGGCGCTGTTCTGGACGGCCAGCTATGTGTTCTCGGCCTCCAGCCAGGGCGTGGGCGGCAATGCGCTGGGCTTTCTGGCGCTGGCGCTGTACCTGCATCCGGCGGCCAGCGCAGAGCGCCCATGAACCTGGTGGTGCTGACGCTCAAGCTGTTCGACCAGCCGCGCAACGGTGGCGAGCTGTGCACCGCGCGTCTGCTGCGCGGCCTGGAGCAGGCCGGCCACACGCTCACCGTGATCGGCCTGGGCCCGGCACCGGTGCCGCCACCCGGCAGCCGCACGCGCTACTGCTCGGTCGGCCCGTGGACTCCGGCCTTTGCCGACCTGCCGCCGGCCCAGCGCCTGGCCCTGCCGCTGCGCGCCTGGGCCGCGGGGCGGCCGGTGACCTTGCAGCGCCTGCTGGGTGTGGACAGCGCTCGCCAGGTGCAGCGCCTGCTGCTGGACGCGCTGCCGCACATGGATGGCCTGGTGGTGAACCACCTGCAGGCGCTGGCCTGGGCCCAGCCGCTGCTGCACCGGCTGCCGGCGCCGATGGTGGTGATGCACAACCTCGAGGCCGAGGGCTTTCGCGAGCGGGCCCGGTGCCTGGCCGGAGCGGGGCTGCGCGCGCGTGCCAGCCGCTGGCTGCTGGCGCGCGAGGCGCGGCTGCTGCAGCGGCTGGAAGACCTGGCACTGCAGCACGCCAGCGTGATCGGCTGCCTCAGCGCTGCCGATGCCCGGCAGCTGCAGGCCTGGGCCGCGCAGCAGCCGCGGGCGGTGGCCGTGGCCGAACTGCCGGGCTACCCGCTGCCGCAGGCCGGCGGCCCGGCGGCGGCAGCGCCCGACTGCGGCGCCACGACGGCAGATGCCGCCAGCCGCGCCAGCGCCGCAGGCGCCGCGCCGCAGGAGCTGTCGGCCCCCGCGCTGCGTGAGTGCCTGCAGGCCCTGCCCGCAGGCACGCGGCGCATCGGCGTGCTGGGCACCTGGACCTGGGAGCCCAACATGGCCGGCCTGCAATGGCTGCTCGACGAGGTGCTGCCGCTGCTGCCGCCGCATTGCCAGCTGATCCTGGCCGGCAGCGGCCTTGAGCGGCTGCCGGCGCGGCCGCGCACCACGGTGCTGGGCCGCATTGCCGAGGTGGCCAGCTTCTACGAGGCGGTGGATCTGGTGGCCATTGCGTCGGTGCGTGGCTCGGGCGTGCACGAGAAGGCCATCGAAGCCATCGGGCAGGGCGTGCCGGTGGTGGCCAGCCGCCACGGCCTGCGCGGCCTGCTGGCTGAGCTGCCGCATTGCATGCCGGTGGCCGATCTGTCGGCGCAGGGGCCGCTGGGCGGCCTGCCACCGCAGGTGCAGCTCGCCGACACCGCCACCGATTTCGCCCTGGCCTGCGCGGCGCCGGTCGCGGCGCGCGATCGGGCCGCTGCCCGGGCCTGGGCCGCTGCACGCCAGCGGGCCTATCAGCAGGTGCTGCAGCGCTGCCTGGGCCTGGCGCTGCGCGCGCCGGGCATGAACCTTCATCCGCATCACATCGAGGTTGTCTCGTGATCTCCGCTCGCCCGGCCTGCCGTTTGCCGATCATCCCGCCATCCGGGGCTGCGCATGCTGTTCAAGCGCATTGAGGGCGCCGGTGGCAAGCTGCTGCTCACCTGCTCGACCGGGGGGCATCTGGCCGAGCTGCTGCGCCTGGAAGGCCACGTCGGCCGCCATGCCGACAGCCTGTGGGTGACCTTCGACACGCCGCAAAGCCGCCACCTGCTGGCCGGCCGGCGCGTGCAGTTCATTCCGTACATCGGGCCGCGTGACCTGCGCGGCACCATCGCCTCGGCGCGGGCCTTCCACCACATCCTCAAGCGCGAGCGTTTCGACGGCGCGCTGAGCACCGGTGCCGCCGTGGCGGTGGCCGGCTTGTCGGTGGCAGCCGCCCATGGCCTGCCGGCCAGCTATGTGGAGAGCTTCGGCCGCGTGCTCGGCCCGTCGCTCACCGGCCGGCTGCTGGCCAGGGTGCCGGGCGTGGCCCTGCTCACCCAGCATGCCGACTGGGCGCGCGGGCACTGGCGTGCCTGCGACAGCATCCTCGCCGGCTTTCGGCGGGTGGACGCGCCGCAGGCCAGGCCCATCGAGCGGGTGTTCGTCACGCTGGGCACGATGCAGGGCTACCGCTTCGATTCGGTGGTGGATGCGCTGCTGAAATCGCGCTACGTCAATGAGCGCACGGTCTGGCAACTGGGCCACACCCAGCGGCGCGACCGCCTGCCCGGCCGGGTGCACGACATCCTGACGCCCGACCGCTTCTGCGAGGCCGTGCGCGGGGCCGACGTGGTGATCTCGCATGCCGGCGTGGGCACCCTGGTGGAGCTGCTGAACATGGGCGTGTACCCGGTGCAGGCGGTGCGCCGTGCCGAGCGCCGGGAGCATGTCGACAACCACCAGTGCGAGCTGGGCGATCTGGTCAACCGCATCGGCATCGGCATCGCGGTGGACGGGCCGGCCGTGAGCGACAGCGTGATCGAGGAAGCGGCACGCTGGCGCATGGTGGACTGCGTTGGTGCAGGCGCCCAGGCCGAATGCGCCGCGCCGCGCGAGCGCCGCGCCGAGCCGGCCCGCGCGCGCGAAGCGGCGGGCCGACCGCGCTGGGCCGATGCCGATCTGCGCGCAGCGCCTGTGCATCCAGCCCGGCGGCCGTGATGCGTTGCGGCAGGTGGTAACCGTTTATACGGTATAAATGGTTTTTCGGCACCCGCCGGCCGTGATCTCGGTTTTGGTGGTGAGTGCCGGCGCAGTTTGCTGGAGACCTGCCATGACCGCCACCGACACCCTTGTTGTTTCTGCCGATGCGACCGGCGCTGCGCCGCAGACCCGGGCAGACACGGCTGCCGCGCCTGTGAAGGCCGAGAAAGCGGCCAAGGCCGCCAAGGCTGCCAAGGCCGTCAAGCCGGTGAAGCCCGTGAAGCCCGTGAAGCCCGTGAAGGCGCTGAAGCCCGCCAAGCCGGCGCCGACCCCTGCTGCCAAGGCGGTGAAGGCCGCGGCAAAGCCGTCGGCCGACGTGGCCGTGGCCGCGCCGAAGCCGGGCACCCAAGCGGCGGCCAAGTCCGCCGCCAAGCCGGCCGCCAAATCCGCCGCCAAATCCGCCGCCAAGGGGGCAGCCCAGGTGACAACCAAGGCAGCGAAGCCTGTGAAGGTCCCCAAGCCACCCAAGGCCACCCAGCCGGCGGTGCGTGCCGCCAAGAAGCCTGCGGCCGGGGCCGCGCCGGTGGCCGCCGCTGCCCCGCTGGTGGCCGACAAGGCCGCTGCCGGCAAGCCGCTGCGCGCCAAGGAGGCCCCGAAGGAAAAGCTGGTGCGCGACAGCTTCACGATGCCGCACGCCGACTTTGCGCTGATCGGCCAGCTCAAGGACCGCGCGCTGGCCTTCCAGCGCCCGGCCAAGAAGAGCGAACTGCTGCGCGCCGGTCTGCACGCGCTGTCGTCGCTGGGTGACGACGCCCTGCGCGCGCTGCTCGGGCAGCTGCCCACGCTGAAGACCGGGCGTCCGCGCAAGGCCGGCTGAGCCAGCAGCCGGCCCAGCCGCACGCCAGCGCTACAAGGCCCGCAGGGCCAAGCCCGCCTCCACCCGTGCCGGCTGCAGCCGCGCCAGCTCGGTCAGCAGCCGGCGTGCGGCCTCGGGGTCGTGCCGGGCCAGGGCCTGGGCCATGCCCAGCAGCGGTTCGTAGGCGGGGCGGAAGTCGGGGCTCAGGCGCAGGGCGTCGAGCAGCGGCGCCTGCACCTGGGCCAGCATCAGGCGCACATCGGCGCTGGGCTGCACGGCCTGGCCGGCGGCCACATAGCGGTTGCGGGCGGCCTGGTAGGCGGCCAGGCGCGGGCCCAGCGCGCTGGCGTCGGCCGGGGTCAGCAGCTCGCTGGCGGCCAGGCCCAGCTGCGGCAGCAGGGCCAGCAGGCGGGCCTCGGGCGTGGACACGGGCGCATAGGTGATGCGCGGTGCGCGCCAGGCCACCACCGGGCGGTCGTCGGTGTTCGGAACGGCGTCACCGGCCAGCCGGGCCAGGGCCTGCGGGCCGGCCACAAAGCTGCCCAGCAGCGCCCACTCATCGTGCAGGCCAAAGGCCGCCGGAGGCCGCGGCAGGCCGGCGGCGCCCTGCAGGCGGGCGCGCAGCCGGGCCACATCCAGCCGCGCGGCATCGTCGGCATGGCCCACCAGGCCCAGCACCGGCGTGCGCAGGCTCAGGCTGGCCAGCAGGGCGCTGCCGCCGGGATACACCGCACGGAACGCGGCCACGATGCTGCGCAGCGTCTCGTGGTCCATCTGGTGCAGCGGCAGCCACTGGCAGAACAGGCCGCCCGCGGCCAGGCGCGCGCGCACGGCGCGAAAGTGCTCCACCGTGTACAGCGCCGCCGAGCCGCTGCGCGCCGGGTGGTAGTTGTCGGCCACGATCACGTCATGGCGCCGGGGCGTGGCCAGCACATGGCGCCGCGCGTCGGCGGCCAGCGGCTGCAGGCGCCCGGCGGTGCGGGGGTCGGCCCAGGCCGGGTGGAAGTGCCGCGCCGCGGCAATCACCTCGGGCAGCAGTTCCACCACCTCCACCTGCAGCGCCGGGTCCTGCAGCGCGGCCGAGGCGGTGAGGCCGGTGCCCAGGCCCAGCATCAGCACCTGGCGCGGCGCCGGGTGCAGCAGCAGCGGCAGCAGGGCCTGGCGGCCATCCACTTGCAGCGAGCTGCTGCTGCCCTCTTGCTGGCGGTTGTTGATGCGCAGCCGGGCCACGCCCTGCGCGTCCTGCACCACGCTCACGGCGGCCAGCACGCCTTCGCGGTAGTCCAGCAGCTGGCTGCCCGCGGGGCGGTCGACAAACACCAGCGGCGGCGCGGCCAGCGCCAGCAGTGCCGCCGGGGTGGCCACCAGCCAGGGGCCGGGGCGCAGCCAGGCCTGGGGCGAGGCCAGCAGCAGGTAGCCGGCGGCCAGCAGCAGCAGCGTGGCCTTGGCGCCCACGGCCGGCAGCAGCAGCACGCCCACCACGGCCGGCGCCAGTGCCGCGCCCAGCGTATTGGCCGCCAGTGCCTGGCCCAGGCCCAGGCCGCTGGCCTGGGCCCGCGCCGCCAGCTGGCTGAACAGGGCCCCCATCACCAGCGTGGGCGGGCCAAAGGCGGCCAGTGCCAGCCAGGCCTCGGTGGCCAGGGCCGGCAGCAGGCCGGGGCCAAGGGCGGCGTTCAGCGCCGCCAGCGCGGCGGCCTGCCAAGGCTCGGCGGCCCACAGGCTGCCGCCGCCCAGCAGGCAGGCCGCCGCCAGCGCCAGCAGCAGGCGGTTGCCCAGCGCATGGGCGTCGGGCCGCGGCGCGCCCCAGCGCGCCCAGGCGGCCGCGCCCAGCGCGCTGCCCACCAGGTAGACGGCCAGCAGCAGCGCAAAGGTGTAGACGGTGTTTTCGGCCACCTGGCTGAGCACGCGCACCACCGCCACCTCGAGGCCGATGCCCAGCAGGCCGGTGGCGGCCAGCAGGCCCAGCAGGCGGCGGCGCGTGGCGGGCTGGGTGGGCCGGGCGGACACGGCGGCCGGCGGCATGCCGGTGCCGGCAGGGCTGGCCGGGTGGGGCGAGGCGTCGCCCGCGCTGCTCGGACTGCCCGCACTGCCGGCACTACCCACACTGCCCGCCTGCCGCCAGCCCAGCCAGGCAGCGCCTGCGCAGGCGGCATTGAGCGCGGCGCACACCCCGGTGGTGGTGGCCAGGCCCAGCTCGGGCAGCAGCCAGAAGGCGCAGGCCAGCACGCCCAGCACCGCCCCGGCGGTGTTGGCGGCGTACAGCGCGGCGATCGACGGGCCGTCTGCCGCAGCACCCAGCTGCGCCGTCACGCGCGCCATCGCCGGCAGCGTGGCGCCCATGGCCGCGGTGGCCGGCAGCAACAGCACGAAGCTGCCGCCGAAGGCCACCGCCCAGTGCCAGGCCGGCGCCGGCTGCACGCCGGTGAGGGCCAGCGCGGTGGCGCCCCACAGCGGCATCAGCGCCAGCAGCAGCAGGCCCCAGGCGGCGATCAGGGCCTCGCAGGCGGCATACCAGCGTGCCGGCCGGGCGCTGCGGGCGATGCGCGCGCCCAGCGCGCCGGCGCCCAGCGCCAGGCCGCCGAAGAAGGCCGCCAGCACGGCCAGCACGGCGGCCGATTCATGGCCCAGCCAGGGCGCGCTCTGCTGGGTCCACAGCAGCTGCCAGCCCAGGCCGGCAAAGCCCGAGGCGGCCATCAGCGCCGTGGCGCCCAGGCCATGGCGCCGAGGGCGCAGCGCCGGGCCGGGTGCGCCGGCCTGTGGCAGGCCCATCAGCCCGAGAACCCGACCGTGTAGCCCCAGGAGTCCAGCCGGGTGGGGATGGCGTTCATCGCCAGCGTGAGCCGGCGCTCGCCCTGGTTGGGCGGCACGGCATGCATCAGGTAGCTGGGAAACAGGATCAGGTCGCCCGGCGCGGGGGCCGGGCTGACCCACTTGTCGGCGTTGTAGGGGCCCATGCGAACGCCGGCATGGTCGTTCTTGAACGCGAAGTCGTGCCCGCCGGGCGACTTCATGAACACCGTCTGCGAGTCGGGGTGCGTGGGCGTCAGGTACACCACGCCCGAGATGAAGCTGTTGGCATGGTTGTGCATGGCCTGGCGGCCGCCGGCGTCGAGCACGTTGACCCACATCTCCTTGAGCGCCCAGCCCAGGCGCTCGCCGAACATCAGCTCGCCAAACTCCACCAGCCGGGGCTTGATCAGCGCCGCGGTGTCGACCAGCAGCGGGCTCTCGCTGGGCTTGAGCAGGCGGGTGTGCGAGAGCTGGCCGGAGCTGCTGTTGTGGTTGACCGCCTCCTGGCTGAAATGGGCGATCAGGCCGGCCACCAGATCGAGCGGCAGGGCGCCGCGCGCGCGCAGCACGGGCGTGGGGAAGAGGTCGAAGACCTCGCTGCTGGGCATGGTGCGCTGCTCCTGGTTCTGCGGCCGGATTCTGGGCGGGTGCGGGTGCGGGTGCGGGCTCAGGCCAGGATCGCGGCCACGCGCGACCACGACCAGTAGGCGGCCAGGCTGCCGATGGCATACAGCAGCACGCCGCGCGCCCGGGCCGCGCGCGGCCACAGTGCGGCCAGGTGCGGCAGCAGGCGCGAGACGGCATAGGCCAGCGCCACGGTGATCAGCTGGCCGATCTCGACGCCCACGTTGAAGCTCAGCAGCGCTGCCGGCAGGTGCTGCTCGGGCAGGCCGATCTCCTTCAGCGCGCCGGCAAAGCCCAGGCCGTGCACCAGGCCGAAGATGAAGGCCACCAGCGCCGGCCAGCGCCGGGTGAGCGTGTCGCGGTGGTGCAGCGCCTCAGTTCCGCCGGGCCGCCCCAAGGAACTGAGCGCCCCCCCGGGGGGCAGGCGCGAAGCGACACGGGGGCATGCTTCAGCCGCCACCAGCACGATGGACAGCGCGATGGTGGCCTCCACCGGCGGCGGGCGCAGGGTCAGCCAACCCAGCGCGCTGCTGGCCAGCGTGAGGCTGTGGGCGGCGGTGAAGGCGGTGATGGTCCACACCAGCCGGCGCTCGAAGCCCACCAGCAGCAGCAGCGTGACCACGAACAGCAGGTGGTCCACGCCCGACAGGATGTGCTCGATGCCCAGCATGGTGTAGGCGTGGGCGATCTCGGCCAGGCCGCGCGGGTCGTTGGCCGAGCCGAACAGCTGCACCGAGCGCTGGGCCTTGGTGAGCGTGTACACGCGCAGGCCGCCGTCCAGCCAGTGCAGCTTGACCAGCACCGCCGAGTAGCCCTCGCCCACGCCGCCGATGCCCAGGCGGCCGCGCATGCGCCCGCCGGGGCAGTCGAGCTGGCCGGGGCCGGCGGTGCAGCCCTCGGGCCATTGCAGCTGCAGCTCGTCGTTGCCGCTGCGCATGCCGGCCGTCCATTGCCAGACGAAGCGGCCCGGCGCCACCTCCTGCACATGCAGCTCGGCCATGCTCATCTCGTGGGCCTGCAGCGGCGGGCTGCCCAGCAGGGCCAGCAGCAGGGCCAGCGCCGGCAGCAGCCAGCGCAATGCGCGCGCGTGCATCGGCAGCGCGCTCACTGGGTCGGCTCCGCGCGGGTGCCGGATGCGGCCTGGGCGGCGGCTGGCGCCACCTCGCGGTGGCGCACGCTGTACTTCATGGCCATGGCCTTGACGGCGGCGGCGCGCTGCTCGGCCATCACCGCATCGGTCCAGTCCTGCACCACGGTCTCGCGCAGCGGCTCGAACTCGGCCTTGCGGGCCGGGCTGCTGCCTTCCAGCCGCATCACGCGCCACAGCTCGCCATGGCGCACGGCGCGCCACTCGCCCGGCGGCTGGGCGGTCAGAGCGGTGGTGAAGGCCTCGCCATAACTCTGCAGCAGGTTGGCCTGCGGCCGGCCCTTGAACACGCGCAGGCCGGCCTGCACCTCGCCGCCACCCTGGCTGCCGAGCTGGCTGGCCAGCGCGCGTGCCTGGGCCTCGGTGGGCTGGGCCTCGGGCAGCACCGCTTCGCTGAAGTCGAAGCGCGCCGGTTCGTCGTACTTGACGCGGTTTTTCTCGAACCAGGCGCGCAGCACCTCATCGCTGAGCGGCGGCGCCTTCAGGCCGGCGTTGATCGACGACAGGGCCTTGAAGATCACGCGGTCGCGGATGGCCTGGTCGCCCTGGTCCATCTGCATGGCCATGCCTTCGCGGTAGAGCACCTCGTTGTCCAGCCACACGCGGCGCAGCGCATACAGCTCGTCGGCATTGGGTTCGCGGCCGCGTGCGTCGCGAAACACGCGCCGGGCCTCGTCATCCACCACGGCGTCGAAGGTGATCACGCGCGGATCGAGGCGGTCGCGGTTGACCCAGGCGTCGAGCGCAAACACCAGGGCGCCGATCAGCAGGAAGTGCAGCAGCGGCTCGCGCAGCCAGGCGCTGCCGCGGCGCGACGGCGCAGTCGTGTTCGTGTTCGTGTTCGTGGACGCCGGGCTGGTGGGCTTGGCAACGGTGCGGGTCGAAGACATCGGGGCAGGTGCGCCGGTGCGGGCCGGCGCATCAGGAAAGAAGACAGAACGACAAAGCCGGGCAGCTGCCCGGCGGTGTGGCTGGCGGCGCCACCGCCCCAGCAAGGGGCCGTGGCGCCGCGTGCGGCGGCGCTGCGCGCTGGATCAGCGCACGCCGGCCACCAGGGTGGCGCCGGTCACCTCGACGAAGATCGGGTTGCTGTAGAACCACAGGTCCGACCAGGCCGCCACGTCAAAGCCCACCATGCGCTGGCCGTTGACCACCGGCAGGTGGTTGGGGCAGGCGTCGATGCCCGAGCCCGAGAACAGCGCGCCGTTGTCCGGCACATTGCTGCCGCCGGTGGTGGTGCAGGGGATGCGCAGCATGGCGTTCTCGGCAAACTCGATCGCGCTGCTGTTCTTGAACTGGATGGAACCGGTGTTGGTCCACAGGTCCGACAGCGGGTTGCCCGCGGCGTCGGTCTCGTAGGGCACGGCCGGCGGCAGGTTGGTGCCGCGCAGGCGCAGGTACTGCGAGGCCTGCACCGCGCTCAGGCGGAAGGTCATGGCCTTGAACTCCGGCTTGCCGGCCACCGCCACCCAGTTGGCCTTGCTGAAGCTCTGGATCACCGCGGCCGAGGTGTTCTTGGCCGCCGCCGGCACGGTGGCCAGCGAGCGCAGCTGCTGCGGGTTGGCGCGGTCCACCCAGTCGTCGGGCCAGGCGCCGGCGTAGTCGCTGGCGGTCGGGCTCTTGTAGCCGGTGACCAGGCCGCGGATCACGTCCACATGGTGCAGCTCGGGCTTGTCCAGCGGCTGGTTGATGCCGACCTGCAGCAGCGAGGGGTTGGGGAAGCTGTACGGGCTGTGGCTCTTGCCGGCCGGGTCACGCACCACGATCGACACCACCACCTCGCCACCGGCGCGCAGCTTCAGCTTCTCGCCCATGGTGGCGCAGCCGCTCACGTCGAGGTCGGTGTTGTTCACCGCGGCGTTCACGGCCAGGGCCTCCACCTGCGCGTTGCTGCGCTTGGCGACACCGCTGTACGAGGCGCAGGCCACAAAGGCCAGGCGGTCGATCAGCTGGCCGCTGTCGACCCAGTTGTTGCCGCTGCGCAGGCCGTCCACCACCATCTGCGGCGCCACGCGGGCGCTGCCGCCGTTGCGCACCAGGGTGTAGTTGCGCTGGTACTCGCCGGGCCAGAAGTCGTTGTCGGAGCGGCGGTCGTCCACGCTGAAGGCGCCGCGGCTGTGCCAGTCGCTGCTGGCAAAGAACCACCAGTTGCGGCCTTCGCCCAGCAGGGCGTCCCACACGCCGCCCACCTGCGCGGCATACACGCCGGTGCCGCCAAAGGTGGTGCCGCCCACCGAGTCGAAGCGCACATTGCCGATGGCGTTGCGGCGCAGGTTGTACTCGCCGCGGCGGTCGCTGGCGCCGTGGCCGGGCTGGCTCTCGAAGCCGAAGGCCACGCGCGGGCCGGCGTTGTTGAAGTTGCGCAGGTGCTCGACGTTGAAGCCGTTGTTGCCCGCGGGGTTGAACGGGCCCGCACGCTCCAGGTGGGCCGGCACGTAGTAGCTGGTCTCGCCGTGGTGGGCGGCCATCCACTTGACGCCGTCCACCGTCTTCAGGTGGCCCTGCTCGCCCTGGGTGCTGCCGGCGGGCACCAGCTTGCGCGCGCTGTCGTTCCAGTAGCTCACGCTGCTGTTCAGGCCGCCGGGCACGGTGCAGTCCCAGTTGTTGCCCACACCGCTGGTGGTGGTGGTGTTGCCGCGGCTGGTGTCGCTGTTGCCGCGGTCAAAGCAGTACTGCCACATGGCCAGGGCGTTGGCATTGCCGCTGGCGGTGTAGCCGGGCGTGGTGGGCAGGGGCTTGGTGAAGGCCGCGGCCGGCAGCTGGCCGGTCAGCACCGACATCGAGGTGTGCTCGTGGCCGGTCACCACCGATTCGACACCGGCAAAGATCGGCTGATTGCGCTGCACCGCCAGGTACTCGAGCAGCGGGTACTGATACTCCTGGATGGCCTGCCAGCGCCACATCTGCTTGTTGGGGCTGCTGCCCGAGGCCAGGCCCTTGGGGCTGATGGCCGGGCTGGTGCTCTCCCAGGTGGTCTGCGGGCCCTGGCCGGTGAACGGATAGGCCGGCGTGGCCAGCGAGGCGTCCTCGGGCAGGGTGCAGTTGCGGTTGCCGGTGCCGCCGTGGCCGGCCTGCACGAACCAGTCCAGGCCCCAGGGCGTGTCGGCCGTGCGGTCCATCGACTTCTTCACCATCTTCTGCATCGACACGGCGCCGTCAGAGCAGGTGCTGTGGTTGTGGAAGTCGCCGGCCAGGTACTTGCCCGCCACCTTGGGCGTGCTGCCCGACTGCGAGTGCGCCACACCGATCACGGTGCTGCCCATGGCCGCGATCGCCGCGATGGCGATGTGGCGCTTGTGGAACTGGAAGGTCATCGAAACTGCTCCTGGTGAATGCGGGTCGGCGGCGGCCGATGTGGCCGGCGAGACGGCGCCGCCGACGGCTGGGCCCGGCTGGCCGTGAAGAATCGAGGCGATGCTAGAAAGCGGTGGTGTCCGTGTCGTGACGATTCGACACAGCGTTGCTGTCTGGCGTGGCGTGGCGTGGCGTGGCGGTTGGGGCGGTGGTTGGGGCGGCGGCTCAGCGAAACCGCAGCACCGGAAAATCCACCGTGAGCTGCGCGAGCAGGGTGCCGCCATGCTCGAACTCGAGCGTCAGCGGATAGGTGCGGCCCACTCCCAGCGGGCCGCGCAGGCCGGTCAGGCGCAGCCAGGTGCCGCGCTCGTGCAGCCAGGTCTCCTGGCCCTCGGGGATCTCGAAGTCAACGGTCGGCCGTGCCAGCGCGCCGGCCACATCGGCACCGCGGGCCACCGGCGTGCTCGCGCCCACCAGGCGGTCGCTGCGGATCACCTCGTCGAACTTCATGCACACCACGGCCTCGGTGCTGCCGGGCTCGGTGGCGTGGCAGTACGGGTGCGTCACGCGCAGCGTCTCGGCCTGGAACTCGCAGGCGCGTGCCAAGGGCGGCAGCAGCGCGGCCCCCAGGCCCAGCGCGCTGCGCTGCAAGAGCATGCGGCGGCGGATCAACATGCACACATGCTGCCGGCCCGACATGGCAGAACGATGAATCGCGCCGCCGCAGGCGCCTGACCCATCGCGGCCCGGGCGGCTGCGTGACAGAACGATGAAACACGGCCCACGCAAGTGCGGGGGCTCGGCAGCGCAAAGGGTGCCGAACTGTCACGGAACGGAGATAGAGCGGTGGCGGGCGGCTGCCTAGACTGCGGCTCAACCCCTGTTTGCGCCCGCACCGCTGCGTGCAAGGCGCCCACCCGCACCCCGGAGTACCCCATGGCCTTTGCCCGTTCGCTGATTGCCGCCGCCGCGCTGGCTGCCGCCGCGCCTGCCTTCGCCGTTCAATCGGTGACCACCACGCTGAGCTTCGATGAGCCCGCGCTGCAGGGCTACGGCGTGGCCGTGGGCCATGCCTACGAAGCCGAGGGCGTGCTGTTCTCCGACTCGGCCCTGGTGATCTCCAACGACGCCGCCGGCACCTACTACACCAACGCGCCCAGCATGGCCGGCGTGATGGTGGTCGACACCTTCTCCGAAGCCTCGACCACCCTCAGCGCCACCAGCGGCCGCGCCTTCGTCGAGCAGGTCTCGTTCTGGTATTCGTCCACCGTGGATCTGATGCCCGCGGTCAGCGTGTTCAGCAGCAGCGGTCAGCGCCTGGCCGGCGTGGGCGCGGTGGCCAACGTCATCGACGCGGGCTGCAGCGACAGCGCCGCCTGCGCCTGGAACAAGGTGACCATCAGCTTCACCGGCCAGGCCCAGAGCATCGTGTTCAACGGCGGCGCCGGCGCCGTGGCATTCGACAACATCACCGTCAGCAGCGTGCCCGAGCCCGAAAGCTATGCCCTGATGCTGGCCGGTCTGGTGGGCGTGGGCTTCCTGGCCAGCCGCCGCCGCGCCTGAGACTGCGCCCCCTGGCCGCGCCGGCCCAGGCGCGCCGGGGTGTTGACCGAACGGCCGCCTTGTCAGGCGGCCGTTGGCATGGGCGGCAGGCCCCACTGCTGCGGCTGAAACTCGCGCAGGCTGCCCAGGATGGCGGTGGCCTGCGGGTACAGGCCGCGGTCCATGGCCGCATCGGGCACGGCGATGGCGCGCAGCCCCGCGGCCACTGCCGAGAGCACGCCATTGGGTGAATCCTCGAAGGCCAGCGTGCGCGCCGGCACGGCGCCGATGCGTTGCGCCGCCACGGCAAACAGGTCGGGTGCCGGCTTGGCCGCATGCACCTCGGGATCGTCGGGCGTGACGATGGCATCGAACAGCGCAAACCAGTCGGCGTGCGGGCGCGACTTCAAATCCACATAGTGCTGGCGCGAGCTGGTGGCCACGGCGATCGGCACACCCTGCGCCGACAGGTGCCGCACCAGCTCGGCCGCGCCGGGCATCGGCTGCACCTGCGCGAACAGCCGCTGCAGCATCGGCTCGCGCTCGTCCAGAAACTGCTGCGGCGTGATCGGCAGCGCCAGCCGCTCGACGATCAGCTGCGCAAACGGCAGTGCACCCAGGCCCAGCGAGTGCTGCTTGAGCTGCCAATCAAAGGTCTTGCCAAAGCGCTCGGCAATCGCCTGGGTGCTGCGGGTGTAGAGGCCCTCGGTGTCGAGCAGCAGGCCGTCCATGTCGAAGATGACGGCGGTGATGGGCAGGGTGTGCGGGGCCGGGAGCGCGGCGTCGGTCATGGCGTGGCGGGATGGGCGGGGTGGGCGGGCTGGGTCGATCAGGCGCGCATTGTCGGCGTGGCTGCGGCTGTGGCTGTGGCTGTGGCTGGGCTCGCGCCGCGCCGCGCCGCGCGCGATACCACAGCCTGTATCGGCCTGCACCGGGCGAGGCCATGACCGGGCTGCGCACAATCGGTGCCATCGATGTCTGACGCCCGCACCAGGCCCCTTGCTCATGAAACTGCTCGACACCCTGAACTGGCGCTACGCCACCAAGAAGATGGACCCCAGCCGCGCCGTGCCGCAGGCGCAGGTGGATGCCATCGTCGAGGCGGCGCGCCTGGCGCCCACCTCGAGCGGGCTGCAGCCCTTCGAGGTGATCGTGGTCACCAGCCCCGAGGTCCGTGCCCGCATCCGCGAGATCGCCTGGAACCAGGCGCAGGTGACCGAGGGCTCGCACCTGCTGGTGTTTGCGGCCTGGGACGACTACACCACCGAGCGCATCAACCACATGTTCGACTACACCAACGAGGTGCGTGGCTTTCGCAACGAGGGCTGGGAGAACTACCGCCAGATGCTGCTGAAGAACTACCCGCCGCGGGGTGCCGAGGTCAACTTCCAGCACGCTGCGCGCCAGACCTACATCGCCCTGGGCGTGGCCATGCTGGCGGCGGCCGAGCAGGGGGTGGACAGCACGCCGATGGAAGGCTTCGACCCGGCCAAGCTCGACGAGATCCTGGGCCTGCGCGCGCGCGGTCTGCGCAGCGTCACGGTGCTGCCGCTGGGCTATCGCCAGGAAGAAGGCGACTGGCTGGTCAATCTGCCCAAGGTGCGGCGCCCGCTTGAGCAGTTCGTGTCGGAAGTGAAGTGACCCATAAGCCAGACTGAGGCTGGCCCCTCCGCCCGGGCAACGGGCCCGGCCCGCCCGGGCCAATGGCCTGGTGGGTCGCTGATTTATCAGGGTTAGCACCAGGTTTTGGCGGCCATCGGGTGCCACGCAGCGGGTGGGCGCGGCACCGCAGCGGCTGGGGCATGTCCGCTCGCGGTCGGCCGGGTGTGCAGCCAAGATGACCGGGCCAGCGACGCACCGTCGCGCCCCCGCCTTGCCGCCATGACCACCCACACCCCGCCCCAGTTTGCCCAACACGAGCGTCACCTGCTGCTGAGCGAGCGCGGCATCGGCCAGCTGGTGGTGCAGCGGCTTGAATCGGCCGGCATCCACTCGCTCGAGCAGCTGCGCCGCGAAGGCGTGGAGCGCACCGTGCGTCACATCGGCGCGGTGCTGGGCAGCGCCAGCTGGTGCAATCGCCAGCGCGCATTGGAACGCGCGCTGCTGCGCGCGGTGGCCGCCCCGGCCGCTGCACGCTGAGCGCCGACGGCGCGGCCACGCGGTCACGCGGCACGCGGTGGTGCGGTGGCGCGGGCCGCCACGTCCGGCGGCTTGCCGGCTTGTCTACCTGACCTGCTTGACGCATGGCGGGGCCCGGCGTGGCGTGGCGTGAAGCCCACGCTATGCTGGCGCCCCCGCGGCCTGCCGCGCCCTGACCACCGCCCGCCCTTCACCCCCCCCATGCGCAACGTCACCCTGCGCGGCCTTCGCATCTTCGAGGCGGCCACCACCACCGGCAGCTTCCTGAAGGCGGCCGAGCTGATGAACATCACCCAGAGCGCGGTGTCGCAGAACATCCGCCAGCTCGAGGACGAGATCGGCAGCCGCCTGTTCGACACCCAGGCGCGACCGATCCGCCTGACCGACACCGGCGCCGAGCTGCTGCGCCACACGCGGGTGATCCTGGCGCAGTTCAGCGTGGCCGAGGACGCGCTGTCGACCGTGCATGGCCAGCACCGCGGCCAGGTGCATGTGGGCGTGGTGTCGCCGGCGCAGTACTTCATGCCGCGCTTGCTGGCCGACTTCCGGCGCCTGCACCCCGACCTGCGCATCAAGCTCAGCCAGGGCCGGCGTGACCAGCTGCTGGCCCTGCTGGCCGAGCGCCAGGTCGACCTGCTGGTGGGCGGCTACCCGCCGGCCGAGGCCGAGGTGCAGGCCGACGTGTTTGCTCGCAACCCGCACGCCATCATCGCCGCGCCCGACCACCATCTGGCCCGGCAGCGCGACATCCCCTGGCCGCTGCTGGCCGGCGACACCTTCATCATGCGCGAGGCCGGCTCGGCCACGCGGGCCTTTCTGGAGCACCTGCTGCAGATGCAGCGCCTGCAGGTGCGGGCCGACATCGAGCTGCAGGGCCCCGAGGCGATCAAGGCCGCGGTGATGGCCGGCATGGGCATCAGCTTTGCCTCGGCCCACACCTTCCAGAGCGAACTGGCCGCCAGCCGGCTGGTGGTGCTGGACGTGCAGGGCATGCCCAAGCAGCTGGACTGGTGCGTGCTCACCCGCCGCGACACGCCCCTGACGGCCACGCAGAACCTGCTGCGCGAGCATGTGCTGGCGCATGGCGCCGGGGCGGCGGCCTGCACGCTGTGAACCAGGCCCCGCGTGCGCCAGGCGCGCTGTGCCGCCCCGCCCCACCCCACCCCACATCGGTCAGTGGGTGACCTCGATCGCGTGGGTGCCGGGCAGCTGCATCGGCTGACCGTCAAACACCACACCCAGGCGCCAGGTCAGTGGTGCCTGCGGGCCAGGCCCCTGGCTGGGGGCGCGCAGTTGGAAGTGCAGCGCCAGGCGATCGCCCTCGCGGCTTGTACCTGCCGGTGCGACTGGTGAACCCAGCGCAACACCCTGCTGCATCAACTGCAGCGACCAGTCGCGGTATCGCCCGCCGACCTGCGCGCCATCGCCCCAGGCACCAGCCAGCACGCGGATCTCAAAGGCCGCACCGGCCTGAACAGAACCTGGCGCGTACTGATGCAGCGCGCCCGCGCCGGCCAGGCCGCTTGCCCACCACCTGAACACCAGGCCCAGTGCCACGACCAGCGCCGCGCCAAGCAGCGTGGCCAGCAGCAGGCGCCGGCGTGAGGGCAAGCCCGCTCAGGCCAGGCCTGGCTCTTGAAGAAGACCCACCGCTGCCGCAGCCGGCACCGGCTGCGCAAACAGCGACTGGATCGGCGCCATGCCGATCGCCATGCCGGAGGCGATGCGCCCGTCGGCAATGCGCACGGCACTGGGCGTGCCGATCACACCGTAGGCGTCCTGGGCCTGTTGCCCCGACTGCGTGACGACCTCCAGGCGCTTGGCCAGCTTGCGCAGCGAACGGTTGTGTTCGGGTGAACCATTGGTGATCACCAGGGCCATGCTGCGCTCGGGCAACGCGGCCAGCCATTCGAGCAGCTCGTGGCAAGGCGCACATTCGGCGCTGACAAACACGAGCACCCATTCGCGCCGTTCGGGCCAGCGGCGTGCCATCGATTGAACGGCTCCGCCGGCCAGAGGCATCCAGTCGAAATCGGGCGCCAAGGCGCCGAGGGTCAGGCCGGAGGGCGGCAGCGAGTGGCTCACGGTGGCCGAGGTGCGCTGGGCCAACTCGTGCTCGAGGTTGTCGATGCGCAACAGCATGCGCCCTTGCTGGCTGAACAGCTTGGACATCACCAGCGCTTGCACGGCCACCAGCGATGCCAGCACCAGCGCCACCACGGTCGCAAGATCGAGCCCGCGCAAGCTGCCCGCCCACACATCGATCAGGCCCGAGCTGAGCGCGGCCGGCTGCACCAGCATGAGCGCGGCGCAGCCGAGCAGCGCTGCATTGCGCGCCGCCGTGAGCCAGTTGATCGGCTTGCCGGCTGACTGTCCGAAGCAGTTGCACGCGGGTCGCACGCCGCGCAACAGGGCTGCGGTGATGGCCAGTGTGAACGCTGCCAGCATCGCGACCGCCAGGGCGGCCCCGGCAAGCGCCAGGCCTGGCAGCAACAGCAAGACCACCACGCCCAGTTCGGCCCACGGGAGCACCGGCGCCAACCGCTGGGCCAACCCCGCCGGCACACCAAAGCCCCGCATCGCGGACGCGGTGGCGGATGTGTCGCGCAGCTTGCGCACGCCCGCGACCAGAAACACCCCCCACACCGCGGCCGACGCCAGCGACAACATCATGTCCATCTTCGATCCTTCGGGCTCTTGGGTTGCAGGCCGGGCCGCCAACAGGCTGCTTCAGCGCAGACTCTTGGCGCCTGCCGTTGAAACTGGAGCGGTCATGGGCCCGGTGGATTCGGCCACGGCTGGCGCGATGCGTTGCGCTGCGGCGCCGCCCGCCAGGGTGAAGCAGGGTCGAATGCAGATGGCGCCAGCGCCGGAGCAGCAGGTCACCGAGACGCAGGCCCAGCCCGATGGACAACTGCTGCTCGATGTGCAGCTTGCCAAGCCGGCGCAGGACTGCGGCAAGTGGCAGAAGCCGCGCCCTTCCACCGTTTGGAAGCACACGCAACCCGGGTCTTGGCATGACGGCAGGCTGGAGCAGGTGCCGCCAGGGCAGGTGGGGCAATTCTGCGTGCCGCAACAATCGCAGGCGTTTTGCTGCGCGGCCGTGTGGGCATCGCCGCCAAAGTTGGCAACGGCCGACTCGTAGGCGTTGGCCTGGCCACGGCAAAGGCTTCGGTTGACGCGGTTGCGGTCGATCGTGATGCCGCCCGGCAGCGTCACCAGGCTGGGCGGATAGGCGGCATCGCAGGATGCGCGCATGCAGTTGCCGAAAGCGCCGTCGCAACTGGCCTGGGCCGAGCGGCAGGTGCCATAGCAGCAGTCGTGTGCGCTGCAGCAGCCGATGAAACTGGCCGCCCCGTAGCCGCCGGGAAACGATTGCCCGCCCTCGGCCCCGCAACCATTGGGCACGCAGGTGTACCTGGGAGAGGCCACGCGATCCGGGCAGCGCGCCAGATCGGCGATCGGGCTCTTGGTCTGCACGCCGGTGGGTGTGCAGCACTGCAGCGCAGGATCGTAGAGTTGCCGACCGCACAGGCAATCGGCTGCGGCATGCGCCGGCCGCAGGCCCAGCGTGGCCATGAACGACAGGAACGCGCCATTGGCCGTCACGCGCAGCGCATCGCGCCGGGTGGCCTGGCTGGCGATCGAGCGCATGAAATTGTCGAAACGCTCGTCGGCTCCGGGCGCCGCACTGGCGGGCACGGCAGCCGCTGTGGCCGCTGTGGCCGCTGTGGCCGCTGTGGCCGCTGTGCCACCGCCGGCCCACTTCGGCCACCACGCGGGCAGCAAGCGTCGTGTCATGTTCAGCATGGGTCTTCCCCAGGTTGCGGTGTGATGCCGGCGCGGGCCGGACTCAGCGATGCGGCGTGAGCGTGTACTCGGCCACCACCAGGCCGGCATCGTCGGCTGCGTGGTTCCAGGCCACCAGGCTGTACGGGCCGGCTTCGGATGCCGGGCGCGGGCAGGTGATCTGGAAACCCGACAGCGACTGACCCGGGGCCACATGGGTGGGATAGGGCGGCGCGAAGTCGTCGGACACCCAGAGCACGTAGGTGGCGTTGTCGGTCTCGGCACGCCAGCCCGGCGGCGTGCCGGTGACCGTGACGGGCGCCGCCACCTGCAGCGAGACACTGGCCACGCGCTGGCTGCTGGTGGCCGCCTCTTCGTTGATGACGGTGTAGTTCCACTGTGCATTGCCGGTGGTGGCCTGCAGCCGTGCACGAAGCGTGGGCAGCGTGGGCACCGATTCGGCGGGCACGGTGACGTAGCGGTTGAGGGTCAGGCCGTAGCTGACACCATTCACCAGGTAGCTGCCGCGCAGCGTGAGCAGCAGCCGCGAACCTGTTGTGGCACCCGTGAACTTGGCGAGCACGGTGACGTTGTTGCGCGGGCCGACGGTGCCCAGCGGCAGCGGTACGGCCGGCGGACTGGTGCGCACGGCCGCGCCAAGCCGGATGTCGGTGCAGGCGAAGGTGCCGAGGGCCACATCGCCGGCGTTGAGCACCGGGATGCGCAGCGTCAGCAGACCGCCGGACAGCTGCAGTGCAGGCGTTCCGAGAACAACCCGCACCGAGGTGGCAGAAGTGGCCATTCAGATCTCCTGTGCGCCGCGCAAGCTGCCACGCCGGCGGCCAGCGGCAAGCCCCAGCAGACTGATGCCCGCCAGCCAGGCCATGCCGGGCTCGGGGATGGAATGGCCCTGGGCCACGGTGACCGAGTAGGTGGCCACCTCGCTGAAGCTGCCGTTCACATCGCCGAAGAAGAACTCGATGGTGTAGGTCTGCCCGGGCAAGGCGCCGGAACCGAGTTGCACCGAGAAGAGTTCGAGATCGCGGGTGATGGCTCGGTCGTCGATGCTCAGCGGCACCAGGCCAAGCAGCTGCTCGATGATCAGGGCGTTGCTGGGGTAGCCGCTGAAACTGCCGAAAAGATCGCCGCTGCCGAGGTCGAAGCCGGTGGTGTTGGTGATGTCGCCGCGCACCACGCTCAGCGCGCCGGGAGCCAGCTCGATGCTGGTGCCGGTGGGCGTCACCAGCAGAGCGGCCTGTGCCGGCACGCCGGCCCCCAGCAGCACAGCGCCTGCCAGCAAGGCCGCCCTCACCAGCCAGCGCCGACAAGCGGCCCGCAGGATGTTGGCACCCCGACCCCATGGATGAATCCGAACGGCTGCTGTCACGTAGCTCCCCCTGCTCAAGGCGCGAGTAACCGACGAAGTGCGCGTGCAACGATGCTACGCAGATGCGGCATGTCGCGGCACCCCGCGGCTGCGTTCGAACTTAGGGGGGAGTCGGCGTGGCCGGCTGTGTGATCTGCTGCACCGCAGCATCCGCCCGCGGCGCGAGCCAAGGGCGTAACGGCTAACCTACGTGGCGGGCGCTTCCTGCGCCAGGCTGGCGGCGTGCGTGGCCCGCTCGCACCAGCGACCATGCAGCGCCAGCAGCTGTGCCTGCGCCGCCGCCGGCAGCGGGTCGGCGGGCAGCACGGCGGGGCTGGCGATGGCCGGTTCGGTCCAGTGGGCCAGCATCCAGGCGCCGCGGGCCGTGCCTTCCAGCGGATCGACGCTGACGCTCAGGCCGTCGCCGCCCAGCAGGCTGGCCAGCACGGCGGTGAACACCGGGTTGCGCGAGAACGGGCCTTCCACCACGGTGGGGCCCACGCCGCCCAGGCGGCCGATGATCCAGGCCGTGACTTGCGCGGTGTACAGGCCGGCCAGCGTGGCGCGCTCGGCCGGGCTCAGGCTGTCGAGCGCCAGCGGGCCCTGGGCATCGCACACGCTGCCCGCGCTGCGGCGAAACGGGCCGCCCTGGGTCTCGAAGCCGGGCAGCGCCATCACGCCGCGCTGCAGCAGCTGCTGCAGCGTGCCCAGCGTGGCCAGCGCGGGGTCGGCGCCGGCGCACAGCTGCTGCAGCTCGCGGCCGCCCATGAAGCGGCCGGTGGGCACCGGCTCGTTGCGCACCGACACATTGCTCAGCAGATCCAGCTCGGCCTGCAGCGCACGTTGCGTGGCGCCGGGCGCCATCACCACCACCCAGGTGCCGGTGGTCACCAGCGTCATGCGCGGATGGCTGCGCAGGTAGCGGGTGAGGCAGGCATTGCTGTCGTGCACGCCGGCATGCACGCGCAGGCCGCGCGGCAGGCCCAGGCGCTGGGCCAGCGCCGGGCGCACCAGGCCCAGCACCTCCCAGGCCCGGCGCATCGGCGCCAGGCGCGCCGCCCAGCCGCGGCGCTGGGCCAGTGCCGAGGGCGCGGCACGCAGGGGGTCCCACAGGTGGGTGTGGCAGCCGAGTGAGCTGACCTCGCTGGCCGCCACGCCGCTGAGCCACCAGGCCCAGTACTGGGCATAGGGCAGCAGCTGGCCTTGGGCAAACTGCGCCGGGGCATGGCGTTCGAGCCAGTCGAACTGCGTGGCGGCGTTCAGGCCGCGTGGCAGGTCGGGGCTGTGGGTCTGCTCGAAGGGGCCGATCTGCGCGGCCCAGTCGGCCGGGCGCTCGTCAAAGCCCTCGAACTCGTAGTCGGGCACCGGCCAGCACAGCTGCTCGCCCTGCACCGCGGCAAAGGCCGCGCCGTGGGCGCTGACCACCGCCCGCGCCAGCTGGCTGCGCCGTGCGCCCAGGCCGGCCAGCGCCTCGCACAGCCAGGCCTCGATGCCGGCGGTGTCGAGCGCGGCCCAGGGGCCGCTGCGCTGTGTGCCCGAGGCATGGTCGGACTGCGCCAGCACCGCGCCGGCACGGTCGATGACCAGCAGCTTGCTGCGCGTCTTGCCAATGTCGAGCACCAGGTCCAGCGCGGCGCCGGGCCCTTGCTGGCCTTCAGACAATGCCACCTCCGCCGCCCTGCGCCGCCGGGCGCTCGGCCGCCACGCGGGCGCGGTAGCCGCTGGCGCGGTAGGCGGCCACCGGGTCGATGGCGCCACCGGCATCGGCGCGCACGCGCTGCAGCAGCGGCGTCACGTCGGTCTGGAAGGCGGCCTTCAGCAGGTGGGTGGCGGTCATCGCATCGTTGGCCTGCTGCGCGGCATCGAGTGCGGCGCGGTCCACCAGCAGGGCCTGGGCGTAGCTGCGCTGCACCTGCACGGCGCTGGTCATCAGGCTCTCGATCGGGTCGGTGACGTTGTGGCTCTGGTCGAGCATGTAGGCCGGATCGAAGGCCACGCCCTCGTGCGCCGCGGCCACCAGCTCGTTGAACACCAGGAACAGGCGGTACGGGCTCACGCTGCCGGCATCGAGGTCGTCGTCGCCGTACTTGCTGTCGTTGAAGTGAAAGCCCGCCAGCTTGCCCGCGGCGATCAGGCGCGCCACGATCAGCTCGATGTTGACGTTGGGCGCGTGGTGGCCCAGATCCACCAGGCACTGCGCCTTGGGGCCGAGCGTCTGCGCGGCCAGCAGGCTGGAGCCCCAGTCCTGGATCACGGTGGCGTAGAAGGCCGGCTCGCAGATCTTGTGCTCGAGCATCATGCGCCAGTCGACCGGCAGGGCGGCGTAGATCTGGTGGGCACTCTCGAGGTAGCGGTCGAAGGCGCGGCGAAAGTGCTGCTGGCCCGGGAAGTTGCTGCCGTCACCCACCCACACGGTGAGCGCGGTGCTGCCCAGCTGCTGGCCGATGGCGATGCACTCGAGGTTGTGCGCCACCGCCTGCGCGCGCGTGGCGGCATCGCTGTGGCTCAGGCTGCCGTACTTGTAGCTGTGGGCCTGGCCGGGCTGGTCGGAGAAGGTGTTGGAGTTCATCGCGTCAAAGGCCAGGCCATGGCCTTGCGCGGTCTGGCGCAGCTCGCTCCAGTCGGTGCACTTGTCCCACGGGATGTGCAGGCTGACCGTGGGCGTGGCGCGCGCCAGCTGCTGGATCACGGCGCAATCCTGCAGCTTGTCGAACACATGGCGCGGCTCGCCGCGGCCCGGAAAGCGCGCAAAGCGCGTGCCGCCGGTGCCCACGCCCCAGCTGGGGATGGCCACGCCGAAGGCCGCCACCTGCGCGCGCACGGTCTCGATGTCGATGTGGCGGCGGGCCAGCTGCTCGCCCAGGTGCTCGTAGTCGTTGCGCACATGGCGCAGCAGGGGCTCGTTGTGGGCGGCGATGACGCCGGAATCAAGAATGGCCATGGTGAATTCTCCGCGTGCGCCGGGGTCAGCGTGTGAACGCGGCAAGGTTGCCGGCGTCGACGTTCAGGATGTTGCCCGTGCTCTTGCCGCTCAGGTGCTCGGCGGCAAAGAAGTAGGCGCCTTCGGCGATGTCTTCGGGCAGCACGCTGCGCTTGAGCATGCTGCGGTCGCGGTAGAACTTCTCCAGGTCGCCCTCGTCGATCTTGTTGGCGGCGGCGCGTTCCGAGCTCCACTGGCCCGTCCAGATCTTGCTGCCGCGGATCACCGCGTCGGGGTTGACCACGTTGCTGCGGATGCCCAGCGGTGCGCCTTCGAGCGCGAAGCTGCGGCTGAGCTGGATCTCGGCGGCCTTGGCCGCGCAGTAGGCCGTGGCCTGGTTGCTGGCCACCATGCCGTTCTTGCTGGCGATGACCACGATGCTGCCGCCGGTGCCCTGCGCCTTCATCTGGCGGAAGGCCTCGCGGCCCACCAGGAAGTAGCCGGTGGCCAGGATGCTCTGGTTCTTGTTCCACAGCGCCAGGCTGGTGTCTTCCAGCGGCGCGGCGCTGGCGATGCCGGCATTGCTGACCAGGATGTCGACGCCGCCAAACTCAAGCGCCGCGTGGCCGAAGGCGGCGATCACGCTGGCCTCGTCGGTGACGTCGCAACGCACGCCGCGCACCACGTCCTTGCCGAAGGCCTTGGCCAGCTCGGCGGTGCTGGCGTCGAGCGCCTCCTGGTCGATGTCGGCCAGCACCACGCAGGCGCCCTCGGCCAGGTAGCGGCGCACGATGGCCTGGCCGATGCCGCCGGCACCGCCGGTGACCAGCGCCACCTTGCCCACCAGGGGTTTGGGCTTGGGCATGCGCTGCAGCTTGGCTTCTTCCAGCAGCCAGTATTCGATGTCGAAGGCCTCCTGCTCGGGCAGGCCCACGTACCGGTCCACCGCATTGGCCTCGCGCATCACGTTGATGGCGTTGACATAGAACTCGCCGGCGATGCGCGCGGTAGCCTTGTCGCCGGCCAGCGTCACCATGCCGATGCGCGGCAGCAGCAGCACCACCGGGTTGGGGTCGCGCAGCGGCGGGCTGCTGGGGCGCTTGCAGCGATCATAGTAAGCCGCGTAATCGGCGCGGTAGGCGTCGATCAGGGCGTTGAGCCTGTCCTTCAGCGCCGCGCCGTCCAGGCGCCACACCGCTTCGTCGATCACCAGCGGTCGGATCTTGGTGCGCAGAAAGTGATCGGGGCAGCTGGTGCCCAGCGCGGCCAGCGGCGTCAGGTCTTGCGAGTTGACGAACTCCAGCACCTCGGGCGAGGTGTTCACGTGCAGCAGCTTGGGCTTGCCGGCACCGGCCACGCCGCGCACCACGGGCAGCAGGCGCGCCAGCACCGCGTCGCGCTCTTCGCTGGCCAGCGTGCTGAACTGCGCGCCACCAAACACCACCGCCTTTCGCGCCACGCGCTCGCTGGCCAGCCAGGCCTGGGCGCGCTCGATCAGGTCGACCGTGTTCTCGTAGCAGGCCTGCGAGGTCTCGCCCCAGCTGAACAGGCCATGGCCGCCCAGCACGATGCCGCGCAGGCCGGGGTGGGCGGCGTTGTAGGCCTTGAGCCGGCAGCCCAGCTCGTAGCCCGGGCGCATCCAGGGCATCCAGCCGACCGTGCCTTCGAAGACCTTCTGGGTGATCTCCTGCGAGTTGGCCATGGCCGCGATGGCGATCACCGCATCGGGGTGCATGTGGTCCACATGCGCATAGGGCAGCTGCGAGTGCAGCGGCGTGTCGATGGAGGCGGCGCGCGGGTTGAGGTTGAAGGTGCAGTGCGGCAGGTAGCCCACCATCTCGTCTTCATGCGCCAGGCCGCGGTACAGGCCCTGCAGCGCATCCAGCTTGTCCATGTAGAGGGTGGAGAAGCCGTCGCGCTTCATCGAGCCGATGTCGCCGCCCGAGCCCTTGACCCACAGCACATCCACCGGCTGGCCGCTGAGCATGTCGGTCTGCCGGATCTTGGCCGAGGTGTTGCCGCCGCCGTAGTTGGTGATGCGCAGGTCGGAGCCGAGCAGGTTGCTGCGGTAGAGCAGCAGGCCGGGTTCGTCCAGCGAGGCGGCGTGTTCGGCATTCCAGCGGGGAAAGGGGCGGGTCTCGCTCATGTCGGGGTGCGGCCGGTGCCGCAGGCTGGGAGAAGAAGGGTCCGGCGCCATGGCCCGCAGGCCACCCGGTGCCGGGAAGCCCGCGGACTGTAGGCAGGGCACCGCTTCACCACAATCGCCCGATGCTGTTGCGCCGGATAAGGAGAACTTATGCGGTGCCGCCGCAGCCGCCCCGGGCCCCGGGCGCGGGCCCGGCTGGCGGTGCGCCAAGGCCCGCCGGGCCGCTGGCGCACTGGAAAACCCGAGCCCGGCCGGCCCCGAAGGCCCGGCCCACCCGCCCTGCACGGCGCTCGGGATTGCGGGCATGTCCGCTGCGTGCCGCCGGCCCCGATCACCGAACATGCCGTGGCGCCGATGCCCCGCAGCGCGCCACACGGCCAGCGTCTGACGCGCCGGCCGACGACCCCCACCCGCCCCGGCGGGTGCTTCCGACACCGCCTGCTGCGGAGGTCGGGCCAGCCGCGCAAGCGCTGGCCGAGGACATCAACAGCCGACCCCAGGAAGCGGGCGGCGCAACGGAGACTTCGACCATGAAGAAGAATTGTTCTGCCGCGCTGGCCCTGCGGCCGCGCGGCATTGCGCTGGCGGCTGCCGCGCTGGTGTCCTCGTTGCCGGTGCTGGCACAAACCGCGGCCCCGGCGGCCGCAGCCGCCCCTGCCTCGGCAGCCTCGGCGCCGCGTGCGGCGGCCGCGGCGCGCAAGCCGGATGCGGCGCAGCCCACGGTGATCGAGATCCAGGGCACTCGCGCATCCATCCAGGGCGCGATCGCGCGCAAGCGCAATGCCTCGACGGTGCAGGACAGCATCGTGGCCGAAGACATCGACCAGTTTCCCGACAAGAACGTCGGCGAGGCCTTGTCGCGCGTGACCGGTGTTCAGCTCTCGCGCGAATTCGGCGAGGGCTCGCAGGTGTCGATCCGCGGCGTCGAGCCCGACCTGAACCGCGTGGAGATCAATGGCGCCTCGGTGCTGGGCACCAATGGCGGCGCGGGCCGCGGTGCCGAGCTGCGCGAGCTGGCGTCGGAGCTGATCCAGTCGATCGACGTGATCAAGGGCAGCACCGCCGACATGACCGAAGGCGGCGTGGGCGGCACGGTGCGCATCACCACGCGCAAGCCGCTGCAGTTCAAGGAGCGCACCATCGCCGGCACGCTGTCGGCTGAAAGCGCCAGCCTGCGCGGTGGCGTGCAGCCGCGCGGCAGCCTGCTGCTGGCCGACAAGTTTCTCGATGGCAAGCTGGGCGTGATGGCCAACCTGGTGTACGACCAGGTGCACACCCGCGGCGACTTCGCCCGCAACACCTCGTGGGCGTTTCTGCGCGACTGGGACAACTCGGCCGAGAAGACCGTGGTCAGCACCAACTCGGCCATGGCCGCGGTGCAGAACTATGCCGACTGCACCAGCGCGTTCAGCAACACCACCGACCGCACCAACTGCCAGCGCCAGTGGTTCGACTACTCGCCGCGCATCTCGCGCTATGGCATCTGGGAGCGTGATCACAAGCGCAGCTCGGCCGAGCTGACCGCGCAGTACCAGGTGAGCCCCGAACTCGACGTGTACCTGAGCCACCAGGTCAACACCCAGGCGCAGCGGCTCAACGACATGAACTTCGGCACCGACCTCACGGCCACCACGCGCCTGTCGTCGGCCGGCCGCTTGCCGGTGTATGCGGCCAATGGCACGGTGGCCACGGCCGGCGCCTGCACGGCCATCAACGGCAGCGCGGCCGTGCTGCCGGCGGGCATGGTGGTCGAGAACCACCACGTCACCCAGTACACGGTGGGCAACTGCCTGTCGGTGGGCGGCCAGGGCGGCCAGGGTGCCTTCAGCACCGCGGCGCGCGACTTCGCGCTCGACATCCAGAGCAAGTACACCACCGGCGGCTTCAACTACAAGAACGACCGCTGGAAGATCGAAGGCCTGCTGGTCGACTCGAGCTCCGACTACAAGAGCGAGAGCAACAACATCGTGCTGACGCAGAACGCGCCGGGACTGGTGGTCAAGCTCGATGCCAACCGCCTGCCGCAGTTCGTGTTTCCCAGCGGCTACAGCCCCGACGACGCCAGCTCGTACGTGCAGGCGCAGCTGCAGTACCGGCCTTCGGCCACGGCCAACACCGAGCGCCAGGCCAAGCTCGACTTCCAGTACGCGCTCGACCACAACGTGCTCAGCCGCATCTGGTTCGGCGGCCAGGCGCGCGAGTCGAGCTCGAGGCAGTACAACGGCGGTGGCTACCTGGTGCAGAACAACGGCAGCCTGTCCAACAGCGAAGAGGCGGTGGACATCAACGCCCGCGGCGCCAACGTCAACCAGACCATCGTCTTCGATCCGCTCTACACCGGCACCGCGCAGCGTCCCAACGACAGCCAGAGCTTCATCAACGGCGCGTACCGCACCTCGTACGTCAATGCCGCCACGATGCAGCAGCTGGTCAATGCGGTGAAGTCGCGCTCGCCCGGCACCTTCTTCGGCGGCTACGGCCTGGCGGGCGCACCCAGCTCCTGGACCGCGCCCAGCTACGCCGCCGCCGCAGGCTCGGGCAGCTTCGACACCAGCGCGTTCAACCAGGCCAACCTCTACAGCACGATCGGCAGTGACGGCAAGGTCTTTCCGCAGATCCCGGCCTTCGACATCCGCGAGCGCATCCAGGCCGGCTATGCGCGCCTGGACTGGGGCACCGACGTGGCCGGGCTGGCGCTCGATGGCAACCTGGGCCTGCGCTTCACCCGCACCAATGTGCAGTCGACCGGCCTGTTCAGCGAGCGCCTGCGCGTCGAGACCGCGGTGGGCAGCACCACCTTCAATGACCGCGTGGTGCGCAACACCATCGTGTCGATCGACAACACCTACAACGACGTGCTGCCCAGCCTGAACGCCACGCTGCAGCTGATGAAGGGCCGCCTGTTCCTGCGCGGCGGCTGGGCCAAGGTGATGGCGCGCCCGGCGCTGAACCTGCTGGCGCCCAACGTCACCTGCACCGAGAACAGCGGCAATTCGCAGTTTGGTGGCGACGGCACCGACGACTGCACGGCTGGCAACCCCGACCTGAAGCCCTACCGCGCCACCAAGTACGACCTGAGCCTGGAGTACTACCCGAGCCGCGACTCGCAGGTCAGCGCCGCGGTGTTCAAGACCGACATCGACACCTATGTGCGCACCGGCGTCTACCGCGCCGGGGTCGACTTCTTCGGTGATGGCCGGCTCTTCGACGTGACCCAGGCGGTCAACGGCCAGGGCGCCCAGACCTTCGGTCTGGAGCTGGCCGGCCGCACCGCGCTGACCTTCCTGCCGGGCTGGTTGAGCGGCTTTGGCGTGGACGCCAACTACACGCTGATGAACTTCAAGTACTCGGCCGGCAACGAGCTGATCAACCCGCTGGACGGCAGCGTGCTGCCCTACCCGGGCCTGTCGAGAAACGCCTACAACCTGGGCCTGTGGTACGACCAGGGCCTGGTCAACGCCCGGCTGGCCTACCACCACCGCAACAAGTACTTCAGCGGGGGCCTGGATGTGTCGGGCAATCCGAACTTCCGCGACGGCTCGGGCTACCTGGACGCCAAGCTGCAGCTGCGCCTGAACAAGCAGATCACCGTGTCCTTCGAGGCCAAGAACCTGCTTGACCAGGCCGAGCTCAGCTACTCGGGCGATCTCAGCCGGCCCAACGAGCTGGCCTGGTCGGGCCGCCGCTACTACCTGAGCGTGGGCTTCAAGCTCTGAGCCCGGGCATGCGCGCACGCCCCCGCCTCACGCGCTGCCTGCGGCTTCCGGCGCCCGCTTCGGCGCTGGCCATGCTGGCCGCGGTGGCGGTCTTTCAGGGGCTGGCGGCGTGCGCGCTGCCGGGCCCGGCGCAGCCCTCGGTGGCGGCGGCCGGGCCCTTGGCTGCGGCGCGTGCGGCGGTGGCCGTGCCCACGGCCGAGGGCGGGCAGCTGATCAGCTGGCGCTGGCTGCCCGGCGATGCCGAGCGCGGCACGCGCTTCGTGCTGCTGCGCAACGGCCAGCCCTTGCACCGCGAGCCCACCGCTGCCAGCCAGTGGCTCGATGCGCAGCCGCTGCCGGGCGCACGCTACAGCCTGCGTGTGCTGGGTGGCGCAGGGGCCGCGGCGCCAGCCGCGGCAACGGTGCCCGATGCCACCGTGCTGGCTCTCAACGGCCCGCTGCTGCGCGTGCCGCTGCAGCGCCCGGCCGACTGGATGGCCGCCGACGGCACGCCCGTGCCCTACGAGGCCAACGACGGCGCGCCGGCCGATCTGGACGGCGACGGCCAGTTCGAGATCGTGCTGAAGTGGCAGCCGGCCAATGCCAAGGACAACTCGCAGGCCGGCCACACCGCGCCCACGCTGGTGGATGCCTACCGGCTGGACGGCACGCGGCTGTGGCGCATCGATCTGGGCCCCAACATCCGCTCGGGGGCGCACTACACACCCTTTGTCGCCGCCGATCTCGATGGTGACGGCCGCGCCGAGCTGATGCTGCGCACCGCCGACGCCACGGTGGACGGCCGCGGCCGCGTGCTGGGCGATGCCGCCGCGCGCCATGCCAACGCGCGCGGCCTGGTGCTGGACGGGCCCGAGTTCATGACCGTGTTTGACGGCCTGTCGGGGGCGGTGCTGGCCAGCGCGCCCTACCTGCCGGCGCGCGGCCGCGTGGCCGACTGGGGCGACGACTACGGCAACCGCGCCGACCGTTTTCTGGCCGGGCTGGCCTGGCTGGACGGCCAGCGGCCCAGCGCGGTGTTCTCGCGCGGCTACTACACCCGCGCCGTGCTGGCCGCCTGGGATTGGCGCGACGGTGCCTTGCGCCAGCGCTGGCTGTTCGACAGCGCCGCCGATGCCGCCAGTGCGCCCGCGGCGGGCCAGGGCGCGCACTGGTTCTCGGTGGCCGATGTCGATGCCGACGGCCATGACGACATCGTCTACGGCGCGGCCACCATCGGCCACGACGGCCGCCTGAAATACAGCACCGGACTGGGCCATGGCGACGCACTGCATGTCGGGCGGCTCGACCCCACCCGGCCGGGGCTGCAGGTGTTCATGGTGCACGAGAGCCCGCGCGTGTATGGCGAACACGCCATCGAGATGCACGACGCGGCCAGCGGCGCGCTGCTGTGGAGCCACCCGGGCGACCGCAAGGACATCGGCCGCGGCCTGTGCCTCGACATCGACCCCGCGCATGCCGGTGTCGAGTGCTGGGCCTCGGTGGGCCCGCTGTTCAATGCCCGCGGCCAGGTGATCGGCGAGCAGCGCCCGCGCATGGTGAACTTTGGCGTCTGGTGGGACGGCGACCTGCTGCGCGAGCCGCTCGACAAGACCACCATCGCCAAGTGGCAGCCGGCCGAGGCGCGCCTGCTGCCGCTGCTCGAGGCCGGCCCGCTGGGTGCGGCCTCGAACAACGGCACCAAGGCCACGCCGGTGTTCAGCGCCGACATCCTGGGTGACTGGCGCGAGGAGGTGGTCTGGCGCAGCGCCGACAACCAGGCGCTGCTGATCGCCAGCACGCCGCACCCCAGTGCCCACCGCCTGCCCTGGCTGATGAGCGACCGCCAGTACCGCGCCCAGGTGGCGGCACAGAACGCCGGCTACAACCAGCCACCCCATCCCTCCTTCGATCCCGCTGCCGTCAGCGTGAATCCCGCCCGACTGCCCTGATGCGCCCCATCGCCCTGCTCTCGCTGGCCGCCGGCCTGCTGGCCTGCCCCGCCACACGCGCACAAGACCTGCCCGGCCAGGTGGTGCAGGGGGCCGCCGCCACGGCGCCGGCGCCCACGCCGGCCGCGGCGGCAGGTGCTGCGCGCGGCCCGGGCCCGGCGGCTGGCCAGCGCTTTCTGGTGTCGGCCTTTCACGCCACTTCGCAAAACCGGCTGGGCCTGTTCACCTCGGCCGCCGATGGCCAGAGCTTCACGGTGCTGGCCAGCGAGGCCTGGCAGCCGCCCAAGGGCCTGCTGCGCGATCCGTCGATCACCCGCCTGGCCGATGGCTGCTGGGCCGTGGCCTACACCACCGGCTGGCAGGGCAGCCACTTCGGCCTGGCGCGCTCGTGCAACCTGCGCCAGTGGCAGCATGTGGCCGATGTGCCGGTGGCCCTGCCCGGCAGCAGCGCCGTGGCCACCCAGGTGTGGGGGCCCGAGTGGTTTCGCGATGCCGACGGCGCGCTGTCGTTGGTGGTCTCGGTGTCGACCGGTGGCGTCAACGCACAAGGCCAGCCGGCCGGCAGCTTTGCCGCCTGGCGCCTGCCGGCACTGCAGCCCGAGGCCGGCCGCTTTGGCGCCCCGGTGCGCCTGCAGGGCCTGGAGCGCAACCCGATCGATACCTTCGTGGTGCGCGAGGGCGGGCGCTATGTGGCCTTCACCAAGAACGAGAGCAGCAAGCTGATCGAGCGCGCCGTGGCCGAGCGCCTGGACGGCCCCTGGGTCTACGACCGCACCGGCGACTGGGCCGGCTGGGCCGGCGGCAGCGGCGAGCAGGCCACCTGGCTGGAAGGCCAGGCACTGGTGCCCATCGTCGATGCGCAGGGGCGGCGCGGCTGGCGCATCTTTCTCGACAGCTACCGCGACAAGCGCATCTACGCCAGCGACAGCTTTGACGGCCTGGCCAGCTGGAGCCCGCGCCGCGAGGTGGTGGGCCTGAGCGGCAGCGCGCGCCACTTCACCGTGCTGGCCGAGGATGCGGCCGTGCTCGAGCGCGCCACCGCAGCGCAGGGCCGACCGCGCAAGATCAGCTGGGACGCCCACAGCCTGATGATCGACGGCGAGCGCCAGCTGATCTGGGCGGCCGAGTTCCACCCCTTCCGCCTGCCCAGCCCCGGCCTGTGGCGCGATGTGCTGCAGAAGTACAAGGCCATGGGCCTGAACGCGGTGGCGCTGTACTTTGCCTGGGGCTACCACTCGCCCGCACCGGGGCACTACGACTTCAGCGGCGTGCGCGATCTCGAGCGCCTGCTGCGCATGGCCGCAGAAGAAGGCCTGTACGTCATCGTGCGGCCAGGGCCCTATGTGAACGCCGAGCTGAGCATGGGCGGCTTTCCGGGCTGGGTGACGCGGCAGAAGGCCGAGGCCCGCACCGACGCACCCGAGTACCAGGCCGCGGCCGGCGAGTGGCTGACCCAGGTCAACGCCATCATCGCGCGCCACCAGCTCAGCACCGGCGGCGGCACGGTGATCGCGTACCAGCTCGAGAACGAGCAGTTCTCGGTGCAGCCCAAGAACGCCCGGCACATGCAGTTTCTGGCCGACAAGGCGCGTGCCGACGGCATCAGCGTGCCGCTGTTCCACAACGCCGCCTCGCGCCTGCCCGACTGGACGCCGCGCAACAGCAGTGCGCCCTTTGCCAACCCCGGCCCCACCGACCTGTATGCCTTTGACGGCTACCCCGGCGGTGTGTGCGATGTGCAGGGCCGCCCCGGCACGCCGGCCGCCGCGCCCGACTGGGGCCTGTACGGCAAGAACCTGCCCAGGGTGGGTGCCCTGGCCTCGCCGCACACGCCGGGCTTCGGTGCCGAGATCGGTGCCGGCTGGTTTGACTACTGGGGCAGCAACGGCACCTACGGCTGCACGGCACAGCGCCAGGGCGTGGGCTACCAGCGGCTGTTCTACGGCAGCAACCTGATCAACCGCATCGTCATCCACAGCATCTACATGGGCTTTGGCGGCACCAGCTGGGGCTGGCAGGCCGCGCCGGTGGTGTTCAGCAGCTACGACTACGGCGCGCCCATCGACGAGGCCCGCGGCCTGCGCGACAAGGCGCTGGGCCTGAAGGCCATTGGCCGCTTCGTCGCCGCAGCCAACGCGCACCTGGCGCAGATGGACATCGGCCCGGCGCTCAGCGTCGACAACCCCGCCGTGCGGCTGTACCACAACGTCAACCGGGCGCTGAACAGCCATGTGCTGTTCGCGGTGCAGCAGCCCTCGTCGGCCACCGGCGAGCAGAGCTTCTCGTTCACGCTGGACACGGTGGATGGGCGTTACCGCATTCCGCAGTCGGGCCGCCTGCAGCTGGTGGGGCAGGACGGCAAGTTCATGCTGGCCGCGGCCGACCTGCAGCGCCAGCGCCTGGTCTACACCAGCGCCGAGCTGTGGGCCCAGCAGCGCCTGGGCGAGCACGATCTGCTGGTGCTGCATGGCCGCAGCGGCCAGCACAGCGAGACCGTGCTGCGCTACGCCAGCCAGCCGCAGCTGCGGGTGCTGGCCGGCGAGGTGCAGAGCCACTGGGATGCCGCGCGCGGCGACCTGCGCCTGAACCTGCGCCACCAGGGCCTGGTGGAGCTCGAAGTCCGCGGCGGCGGCCGCCCGCCGCTGCGCCTGCTGATCGCCGACGAGGCCACCATCGCGCAGTTCTGGCTGCTCGATCTGGCCGGCGCCGCGGCCGGCACGCCGCCGCTGCTGCTGCACAGCCCGGCCCTGCCGCGCCGCGCCGCGCTGCATGGCGAGCTGCTGCAGCTGAGCGGCGACACCCAGGCCGCCAGCCCGCTGCGCCTGTGGGCCGCCGCCGGCGCCAGGCGCCTGCAGTGGAACGGTGCCGAGCTGGCGCTGATGCCGCATGCCGGCGACGGCGGCGCCAGCCTGGTCACGCGCCAGGCGCTGCCCGGGCCGGCGGCGCTGCGCCTGCCTGATCTGATGCGCCAGCCCTGGCAGCAGCGCAGCGACCAGGCCGAGACCCGGCCCGACTTCGACGACAGCCGCTGGCGCGCGGCCGATGCACCGGGCTCGGCCGCCCAGGTGTACACCGCGTCCGAAAAAGGCCAGCCGGTGCTGGCGATGAGCGACTACGGCTTTCACCGTGGCGACATCTGGTACCGCGGCCGTTTCACCACCGGCGCCGGCACGCCGGCCGGCAGCGCGCCGCTGGACCTGCAGCTGTTCTATGGCGCCGGGGGGGCCGGCCTGGTGCAGGTGTGGGTGGACGGCCGCTTCATCGGCCAGCACGAGCTGGACACCGGCCGCGCCTTTCCTGAAACCACCGATACCTGGCGCGTCACGCTGAAGGATCTGTCGCCCGGCGAGCATGTGATCGCGGTGATGGTGCGCAACATGGGCCACAACTGGGACCTGTTTGCCGACGACGCGCACAAGGAGGCGCGCGGCCTGATCAGCGTGTCGCTGGCGCCGCGGGCCGGCCAGCGTTTTGCCGTGCCCGTCGCCTGGCGGCTGCAGGGCGCGCCCGAGCTGATCGCCGACCTGGTGCGCGGCCCCTACAACAACGGTGGCCTGGGCGGCGAGCGCCAGGGCTGGCATTTGCCGATGGCCGAGCCCGTGCCTGAACCCGCCGCGGCCGCGGCCGCCGCCGGCTGGCAGGCCGCGGCACCGGGCGCCGCCCTGCCCGGCGCCGGCACGCACTGGCTGCGCACCCGCTTCACGCTCGATCTGCCCGAGGGCCACGACACCCAGCTGGGCCTGGCCTTCGGCGACACCACGCTGCCGCGCTCGCCCGATGCCGAGTACCGCGCGCTGATCTTCGTGAACGGATGGAACCTCGGCCAGTTCATCGCCCACATCGGCCCGCAGCGCGTGTTCGTGCTGCCGCCGGGCATCCTGAACCCGCGTGGCGACAACACGCTGGCGCTGGCCGTCACCACCGATGGCCAGCCGGGCAACCGGCTCGAGCCGCTGAAGCTGGTGACGCTGCAGCACAGCCGCGGCGGCGTGGCCGCCGAGCCGGTGCCGCAGCCGCGCCAGCTGCAGCGCTGAGCCGCAAGGGGCCATGCCATGCTGTCTGCCCTGCTCGCGCTGGCCACCGGACCATCGGCCGTGGCTGCCACGGTTGCCTCGGTCGCCAGGTGCGGCACCGCCGCACTGCTGTGGCTGCTGATGGCCGCCATGCCGGCCCGGGCCGCAGCGCCGGCGCCCGCCGCAGCGGCCACGGCGGGCGGCCCGGCGCCCGGGGCAGCGCTGCCGGGCCGCGTGGTGCTGCCGCTGGAAGAAGGCTGGCGCTTCAGCCGCGGCGACGCGCCCAGCGCCATGCAGGCCGGCCACGACGAGAGCCGCTGGCGCAGCGTGCGCGTGCCGCACGACTGGAGCATGGACGAGCCCTTCGCGCCCGGCCACGGCAGCGGCAACGGCCATGCCGCCGGCGGCGTGGGCTGGTACCGCCTGCGCCTGCCCGACGCGCTGGCGCACGGCGCCGCCGCCAGCCCCGGCCGTGCCTCCAGCGCCACCAGCCCGGCCGGCCCCGCCAACCGCGCCAACTCCGCCCGTGCCCCGGCCACCGGCCCGCGCCGCTGGGCCATCGAGTTCGACGGCGTGATGGACCATGCCGAGGTCTGGCTCAACGGCCATCGCCTGGGCGGGCGCCCCAACGGCTACCTGCCGATGCGCTTCGAGCTCAGCCGCCACCTGCGTGCCGATGCGCCCAATGTGCTGGCGCTGCGGGTCGACCGCTCGCGCCAGACCGACTCGCGCTGGTTCACCGGCTCGGGCATCTACCGCAACGTGCGCCTGGTGGGCAGCGATGCACTGCAGCTGGCGCCGCAGGGCGTGGTGGTGCTCACGCCCGAGGCCGGCGCGGCGCGGGCCACAGTGCAGGTGCAGACCACCGTGTTGAACACCGACGCCGCGCCGCGCGCCGCGGTACTGCACACCCAGCTGCTGGCGCCCGACGGCCGCCTGCTGGCCCAGCAGCGCCAGCCGCTGCGCCTGGCCGCCGGCGCGCAGGCCGTGCGGGGCCAGCGCTTCACGCTGGCGCTGCCGGCGCGCTGGTCGCCGGCCACGCCGCAGCTGCACCGCCTGCGCAGCGCGCTGCTGGCCGCCGATGGCGGCGTGATCGACCAGACCGAGACGCCCTTCGGCATCCGCAGCATCCGCTTCACGCCCGACCGCGGCTTCGAGCTCAATGGCCAGGCCCTCAAGCTCAAGGGCGTGGCCCTGCACCACGACGCCGGCAGCCTGGGCGCAGCGGTGCCGCGCTCGGTGCTCGAGCGGCGCCTGCTGCAGCTCAAGGCGCTGGGCGTCAACGCCATCCGCACCAGCCACAACCCGCCGGCGCCCGAGCTGCTCGACCTGACCGACCGGCTGGGCCTGCTGGTGCAGGTGGAGGCGCTGGACGAGTTCACACCGGCCAAGAACAAGTGGGTGGAGGGCTGGAACGTCGGTCTGCCCAGCCGCCACGGTGCGGCCGAACACTTCGACGACTGGGCCCTGCGCGACGTGCAGGACATGGTGCGCCGCGACCGCCACCACCCCAGCGTGGTGATGTGGAGCATCGGCAACGAAGTCGACTACCCGAACGATCCGTTCAGCCACCCGGTGCTGGGCCCGCGCTACCGGCCGCACCACCCGCCGGCGGCCGATCTGGTGCGCCTGGCGCGGCCGCTGGTGGCCGCGGTGCGCGCGCTCGATCCCAGCCGCCCGGTCACGGCCGCGCTGGCCTCGCTGCCGATGTCCGACGCGGTGGGCCTGCCCGCGCTGCTGGACGTGGTGGGCTACAACTACCAGGAGGCCCGTTATGCCGAAGACCATGCGCGCCACCCGCGGCGCGTGATCTACGGCAGCGAGAACAGCCACGACTACCGCGCCTGGGCGGCGGTGCGCGACCTGCCCTACATCAGCGCGCAGTTTCTGTGGACGGGTTTCGACTACCTGGGCGAGGCCAAGGCCTGGCCGCAGCGCGGCGCCGATTTCGGCCTGTTCGATCTGGCCGGGTTCCTGAAGCCGCGCGGCGCCTTCCGCGAGGCCTTGTGGAGCGCGCAGCCGGTGGTTCACCTGGCGGTGGCGCCGGTGGCCGCCCTGCCGGCCGCCGCCACGGCCGCCACGGCCGGCCAGGGCCAGGGCCAGCCGCTGCTCGACGCGCAGCGCCGCGGCCCGATGGCCCAGCACTGGAGCTGGCCCGCCGGCACGCCGATGATCGTGCACGCCTACGCCAACACGCCCGAGGTGCAGCTGTGGCTCAACGGCCGCCTGCTGGGCAGCCAGCAGGCCGCGCAGGCGGTCGACGGCGTGCTCAGCTGGCGCCTGCCGCACGAGCCCGGCGAGCTGCTGGCCATCGGCCTGGCGCAGGGCCGCGAGATGGCGCGCCAGCGCCTGCGCAGCGCCGGCTCGGCCACGGCCGTGCGCCTGCAGCTGGCCCATGCCGGTGGCGACGGCGTGCTGCAGGTGGTGGCCGAGGTGGTGGACGCCGCCGGCGAGCGCGTGCCCGACGCCACGCACACCCTGCAGTTCAGCCTGGAGGGCAGCGTGGAAATCCTGGGCATCGGCAACGGCCAGCTCGCCGACACTGAGCCCCCGCGCGATGAGCGGCACGCGGTGCACGAGGGCCGTGCGCTGGCGGTGCTGCGGCGTGTCGTGGCGCCGGCCGGCGCAGCGGCCGTGCCGGCCAGCGCGCCGGGTCTGCGGGTCAGCGCACCCGGGCTGCAGCCGGCCCACCTGAGTTTTTGAAAGCCTTGCCCCAGCGCCCTGTTCGCCGCCCCGAGTCCTGACGCCCCCCCGATCTTCGACGCCCCGATTTTCCTTGGCGGCCACCGCTGCCGCACCGATCACCATGAGCCACAACCAAGTTCTCGTTCCCACCCACCCCGAGCGCATCCACCCGCTGCTGGGCCACCACGTGGCCGGCCTGGGCGCCGAGCGTGCCGACTGGCAGGACACCATCCGCCGCGTCATCGACAACCTGGTCAACATCCGCGACGTGGACGGCAGCTTTCTGCTGAAGCTCGACGACGGCCGCGTCATCGACACCAAGAGCTGGTACGGCTTCGAGTGGACCCAGGGCGTGGGCCTGTACGGCCTGTGGAAGGTGTGGCAGATGAGCGGCGACGCGGCCACCTGGCAGCAGATGACCGACTGGTTCCGCGCGCGTTTTGCCGAGGGCTCGCCCTCGCGCAACATCAACACCGTGGCGCCCTTTCTCACGCTGGCCAATCTGTTCGAGCGCAGCGGCGAGCCCTCGTACCGGCCCTACCTGGAGGTGTGGGCCGAGTGGGTGATGAAGGGCCTGCCGCGCACCGAGGAAGGCGGCTTCCAGCACATCGTCTACAACAGCGTCAACCACCAGCAGCTGTGGGACGACACGCTGATGATGACCGTGCTGCCGCTGGCGCGCATCGGCCAGGTGCTGGGCCGGCCGCATTACATCGAGGAGGCCAAGCGCCAGTTCCTGCTGCACACCAAGTACCTCAGCGATCCGGCCACCGGCCTGTGGTTTCACGGCTGGACCTTTGACGGCCGCCACCACTTTGCCCGCGCGCGCTGGGCGCGCGGCAACTCGTGGGTGACGATCGTGATCCCCGAGTTCATCGAGATGCTGAACCTGCCCGAGGGCGATGCGCTGCGCAGCCACCTGGCCGACACGCTGCACACCCAGGTGCGCGCGCTGGCCGCGCTGCAGACCGAGGGCGGCCTGTGGCGCACCCTGCTCGACGACGCCGATTCGTACGAGGAGGCCGCGGCCACCGCCGGCTTTGCCTACGGCATCCTCAAGGGTGTGCGCCTGGGCCTGCTGCCGGCCGAGTACGAGGCCGTGGGCCGCCGTGCCGCGCTGGCGGTGCGCCGCCACATCAATGCCGCGGGCGAGCTGACCCAGGTGTCCTTCGGCACGCCGGTGTTCAACACCCTGCAGGAGTACAAGGACATCCCGCTCACCAGCATGCCCTTCGGCCAGGCCATGGCCCTGCTGGCCCTGGTCGAGTTCAACCACCGCTTCATCTGAGCACGGCCATGGCTGCAGCACCTTCCGCCGTGCCCATGCGCCGGCCCACGCGGCTGAACTACTGGGGCTGGGGCGCGGGCGACATGCTCGGCGCCGGCGCCCAGGCGGTGATCACCGGCTGGCTGTTCTACTTCTTCACCAGCTTCTGCAGCCTCACGGCGGTGGAGGCCGGCCTGATCCTGGGCCTGCCGCGCCTGCTCGAGGCGATCAGCTGCCCGTTGATCGGCTATGTGTCCGACAACCTGCGCCACAGCGCCATCGGCCGGCGCATCGGGCGGCGGCGCATCTTCCTGCTGCTGGTGCTGCCGCTGCTGCCCAGCTTTGCGCTGCTGTTCGTCACCGGCCACGGCTTCTGGTACTACCTGGCGGTGTTCATCTTCTTCGAGCTGCTGTACACGATGTTTCTCATTCCGTGGGAAACCCTGGCCGCCGAGATGAGCACCGACTACGCGGAGAAGGCCCGTTTTGCCGGCGCGCGCATGCTGGTGGCCCAGGGCTCGGCGGTGCTGGCCAGCTACCTGCCCACGCTGCTGATCAACCAGTTCGGCGGCAAGGATTCGACCGAGCCCTTCTTCTGGATGGCGGCCATCTTCGGCGGCCTGTTCTCGCTGGTGGTGCTGATCGTGCTGCTCACCAGCTGGGAGCGGCCCTACACCGCCGACGAGCTGGCCCAGCCGGTGGCGCGGCTCGACTGGGCCGAGGCCGCGCAGATCCCCGGGCGCATGTTCCGCGATCTGGCCAGCACGCTGCGCATCCGCGCGTTCCGCCAGCACCTGTCGCTGTACCTGGGCGGCTACCTGTCGCAGGACATCTTCAACACCGCCTTCCCGATCTTCGTGGCCACGGTGCTGATGGGCGCCACGCTGGCCATCTCGCAGCTGATGACGGCCATGTACCTGGCGCAGCTGGTGTCGGTGATGGTGGCCATCCGCATCGTCATCCAGGTCGGCCCGCTGCATGCGTACCGCGTGGCGATCTCGCTGTTCATCGCCGCGCTGCTGGTGTATGGCGGCCTGTACCTGGCCAGCGCGCCGGGCGACGCGCCGCTGTCGGGGGTTTGGCTGTTCGGGCCCATCGTGCTGGCCGGCCTGGGCCGCGGCACGCTGAACTTCGTGCCCTGGTCGGTCTACAACTACCTGCCCGATGTGGACGAGGCCGTCACCGGCCAGCGCCGCGAAGGCATCTTTGCCGGCGTGATGACCCTGGTGCGCAAGCTGGCGCAAAGCCTGGCCATCGTGGCCACCGGCTGGCTGATCGACCTGGGTGGCTATGTCTCGCCCAAGATGCGCCCGCCCGGTGCCGCGCTGACCCAGACGCCCGAGGCCATTGCCACCGTCACCGCGGTGCTGGTCATCGGCCCCATCGTGGTGATGCTGGCCGGCCTGCTGCTGGCCTGGCGCTTCCGCCTGAACGCCGCCTCGCACTGGGTGCTGATGCAGGAGGTGGAGCGCCTGCGCGCCGGCGCCACCCAGCCCGATTCGCCGGCCAGCGGCCGCGTGGTGGAAGAACTCACCGGCTGGCGCTACGAGCAGCTGTGGGGCCGCGGCGGGCCGGATGCCCAGGCGGGTGCCGAGCGCCCGCGTACCACCTGACCGGCACCTGATCCGCGCTGAGCCATCCCCGATCCACGCCCGCCCGCCCACCACTGCGCATGTCCGACACCCCTTCGTTCGAACTCACCCGCCGCGGCTTTTTTGCCGGCGGTGCCGCAGGCCTGGCCGCCGGCCTGGCGGCGGCGCCCACCGCCCAGGCGGCCGCGCCGGCCGCCGCCGGCGTGGCCCCTGCCCCACCGGCCGGTGCTGGTGCTGGTGCTGGTGCTGGTGCTGGTGCTGGTGCTGGTGCTGGTGCTGGTGCCGATGCCCAGGCCCAGGCCCAGGCCCAGGCCCAGGCCCTGCGCTGGCTGGACGGCAGCGCGCCGCCCGAGCATGCCGGCCTGGCCTTTGGCTGGCCCTGGCCGCAGGGCCAGCTGCCGCGCGGCAAGGCCGGGGTCGGAGCCGGGGCCAACACCCCGGCCCAGGCCCTGGCCCTGACCCTGCGCGACGCGCAAGGCCGCGCCCGGCCGCTGCAGAGCTGGGTGCTGGCCACCTGGCCCGATGGCTCGGTCAAGTGGAGCGGCCATGCCCTGCCCCCGGCCGTGCGGCCCGAGGCCGGCTGGACCCTGCAGCCCGCCGCGCCCGGCGAGGCTGCCGCGGCCCTGCCCGGCGCGGCCTTGCGGGTGGACGAACACGCCGACGCGGTGGAGATCGACACCGGCGTGCTGCGCTGCCGCGTGCCACGCCGCGGCGCGGTGCTGATCGAGCAGATCACGCGCGCTGGCGTGCCGCTGCTGCGCGATGCCCGCCTGGTGCTGAGCAGCGACGACCAGCCGGGCGGCCATGAGCAGGGCGCCACCCGCACCCGCGCCTGCGAGGGCGTGGTCGAGCAGCTCGATGTCGAGCAGCGCGGCCCGTTGCGCGCCGTGCTGCGCCTGCGCGGCCGCCACCGCGACAGCGTGGCCGTGGCCGGCGGCAGCGGCCCTGCCGGCACGGCCACCACGGCCAGCGACCGCGCCTGGCTGCCCTTTGACCTGCGCCTGTACCTGCATGCCGGCAGCGATGCGCTGCGCATCGTGCACAGCTTCGTGTTCGACGGCGATCCGGCGCGCGACTTCATCCGCGGCCTGGGCCTGCGCTTCGACGTGCCGCTGCGCGACGCGCCGCACGACCGCCATGTGCGCCTGGCCGGCGACAGCGCCGAGCAGGGCCTGTGGGCCGAGGCCGTGCGCGGCCTCACCGGCCTGCGCCGCGACCCCGGCGCTGCGGTGCGTGCCGCGCAGCTGGCCGGCCAGGCCACGCCGCCCCAGGACGGCTGGCACCCCTCGGTGCGCAACTACCTGGAACACATCCCCGCCTGGGGCGATGTGACGCTGGCCCAGCTGGGCCCCGATGCCTTCCAGATCCGCAAGCGCACGCAGGCCGGCCAGGCCTGGGTGCATGCGGCCTGGGGCCGGCGCGCGGCCGGCCTGGGCTGGCTGGGCGGGCCCTCGGGCGGCATCGCCTTCGGCCTGCGCGACTTCTGGCAGCGCCACCCCACCCAGCTCGACATCCGCAACGCCCACACCGGGCAGGGCCAGGTCACCGTGTGGCTGCACAGCCCCGAGGCGCCGGCCATGGACCTGCGGCCCTACCACGACGGCCTGGGGCAGGACACGTTCGAGAAGCAGCTGCACGGCCTGGAAGTCACCTACGAGGACTGGGAGCCCGGCTTCGACAGCGCCGTGGGCGTGGGCCGCAGCAACGAGATCACCTTGTTTGCGCTGGCCGCCACGCCCAGCCGCGAGCGCCTGGTGCAACTGGCGCGCGGCGTGCAGCAGCCGCCGCAGCTGGTCGCGTCGCCGCAGCGTTATCTGGTCACCGGCGTGTTCGGTCGGCTGTGGAGCCTGCCCGACCGCAGCACGCCGGCGCGCGCGGCCATCGAAGACCGGCTTGACTTCCTGTTCGACTTCTACAAGAAGGAAGCCGAGCAGCGCCGCTGGACCGGCTTCTGGGACCATGGCGACGTGCGCCACACCTACGACGCCGACCGCCACGAGTGGCGCTACGACGTGGGCGGTTATGCCTGGGACAACAGCGAGCTGTCGCCCGACCTGTGGCTCTGGTATGCCTTTCTGCGCAGCGGCCGGGCCGACATCTTCCGCTTTGCCGAAGCCATGGTGCGCCACACCACCGAGGTCGACACCTACCACCTGGGTCGCTTCAAGGGCCTGGGCACGCGCCATGGCGTGCAGCACTGGAGCGACAGCGCCAAGCAGCTGCGCATCAGCACCGCGGCCTACCGCCGCCACTACCACTACCTCACCGCCGACGAGCGCGTGGGCGATGTGCTGCACAGCCTGCGCGACGCCGACCGCCAGCTGATCGCGCTGAACCCCACACGCAAGATCAAGGACGCGCCCAAGCTGCCGCCGGGCCAGGCGCTGATGGGCGTGGGCACCGACTGGGGCTCGATGCTGGCCAACTGGCTGACTGAGTGGGAGCGCACCGGCGATGCCCGCTGGCGCGACAAGATCGCCAACGGCATGCGCAGCGTGGCGGCCATGCCGCACGGCTTCTTCAGTGCCAGCGGTTCGGCCTACGACCCCGACACCGGCGCGCTGCGCAGCGTGATCGCGCCCCGAGTGGGCGCCAGCCACCTGAGCGCGGTGTTCGGCCTGGTGGAGATGGTGGCCGACGTGAGCAGCCTGATCGAGGTGCCCGGCTTCGAGCGCGCCTGGCTGCAGTATTGCCGGCTGTACAACGCGCCGGCCGACGAGCAGCGGCGCGAGCTGGGCATGCCGCATGGCGGCGGCAATGCGCTCACCGTGGGCCACTCGCGCCTGTCGGCCTATGCGGCCTGGAAGCTGGGCGACGCGGCACTTGCGCGGCGCGCGTGGCGCGAGTTTCTGGACGACCGGCGCTTTGGCCAGAAGCCACTGGGCGTGCAGCGCGTGGCCGGGCCGGCGGTGTTGCGGCCGGTGGACGAGGCGGCGTGGATCAGCACCAACGATGCGGCGCAATGGAGCCTGGCGGCGATGCAGAACCTGGCGCTGATTGCGGAGCATTTGCCGGAGTCCTGAGCGGTGGTTCGGTCCCGATCCCTTCTTCGAGAAGCCCCGCGTCGCGTTTCACCGCGCCGGGTGTTCGCCCCGGCGGGCGACCTACTTTCTTTTGCGAAAAGAAAGTAGGCAAAGAAAGCGCATTGAACTTTCCGACACCGCACTGCTGCTTCTCCAGCATCGGGGCGGGCGCCTCGCCCGCCCGGCGGGCTCGAACAGGCTGCCGACTCAGGGCTTGGCAAGGGAAGCATTGCCGCCGATGGCATGGCCGCTCATCTGTGAAGGCTCTGGCAACCCGCGTGCCGTGCCATTGCCAGCACGTCTGGGCCAGGAACACAGATCCAGACCCAGACCCAGACCCAGACCCAGACCCAGACCCAGACCCAGACCCAGACCCAGACCCAGACCCAGACCAAGACCAAGACCAAGACCAAGACCAAGACCTGCCCACCCCACACTGCGCCCGCAAGTCTTGACCGGGGGGCCCGCGCGCGTGAATCGGCTACATGCCTTTCCGGCTGGCTATGTTCGAGCCCGCGGGGCGGGCGAGGCGCCCGCCTCGATGCACCAAACAAAATGCTCAGTGGTGTCGGAAAGTTTGGAAGGCGCTTCTCTTTGCTACTTTCTCTTTCGCCTGAAAGAGAAAGTAGGTCGCCCGCCGGGGCGAACACCCGGCGCGCTGCAAAGCGCCATCACCCAACCCCGCCATTGCGGCCGAACGAGTGAACGGACAAGAGACATGACCACAAGCCCAAGACAAAGCCCAAGGCCAAGCCTGCACCGCAACGCCCGCCTGGTCATCGCTGCATGCCTGAGCACCCTGGCCCTGGCCCTCACCCACGCCCAGACACTCTCAACGCCCGCCACCCAGGCCGCAGCAGCCAACCAGGCCACGCCCCAGCCCGGCGTGCAGCGCTTCGTCTTCGGCCCGGCCGGCAGCACCGCACCGGCCATGCCGGGCACCACCCTGGTCGCGCCCGATGCGCGCTATGACGCCAGCCGCGGCCACGGCTTTGACGCCCCGGCCGGCACCGCGCCCGCGCTGCCGGTGGCCACCACCGTCGCGGTGTCGGGCCCGCGCCAGGGCCAGCCGGTGCTCAGCCCTGCCGCGCCGGTGTTCTTCTCGCTCGACCTGCCCGAGGGCAGCTGGCGCGTCACGCTCACGCTGGGGGGCACGGCCGAAGCCAGCGACACCACGGTGCGTGCCGAGCTGCGCCGCCTGGTGCTGCAAAACCAGCGCAGTGCGCCAGGTCAGACCGCCACCGCCCAGTTCACGGTGCATGTGCGCCGCCCCGAGATACCCGCCGGCATGGCCGGCGACGGTGGCCGGGTGGCGCTGCGCGAGCCGCGTGAAGCGGTGGGCGAGGTCTGGAACTGGGACGGCAAGCTGACGCTCGAGATCAATGGCGCGAAGCCGGTGGTGCAGGCCATCACGGTGGCACCGGTGCAGGTGCCGCTGCTGTTCGTGCTGGGCGACTCCACCGTGGCCGACCAGGCGCAGGAGCCCTATGCCAGCTGGGGCCAGATGCTGCCGCGCTGGCTGGGCCCGGGCGCCGCGGTGGTGAGCCTGGCGCAAAGCGGCGAGACCTACCGCGACGCGCTGGCGCGCCGCCGGCTCGACAAGATCGTCAGCCTGGCGCGGCCCGGTGATGTGGTGCTGATGCAGTACGGCCACAACGATCAGAAGCAGCTGCGCGACGGCTCGGGCAGCGTGGCCAGTTACCAAGATGAGATGCGCCAGCATGTGCGCCGGCTGCGCGCGGTGCGTGCCGTGCCGGTGATCGTGACGCCGGTCGAGCGCCGCTTCTTCGAGCCCGATGGCTCGCTGCGCCGCACGCTCACCGAGCACGCCGATGCCGCACGCGCGGTGGCCGCCGAGCTGCAGGTGCCGCTGATCGACCTCAACGCCAGCAGCCGCACGCTGTACCTGGCCTATGGCCCGCAGCAGGCGCCGCGCCTGTTTGCCCATGGCGCCGATGGCCGCATCGACCCCACCCACCATGCCAACGAAGGCGCCTGGCTGCTGGCCGGCCTGGTGGCTCAGGGCCTGCGCGAGTTGAAGCTGCCGCTGGCCGCGCAGCTGCGCGCCGATGCGCCAGCGCTGCGCGCCGAGGCGCCGCCGGCCCTGGCCACGCTGGCCATCGTGCCCAGCCCCAGCCGAACGCAGGAGCGGCCTGCGGGCGACACCGACAGCGCCCGGGCACCGGCTGCGGCCGCCAGCAGCGGCGGGGCCGCGGCCTGGTCGGCCGAACGCCTGGCGCGGGTGGACGCCGCGGTGCAGGACGAGATCGACCGCGGCCGCCTGGCCGGCGCGGTGGTGCAGATCCACCGCGACGGCCGTCTGGTACACCAGACCGTGCGGGGCCTGGCTGACCGCGAGCAGCAGCGCCCGATGCAGGCCGACACGCTGTTTCGCATCGCCTCGATGAGCAAGGCCGTGACCACCGTGGCGGCGATGATGCTGTACGAGGAAGGCCGCTTCCTGCTGCGCGACCCGATCGCCAAGTGGCTGCCGGCCTTTGCCGAGCCGCAGGTGGCCGTGGCCGGCGCCGAGGGCCAGCCGCCGCGGCTGGAGAAGGCGCGCCGGCCGATCACCGTGCGTGACCTGCTGCTGCACACCGCCGGCCTGAGCTATGGCGCTGGCCCGGCCGAGGCGCAGTGGAAGGCCGCCGGCTTCTCCGACTGGTACATCCTGGGCCGCGACGAGACGCTGGCGCAATGGACCGACCGCCTGGCCCGGCTGCCGCTGCAGGCCCACCCGGGCGAGGTCTGGCAGTACGGCTACAGCACCGATGTGCTGGGCCGGCTGGTGGAGCTGTGGTCGGGCATGCCCTTCGACCGCTTTGTGGCCGAGCGCATCACCGGGCCGCTGAAGATGGCCGACACCCACTTCTGGGTGCCCAGGCACAAGGCCGCGCGCCTGGCCCATGTGTATGGCCTGAAGGGCGGGCAGCTCACGCTGGAAGAAAACGCCGCGCGCAGCGACTTCATCGACGGCCCGCGCAAGCTGCCGTCGGGCGGCGCGGGCCTGGTCTCGACCGCCGGCGACTACGCGCGCTTTCTGCAGATGCTGCTGAGCGGCGGCCAGCTCGACGGCGTGCGCCTGCTCAGCCCGGCCAGCGTGGCGATGATGAGCCGCGACCATGTCAGCGGCCGCTACAGCGGCTATGGCGGCGACGGCGAGGGCGCCGGCTTCGGCTTCTGGGTGCAGGCCAGCCCGGGCTCGCGCAGCGAGCTGGGCAGCCCCGGCGCCTATGGCTGGGGCAGCGCCTATGCGCCGCAGTACCTGGTGGACCCGCAGCAGCGCCTGCTGGTGGTGTTCATGACCCAGCTGCGACCGGCCGGCGACAGCACGCTCAACCAGCGCATCAAGGTGCTGGTGCGCCAGGCGCTGATGGAGTGAGCGGCCCAGGGATTCACCTGCCCCATTCGCTCATGCACTTGATCACAGCTTGCCGGGGCGGCCGCCTAGACTGCCGCTCGACCGCCCCACGCGCGCTGCCTGTTGCAGCCCGCGCCGCCCCCCAGCCCTGACGGCTGCATGTTCCGCCACACGCGCGGTCTCCCCCCACCACGATCGGAGACAAACATGTCCATGCAACCGTTCACGCGGCTGCGGGTGCGGCTGGCCCTGGCCTGCACCCTGGCCGGCCTGGCGCCCGCGGCGCTGGCCGCCCTGAGCATCACCACCGTGCACGACAGCGGCAACCCGGCGCGGCCGCAGTACATCATCGACACCGATGGCGGCCTGGTGTTCAAGGTGCGCGGCTACGAAAGCTCGAGCACCACCGCCATCGGCGACATCTCGAGCATGGTCTACAAGGGCGTGGAGTACGCCGATCCGGCGCGTGGCACGCAGCTCAACTCGGGTGCCGACTGGCTGTACACCGGCGTCTCGGCGGTGGGCCTGAAGGTCGAGCTGGTGGATGCCGCCGGCCAGGCCACGCCGGCCTCCACGCTGAACGGCGGTGTGGTCAGCGGCCAAGACTTCGTGCGCGTCACGCTCACCAGCACCAGCCTGAAGGGCGGCGTATTGACGCACTACTACCTGGTCAAGCGTGGCCAGCCGCATGTGCACATGGGCACGCACTTCACCGAGCAGCCCGATGTGCATGGCCTGGTGCGCTTCATCGCCCGTGTGCCGGTGGAGAAGCTGCCCAACGGCGGGCCGGCCGGCGCCGCCGGTGGCCTGGTGAGCTACGGCGGCCAGAGCTGGTGGCCCGAAGACATCCGCGGCAGCAGCGGTGCCATCGAGGCCAGCGACGTGTTCGGCTTTGCCGCCGGCAGCGCGCTGGCCGGCCACACCCGCTCCAAGCACTACTCGAACATGCGCCTGAAGGACTGGCAGTTTCTCGGCGGCAGCGGGCCCGGCGTGGGCCTGTGGTTCTGGCGTGACAGCCACGAGGGCGATTCCGGCGGCCCGTTCTACCGCAGCCTGCTGCAGCAGATCACCGGCACGCACAACGAGATCACCTACATGGTGAACTACGGCGAGGCGCAGACCGAGCCCTTCCGCCCCGGCATCCTGAACACCTACACGATGATGTTCACCGACGGCGCGCCGCCCACGGCCCGGCCCGACACCAGCTGGTACGGCCAGCTGGGCCTGGTGGGCCACGTGGGCCCGCTGGGGCGCGGCGGCGTCTCGGTGGCCGGCCTGGTGGGCCGCGTGCCGGGGCTGGCCTACACCGCCGGCTTTGCCAATGCCCAGGCCCAGTACTGGGTGGACGCCGATCCGGTGGATGGCCACTTCCATGCCACCGGCATGCTGCCGGGCCAGTACACGATGACCGTCTACAAGGGCGAACTGGGCGTGCAGACCGTGCCGGTCACGGTGACGGCCAACGCCACGTACGCGCTCAACCCGGTGCTGATCGGTGCCGATCCGGCCACCACGCCGGCGCTGTGGCGCATCGGCCAGTGGGACGGCACGCCGCGGGAGTTCATCAACGGCGACAAGCTGACCATCATGCACCCCACCGATGTGCGCATGGCCGCGTGGACGGTGCCGCCCTTCGTGGTGGGCCAGTCGAACCCGGCCACCGCCTGGCCGGCCTATCAGTGGAAGGACGTGAACAACGGCCTGCAGGTGCGCTTCACGCTGCGCCGCGGCCAGAACAGCGCCCCGCTGCGCCTGCGCATCGGCACCACGGCCGATTTCAACAGCGCGAGGCCGCAGGTCACGGTCAACAGCTGGAGCTCGGGCGTGCCGGCGGCGCCGCCCAAGGTCAGCCGCAACCTCACGGTGGGCACCTACCGCGGCATCAACCGCCTGTACCACTTCGACATCCCGGCCAGCCAGCTGGTGGTGGGCACCAATGTGCTCACCATCCACACCGCCAGCGGCACCGCCGGCGCGCGCTTTCTGAGCCCCGGCCTGTCCTTCGACGCCATCGACCTGGTGGCCGTGCCATGAGCCGCCTTTTGCTGACCCACGCCTTGCCGGAGCCCGCCATGGTCTTGCGCTTTTGTCTCGGGGGCGCTGCCTCGCTCGCGGCCACCGCCGCCTTGCTGCTGCTGCCGGCCGCGCCGGCCCGGGCGGCTGTGCTGCAGACCGTGGGCGGCGGCGGCGTGGTGGGGGTGCCGGTGCTGGGCGCCGGCTTCGAGGCCAACACCACGCTGGCCAGCCCCTGGGCCGAAGGTGGCCTGCACTTCAGCCACACCGGGCTGGGCGATGACAACGGCGGCTGCGGCTATGCCGGCGAGTGGTGCGTCGACCTGGCGGCCGGCGAGCGCTACAGCCAGGCCTTCTCGGGCAACCACCTGGCCACGGCCGGCCTCAACGCCTACCTGTCGATCAGCAGTGGCGCCACGGTGGACATGAACGGCATCCGCTTCGCGGTCGATTCGGGCTACGCCAGCATCCACCTGCTGTGGCAGACCTGGCTGGACGGCGCACTCACCGGCAGCGGCCGGGTCAGCATGGGCGCCGCCGGGGTGGGCGGCGTGCTGGGCCTGCGCGATCTGACCGGCTTTGACGAGGTGCGCCTCTACGCCTTTGACAGCGCCAGCGACCTCAGCGGCTACAGCGCACCGGCGATCGACAGCGTGGTGGCCTCGGCCATTCCGCTGCCGGGCTCGCTGCCGCTGGTGCTGGCGGCGCTGGCCGCCCTGGCCGGCGTGGCCGCGCCGCGCGGCGCGCGGGCCAGGCCCTGAACGGCGCGCTCATGGTCGGCCAGCTCGGCGGCGCCCTGCTGCAGCTCGCACGCCAGGGCCTCGGGCAGCGGCTCGGGGGCCACGGCCACCACGCGCACGCCTTGCTGCTCGAGCCACTGCACCACGGCGTCGGGGGCCTCGGTGTCGGTGATCACGCAGCTCACGCGGTCCAGGCCGCACAGCACCAGGCCCGTGCGCCGCGCAAACTTGCTGCTGTCGGCCAGCACCACCAGCTGCTCGGCCTGGCCGATCAAGCGGCGTTCGGCCTGCACCAGCAGCGGATCGGCCTCCATCAGGCCCAGCGCCGACAGGCCGTGCACGCCCATGAACATTTTGGCCGCGTAGTGGTGCTGGGCGATGTCGTTCTCGAACGGGCTCAGGATCACGTTCTGCTCGCGGTACACGCGGCCGCCGGGCAGGATGATCTCGTTGTTGCTGGTGTTGAGCAGGCGCTCGGCCAGCAGGAACGAGTTGGTCAGGATGCGCAGCTGCTGCTCGACCAGAAACTCGGCCATCATGAAGGTGGTGGTGCCGCCATTGATGATCACGGTTTCGCCGCGGGTGCACAGCTCGGCGGCATGGCGGGCGATGGCGCGCTTGTGTGCCGAGCGCTGGCAGATGTCGAGCCGGAAGGTCTGGCTGCGCAGCAGGCCGCCGCTGCTGCGCTGCAGGCGCTGCGCGCCGCCGCGGGTGCGCGTGAGCTGCTGGCGCGCGGCCAGCCAGGCCAGGTCGCGCCGCACCGTGGCCGCCGAGGCGCTCAGCCAGGCCATCAGCTCCTCGGTGCTGGCCTGGCCGTGCTCGTCGAGCAGCTTGAGCAGGCGCTTGTGGCGGCGGTGGTTGGTCATGACGGTGGCGCAGTGCAGATCGAAGCAATCAGGTTACGGCCATCAACACGCATGAGCAATCAGGAAACACGCGCACATCGCGCACGGTGTGCGGGGCCAAGGGCATGACGCTGGCGTGCTCACCCTTTGCGCCACCCCGGCTCGGGCCCGCCGTGATCGACCCGCGTGAGCACGGCGCCCGCGCCGACGGCCACACGCTGGACACCGCCGCGCTGCAGACCGCGCTCGACGCCGCGGCCCGCGTGCCGGGCGGCGCCACCGTGCGCCTGCCACCCGGCGTGTGCCGCAGCGGGGCGCTGTTCGTGCCCGGCGGCGTGGGGCTGCAGGTGCCGGCCGGCGCCACGCTGCGCGGCAGCACCGCGCTGGCCGACTACCCGCTGATCGACACCCGCGTGGCCGGCATCGAGATGCGCTGGCCCGCCGCGCTGCTCAACGTGATCGATGCCGAGCGGGTGGTGATCTGCGGTGAGGGCACGATCGATGGCGACGGTGCCGGCTTCTGGGCCGGCTACTGGGCGCTGCGCGAGGCCTACACGCCACGCGGCCTGCGCTGGGCGTCCGACTACGACGCCCAGCGCCCGCGCCTGCTGCTGCTGCAGCGCGCGCGCAATGTGTTCGTCGGCGGCGGGCTCACGCTGCGGCGCTCGGGCTTCTGGACGCTGCAGGTCTGCTACAGCCGCGAGGTGCGCATCGACCGCGTCACCATCCGCAACAACGACGACGGCCGCGGCCCCAGCACCGACGGCATCGACATCGACTCGAGCGAGCGCGTGCTGGTGCGCCGCGCCGACATCGCCGTCAACGACGACGCCATCGCCTTCAAGGCCGGGCGCGATGCCGACGGCCTGCGCGTGGCCCGGCCAGTGCGCGATGTGCTGGTGGCCGCCTGCACCGTGCACGATGGCGCCACCGGCATCGCCTTTGGCAGCGAGACCTCAGGCGGCTTCGAGCGCGTGCGCGTGCGCCGCCTGCGCGTGCACGCGCCGGTGCCGGTGGGCGTGCTGATCAAGTCGGCGCGCACGCGCGGCGGCTGGGCGCGCGGGCTGCGGCTTGCCGACATCCACTGCGAGGGCGTGGCCGTGCCCTTGCGCATCACGCTCGACTGGAACCCGGCCTACAGCCGCGCCGTGTTGCCCGAGGCCGAGCGCGCGCAGGCGCCGGCGCACTGGCTCACGCTGGCCGCGCCGGTGCCGGCCCGGCAGGGCCTGATGCAGGTGCAGGGCGTGCAGGTGCACGGCCTGGTGGCCCGTGGCGCCAGCACCGCCTTCGAGGTGGACGCCGATGCGCAATCACCGCTGTGCGATGTGCACTTTGCGGCCTGCGACATCGAGGCCGCGGCCGGTGGCCATGTGCTTGACGCCCAGGGCTGGCGCTTCGAGCGCTGCCGCCTGGCGTGGGCCGTGCCGCTGGTGCTGCACGATGCCCTGGCCGTGCAGGGCCTGCCACCCGCGGCCTGGCGCGTCGATGCGCAGCATCCGCGGCGCGATGTGTCCACGCTCGGCATGCATGTGCAGGATGTGAGCTGAACCCCATGACCACAAGAAAGCCCCGATGAGCACCCCCAGCATCCCCGACACCAACGCCCAGGGCGTGCAGACCCTGGCCTTCAAGATGCAGTTGAAGCCCGGCGTGGTGGCCGAATACAAGCAGCGCCACGACGAGATCTGGCCCGAGCTGTCCACGGCCTTGAAGGAGGCCGGCATTGCCGACTACTGGATCTTTCTGGACGAAGCCACGCTGTCGCTGTTTGCGGTGCTCAAGCGCCAGCCGGGCGCGGCCCAGGCCCAGGCCTTTGCCGCGCTGGACACGCTGCCGGTGATGCGCCGATGGTGGGATCACATGGCCCCGCTGATGGCCGTGGAGCCCGGCAACAAGCCGCTGCAATGGCCGCTGCCGCCGCTGTTTCACCTGCCGTGATCGCACGCCGGCCCGAGGGCCTGGCCGTGCTGCTGGCGGCGCTGGTGGCGTTGGTGGCGCTGGGGGCCACTGCGGCGCCCGCGGCCACAGCAGCCACCGCAGCCGCAGCGGATTCGGCTGGCCATGCCGCGGCCGACCCGGCGGCCGAGGGCAGCGACTGGTGCAGCGCGCCGCGCGTGCTGCGCGAAACCGCGCGCGACGACTTCGGGCCCGGCTTCGTGCACGACAGCGCGCAACACCGCACACCAGGCGGCGAGCCGGGCGCTGCGCACAACGGCCGGCGCTGGCGCCTGGAGGCCGAGCAGGCCGGCACCCAGGTGCTGCCGGGCGAGGCCGGCGGGCTCGACATCCGCACCCCCGCCGGGCTGAGCCTGTGGTGGCACGCCGAGCTGCAGGGCGACTACGAACTGCGCTTCGAGGCCCGCGCGCTGCCGGCGCCCGACAACGCCGGCGCACTGGCCGGGCGGGTGTCCGACCTGAACCTGTTCTGGAACGCCACCGAGGCCGATGGCCGCCAGCCGCAGCCGCGCGACGGCGCCTTTGCCAGCTACCACGGCCTGCGCGCTTACTACGTGGGTTATGGCGCCAACGGCAACCGCACGACGCGGCTGCGCGCCTATGGCGGCCAGGGCCAGCGCCAGGTGCTCGATGGCTGGGCCGACGCGCCCGAGGCCGGCCCCGACGACCGCCGCGGCGCCATGAGCGCCGCCACGCGCCTGCAGGCCGGGCGCTGGCTGGGCCTGCGGGTGATCTCGCATGCGCCGCGGGCCGGATCGGCCGAGCATGGTCAGCTGCGGGTCGACGACCGGCGCCTGTTCACCCTGGCCCAGCCGCAGCCCCTGCTGCGCGGCTGGTTCGCACTGCGCACCACGGCCAGCCGGCTGCAGCTGCGCGGCTTTCGCATCTTTCACTGCACCCTGCCATGAGCCTTCTGCGCCTGCCTCTTGTGCTTGCCTTTCTGGTGTTCAGCGGGCCGCTGCTGGCCGCCACGCCGCCGGTGCAGCTGAACATCCAGCCCGACCCGCCCGGCCCCACCATCGCGCGCCAGATCTACGGCCAGTTTGCCGAGCACCTGGGCAGCGGCGTCTATGGTGGCCTGTGGGTGGGGCCCGACAGCCCCATTGCCAACACCCGCGGCTGGCGCAACGACGTGCTGGCCGCATTGAAGGACCTGAAGGTGCCGGTGCTGCGCTGGCCCGGCGGCTGCTTTGCCGACGAGTACCACTGGCGTGACGGCATCGGCCCGCGCGACAAGCGCCCGGTGCGCATCAACACCAGCTGGGGCGGCGTGCCCGAGCCCAATGCGGTGGGCACGCACGAGTTTTTTGACCTGGCCGAGATGCTGGGCGCCGAGACCTATGTCAATGCCAACCTGGGCACCGGCACGCCGCAGGAGATGGCCGAGTGGCTGGAGTACCTCACCAGCGACGGCCCGGGCAGCCTGGCCCAGGCGCGCCGCGCCAATGGCCGCGACAAGCCCTGGCGCGTGCACCACTGGGGCATTGGCAACGAGGCCTGGGGCTGCGGCGGCCACATGCGGCCCGAGTACTACGCCGATCTCTACCGCCACTGGAGCACTTTTGCCAAGGCACCGCGCGGCAACCGGCCAAAGCTGGTGGCCAGCGGCGGCCAGAACGACGAGCTGAACTGGACCGAGGTGCTCAGCCGCGATGTCAAGCAGCGCATCGACGCCATCAGCCATCACCGCTACAGCCTGCCCACCGGCGACTGGAAGATCAAGGGCAGCGCCATCGGCTTTGCCGAACGCGAATGGCTCAGCACCCTGGCCGTGGTGCCCAGGATCGATGCCAACCTGGCGCAGCAGCGCGCCCTGCTCGACCGCCATGATCCGGCGCGCAAGATTGCGCTGTACTTCGACGAATGGGGCAGCTGGTACGACCCCGAGCCCGGCACCGACCCCGGCTTTCTGGTGCAGCGCAACACCCTGCGCGATGCGGTGCTGGCGGCGCTGCACTTCCATGTCTTTCACGCCCATGCCGAGCGGGTGAAGATGGCCAATGTGGCGCAGATGGTGAACGTGCTGCAGGCCATGGTCATCACCAGCGGGCCGCGCATGGTGCTCACGCCCACGTACCACGCCTTTCGCATGCACCTGCCCTTTCAAGATGCCACGGCGCTGACGCTGCAGCTGCAGGCCGTGCCGCGCTATGCGCTGGGTGATCTGGCCATGCCGCAGCTCAGCGCCAGCGCCGCGCGCGGCGCCGACGGCAAGCTCTACCTGAGCCTGGTCAACGTGCACCCGCGCGAGCCGCTGGCGCTGGCGCTCAGCCTGGGCGGCGTGGTGCCCACGGCGGTGCGCGGCCAGCTGCTCACCGCTGCCGCGATGGACGCCGAAAACACCCTCGATGCCCCCGAGCGCCTGCGCCCGCAGGCCTTCGAGGCCCGCGCGCGCAACGGCCGCCTGCCGCTCGAGCTGCCGGCCAAGTCGGTGCTGGTGCTGGAGGTGCTGCCATGAGCTCGCCGGGTAGCCCCGCAGGCGGCAGCCACAAGTCGCCGCCTGAAGCGACCCCGGCTGATGCCGCCTGCCCTCACACCGGGCCGGCCAGCCTTGCGCGCCGCCGCGGCCTGGCCGTGGGTGTGGCCGCCGGCCTGGCTGGCGCCGGGCTGCGTCCTGCGGGCGTGCAGGCCCAGGCCACGACCCCGGGGGCCGCATCGGCCGCGGCATCGGCCACCGTGCCGGTCACCGCCAGCCTGTCGACCGACGAGCGCCTGGCCCTCACCGTGGCGCAGCGCGCGCGGCCCGAGGGCGTGGCGTTGATCGCTGCGCGCATCGATGCCACGGGCGTGCGCTTCCTGCCCGCGGTGGCGCGCAGCGGGCCCGGCCAGGCCATCGGCCCCGACAGCCTGCTGGCCTATGGCTCGATCACCAAGACCTTCACCGCGCTGCTGCTGGCCGATGCCGTGGTGAGCGGCGCGCTGGCGCTGGACGCCCCAGTGGAGGCCGCCCTGCCCGACGGCCTGCGCCTGCGCGACCGCGACGGCGCGCCGATCCGCTGGATCGACCTGGCCACGCACCGCAGCGGCCTGCCGCGCCTGCCTGCCAACCTCGACGCGCAGGCCGCCGATCCCTACGCCGCCTATGACGAGGCGGCGCTGAAGGCCGCGCTGCGTGACTGGCAGCCCACGCTGGCGCGTGACCAGGCCTGGGCCTACAGCAACCTGGGCGCCGGCCTGCTGGGCCAGGCCCTGGCCTGGCGCAGCGGCCACACCTACGCCGCCTTGCTGCGCCAGCGCGTGCTGCAGCCGCTGGGCCTGGACGATGTGCAGCTGGCCAGCGCCCCGGTGCCGGGCCTGCTGCCCGGCCACGACGCCCAGGGCCGTGTCGTGCCGTCGTGGACCTTCGGCGTGCTGGCCCCGGCCGGCGGCCTGGTGGGCAGCGCGCGGGCCCTGGCGCGTTATGCCCAGGCCGCGCTGGGCCTGGTGCCGCACCCACTGGGCGCGGCCTTCGCGCTGGCGCTGCGGCTGCATGCCGACGGGCCGCAGCCGGTCAACCGCATGGGCCTGGGCTGGGTGGGCGCCCGCCTGGGCACGCGCGCGAGCTGCGCCTGCACGATGGCGGCACCGCCGGCCATGCCGCGGCCCTGGTGCTGGAGCCCGGGGCGCCGCGCGCCGCGCTGGTGCTGGCCAGCGGCGCCGCGCCGGTGATGCCGCTGGCCCTGCATGTGCTGGAGCCGGCGCTGCCGCCCGGGCCATGAGGCCGACCATCAACCGGACCGCGTCCCCGGCCGATGCGCACCCCGCCGCCCACCCCGCCGTGCACCACCCCCGCGACGCCGCCGCGGACCGCGCGGCCGCCTTGTGCAGCCGCCGTGGGGTTTTGCACCAGGTGGCCCTGGCTGGCCTGGCCACGGCGCTGCCGACCGCCCGTGCCGGTCAGCTCCCGCCCGCGCCGGCACCCGCGGCGTCGGCCATGCCCGGCCCGCTGCTGCTGGCGCGCGAGCGCGCCGATCCGCAGCTGCTGCACGACCCCGCCGTGCCGCAGAGCACCGACCTGTACCTGGCACCGATGGCCGGCCCGCTGGCCATCAGCGGCCAGCCGCTGCGCCTGAGCCGCCCCGAGCACGACTGGGAGCGCGTGCGCCACGCCGTCAACGAGGCGCCGGCCGTGCTGGTGCACGGCGGTCGGGTGTGCGTGGCCTATTCGGCGGCCGGCACCGGCCCCGAGTACTGCCTGGGCCTGCTGTGGGCCGATGCCGGTGCCGACCTGATGGATGCGCGTGCCTGGACCAAGCTGCCGCAGCCGGTGCTGCGCAGCGACGCCGAACGCGGCCTGTGGGGCCCCGGTCACAACAGCTTCGTCACCCTGCCCGACGGCACGGTGTGGCATGCCTTCCACGCCCGCGGCTACCGCGACATCGCCGGCGATCCGCTGAAGGATCGAGGCCGTGCCAGCTACCTGCAGGCCCTGCGCTTCCACCCCGACGGGCTGCCCGACTTCAGCCTGCCACACACGCCCCGCGCCAAGGCCACCTGACATGCACTGCCCGCCTGCCCCCTTGTTGTGCCCCTGGTCGTGCCGGGGGCCCGCCCGCGCGCTGTGGCGCTGGCTGGCGGGCCGCCCGGGGCCGCGGCGTGGGGCCGCGGCCCTGGCGCTGCTGCTTGTGCTGGCCGCAGCGGCCGCGCCCACCGCGCCGCCCGCGCCGCCCGCGGCGGCCCCGGCCCTGACCGCCGCGCCGCTGCGCGAGGCCGACCTGCGCCCGCCGCTGCTGCTCAGCGCCGCGCACGGCCGCACGGGCCTCGATCTGTCGGGCCCCTGGTCCTACTCGAAAGACCTCTACCGCAGCGGCCTGGCCGACATCAACGGCTGGGTGGCCAAGTCGCGCATGCAGCGCCACCGCGATGTCGACGTGGCCGCCGAGGAGGCGCGCGGCGGCACCGGCTTCCACGAGTTCGACATGGACCGCGGCCCGGTGATGCAGATCCCCGGCGCCTGGAACGCCGCCGTGCCCGAGCTGCGCTACTACGACGGGCTGATCTGGTTCCAGCGCCGCTTCACGCCGCCCGCCCTGCCGCCGGGGGCGCGGGCCTTTGTGCGCTTCGAGGCGGTGAACCACCGTGCCCATGTGTGGCTCAACGGCCAGGCACTGGGCCGCCACGAGGGCGGCTTCACGCCCTTCGTGTTCGAGGTCACGCAGGCGCTGCGCAGCGGCGACAACCGCCTGGTGGTGGGTGCCGATTCGCGCCACGACGCGCAGACCATTCCGGCCGAGACCACCGACTGGGACAACTACGGCGGCATCACCCGCCCGGTGCGCCTGGTGATCACGCCCGGCACCTTCATCGACGATGCCACGCTGGCCCTGGTGGACACCGCCGCCGGCCCGCGCCTGCGCGGCGAGCTGCAGCTCAACGGCCCGCAGGCCGCGCAGCGCCCGGTGAGCCTGGCGATTGCCGCGCTGGGCCTGCAGGTGCAGGCGCGCAGCGATGCGGCGGGCCGCGCGCGGTTTGATCTGCCGGCCCCGCCGGGCCTGCGGCGCTGGTCGCCCGACAGCCCGCAGCTGTATGCGGTGCGCTTTGCCACCGAGGGCGATGCGCTGACCGAGCGCATCGGCTTTCGCACCCTGGCCGTGCGCGGCAGCGAGATCCTGCTCAACGGCGCGCCGGTGTTCCTGCGCGGTGTGTCGCTGCACGAGGAGGAGATCGGCGCCAACCCGGCGCGCCGCATCGACGAGGCCGCCGCCCGCCGCCTGCTGCTGGAGGTCAAGCAGGGCCTGGCCGGCAACTATGTGCGCCTGTCGCACTACCCGCACAGCGAGACCATGCTGCGCCTGGCCGACGAGCTGGGCCTGCTGGTGTGGAGCGAGATCCCGGTGTACTGGAGCGTCGACTGGGCCAACCCGGCGGTGCTGGACAAGGCGCGCCGTCAGCAGGCCGAGACCCTGTACCGCGACCGCAACCGCGCCGCGCTGGCGATCTGGAGCGTGGGCAACGAAACCCCGGTGTCGCCCGAGCGCACCCGCTTCCATGCGGCGCTGGCCGACACGGTGCGCGCGCTCGACCCCGGCCGCCTGCTGGCCGCCGCGCTGCTGCTCGAGCGGCGCGAGGTGGACGGCGTGCCCACCCTCACGCTGGCCGATCCGCTGGCCGAGCGGCTGGACATCCTGGCCGTCAACAGCTACGCCGGCTGGTACGGCAGCGACACGCTGGCCGATCTGCCCCGCCTGCGCTGGGCCCTGCCCACCAACCGGCCGCTGGTGTTCAGCGAGTTCGGTGCCGACGCGCTGGCCGGCCATGTGGACGCCGAGCGCCGGCGCAAGTTCAGCGAGGCCTTCCAGGCCGACTACTACCGCGCCACGCTGGCCATGCTGTCGGCCGTGCCCAACCTGCGCGGCCTGTCGCCCTGGGTGTTGAAGGATTTTCGATCGCCGCGGCGCGAGCACCCGGTGTGGCAGAACGGCTGGAACCGCAAGGGCCTGATCAGCGAGACCGGCCAGCGCAAGCAGGCCTTCGAGGTGCTGGCCGCGCACTACCGTGACCGCCTGGCGGGTGCGGATGCACAGGCCCGTGAGCGCGAGGCGGCCGAGCCCGGCTTCGACCTCGCCTTCACCATCGACGACCTGCCGCTGCACGGCCTGCTGCCGCCGGGCGTCACCCGCCTGGCCCTCACCCAGGCCCATCTGGCGGCGCTGCGCGAGGCCGGCGTGGCCGAGGCCTGGGGCTTCGTCAACGCCGGGGGCCTGCAGCAGGAGCCGGGCAGCCAGGCCGTGCTGGATGCCTGGCGCCAGGCCGGCCATCCGCTGGGCAACCACAGCCACAGCCACATGAGCCTGGGCCGCGCGCCCTCGCTCGAGGTCTGGCAGCGCGACGTGGCCGAGGGCGAGCCGGCGATTGCCCAGGCCATGGGCAGCGCGCACTGGCAGTGGTTTCGTTATGCCAACCTGGCGGTGGGCGACGAAGGCCGGCGCGAGGCCGGACTGCGCTGGCTGCACGAGCGCGGCTACCGCGTGGCCGATGTCAGCCTGAGCTTCAGCGACTGGGCCTACACCGACCCCTGGGCGCGCTGCGTGGCCCGGGGCGATGCCGCCGGCCAGGCCGCGCTGCGTGCGCATTACCTGGCGGTGGTCGATGCCGGCATCGCCCGCCTGCGCGCCGACTCGCTGGCGGTGTTCGGCCGCGTGATCCCGCAGGTGCTGGTCACCCACCTGGGCGCCTTCAGCGCCGCCACCCTGCCCGAGCTGCTGGCCCGGCTGCGCGCCGCCGGGGCGCGTTTCGTGCCGCTGGCCCAGGCCCAGGCCGACCCCGCCTATGCCGACGCCGGCGGCGGCAGCCTGCTGCCGCGCATGGCCGGTGCGCGCGGCCTGGCCCTGCCCCCGCCCGGCCAGCGCGAGCCGGCGCCGCTGGCCTTCAACCAGCTGTGCCGATGACGGCCCGCCCCGCGCTGCGGCGGCCCCGCGCCCAGGCCGGCCCGGCCCTGCCGGCCGCACTGCGGGCGGCTGCACTGCGGGTGGCTGCGCTGCGGGTGGCTGTGTTGGCGGGCCTGCTGGCGCCGCTGCCGTGCGCCGCAGCCCAGACCCATGCGCTGGATGCGCGCGCCGCACCGCCGGCCGTGCTGGCCGGCGCGCTGCAGATGGGCACCGGCCGCAACCCGGCGGGCCGCGTGCTGGCGGTCAACAGCCAGTCGCTGACGCTGGATGGCCGGCCGCTGCTGCCGGTGATGGGCGAGCTGCACTTCAGCCGCCTGCCCCCGGCGCAGTGGGAGCAGGCACTGCAGCAGATGAAGGCGGCCGGCGTCACCGTGGTGGCCAGCTACATCGTCTGGCGCCTGCACGCCGCCACGCCGCAGGCGCTCGACTGGCAGCAGGCCAATGACCTGCGGCGCTTCGTGCAGCTGGCGCAGCGCGTGGGCCTGATGGTGTTCATCCGGCCGGGGCCCTGGGTGCATGCCGAGCTGCGCTACGGCGGCCTGCCCGACTGGCTGGTGGATGCGCTGCCCACGCGCCGCGACGACGCCGACTACCTGCGCGAGGTCGACCGCTGGTTCGGCGCCATCGCGCAGCAGCTGCAGGGCCTGCTGTGGAAGGACGGCGGCCCGGTGGTCGGGCTGCAGATCGAGAACGAGTACAACCGCGCCGGCCCCGGCCAGGGCGCGCAGCACATCGCCACGCTCAAGCGCCTGGCGCTGCGCCATGGCCTGGATGTGCCGCTCTACACCGTGACCGGCTGGGACCATGCGCTGTTTCCGCGCGGCGAGGTGCTGCCGGTGTTCGGCTCCTATGTCGACGAGCCCTGGTCGGCCGCCGCCGGCCTGCTGCCGCCCAAGACCAGCTACCTGTTCCAGTTCGGCCTGCGCAACGAGCAGGGCCTGGGTGCGCAGGGCGCCACCGCGTTGCGCGGCGATGGCGAGCGCGACAACGACATCACGCCCTTTCTCGGCGCCGAATACGGTGCCGGCGTGCCGCAGATGTACCGCCGCCGGCCGCTGATCGAGCCCGCCGATGTGAGCGCCATGGCGCTCACCAAGATCGGCTCGGGCGTCAACCTGTTGGGCTGGTACATGTTTCACGGCGGGCGCAACCCGGTGGCGCCGGTGACCCATGCCGAGCAGCTGGCCAGTGGCGGCTACAACGACGTGCCGCGCGTCGACTACGACTTCCAGGCGCCGCTGTCGGCCGATGGCGACGAGCGCGCGGTGCTGCGTGCGCTGCGGCCGCTGCACCTGTTTCTGGCGGCCTTTGGCGAGCGCCTGGCGCCCATGGCGGTGGCGGCGCCGGCGCAGCGCGGCGGCGGCGCGACCGATCTGGCCACGCTGCGCTGGGCCTGGCGCGGCGACGGCCGCAGCGGCTTCGTGTTCATCAACAACCATGTGCGCCAGCACGCCACGCCCCACCATGCCGACACGCGCCTGGCCGTGCAGCTGCGCGACGAAACCCTGACCCTGCCTCCGCCCGGCGAGCCCGGCCTGCAGCTGGCGCCGGGCGATCACCTGCTGTGGCCGGTGAACCTCGATCTGGGCGGCCTGCGCCTGCACTGGGCCAGCGCGCAGCCGCTCACACGCCTGGCCGCGGCGCCGGGCGAGCCCGACGGCGATCTCAACGTGTTCATGGCCACCGGCGGCATGGCGCCGGGCTTTCGCTTCCGGCCCGGCAGCGTGGTCGCGGTGGACGGGCAGCCGGTGGCCGCGCCAGCGCCGGCCGGCCCGCTGAGCGGCGTGGGTGGCGTGGGTGGCGTGGGTGGCTTGCCAGGTGCTGCGGGTGCCGCCGGCGCAGTTGGTGCAGTTGGTGCAGTTGGCGCAGTTGGCGCAGCCGGCGCGGCGCTGGCGGTGGACGGCGCTGGCGACCTGGTGCTGCGCCCGCCGGCCGGCCAGACCGTGGTGCTGACCGGGCCCGATGGCCGCCGCGCGCGCCTGGTGTGGCTGCCGGTCGATCGGGCCCAGGGCCTGAGTCTGCATTGGCTGCAGGGCCGCCAGCGCCTGGTGTGGAGCGAGGCGGCGGTGTATGGCGACGGCGCGGGCGGCCTGTGGCTGCGCAGCAGCGCGGCCACGGCCATGCTGGGCCTGTGGCCACCGCTGGCCGCCAGCAGCGGCGTGGCCGCCGCACCGCCGGCCGGCCCGGCGACGGCCGCACCCGGGCCCACCGCACCCGGGCCGATCGGCGTGCCGGCCCTGTTCACGCCCTACCGGCTGCAGACGCGGCCGCTGGCCGAGCTGGCGCTCGAGGCCACGCCGCTGCGTGCGGCCGGCCGCGCCCCGGCGCCGCGGCGCATCGGCCCGCGCCAGACACCGGCCGAGCCGGTGCCCGAGGCCTTCGAGGCCAGCGCGGCCTGGCAGTTCAGCCTGCCGCCGGCGGCGCTGGCCGCGCTGAGCGAGCATCCCGGCCTGGCCGACTGGCAGCTCGAGCTCGATGCCCAGGGCGACGTGCTGCGCCTGTACCACGGCCTGGCGCTGCTGGACGACAGCTACTGGATCGGCCGGCCCTGGCGCCTGGGCGTGCGCCGCTGGCTGGATGCGGCCAGCGCCACCGCCAGCACCAGCGCCACCGGCGGCCCGGCCTGCGATGCCGGCTCGGGCGCCACCGCGGCCGCCAGCCACCCGCCCCACGCGACGCTGCCGCTCACCCTGGCCGTGATGCCGCTGCGCGACGACAGCGGCATCGTCTTCGACCCGCGCGTGCGCCCCACGTTCGAGGCCGGCCAGCTGGCGCGCTTGAACGGCCTGCGCCTGCGGCCGGTGTACCGTCTGCACTTCAACCCGAACACCCCGTGACGATGCCCAGCCCCTGCCCGCCTGCGGCCCTGCGGCCCACCCCGCTGCTGATCCGGCCACTGACACGGCCACTGACACGGCCACTGACCCGGCCACTGATCCGCTCACTGAACCGGCCTCTGCCCCGGCCGCTCACCCGCCCCGTCAGCCTGCTGCTGGCCGTTGGCCTGACGGCCCTGCTGAGCGGCTGCGCCACCCGGCCCGCCACGCCGCCCGCGCCCTTTGTGCCGGCGGCGCTCACGGCCGAGACGCGCCGCCTGGCCTTTGACGACGTGGCCCGCCAGGTGTCGCGCCAGTATGTCGACCCGCAGTTCAACGGCGTGGACTGGGCCGGCCTGACCCCGCGCTGGCGCGAGCGTGTGCTCGGTGCGGCCAGCGACGAGCAGTTCTGGCACGAGCTCGACCGCATGGTCGGCGAGCTGCGCGATGCCCATTCGCGCGTGGTCTCGCCGATGGCGCTGCGCGCCACGCGCGAGCAGCGCGGCAGCCACGACCTGCGCCTGCAGCCGCACGAAGGCCGCTGGCTGCTGATGGCGGTGGCCGGCAACAGCCAGGCGGCCTTGCTGGGCCTGCGCCCGGGTGACGAGGTCACCGCGGTGGACGGCGAGCCGGTGGCCGCCTGGTGGGCCCGCCAGGCGCAGGCGGTGCGCGGCAGCTCCACCGAGCGCTCGCAGCGCGGCCTGATCAACCAGGCGCTCAATGCCGGCGAGGTGGGCAGCCGGCGGGTGCTCGACGGCCGCCATGCCGATGGCCGGCCCTTCCAGCTGACGCTGCAGCAGGACGCCCTGCAGCACCCGGGCGTGCGCGCCCACCGCCTGGCCGATGGCACGGGCTACCTGCGCTTCGTCAACTTTGCGCCGGCGCTGGCCACCGAGCTGCAGCTGGCCCAGCTGCGTCTGGCGCCCAGCGAACGCCTGGTGCTCGACCTGCGCGGCAACCCGGGCGGCGCCCTCAAGCTGGCCAACGCGCTGCTGGGCTGGTATCTGCCGCCGGGCAGCGCCGGGCGCATCGTCACCCGCGACAACCAGCGCATCACCGCGATGGCCGGCCTGATGGACGTGACGCCCGACCTCGACATCCCGCCGCAGCCGCAGCGCCTGGCGCAGCCGCTGGCGGTGCTGGTGGACGAGGCCAGCGCCAGCGGCGCCGAGCTGATGGCCGCGGTGCTGCAGCAGCGCGGCCGCGCCCGCGTGTTTGGCAGCACCAGCTGCGGCTGCCTGCTGGGCGTGCGCCAGGGCCAGGCCCTGCCCGGTGGCGGCCAGCTGGTGCTCAGCGAGGTCGACATGCTGATCGGCGGCCAGCGCCGGGTCGAGGCCGTGGGCGTGGTGCCCGACCAGACCGTGTGGCCCGACCCGGCCGCCCAGCGCAACGGCCACGACCCCGCGCTGGCGGCCGCCCGGGCCTGGCTGGCCACCCAGCCGGCCGGCCGCGCCACGGTGCTGCCGGCCCCCGCCCCGCCCTGATCCGCGCCCTTTGATCTCGCCCCTTGACCTTGCCTTGGCCCCGGCCCGACCCATGCACCCGACCCCGAGCTCGCCACCCCTGCCGCACACGGTCCAGCCGCTGGCCGAGGGCGCGGACAACCTCTGGCAGGGCCACTGGCCCGATCGCAGCATCGCGCAGGTCCGGCGGCCCGAGCTGCTGAGCTTTCGCTGCCCCGGGCCGGCGCGCGGCCAGGTGCTGGTGATGGCCGGCGGCGGCTACCTGCAGCTGGTGATCGACAAGGAAGGCCTGGAGATCGCCCACTGGCTCAACGGCCTGGGGCTCGACGCCCATGTGCTGGTGCACCGCCTGCCCGGCCAGGCAGTGGGCCCGGGCCCAGATAGCCCAAGTGGCGAGAATGGGCCGGGCGAGGTCTGGCCCTTCGACATCGCGCTGCGCGACGGGCTGGCCGCGCTGCAGCACCTGGCCCGCGTGTCGCCCGGGCTGCCGCTGCTGCACCTGGGCCTGAGCAGCGGCGGCCACCTGGCCGGCGTGCTGGCCTGCCAGCCGCACCCGGCGCCGCTGCGCCTGGCGGGCGCGGTGATCGCCTATGCGCCGATCAATGCCAACCACCGCGCCTACAAGGCCCCGGCCGGCAAGCCCGACTACCCGCCGCCCGAGAAGCAGGCCTTCTACGACGCCTGGCCCATCGGCATCCGGGCCGAGCCGCAGGGCCTGCCGCCCTGCCCGGTGTTTCTGGCCTATGCGCTGCACGATGCCGTGGTGCCGCTGGACCATGCGCTGAACCTGATCCAGGCCCTGCGGGCCGGCGGCGGCGCGGTGGATGCCCATGTCTTCGCCCAGGCGCCCCATGGCTTTGCGCTGCGCCACACGGCCGGCACGCACGACCAATGGCCGGCGTTGGCGGCGCGCTGGATGGCCTGGCAGCTGCAGGGCGCCTGAGCGGCGCACCGGCACACCGGCACACCGGCTCACCGGCGCAGGGCCGGTGGTGCCCACCGCGCTGCTGCCGCACCGGCCCGCCCGGCGCCGGCACTATCGGATTTGCTAATGCGCCGATGCAGCGATGGCGTGGTGCGCCTTGGCTGCGCCCAGGCATGGCACGCAAACCGGTGCAAACCCCTGCTTTGCCGGCCGAATGCGCGGCCGCAAGCGCTGCCGCTGCGGCCGGGGCCCGGTGCGGCAGCGGGTTAACCCCAGCCGGCACGCCGTGCCCACCCGCCCGTCCAGGCCCGGCCGCAGCGCCCGCCAGCAGGGAAACCGACCGGCAGCCCGCACCGGGCCGGCTTGGAAAATCTGCCGCTTCCCAGCAGCAGAGAAGCGCCCACCGTCCGGGCGACAGCCCATGTCCGGCATCGAGCTACACGCGGTGAGCAAGCGCTACGGCGCGCAGGTGGAGGTGATCCGCACGGTCGACCTGAGCATCGCGCCGGGCGAGTTCTGCGTCTTCGTCGGCCCCTCGGGCTGCGGCAAGAGCACGCTGCTGCGCATGATTGCGGGGCTGGAGGAGATCAGCGCCGGCGAGCTGCGCATTGGCGGCGTGCGCATGAACGAGGTGCCCTCGGCGCGCCGTGGCGTGGCCATGGTGTTTCAGAGTTATGCGCTGTTTCCGCACATGAGCGTGTACCAGAACATGGCCTTCGGCCTGCAGCTGGCGCGCGTGCCCGAGGCGCAGATCCGCCGCACCGTCACCGAGGCCGCGCGCAAGCTGCAGCTCGAGCACCTGCTGGATCGCCTGCCCAAGGCCTTGTCGGGCGGCCAGCGCCAGCGCGTGGCCATCGGCCGGGCCATCGTGCGCGAGCCGGGGGTGTTCCTGTTCGACGAGCCGCTGTCCAACCTCGACGCCGCGCTGCGCGTGCAGACGCGCTTCGAGATCGCGCGCATCCACCGCGAGTTCGGCCGCGCCAGCACGGTGTATGTCACGCACGACCAGGTCGAGGCCATGACCCTGGCCGACCGCATCCTGCTGCTCAACGCCGGCGAGGCCGTGGCGCGCGAGGGCAGCGTGGCTCAGTGCGGCACGCCGCTGGCGCTGTACCACCAGCCCTGCAACCTGTTCGTGGCCGGCTTCATCGGCTCGCCGCGCATGAACTTCCTGCCCGCCACGCTGCAGCAGGCCGAGGCCGATGGCGCCTGGGTGCAGCTGCGCCAGGGCGAGCGCGTGCGGGTGCAGGTGGATGCGCGCGCGCTGCCCGCCGGCGCACCGGTGAGCGTGGGCCTGCGGCCCGAGCATGCCGAGCTGGGCAGCGCCGGCCAGCACATCGTGCGCAGCGTGCAGTGGCAAGAGCGCCTGGGCGAGGCCACCTACCTGTACCTGGACAGCGGCCAGGCCGACAGCCCGCTGGTGGCCAAGGCCCCCGGCCAGGCCCATGCCCGCGCCGGCCAGCGCGTGGCGCTGGCGCTGCCGCCGGCGGCGCTGCACCTGTTCGGCCCCGATGGCCGCGCCCTGCCGCGCTGCGTGGCGCTGGCCGAGCTGCCGGTGCCCGAGGTGCCGGCCGTCTGACCCCGCCCCCCCACGAGAAGACACCCGACTGGAGACCGCCATGAACCCCACCCCCCTGCTGCGCCGCAGCGCCCTGGCGCTCGGCCTGGCGCTGTGCGGTGCCCTGGGCGCCACCGTCCAGGCCGGCACGCTGGTGATCAACACCGATGCGTCCGACCCCGCGCCCAAGGCCGCCTGGGAGTACCTGGCCAAGAGCTTCATGGCGGCCCATCCGGATGTGACCGTGAAGATCAACACCTTCGACCATGAAGGCTTCAAGACCTCGCTGCGCAACTTCCTCACCGCCGAGGCGCCCGACGTGGTGAGCTGGTATGCCGGCAACCGCATGGCGCCCTTCGTGCAGGCCGGCCTGTTCGAGGACGTGTCGGACCTGTGGACGCGCGACGGCCTGCACGACAAGCTGAAGTCGGCCGCGCCGTCGATGACGCTCAACGGCAAGCAGTGGGGTGTGCCCTACACCTACTACCCCTGGGGCATCTACTACCGCAAGGACCTGTTCGCCAAGCACGGCCTGGCCATGCCCAAGACCTGGAAGGAGCTGCTGGCCGTCAGCGTCAAGCTCAAGGCCGCCGGCATCACGCCGTTTGCCATCGGCACCAAGGCGCTGTGGCCCAGCGGCGGCTGGTTTGATTACCTGAACATGCGGGTCAACGGCCATGCCTTCCACATGGCGCTCACCAGCGGCCAGGTGCCCTACACCGATGCGCGCGTGGTGGCCGTGTTCGACCGCTGGGACGAGCTGGTGCGCCCGGGCTACTTTCTGGCCAACCATGCGGCCATCGACTGGCAGGACGCGATCCCGGCCTTCGTCAAGGGCGAGGCGGCGATGTACCTGATGGGCAACTTCGCGGTCGACCTGATGAAGAAGGGCGGGCTCAGCGAGGCCCAGCTGGGCTTCATGCCCTTCCCCAAGATCGCCGATCTGCCGCAGGCCGAGGACGCGCCCACCGACACCGCCCACATCCCGAGCAAGTCGCGCAACAAGGCCGATGCGCGACGCTTTCTGGCCTGGATGGCGCGTGCCGAGGTGCAGGCCCGGATGAACGAGATCCTGGGCCAGCTGCCGGTCAACCGCGAGGCCGCGCGCCCGGCCGACACCTACCTGAAGGAAGGCTTCACGCTGCTGTCCAACGCCCAGGGCCTGGGCCAGTTCTATGACCGCGACGCGCCGGCCGAGATGGCCAAGGCCGGCATGGAGGGCTTCCAGCGCTACATGGTCAAGCCCGACAGCCGCAAGGAAGTGCTCGAGCGCCTGGAGAGCGTGCGCAAGCGCGTCTACAAGTGATGCCGGCGACCGGCGCGCAGGGCCACGACGGCTGGTGGCAGCGCCACCAGCGCGCGCTGGCGCCCTGGCTGTTTCTGGCCCCGGCGGCGGCGATGTTCCTGCTGTACGTGGTGCTGCCCATCGGCCAGTCGATGCGGCTGAGCCTTTACGACTGGGACGGCCTGGGCACGCCGGTGTGGGTGGGCCTGGCCAACTATGTGGAGCTGGCCAGCGACCCCGACTTTCATGTGGCACTGAAGAACAGCCTGATCTGGCTGCTGGGCTTTTTGCTGGCGGTGCCGATGGGCCTGGGCCTGGCCCTGCTGCTGAACCAGACGGTGTTCGGCATCCGCGCGATCAAGTCGCTGTTCTTCTTTCCGTTCGTGATCTCGCAGGTGGTCATCGGCCTGGTGTTCACCTGGTTCTACAACCCGGCGCTGGGCCTGGTGGACAAGCTGTTCGGCCTGTTCGGCCAGGCCGACCTGGCGGTGCTGGCCGATGAAGACCTGGTCACCTACGCCATCGTGGCCGCCGGCCTGTACCCGCAGATCGCCTACTGCATGATCCTGTACCTCACCGGCCTCAACAGCATCCGCCCCGACCTGATCGAGGCCGCGCGGCTGGAAGGCGCCAAGGGCTGGCAGATGCTGTGGCATGTGGTGCTGCCGCAGCTGCGGCCGGCCAGCTTCATTGCGGTGGTGGTCACGGTGGTGGGCTCGCTGCGCAGCTTCGACATGGTGGCGGTGATGACCGCCGGCGGGCCCTATGGCTCGTCGCGCGTGCTGGCGTACTACATGTACGAGAAGGCGCTGTCGGAGTACGGCTACCGCATGGGCTACGGCACGGCCATCGCCACGGTGCTGTTTGCCATCATGCTGGTCTACATCCTGTTCGTGCTGTGGCGCATCTACCGCCAGGAACGTGAGCTGGGCTGATGTTCCCAACCCCGATTGAACGCGCCTCGGCGCCCACGCGCTGGCTCTACCGCGCTGCGCTGCCACTGGCCCTGCTGCTGTGGCTGCTGCCCTTGATCGCCGTGGCCCTGACCTCGGTGCGCGGCCAGGCCGACATCGCCGCCGGCAACTACTGGGGCTGGCCCACGCAGTGGCAGGCCTGGGACAACTACGCGGCGGTGTTCAGCAGCACGCCCATCCTGCGCTACATCGGCAACAGCTTTCTGGTCACGCTGCCCACGGTGCTGGGGGCGGTGGCGCTGGCCTGCCTGGCCGGCTTTGCGCTGGGGGTCTACCGCTTCAAGGCCAACCTGCTGGTGTTTTTCGTGTTCGTGGGCGGCAACTTCGTGCCCTTCCAGATCCTGATGGTGCCGGTGCGCGACCTGAGCCTGGCGCTGGGCCTGTACGACAGCCTGAGCGGGCTGATCCTGTTCCACATCGCGTTCCAGAGCGGGTTTTGCACCTTCTTTATGCGCAACTTCATCCGCGAGCTGCCGATGGAGCTGGTGGAGGCCGCGCGCATCGAGGGCGCCAGCGAGTGGCAGGTGTTCCACCGCGTGGTGCTGCCGCTGGTGCGGCCGGCGCTGGCGGCCTTGTCGGTGCTGGTGTTCACCTTCATCTGGAACGACTACTTCTGGGCCACGGTGCTGATCCAGGGCGACCATGCGATGCCGGTGACCGGCGGGCTCAAGTCGCTCAATGGCCAGTGGGTGGCGCAGTGGCACCTGGTGTCGGCCGGCGCCATCGTGGCCGCGCTGCCGCCGGTGGCCATCTTCTTCATTCTGCAAAAGCAGTTCATCGCCGGTCTGACGATGGGCGCCACCAAGGGCTGAGCATGCGCTGTGCCACACGCGTTTCCCGTGGCTGGGGCCACGTTCTGCCGCTGCTGCTGCTGGTGCTGGGCGGCGCGGGGCTGTGGCCACCGGGCGCCGTGCTGGCGGCCGAGGGGCGGGCCGACGGGCGGACCGACGGGCGGACCGAGATTAGGGCCGAGGCACCGGCTGAAGCGCAGGCCGGGGGGCGAGGGCTGGCTCCTGCCGCGGCCATCCCGGCGCGGGCCTTCATGGACACACCGCGCTACACCAGCGCCAGCCTGTCGCCCGATGGTCGGCACCTGGCGCTGACCGGCGGGCGGGGCGGCGAGCGCCAGTCGCTGTTCGTGATCGATCTGGAGGCGCCGCAACCGGTGGCGCGGCAAACCCGCGCCAGCGAGGGTGACGTGGTGCGCGTGCACTGGCTGGGCGCCGACCAGCTGTTGTTCTCGGTGGACGATCTCGAGACGCCGGTCAACCAGCGGATGTTGAGCGGCGGCGCTTTCACCGTGGGCCTGCAGGGCGGCCGGCCGCGGCGCCTGATGGACGCGCCGATGCCGCTGCTGTTTGTCGTGCCGCAGGTGGAGGCCGCGCCGGCCGACCGGCGGGTGATCGTGGCCGATGTGCAGCGGCGCAGCCAGCGCGGCTGGCTGCGCCTGCCCTACCTGCGCCCGCACTGGCTGGATCTCGATTCGCGCCTGGCCCGCCCGATGGCCTTGCCAGGCGCCCCCGATCAGGTGGTGCACTGGCTGTTCGACCCGCATGGCCAGCCGCGCCTGGCGATGACCGAAGACGACGAGGGCCTGCGCCGCCTGTTCGTGCTGCGCCCGCCGGGCACCACGTGGCAGCGCCTGACGCTGGGCGATGGCCGCGACAGCTTTCGCGCCGGCGAGCCGCTGCCCTGGCGCGCGCTGGCTGTGGACGCCCAGGGTCGCGTGCTGGCGGCCAGCTTTGTGGAGCCCGACGCGAAGCCGGCGCTGACGGGGGCGCCTTCCGGGGCCGACCTGGGCCAGGGCCGGGTGGCCTGGCTGAACCCGGCGACAGACCGGCTGGAGCAGCCGGCCCTGCTCACACTGCCGGGCTTCGAGCCGGTGGTGGGGATGGTTCACGACGGCGCCAGCGGCGCGCTGGTGGGCCTGCGTGCCGAGGCCGAACTGCCGGTGCAGCACTGGCTCGACAGCCAGCATGCCGCCGCGCAGGCGGCGGCCGACCGCCAGCTGCCCGGGCGCTTCAATGCCGTGCAGTGCGCCCGCTGCGGCACGCCGCAGGCCGTGTGGCTGGTGGATTCACGCGCCGACACCGAGCCCGGCGAGCTGTGGGTGCGCCGGGCTGCCGGTGGCGGGTGGCGCCTGGTGGCACGCCGCCTGCCGCAGATCGAGGCCGCGCGCATGGCGCCGCAGGCCTTTGAATGGCTGCGCGCCCGCGATGGCCGGCCGCTGCCGGTGTGGCTCACCCTGCCCGCCGCGGTGGAGCAGGGGCAGCCGGCACCGGCCGTGGTGCTGGTGCATGGCGGGCCCTGGGTGCGGGGCGGCTGGATGCGCTGGGACGCCCAGGCGCAGTTTCTGGCCTCGCGCGGTTATCTGGTGATCGCGCCCGACTTTCGCGGCAGCCAGGGCTATGGGCGGGCGCACTTCACGGCCGGCTTGAAACAGTGGGGCCAGGCCATGCAGGACGACCTGGCCGATGCGCTGCTGTGGGCGCGCCAGCGCGGCCTGGCCGACGAGCGGGCCTGCATCGTGGGCGCGAGTTATGGCGGTTACGCCGCGCTGATGGGGCCGGTGCGCCACCCGGGCCTGTTTCGCTGCGTGGTGGCCGGCCACGCACTGACCGATCTGGCGCTGCTGATCGAAGGCCATTGGCTGGTCACCGACGACACCTCCGAGGGCATCCGCGAACGCCTGCTGCCCCAGCGCATTGGCGACCCGGTGCGCGATGCGGCCATGCTGCGCGATCAGTCGCCGGTGCACCAGGCAGCGCGCATCGATGTGCCGGTGCTGCTGTATTCGGGCGAGGCCGATGTGCGCGTGCCCCGCGCCCACCTTGAACGCATGGTCGATGCGCTCAGCGCCGGCGGCCGCACGCCCGAGTGGCTGCGCTACCCGCACGAAGGCCATGGCCTGGCCGCACCCGACAACCGCGTGGACCTGGCCGAGCGCATGGCGGCCTTTCTGGCGCGGCACCTGGGTGGCGTGACCGCGACTGCGGCCCCGGCCGCTCCGCCGGCCGCGGCTTCGGCTTCGGCTTCGGCTTCGGCTTCGGCTTCGGCTTCGGCTTCGGCTTCGGCTTCGGCTTCGGCCCCGGCCCCGCGCTGAAGGCGGCAGCACACCGCAGCACACCGCCTCAGCGGCAGGCCTGCGGCGTGAGCTGGGCGTCCATCAGCACCCAGTCGGCCTGCAAGGCCTCGATCCGCAGCGGCGCGGCGGCGTCGGCCACGGTGATGCGGGCGCTCAGGCGGTTGGCCAAGACGCCCTGGGCCCAGGCGGCATCCTGTGCGCCGCGTGGCCAGTGCAGCGGCTGGCGCTGGCCGTCAGGCCCCAGCAGATCGGCGTGCCAGCCCTCGGCGGCCGCGGGCCGCTGGGGTGCGGCCAGGGCCGGATAGCTGGGCAGGATGCGCAGCTGCAGGCAGGCCGGGCCGGCCTCGCCGGGCGCCGTGCCACCCGGGGGCTGCGGTGGCCGCTGCAGGCGCAGCTGCGCGCCGGCCTGCAGGGCGCGCCAGGCCGGCCCGCTGCTCTGCAGGCCTTGCAGGGCCTGCCATGGGCCGCTGGCCGGCTGCGCCTGCAGCGCCACGGCGGCGGCCGCATCGGCCGCATCGGCCCGCGCCGGTGCGGCGGCGTCGGGCATGGGCGGTGCGGCGGCTTCGGCCGGCAGGTCATCCTGCGCCCGGTCCATGCGCTGCAGGGCCTGGCTGCGCCAGCCGGCGGCGGCCGCGCCCATCAGCTGCAAGGCCGGCAGCGACGGGGGCTGCAGCCGGTAGCCGGGCCACAGGTTGTCGGCCGGCTCCTCGGCCAGCATGCCGGCCCAGCGGCCGCGGTTGTAGCGGGCGGTCAGGGCCTTCAGGCGGGCGTCGGCGCGGTGCGCGCGCCAGGCCGCCCGGGTGGCGGCGGCGGGCGTGCGCTCGCGCGTGGCGGCATGGGCTTCGAGCGCCCAGGCGCGCTCGTTGGCCAGGGCCGCGGCGCGCAGGGGGTAGGCCACCAGCTGGAAGAAGCCTGGCTGCTGCGCCGCCGTCAGCTGCGCGGCCACCGCGTCCAGGCCCTGCAGCAGCGTGCGCCATTCGCCCAGGTGCCGGGCCACGCGTCCGGCCGGCCAGGCCAGGCGGCGCGGCCGCTCGCCCGGCAGATGGGCCTGCAGATGTTCGGGTCGGCGCTCGAAGTTCAGGCGGAAATAACCGTCCCACAGCGCGGCCAGTGTTGGCGCGATGGCCGGGCCGAAGCTCTGGCCGGCAAACTGCTGCAGCCAGCCGGCCTGGCCCAGGGCCTGCACCGCGTGCGGGTTCCAGGCCAGGTCGAACCAGTGGCTCAGCGAGGTCTCGGCGGGCTTGATGTCGCCGGCGTTCACCATCCACAGGCGCTGCGCGCCGGCCGCAAAGGCCCGCCCCATCTCGTGGTTGACCAGGGCCGGCGGCGTGGTCGACAGCCACAGGTAGGACAGCGGCGCGCCCAGGTAGGACAGGTGGTAGTAGATGCCGGCGCCGCCGGGCCGCGCGGCCTCGGCCGCCTGCGGCAGGCGGCGCAGGTAGCCGAAGTTGTCGTCGGGCCAGACCAGGGTCACGTCGTCGGGCAGGGCCAGGCCGGGCGGCGTGTCATAGAGCGGCAGCACCTCCTTGTAGGGCACGAAGACCTGCGGCGCCGGGCCCGCGCCCAGGTGCCCGGCAATCAGCGCGCGCTGTCCGGCGATCACCTCGCGCAGCAGCGCCTGCTGGGCGGCCAGGCCGCTGGCCCCCTGCAGGGCCGAATCGTGGATGCCGCGCATGCCCAGGGTCAGCAGGGTCTCGAGCGGCGGCGTGCCGTCACCCGGCTGCGCCAGGGCCTGCACCTGGCGCAGCCGCTCGGCCCAGTAGGCGCGCACCTGGGCGCCGTGGCTGGCGTGGTTGTACTGCTCGGCGGGGGCCTGCCACTCGCTGACGTTGTTGCGCAGCAGCGGCTCGGCATGCGAGCTGCCGATCACGATGCCGTGGCGGCGCGCCATCTCGGCATTGCCGGCTTGCGCGAAGAACGCGCCCGAGACCGCATGCATGGCCGGCCACAGCGTGTTGGCGCGCAGCCGCAGCATCAGGCGGAACACCTGCTGGTAGGTGCGCGGGCCCATGCCGCGGCCGCCCGGCGCCTCGGGCTCGAAGTGGTGCGCCGACCAGGGCTGCAGGCCCCAGTCCTCGTCATTGATGAACAGGCCGCGCCAGCGAACGGCCGGCCCTTCGGTGTGTGCCGCCGCCAGGGCCAGGTGCAGCGGGCCGTGCCGCCAGGGCGCCACGTCGGCCCACCAGTGCCAGGGCGAGATGCCGAGCGCGCGGCTCAGGGTGTAGGCGCCATAGGCAGTGCCGCGGCGGTCGGCCCCGACGATCACCAGCGCGGCCGGTACGCCCGGCGCCGGCGTGCGCACCAGAGCCAGCGTGAAACACTCCCAGCAGTCGCGCAGCGCTGCGGCATCGAGCCGGCCGGCGGCGACCAGGGCGTCGATGCCGGCATGGCGGCCCAGCGTGCCCAGCCAGATCTGCAGCCCGCCGCCGCCGCGGCCTGGCGCTGTCCAGCGCCGGCTGCTGGCGCGCTGGCCCAGGCGCCGCAGGTCAGCGGCCAGATCGTCGGCGGCCAGGGTTTCGAGCGCATCGGCGCGGTCGTCGCGGCGCACGCTGGCGCCCTGCAGCGCCACGCTGCCGGGCTGCGGGCGGTGGCCGATCCACAGCCCGGCGGGCAGACCGGCCGTCGCCGGTGTGTCTGCCGCGGTGGCGGGCAGGCTGATGGAAGCGGTGGTGGCCCCCAGCCCCGTGCACCACGCAACGCCCAGGCCGGCCAGGGCGTGCCCCCAGGCCCTGGCCAGGCGGCGGGCCGGGCGCCGCATCAGCGCCGCGCGCCGAAGGCCGCGCGCAGATCGGGCGGCGGGGCGTCGCGGTTGACCTGCAGCCAGCCGTCGGCGCCCAGGCTCAGCTCGGCCACCTGCAGCACGCTGCGCTGGTGGTAACGGTCGTCGGACGCGGCCTCGGGCTCGCCGCCCTGGTGCACGAAATACACCAGATAGGCGCGGCCATCGACCACCTGCACATCGGGGTGCTGGCCCTTGGCGCGGTCGCTGGCGTGGCGGCCGGGTTCGGCCAGCAGGCGGGTGGGCTGCTCCTGCCAGTGGGCGGCATCGTCCGAGCGCAGCACCATCAGGCCGCGCCACAGGTCGGCCACCAGCCACCAGCGGCCCTGGAAGCGGAACACCTTGGGCCCTTCGCTGGCCACCGTGGTGACCGGGCCGCGCAGCGTCCAGTGCCGCAGGTTGGCGCTGTCGGCGGCGAACAGGCGGCTGCCCTGGGCCTCGTCCTTGAACCACAGGCGAAAGCGGCCGTCGTCCAGGCGCACCACGGCAGCGTCGATCACCCGGCTCGAGCCCAGATCGAGCCGGTCGGCGCAGTGCCAGCGGCGCAGGTCGGTGCTGGTGAGGTGCTGGATGTGGCGCTCGCCGGTCCAGCGCGCATGGATGCCCGGCACCACGGTGAGCCACAGGTGGTAGGTGCCCTCGTGCACCAGCAGTTCGGGCGCCCAGTGGGTGCTGGCCTCGGGGGCGCCGCCGGTGCACTCGGGCGGGAAGCGGGCCTCGCCCAGCGGCTGCCAGTGGTTGCCGTCGTCGCTGCTGGCGATGCCGATGCGCGTGCCGTGCACCCAGCGCACGTCCTTGGGGTCGTCGAGCCGCAGCGTGGCGCGGCGTGCGGTGTAGAACATCTCCCAGCGGCCGCGGCCGGCGTTGAACACCAGCGCGGCGTCGGCCGCGCCGTCCCACACCGGGTCGCGGAACAGCGGGCGGGGCGCCGGCTCGACCTTGGACGGGTGCCGCGGGTGGACGATGGCCTGAGGCCCGCCGGGAATGGCCTCAGGGTGAGCGGTTGGGTGGGCGTTTGGGTGAGCGTTTGCGTGGGCGGCCGCAGGCGCAGCGCGTTGCGCCGCCGGCGGCTGGGCCAGGCTGCTGCAGCCGCCCAGGCCGAACACTGCCATGCCGAGCAGGCCCACGGCCAGCACGGCCAGCAGGCCGTCGAGCCACAAGGCGTGGCCTTGGGCGGCGTGCGGGCGGTGGCTCACCGGGAGGCTGGGGTGGGTGCCGCCGGGGCCGCGGTGGGCACACGGGCCGCGGCGTCGAGCGCGGCCGACGGATCGGCGGCGGCCTGCCAGGCCTCGGGCACCTGGATCACCACGATGTTCATCGCGCGGCCGTTTTCCGACAGCATGGCGCTCTGGATCTGGATGCGCCGGCCGTCGGCGCTGAAGCTGGGATGGGGATGGTCGCGCGCGGTGTCCTTGTGGCCGGCCGACAGCAGGCGCATGCGGCCGCTGCGGCGGTCGATCAGGTAGAGGTTGCGCGCAAAGTCGTCGCCCACGGCCCAGCGGCCATCGGCCGAGCCGTGCACATGCCACAGGCCGCTGCCGACGGGTGTTTGCGCCTCGATGCGCATCTCGCGGGTGCGCAGGTTCACGATGGCCAGTCCGGTGGGCTTCTCGCGTGTGCCGCTGGGGCCCCACGAGGCCTCCTGCCCCGGCGCCACACCGCTGGTGGCGGCGCCTTCAAAGTACGAGCCGGTGGGCCCGCTGGCGCCGCTGCCGGGCACCGGGCGGTGGCCCATCAGCGCCAGCGCCACCTCGTCGCGGCCGATGATGGCCTCGTGCGTGGCCCATTCGTGCGCCGACTCGGGGTACAGCGGGCGCAGGCCGCTGCCGTCGCCGCGCACGGTCCAGGTGCGCTGCGGGCTCTTGCCGCCGGTCTCCCAGCTGAACACCAGCTCGCCCGCCACCCAGGGGTTGGCCTGGATGTGGCCGATCTGGAAGCCCACCGTGACCACCGGCTGGATCTCGCCGGTGTGGCGGTTCACGCGGGCAATGCCGGTGGGCCCGGCGCCCATGTGGCGCGGGCCGAAGTGCGGCTCCACCTTCAGGCCCGCAGGCATGCGGCGCGCCGCACCCGCCGGGCCGACGCGAAAGTAGAACCACTGGCCGTCGGCATCGAGCGCGTTGTCGCCCACCGGCGCCCAGTCGGCCGGGATGGTGGCCAGCACGCGCTGGTAGGCGCTCTTGGCATGGGCCTGCAGGCGGCCGGCGCGGCTGTCGGCCAGCAGGCGGTCGAGATCCACCTCCACGGCCTGCAGCTGGCGCGCGGCGCGTCGGCGGGCGGGCGGGGGGCGGGGTGCCGGTGGGTGTGGTGATGGCGGTTGTGGTGGCGGTTGTGGTGGCGGTTGTGGCGGTTGTGGCGGTTGCGGTGGCGGCGGTTGCGGTGGCGGCGGCTGGGGGGCTGGCCGGCACCTCGCGCAGAAACACCAGGCGGTTGGCGCGGGTGTCGAGGTTGAGCATGCCGGCAAAGCCGCCCTCGGTGACCTGCACCATCTCGCCGCTGGCCTCGTGCACGGCCACCGCCTCGGTGACGCCGGGCACGGCGCCGCGGTCGCTGCGGAACACCAGCCACTGGCCATCGGCCGTCCATTGCGGGTGGGTCTGGTAGATCTTGCTGTCGCCGCGCGCTGCGGTGGTCAGAAACACCAGCGGCACGCCGGTGACCGGGTCGGGCACGACGCGGCGCTCGGAGGCAAAGCGCTGGCCGATCTGCGCCGCGGCGGGGCCGGCGATCAGCGTGGTGCCGAGCAGGGCGGCCAGCCCGGCGGGCCGCAGCCAGGCGCGCGGGCTGCGCAAGAAGGGGCAGGCAGTCGGGGCGTGGCGGCTGGGCAAGGCGGGCTCGTTGTGGGTGTGGGGCGTCACAGGGGATTCAAGGCGGCTGCAAGGCCGGCCAGGAGAAAGCGGCGCGACTCTAGCCACGGCCTGTCGGCGCGTGAACAGGGTGTCGCCCGAAGACGCCCGCATCGCTCATGAACTTGATCGATTGGCGCCCGCCACCGGGTGGCGCTGTCCACAGGCCTTAGCCTTGCGGCCCAGCCCTGCTGACTGCGCCGTGCGGCGCGAGCCCACGATGACCCGATCGCGTCTGCCCCTGCCCCTGCCCCTGCGTCTGCGTCTGCAGTTGCCGATGCGCCTGGATCTGCACCCTGCCCTGCCCGCTGTCGGCAGCTCGGGCGGTCACTCCAGCGACCACTCCAGCGGCCGTTCTGGCGAAGGCTTCGGCAAAGGTCTAGGCCAGGCTTCGGGCGATGGATCTGGCGCTGCTTCCGACCACCGTTGCGGCCCGCCGGCCGGGCCGGGGTTCGGGCCGGGGGCGGACTCGCCGGCCAGCGGCAGCCAGCCCGGCGCCGCGGCCTCGCCGGCGCGGCGGCGCTGGGTGGGCGCACTGGCCGGCATGGGCGGCGCCGGCCTGCTGGGGCCCTGGCTGACCGCCTGCAGCAGTGCCCCCACCGTGGCCGGTGCGCCCGCTGCGCCGGCGGTGCCGGTCGCTGCGGCGGTGCCGCCGGTGGCGGTCAACACCGATCCGCGCACGCCGCCGCTGCAACTGCCCGAGCCGGCCGATGCCCGCCTGCCCTCGGTGCTGTTGATCGGCGACAGCACGGTGCGCAACGGCCGCGACGACGGCCAGGGCCTGGGCCCGGCCGGCCAGTGGGGCTGGGGCCATGTGCTGGCCCGCTACCTCGACCCGGCGCGCGTGAACCTGGTCAACCGCGCCATCGGCGGCCTGAGCAGCCGCACCTACCGCAGTGGCGGGCACTGGGCGCGCACGCAGGCGTTCGTCAAGCGCGGCGATCTGGTGCTGATCCAGTTCGGCCACAACGACAGCAGCCCGGTCAACGACGACCAGCGTGCGCGCGGCACGCTGCGCGGCACCGGCGACGAACAGCAGGCCATCACCAACCGCCTGACCGGCCAGCCCGAGACGGTGTTGACCTACGGCGCCTACCTGCGGGCCTACCTTGCCGAGATTCGCGCACTGGGCGCCACACCGGTGCTGTGCACGCCGGTGCCGCGCCAGCGCCGCGATGAGCAGGGCCGCACGCTGCGGGGCATCGGCAGTTACGCCAGCTGGGCGGCCGAGGTGGCACGCGAGCAGCGTGTGGCGCTGATCGATCTGGATGCCGAGGTGGCAGCGCGTTACGACGCGCTGGGCCCGGCGGTGGTGGCGCAGCTGTTTCCGCGCAGCACGCCCGAAGAACGCGTGCACACCAACTGGGCCGGTGCGGCCTTGAACGCCCAGGTGGTGCACGCGGCGCTGCGCGCGCAGGGCCTGCTGCCGGCCGAGGCGCTGCTGGCACCGCCGGTGGCCGCGTTGGCCGTGTTGGGCGCCGGGGCCACCGGGGCAGCGTCGGCACCGGTGGCGGGCGCGCTGCCGGCCGTGGCCGGCGCTGCCAGCCCGGCACGGCCGCCGGTGCTGGAGGCCCGTCTGCCCACGCTGTTTCTGGTGGGCGATTCGACCGTGCGCAGCGCCGGGCAGAACGGCCAGTGGGGCTGGGGCGAACGCCTGGCGCCGTGGCTGGACGGCCAGCGCCTGCAACTGGCCAATCACGCGATGGGCGGGCGCAGCACGCGCACCTTTTTGCGCGAAGGGCGCTGGCAGGCGGTGCGTGCGCAGTGCCAGCCCGGTGATGTGGTGCTGATCCAGTTTGGCCACAACGATGGTGGCCGCGTGGGCGATGCCGCGGCCAAGCAGCGCGGGGTGCTGCCCGGCACCGGCCCCGAGACCACCGAGGAGACCCTGCCCGACGGCAGCCGCGAGACGGTGCGCAGCTTCGGCGCCTACCTGACGCGTTATGTGCGCGAGGCCCTCGACGCCGGTGCCGTGCCGGTGCTGCTGTCGCCGGTGCCGCACAAGGACCGCTGGCTGCAGGGGCGCGACTTTGAGCAGTTTGCCGACTGGGGCCGCAGCGTGGCCATGCGCGAGGGCGCGCTGTTCATCGACCTGACGATGATCGTCACCGAGGCCTACCGTGGCCTGGGCGAAGCCGGCGTGGCGACCCTGTTTGCCGATGCCCGCACCCACACCAACGACGCCGGCGCGCGCCTGAACGCGGCCTGCGTGGCGCGCGGCCTGCGCCAGCTGCCGCAGGCGCTGCTGCTGCCGATGCTGCGCAACGAGCCCCTGCCCGAGGCCGGTGGCTGAGCGGGTGTTGCCGACATGAGAGGCTGAGCCTGTCGACCTACCCGGCCGGGTAGGTCATGGCGCCAGGTGGCGGGCTATGCTGCGCGGGCCCTGTTGTCCAAGCTGCGCCGATGAGCCTTCACCCTGCCCGCGTGACCCTGCGCCAGCTGTGCCACCTGGGCCTGCCGGCGCCGGTGCTGCTGCCCTCGCTGCTGCCGGTGCTGCGCGAGCTGGTGCCGGCCAGCCATGCCGGTTTCTTTTTCTGCGACGAGCGCGGCGGCATCACCAACCTCTATGCCGAGCGCATGCTGGGGCCCAATGCAATGGCCGGTTTTCATGACCGGCACACCAACCAGCAGTTTCGCCAGCAGTACCTCGAACGCGTGGCGGCCAGGCAGCCCACCAGCCGGCGCTCGGTCAGCGAGGCCGAACTCAGCGGAACCTATGGCCGCGAGGTGCTCGGCCCGCTGGGCATCGCGCACCTGCTGTACGCCATCGTGCGCCACCAGGGGCAGGTGCTGGGCCAGCTCAGTCTGTACCGCGGGCCGCAGTCGCCGGCGTTTTCGGCCGACGACGAGCAGGCGCTGGCCAGCGTGCTGCACTACCTGGGTCAGGGCCTGGCGGTGCCGTCGCCGGCCCTGCCACGCGACCCGCAGGACCAGGCCATCGAGCAGGCGCTGGCGCTGCTGGATGCGCAGGGTGGCGAGCTGTGGGCCGACGAGAACTGGTCGCGGCTGATCCGCCTGGCGCATGGCAACGCGATTGCGCCGGCCTCGGCACTGGCCGAGCGCGAGACCCTGCCGGGTTTTGTGGCCGCCGTGATGCACACCGTGCTGAGCGCACCGCAGGCGGTGCACCAGGTGGTCACCAGCTGGGGCCGCTTCGAGTTTCGGCGCCATGCCATGCGCAGTGCCAGCGGTGACCAGGCCACGGCGCTGCTGCTGTCGCGCCTGGCCGCCGAGCCGTTGCGCCTGGCGCAGGGTGCGGCGGCGCTGGGCTTGTCGCCGCAACAGCGCGAGGTGGCGGTGCTGATCGCCCGTGGCCACAGCAATGCCGAGATCGCGTCGCAGCTGGCGGTGAGCACCAACACGGCGGCCTACCACGTGAAGCAGGTGTTCGCCCGCCTGGGCGTGCACGAGCGCAGCGCCATCGCGCGCGTGCTGGGCGAGGCCAGCGGTGGGCGCAGCGATGCGTGAGCGTGCCCCCTAGAACGGCGTGCTCGGCGGCGTACGACCCCACTTTGTCAGGTAGGCCGGCGCAGGGGCCTGAGCGCACAAGATCCTGCACCGGGTGATCGTGTGGCGGCCCCTTCCGGCCGCCGATCAGCCCTTGGGGAGAGCAGCTTGTTCAATCATGCGGACATCTTGGAAGCGCCCTGCCGGGTCGCGCCGGCCCCGGCCCCGGCCCCGGCCCCGGCCCTGGTTTTGGAGCCGGCGCTGTGCGCGCCGCTGCGCCCGGTGGCGCTGCCGCGTGGCGCTGAGGGCGTGACACCGCTGCTGCGGCAGGTGCTGGACGCCGTGGGTTTCGGCCTGGTGCTGGTGGACGCGCAAGGTCATGTGCTGCATGCCAACGCCACGGCTGTGCAGCAGTGCCGGCACGGTGCGCCGCTGGTCTTGCCGGCCAGCGGCCAGCCGCGCGACAGCGTGGCCGCCGCACTGCCGGCCGAGGACGCAGCGCGGCTGCATGCCGCGATCCGCTCGGCCATGCGCGGCCTGTGGGCCATGGTGGCGCTGAACCGTGGTGGCGAGGCCGTGCTGGCGGTGGGCGTGGCGCCGATCCAGGTCGACGCCGGCGACAGCGCGGCGCCACCACCGGTGGCCTTGCTGATGCTGGGCGCCGAGGTGCACGACCGGTGCCTGGCGCGCCAGTTTTTCGACACCGAACACCATCTGACCCACCATGAAGGCAAGGTACTGGACGCGCTGTGCGACGGCCTGACACCGCAGCAGATTGCCGGCGAACACAGGGTCAAGATCTCGACGGTGCGCACACAGATTGCTGCCGTGCGCGAAAAGGTCGGGGTGGACAGCATCCGGCGGCTGATCCACCGGGTGGCGTCGCTGCCGCCGATGGCGGGCCTGGGCCGCAGGCTGGCCGGTTGAAGGGCGGTTGAAGGGCGCTTGAAGGCCCATGAAGGGGTGCGGCGGCGGGGTGACTCGGCCGCAGATGTAGTCCGTTCGGACTGCCGCGCTCAAGGGGTTGACGAGCGCTCAGAGGAATCTTCTTCGGACTGCCTTGCAATGAGGCAAAGTCCTTGACAGCGAGTGCTGGCGCGGCTTCCAGCGGGGGTGTGCCGGCTTTTCCACAGGCTTGTCCACTGCGGGTGGGGATATCGGCGGTTGTCAGGTATCCAGCTTGTGTGACTTGCCTCGGTGTTGCGCATCGGTGTGGTGTGTTGTGGCGCGGGTAGTTCTAAGAGGTGTGCCGGAAAGGGTTGTGGAGGCGGCGGGTTGGTTAGTGCAAACGGGCGTCGTCCGCGCATTAAATGAACTAACGGCAGTCTGTGTTTTCGACTGCGCCCAACACCGCTACCGCGCACCATCAGCAAAGACCACACAAAGCCGTTAGTTCGTTTGTTGAGGGAGTGGATCCGCCCGCCCGGCTGCACCCGCCCCAGCGGCCCCGCCAGGTCAGCCCGCCGACAAGCCGGCAGACTCTGCGGTATCACCCAGTTGCGCCGCCACATCCAGCAGCTGCTGGGCGCTGGGCTGGTCCCACTGCTCGCCGATGCTGGCGTTGGCATAAAAGCGCAGCATCTCGTGCAGCACCATGGCGTGCTGCCAGCCGCTGGTCTGCAGCCGCTTGCGGATCGACGGGTGGACATTGCGCGCCGCCATGTCAGCCAGCAGGCTGTCGCACAGCGCTTGCTGCGCCTCCTCGCCCATCGCGGCAATCTCGTCGGCCAGGCCGTCGCGGCGGCGGCGCAGCCACTCTTCGGTCCACTTCACGCGGCGCTTGGCCTCCACCTCGCGCAGGGCCAGATCGGCACGGCCCGCCGCGTCGGCGTCATGGCCGGGGCCGTGCGCGGCCGGCGTCTCGTCTGGCCCGCCGCGGGCGCCCTCGAGCACGGCGCGCAGGTAACGCTGCGGGTCGCGCAGCGGTTGCGGAAAGGCGCTGGCCACGCGCCGCTCCAGCACATCGAGCGCGGCCTTCAGCGGCGCCTCGCCAAACTCGTGCAGGCATTGCTCGGCGCGCTCCTCGTCCACGCCCAGCGCCGTGGCGCGCACCACCTGGGTCAGGTCGAGCGGCTGCGGCGCGCTGCCCGGCGGCACCAGTGGCAAGGGCACCTGCTGCTTGCGCCGCACGCTGAACTGCAGATCGGCAATGAAGCGGCCGGCCTTGTACTCCAGCAGTTCCACCTCGATGTCGGTGATGGCGTTGACCTCGTCGATCGCCCGCTTGATCACGTCACGCTTGAAGAAGCGGTACTCGAGCTGCTTTTGCTTGTCGGTCTCGGGCTTGCCCGACAACACCGGCCGCCACCACGACCAGGCCTGGCGCGAGGTGCGGCCCACGTCGCGGTAGCGGCTGCAGATCTCGTACAGCGCGATGGCGCCGTGCGAGCGCAGCTGCGCGATCATCTCGAGCGACAGACGCGCAAACACGCTGGGCTCAAGCAGTTCCTGCTTCAGCCGCACCGAGTACGACCATTCAAGCCAGTTCTGCCCGCCCTCGCGCTTGATCTCGGCATGGCCGATCAGGCCGCTGATGGCCCAGCTGGCGCCTTCGCCGGTGGTGGGCGACTGCCACTCCACCGCTGTGGTGGCCATGGCGCGCAGGTGGCGCTTGACCAGGCCGGTGTCGTTGGAATCGAAATCCAGCCCGGCCAGCACGGCCGAGATCGGTGCGCGAAAGATGTCGCGCTCCATGCCCTGCTCCTGCGCCAGGTGCAGCATCACGTTGTAGCTCTTGCGAAACAGCGGCGTGATCTTCTTGGACTGCGGCACGATGGCCAGCGCATTGACCGGTTTGCGCAGCAGCTCCTGGCCCGCGTCGGCGCGTGCCGGCAAGCCGGCAGCCGCGCTGCGTCGCGCCGGTGCCCTGCGCGTGCCGCCCGGCATGGCCGGCGCAAGCAGCGCTGATGGCGCCTCCGCCTCGGCCGGCGTCTGGGCGCCGGCAGGCAGGAGTGACACGGGCGGGGCCTCATCTGGCACGTTCATGCGGAGATGGTATCCGACACGTGAGGTGGCGAACTCGCCTTCATCACGTGCAAGACGTGATGCACGATCCGCCGGCGGCGACCGCGAGTCAGCGCTGTCGGCGCCGGCCTGCTCGGACACGCCCCCGTCAACCTTCACCTCAAGCCGGGCCGCAGGTGGCGTGGCGCGCGCTCATCCGGGCGTCTTGCGCTCCCGAAAACACGCACCTGAACAGCCGCGCGCGCTGTGACCCCTGGGGCCGGGCCCGCCGCCGCCGCCACCGCCACCGCCACCGCGCCAAAACGCCTGCGTCGCAGCGACGCCATGGCAGCGCCTGGCGGGCGCCACCCAGGGTGGCCAGATCGCCGCGGTGCGGCGCGGCGGCTGGAACCGGCCCGAATGCCGCGCATCCCGGCATATCCCGGCATATCCCGGCACATATCGACGCAGACCAGCCCACCTCTCGGCCCACATTCCGCCCCTCCCGCCCGTTCCGGGCCTCCTGCGCAGAGGCGCCCTGCCCTGTGGGTGCCTTTGCACCGTGGCCAGGCAGTGTGTGAGCGCTTGCCTGGCGCGCCCTGGGTGATCAGGGCCCTGGATCGGGCGGCCGTGCCGTCAGAGGCCCCCGCAAACCATCACGTCAGCGCTGCCGGCATGGTGGTGCGGCGGCCGGCACAGCGGGCCCCGTGTCCACTCACGCAATGTCCCGTTGCGCCGCACGCAAGTTCCCGTAGCCCGGCACGCAGGCTCCCGACAACTCTCCGCGGGCTCCCGTATCCCCTCACGTGGATTGACACAAGTCTTTGTTTTACAACGAGTTTTCTGAGCTAAAGGTATTAAAGGATTTGAAGGTATTGAATGCTTAAAAACCCCCGGGAGGCCTTGCCGGGGTTGGTTTCAAGGCCAATACGGGCCTGCGCCGCTCGAAAACGGCGTGACTTCGCGTGTGGAGATGGGGCTGTGATGGCCCTGGCATCGCTTTGACGAAACTGCGTCAAATGCCGATATAACGTCAAGCGGGCGGTAGACTGCACAGGCAGGAGAATTGCGATCCATGACCTCACCCACGTTGAAGCCGCCGCAAGCCATCAGTCTGACGCAGATCGCCGAGCAGGCTGAACGCGCCGAGGCCATGATGGGCCAGATCCGTGCCGCGATGCTGGCACCCACGGCGCGCAAGGCGGCGCCGATCTTCAACCTGAGCCAGCTGGCCGCGCTGCTGGGGGCCGAGAAAGGCTCGGTCTCGCACCGCATGGGGCGCGGTGACCTGCCCACCGGCCGGCTCAACGAGGCCGGCAGCCGGCGCGAGTTCACGCTGGCCGAGGTGCGCGCCTGGGTGCGCGAGTATCGCAAGGACCGCCTGCGCCCCGCCGGCGCCGAGGCGGTGACGGTGAGCGTGGGCAACTTCAAGGGCGGTGTCGGCAAGACCACCACTGCGATGACGCTGGCGCAGGGACTGTCGCTGCTGGGGCACCGGGTGCTGGTGATCGACACCGACCCGCAGGGCTCGCTGACCACGCTGTTCGGCATCCTGCCCGACACCGAGGTCGACGAGCGGCAAACCATCCTGCCGCTGGCCATGGGTTCGGAAACCTCGATCCGCTACGCCATCCAGCCCACCTACTGGGACGGCATCGACCTGGTCGCGGCCGCGCCGGTGCTGTTTGGCGCCGAGTTCGCGCTGCCGGCGCGGCAGACCCAGGAGCCGGGCTTCGAGTTCTGGAACGTGCTGCACTACGGGGTGGACGATGTGCGCGCGGAGTACGACGCGATCGTCATCGACACGCCGCCGGCGCTGTCGTACACCACCATCAACGCCTTCATGGCCAGCAACGGCATCGTGATGCCGCTGCCGCCCAATGCGCTGGATTTCGCCTCGGCCTCGCAGTTCTGGTCGCTGTTTTCCGACCTGACCACCGAGCTGCTCAGCCGCCGCGGTCTGGACAAGGACTTCGATTTCATCAGCATCCTGCTGTCGCGCGTGGACAGCTCCGACGCCACCGGCGCCATCGTGCGGCAATGGATCCAGTCGACCTACACCGACAAGGTGCTGCCGGTGGAGATTCCCAAGACCGCGGTCACGGCCACCACCAGCGCCGAGTTCGGCACGGTCTACGACGTCAGCAAGTACGACGGCAGTGCCAAGACCTTCAAGCGGGCACGCGATGCCTACGACCAGTTCGTCAGCCACATCGAGACATCGATCCAGGCCGTCTGGCGCAAGCAGGTGCAGGCCAGCACCATGAACCGGAAGGCGGGGCGCTGAGATGGGCAAGAAGCTGCTGCAAAAGGCGGGATCGATCGGGCTGCCGCCGGCCCTGCCGGTGCGGGCTCGCACGGGCGTGGCGGGCGATGGCACCGCGGCACCCGGGGGCGTGGTGGACGGGGTGGCCGGTGCGGATTTCGACCGCGCGGGCGGCGGCATTGCGGCCGGTGCCGGGCCCGACGCGTCAGGTGCGCACAACGCGGGTGCCGCTGGTGCCACCGGCGGCGCGGGTGGCGTGGGGGGTGTCGGTGTTGCGGGTGGCGCGGCAGGCATGGGCGGGCTGGGCAGCAGGGTGGGCGCCGGCGTCCGCCTGGCCGACCCGGGTCGCGCCAAGACCGCGCCGGGCACCATGCTCGGGTTCATGACCGCGCAGTCGGCGGCGGTGCAAGAGGCCGAGCAACTGCGCGCCCGCCTGGCCGAGTTTGACGGCGCCGCGCCCGCGCGCCGGCTCGATCCGGCCTGCGTGGTGCCCTCGCGCTGGGCCAACCGGCACGAGCGCTCGTTTGGCGATGAAGCCTTTGCCGAGCTCAAGGCCGACATCGCGGCGGCGGGCGGCAACGTGCAGGCCATCAAGGTGCGGCCGCTGCAGTCCGAGGCGGCGCAGGCCCTGGCTCGGAGTGGCGCGGTGGTGCCTGGCCAGGGGGTTGGACTGTCCAACCCCCCTGCCCTGCCCCGCCCGCCGGGCGCGGCCTACGAGATCGTTTTTGGCCATCGGCGCCACCGCGCCTGCCTCGAGCTGGGGTTGCCCGTGCTGGCGGTGGTGGAGACCTTGTCCGAGCAGGATCTGTTCATACAGATGGAGCGCGAGAACCGCGCCCGCAAGGATTTGTCGGCCTGGGAGCAGGGCGTGATGTACGCCCGCGCTCTGGATCAGGGCCTGTATCCGTCGAACCGTCAGCTGGCGCTGGCCATCGGCCGCGACCTGGGCGACGTGGGCAAGGCGCTGTCGCTGGCCCGCCTGCCCCAGGTGGTGGTGGAGGCCTTTGCGTCGCCGCTGGATCTGCAGTTTCGCTGGGCCAAGCCGTTGAGCGATGCCCAGCAGGCCGACCCTGAAGGCCTGGTGGCCCGGGCCGCCGCACTGCGCCTCGAGCGCCAGCCGCTGGCCGCGCGCCAGGTGTTCGAGGCGCTGCTGGCCGCCGGTGGCAGTGCGGTCGGCCAGGCGGCGACCAAGGGGGTTGGACAGTCCAACCCCCTGGCTGCCACCGTGCTCGAGCGCGATGGGCGCACGCTGGCCGTGCTGAGCACCGACGCGCGGCAGCGCACGCATCTGCGCATCGAGGTGCCGCTGGACGACGCCCGTCGCCGCAAGCTGCTCAAGCTGCTGGACAACCTGCTGTCCTGAGAGGCTGAGTCGCCCCCCGGGCAACAACCGGGGCCACAACCGGGGCCATAACCAGGGAAACAACCTGGGAAACAACCGGGGCAGCGCCTGGGGCGGCAAACCGGGGATTCACCGACCAGCCGTCGGCGCGGCGCCGCAACGGCCGCCCCGCCCTCCCCCACCCCACCCCACTCTGGCTCTGGCTCTGGCTCTGGCTCTGGCTCTGGCTCTGGCTCTGGCTCTGGCTCTGCTCGCTGTGCTCGCGCACATCAGCGACGCACGGCGCACGGCCGCACCACCGGCGCTGCCCGGGCCCGCCCGGCAGCAGTTCTTCGATTGGCTCGAGACGCAGCCGGGATTGGCCGGCGCACGCCTGCGGGCCGTGGCGGCCTTGCTGCTGGGGCAGGGCCTGCGCGTGGCCGAACTGGCCGCCGCGCGTGCGGACTGGCTGGTGTGGCCGGACGGGCCGGCAGCGCAGACTGGCGCGCGTGCCACGCCGGCACCGCGACGACCGGCGCAGGCCCCGGGCAGCACGCTGCCCCTGCTGGACGCCGGCACACCCATTGCCGCAGCCATCGCCGCAGCCACTGCCGCCGCCGTTGCCTCACCCGTTGCCGCATGCGTGCTGCAGGTGCACGGCCCCGGCGCGGCAGGGCGTGTGCATGGCGCCCGGGCCGTGGTGCTGCCGGCCGATGTGGCCACCCGCCTGGCCGACTATCTGGCGGCCCGCGAGCAGCCCGGCGCGCCGGCCGCTGTGCCGGCTGGCAGCGGGCTTGAAACCCGGGCTGAAGCGGTTGCGGCGACGGCGCAGGCTGGGATTCAGGCCGTGGGTCAGGCCGAGCATGCGGGCGATCAGCCGTCAGCGGGGGCAGGGCGTGTGGCGCCTGCGCCTGCGCCAGGGCCGGCGGCCAGGCCGCTGATCACCTGCCTGGGCACCGATGCACCGCTGAGTGCCGCGCGGCTGCGGGCGCTGCTGGTGCGGGCGCTGGCCGACTGTGCGGTGGCGGTGGCCACGCACGACGCCCAGACCGCCGCAGCCTTGCGCAGCCCGGGCCTGGTGGCGCTGCGGCGCCGGCCAGCCGAGGGGTTTGCTGCTGTGGTTTAGCGGCCACTTCGAGGCGGGCCGGCGCTGTGCGCTGTGCGCCGTGCGCCGTGCGTCGCTGATGTGCGCGAGCACAGCGAGCAGAGCCAGAGCCAGAGCCAGAGCCAGAGCCAGAGCCAGAGCCAGAGCCAGAGCCAGAGTGGGGTGGGGTGGGCGAGGGCGAGGGCGGCTGTGGCCCGTCCCGGTCGGCCGCCTCGTGCGGCGCTTGCAGCGCGGCCGGCAGCTTGGCCACAGGCGTGCCGGCCACTGGCGTGTGCGAGTCAGGCGTGTGCGACTCAGGCCTGCGGGGCTCGGGCCGGTGCAACTCGAACATGTCGGCCCCCGGTGGGTCGGCCTCAGGCACGTTCTCGCGCAGCGCTTCCAGGGGGTTGTCCTCCAGATAGTGCTGCCGCGTGAGCCAGGCGAACAGGCTGTGCAGCACCGCCATCGCCGTGCTGGCCGAGCGAGCCGACAGGGGCCCTTCAAACGGGCGCCAGGCCGGGCTCCAGCGCGGCGTGCTGCGTGGCGCCAGCCAGGCGGGGTCGGGCTGGCGCACAAAGGCCCGATAGGCGTGCAGATCGGCCTCGTCCAGCGACGACAGCGGCTTGCCGCGGCACTGCGTGGCCCAGACCAGCAGGCGCTCGGCCTCCTTGCGGTAGGCGCGCCAGCTGTGGCTGCCGGCCGGGCGCAATGCCAGCCAGGCCAGCACGGCCTCGCAGTCGTTGCGCGCGGCAATGCGGCAGCGCGCCAGCGGTGCGCGCTGGCTGCCATGCGCGCCGTCGAGCCCGGCCGGCAGCCCGCCATGGGCCAGCGGCTGCAACAGGCCCAGGGCCGGCGGCGGCGCCATCGGCAGGGTCGCGCCCAATGGGCTGCCGTGGCGGAGGCGCGGCGCTGCAGCAGGTGGTGCAGCGTGAGGTGCAGCAGGTGGTGCAGCAGGTGGTGCAGCAGGTGGTGCAGCTGCTGGGCCCGGTGCCGGCCGGGCCGCCGGGCGCTGCGCCGCGGCGGGCCGCGCCAGCGCATGGCGTGGCCAGGCGGTCGAGACCGGCAGCGGCCCCAGGGTGTCGGCGTGCAGCGCCAGCCAGTGCAGGATGCGCTGCGCGCCCACGGCGCCCAGGCGCGGCACCGGCCGGTGCCAGGCCTCGCCATGCGCGCCGATCCAGCGCTGCAGATCCTGCAGCCGTGCGATGCCGCAGGTGGCCAGGCGCGCGGCCACACGCTCGTCCAGCCAGCCGGCCACGGGGTCGGTGGGCTGGGGCGCGCGCAGCACCTGCTGGCCCAGCCACTGCAGGGCCAGCAGCAGGCGTTCACGCAGGCGCTGGCGGCGGCGCGCTGCGCTGCGCGCGTCCACCGCGCCGTGCTCGGCCTGGTACAGCGCCACCAGCTCGGTCTCGCTGTAGAAGTCGGGCGGGTGCTGCGCGCGAAACTGCTCCAGCGTGGGCGCCGCCTGGCGCGGCTCGGCCATGGCCTCGGGATCGCGCCGCAGCAGCGCCGCGATGTCGGGCCGGCCGTGCGATCGCGCCAGCATGCCCAGCTGCTCGCGCAGGCGCCGCAGCTCGGGGCGGGCAGGGCGCACATCGGCGCCCGGGCCCGGGGCCAGAAAACGTTGCCAGGCCGCGGCGGGGGCGATGCCCTCGGCCCAGGCGCGCACAAAGGCCAGCTCGCGCGGGCCGATGCGCGCAGCCGCCCAACCCGGCGGGCGGTCCGGGGCCCTGGGCGTGACGGTGGCCGGCTTCATCGAGAGAGAGGGCGAGGGCTGGGGCAAGGCAGAAGGAGGGCGGACTGGGGCGATGTGCCGGGGCCGGCCGAGCGCGGCCGCAGCGCGACGGCGATCGGGTGGCAGGGCAGGCAAGTGCTTGTGGGCCTTGCTGTTTTTTCCAGCCCCGGTCAGGGCTGGCGAGATTGTCGTAGACAAATCATTGGCATGATAAAAAAATAATCATGTCATTCAATTGGTGCGGTGCGGTGCGGTGCGGTGCGGTGCGGTGCAGGGCAGGGCAGGGCAGGGCAGGGCAGGGCAGGGCAGGGGCAGGGGCAGGGCCGCTGCACCCCGGCGACACCACGGCGCATTGCGCCGGTGTAGCCTCGCCGCTCCATCACCCCTGCCAAGGCGGCCCTGCGCCGTCCGCTGTACCGTCCATGCCCTTGCCGCCGCCCGCCTGTGCACGCCAAGCCTCCCATCAGCGCAGCATCACCGTGCGCTCGTTTGCCCGCGCCGACGGGCTGTGGGACATCGAAGGCCTGCTCACCGATGTGTGGCCTGAGCCGGTGCACAAGGCCGATGGCGTGCTGGCCGGCGGCCAGCCGATGCACGCCATGCACCTGCGGCTGACGGTCGACCGCACGGCCACCATCGTGGCGGCCGAGGCGGCGATGGACGCCGGCCCCTATGACGCCGCCTGCAGCGCCATCGCGCCCGACTACGGGCAGCTGGTGGGCGTGCGTGTGGCGCGCGGCTACAAGGACGCCATCCGCCGCCTGTTCGGCCGCACGGCGGGCTGCACCCATGTCAACGAGCTGGCCGGCGCGATGGGCAGCGCGATCCTGCAGGCCCTGTGGCACGAGCTGGCGCAGGCGCCCGACGAGAAGCCGTTCAGCATCGACGGCTGCCACGCGCTGGCGGCGTCGGGCGCACAGGTGGCGCGCTTTTTCCCGCGCTGGCACCGGCCCGAGCCCGACGCGCCGGGCGCCAGCCCGGCCGCCTGAGCCGCAGACTGGCCGGCTGCCAACCGGCCACCCGGCTCAACCGCCCGACTCAACCGCTCGACTCAACCGCTCGACTCAACCGCCCGGCCTGCCCGCCGGCAGGTGGCGCACGCCAGGGTTTGTCCATGCCGCCCTGGCCCGGATCAGCAGCGACACTGCGGCGGGTTATCGTTGGCATGCGCCGTGCGGGGGAGGGCTGACAGCGTTGGCCGCGCACGGGCACGAACCGGGAGCATCGCCATGGCGTCGATCCTTGCGAAGTGGGGCGCCCGCCGGCCGGCGGCGCGGGCATGGCTGGGCGTGGCATGGCTGGCCCTGGCGCCCGTGGCGCTGGCGCAGCCGGCGGCCACCGCCGTCACGCAGATCGTCGTGGCCACGGTCAACAACGCGCACATGATCGAGATGCAGCGGCTGACGCCGTTCTTCGAGCGCGCCAACCCCGACATCCGGGTCAAGTGGGTCACGCTCGAAGAAGGCATGCTGCGCCAGCGCGTGGCCACCGACGTGGCCCGCGGCCAGGGCGAGTTCGATGTCATGACCATCGGCATGTACGAGGCCCAGGTGTGGGGCCGCAAGGGCTGGCTGCAGCCGATCACGCCGCCGCCCACCTACGACCTGGACGACCTGCTGCCTGCCATCCGCGCCGGCCTGTCGATCGACGGCCGCCTGCAGGCCGCGCCGTTCTACGGCGAAAGCAGCATGCTGATGTACCGCAAGGACCTCACCGACAAGGCCGGCATCCAGTTCGGCGAGCGCCCCACCTGGCGCCAGGTGCGCGAGGCGGCCGAGCGCATCCACGATCCCAAGAACGGCGTCTACGGCATCTGCCTGCGCGGCAAGCCGGGCTGGGGCGACAACATGGCCCTGCTGCTGACCATGGTCAACAGCTTTGGCGGCCAGTGGTTCGACATGGCCTGGCAGCCGCAGATTGAGAGCCGTCCCTGGCGCGAGGCGGTGGCGCTGTACCTCGAGCTGCTCACCCGCTTCGGCCCGCCCGGCTCGGCGGCCAACAGCTACAACGAGATCCTCACGCTGTTTCGCCAGGGGCGCTGCGGCCTGTGGGTGGACGCCACCATCGCCGCCTCGTTCCTGACCGACCCGCGCAGCAGCAAGGTGGCGCGCGATGTCGCGTTCACCCAGGCGCCCTACGCGGTCACGGCCAAGGGCGCCAACTGGCTGTGGGCCTGGTCGCTGGCCGTGCCCACGGCCAGCCAGCGCGGGCCGCAGGCGCAGCGCTTCATCGCCTGGGCCACCTCCAAGGCCTACATCGCGTTGGTGGCGCGTGAAAGCGGCTGGGCCGCGGTGCCCACCGGCACGCGCCAGTCCACCTACGCCCATCCCGAGTTCCGGCGTGTGGCCGGCTTTGCGTCGGCCGAGAAGAAGGCCATCGACAGCGTCAACCCGGCCGACAGCACCCTGCCGCGCAGCCCCTACCAGGGCGTGCAGTACGCGGCGATCCCCGAGTTCCAGACCATCGGCATTGCGGTGGGCCAGCAGATCAGCGCCGCGCTGGCCGGCCGCGTGGGGCTCGAGCAGGCCCTGCGTGCCGCCCAGCAGGCCGCCGAGCGCGAGATGCGTGCGGCCGGCTACTACGGCGGCGCCGCAGCCGCCTCGCGCTGAAGCGCCGCCACCGCAGCATGCTGGCCCGCCTGCCCGATGCGCTGAGCCCGCGCCGCAGCCTGCGCGCGCGGTTTGCGCTGCTGATCGGCGCGAGCGGCCTGGCGCTGGCGCTGCTGTCGGCGCTGGTGCTCGAGCGCACCCAGCGCGCCCAGCTCACCGAGCTGCGCGGCCTGGCCATGCACCGCGAGGCCGTGCTGCTGGGCCGCACGCTCGACAGCGCGCTGCGCCTGCAGCTGCAGCAGCTGCGCGACACCGCCACCCATCCGCTGCTGGCCAGCGGCCTGGTCGAGCCCGGCGATGCCCGCCTGCTGCTGGAGAACCTGCGCGCCCAGCAGCCGGCGCTGGCCTGGCTGGCCATCGTCGATCCGCAGGGCCGCGTGCAGGTGGCCACCAATGCGCTGCTCGAGGGCGCCGATCTGGCGGACGAGCCCTGGTTTGCGCCCGCACGCCAGGCGCCTTATGTGGGCACCCGGCGGCGGGCCGGCCCGCTGACGGCCAGCCTGGGCCTGGTCAACGGCGAGCAGCCGTCGCTGATCGACCTGGGCGTGCCCCTGGTCGACATGCAGGGCCGGCCGCTGGGCGTGCTCGCCGCGCGCCTGCGCTGGGAGTGGCTGGACACGCTGTTCCAGTCGCTGCAGGCCGATGACGAGCGCGCCCAGGGCAGCCAGAGCCTGGTGCTGGGCCGCGACGACAAGGTGCTGCTGGGCCCGCCCGAGCGCCTGGACAGCACGCTGGCCGTCACGCTGAACGCCCAGGCGGTGCGGGCGGTGCTGGACTGGCCGGGCGAGGGCCCCTACCTCAGCGCCTGGGCGCGCGAGCCCGGCGCGGTGGGCCTCACCGTGCTGGTGCGGCAACCCACGGCGCTGGCCTTCCGGGCGGCCGAGCAGCTGAGCCAGCGCCTGCTGCTGCTGGGCGTGCTGGGCACGCTCGGCTTCATCGGCCTGAGCATCTGGCTGGCCGGCCGCGTGGCGCGGCCGATCCAGGAGCTGTCGGCCGCCGCGCTGCGCGTGGTGCACGACGAGCCGCCGCAGTTCGAGACCATTGCGCCGCAGCGCGCCGACGAGGTGGCCGAAGTGGCCCGCGCGCTGCAGACCCTGCATGCCGAGCTGATGCGCCGGCTGGCCGAGCAGCAGCGCGCCCAGGCCCAGCTGCGCGAGCTCAATGCCGGGCTCGAGCAGCGGGTGCTGACGCGCACCGCCGAGCTCAGTGCCGCCAATGCCGAGCTCGACGCCTTTGCCTACGCCGTCTCGCACGATCTGCGCGCGCCGCTGCGCGCCATGAGCGGCTTCTCGCAGGCCCTGCTCGAAGACCACGGCCCGGCACTCGACGCCCAGGCGCAGGCCTACCTGGGCCAGATCATCCAGGCCAGCGCCCGCATGGGCGAGCTGATCGAGGGCCTGCTCACCCTGTCGCGCAGCGTGCGCGGCGTGCTGGGCAGCGGCGAGGTCGATCTCGGCGTGCTGGCCGAGCAGGCCCTGGCCGACCTGCGCCGCGCCGAGCCGCAGCGCGTGGTGCAGGTCAGCCTGGCGCCCGGGCTGCGCGCGCAGGGCGACCGGCGCATGCTGGGCGCGGTGATGGCCAACCTGCTGGGCAATGCCTGGAAGTACACCGCCGGGCGTGCCGACGCGCAGATCGAGGTCGGCATGCGCCAGATCGACGGCGAGCGCTGGTTCTTCGTGCGCGACAACGGCGTGGGCTTCGACATGGCCCACGGTGGCCGCCTGTTCAAGGTGTTTGCCCGGCTGCACCGGCAAGACGAGTTTCCCGGCCTGGGCATCGGCCTGGCCACGGTGCAGCGCATCATCCACCGCCATGGCGGCCGCGTCATGGCAGAGTCGGCCCTCGGCGCCGGCGCCACCTTCCGCTTCACGCTGCCCGAGCGGCCACCGCCGCTGCCCACTGAAAGTGCCTGAGCCATGAGCGAACGCGTCATTCTTCTGGTCGAGGACAACCCGCAGGACGAGATGCTGACCCTGCGCGCGCTCACCCGCGCCCGCGTGGCCAACCGCATCGACGTGGTGCGCGACGGCCAGCAGGCGCTCGACTACCTGTTCCGTGAAGGCGAGTACCTCGAGCGTCCGGGCCCCGACCGGCCCACCGTGGTGCTGCTCGACATCGGCCTGCCGCGGCTCACCGGCCTGGAGGTGCTGGCCCGGCTGCGCGCCGACGAACGCACCCGGCTGCTGCCGGTGGTGATCCTGACCTCGTCCGACGAAGACAGCGACCGCATGGCCAGCTACCAGGGCGGGGCCAACAGCTTCGTGCGCAAGCCGCTGGCCTTTGGCGACTTTGCCGAAACCGTGGCCCGCCTGGGTGTCTACTGGCTGGCCACCAACGAGCCGCTGATGCGTGACTGACATGTCGCCGCCGCCCGCCGACGGCCGCCCGCAGGGCGAGGCCGAGCGCATCCTGATCGTCGAGGACGTCGAGGCCGACTTCCGCCTGCTGCAGCGCCATCTGCAGCGCCAGGGCCTGGGGGGCGGCTGCCGCCAGGTGTGCAGCCTGGCCGAGATCGAGCAGGCCCTGCGCGACGGCGGCTGGCAGGTGGTGCTGGTCGATCACCAGGTGCCCGGCGTCACCTTCGATGCCCTGCTGCTGCGCCTGCGCCGCGAACTGCCCGAGGTGCCGGTGATCCTGGTCTCGGGCACCATCGGCGAGGAGCTGGCGGTCGACCTGCTGCACCAGGGCGTGTCGGACTTCGTCTTCAAGGACCGGCTGGCGCGCCTGGTGCCGGCCATCGAGCGCTGCCTGGACGATGTGCGCCGCCGCCGCGAGGCGGTGCTGGCCGCCCGGGCGCTGGCCGACAGCGAGGCCTTCAGCCGCACCATGCTCGGATCGCTGGTCGATGGCCTGTTCGTGGCCCAGGACCGCCGCTTCGTCTTTGCCAACCCGGCGCTGCCGGCCATGCTGGGCCACAGCGTGGCCAACTTTGCCGGCAGCCGCTTCGAGGACGTGGTGGCGCCCGAATCGCTGGCGCTGTGGGACGAGCGTTTTGCCCAGCGTGTGCGGCCCGAGGCGCCCGAGCCCGAGCGCCAGTACGACGTGGCCTTCATGCACCGCGACGGCCACTACCTGTGGCTCGAGCTGCGCGCCACGCGCTTTGATTACCACGGCCGGCCGGCCGTGCTGGGCCTGCTGCGCGACACCACCGAGCGCCGCCGCATCGTGGCCGAGCTCGAGCAGCACCGCCACCACCTCGAGGCGCTGGTGGAAGAGCGCACGCACAAGGCCGAGTCGGCCTACCGGGCCAAGAGCGCGTTCCTGGCCAACATGAGCCACGAGATCCGCACGCCGCTCAATGCCATCAGCGGCATGGTGCACATCCTGCAGCGCGGCGCGCTCGACGACGGCCAGCGCAACAACCTGCTGATCATCGACCGCGCGGCCCAGCACCTGCTGAGCCTGGTCAACGATGTGCTCGACCTGTCCAAGGTCGAGTCGGGCAAGCTCACGCTGGAGGCCATCGACTTCGACCTCGACGCGCTGCTCGAGCATGCGCTGGGCCTGGTGGCCGAACGTGCCCGCGAAAAAGGCCTGTGCCTGGCGCTCGACAACCAGGCCGCCGGCCAGCACCTGCGCGGCGACCCCACGCGCCTGACCCAGCTGCTGCTCAACCTGCTGGGCAATGCGGTCAAGTTCACCGACTCGGGCGAGGTGCGCCTGCGCTGCGGCATCGACCTGGCCGAGCCCGACCGGCCCATCCTCACGCTGGAAGTGAGCGACACCGGCATCGGCATCGGTGCCGACCGGCTGGCCCAGCTGTTCAGCCCCTTCGAGCAGGCCGACAGCTCCACCACCCGGCGCTATGGCGGCACCGGCCTGGGCCTGGCCATCTGCCGCCACCTGGCCGAGCTGATGGACGGCACGATCAGCGTGCACAGCCAGAGCGGGCAGGGCAGCCGCTTCGTGGCGCAGCTGCGCCTGCACGCCGCCGGCGCGGCGCTGCCGCTCACGCCCGGCAGCACGGCGCTGGCGCCCGACATGGCCGCGCTGGAGCAGGCGCTGCGCAGCCGCCATGGCGGCACCCGGGTGCTGGTGGCCGAGGATAACGAGGTCAACCAGCTCGTGGCGCGCGAGGTGCTGCTGGCCGCCGGCCTGCTGGTGGACGTGGCCGACAACGGCCAGCAGGCGGTCGAGCTGGCCCAGCGCGAGAGCTACGCGGCCATTCTGATGGACGTGCAGATGCCGGTGCTGGATGGCCTGCAGGCCACGCGCATGCTGCGCCGCCTGCCGGCCACCGCCGGCGTGCCGGTGATCGCGATGACCGCCAACGCCTTTGGCGAAGACCGTGCGGCCTGCCTGGCCGCCGGCATGGACGACCACCTGGCCAAGCCGGTGGCGGTGGACCGGCTGTATGCGCTGCTGCTGCGCTGGCTGCCCGACGCCGCGCGTGCCGCCCTGCCACGGCCCGCCGCGGCGCCGGCCGAGGCCGTGCCGAGCGGGCGCAGCGCCGGCGTGGCGCCGGCCGGGCTGCCGGTGGGCCTGGCCCATGTGGCCGGGCTGCAGGCCGATGCCGGGCTGGCGCAGTTTGGCCACAGCGCCTCGTTCTACCGGCGCGGGCTGCAGCAGTTTGTCGAGCAGTACGGTGCCGGCCTGTCCGGGCTGGGCCAGGCCTCGCCCGAGCGGCCGCCCGGACCGCGGCCGGTGCTGTGCGCCCGGCTGCGCGCGCTGCAGGCCGCGGCCGCCACGCTGGGCGCCAATGCGCTGGCGGCGCAGGCGCTGTCGCTGGAGTCGCGCCTGCAGAGTGCGCTGGGCGTCGATGCCGACGAGGAGCGCCAGCTCGCGCTGCGCGTGGCCACGCTGCAGGCCGATCTGCGCCAGCTGACCCAGGCCCTGGCCGAGTGCCTGGACCGCTGGCCCGGCACCATGCCATGAGCCGCCGACCGAGCTGCCGACCGAGCCGCCCGGGCCACCGCCGGCAGCGACGGCTAACCCTGCCGATGAACGGCCGTTGAACGGCTGTTGAAAGGCTGTTGAAAGGCAGCGGCCGCGCCCGGCCACGCCTGTCCGCCCGCTGTGCCGGCTTGCGACAGCGCGCGCCGCACTGCGGGTAAACAGCGGCGCGCGGCCCGGATGGCGGGTGCAATATCTGCGGCCCATCCCGCAGTCATCTCCGGAGGAACCATGGTGCAACGCAACAGCCAGGGCGCGTCGGCGCGGCCCGCCGAGGTCGATGTGGTGGTGGTCGGCGCCGGCTTTGCCGGCCTGTACCTGCTGCACAAACTGCGCGGCCTGGGTTTCTCGACCCGCGTGTTCGAGGCCGCCAGCGACGTGGGCGGCACCTGGTACTGGAACCGCTACCCCGGCGCGCGCTGCGACATCCCCACCACCGACTACAGCTTCGGCTTCGACCCCGCGCTGGAGCAGGCCTGGACCTGGTCAGAAAAGTACGCCACGCAGCCCGAGATCCTGCGCTATGCGCAGTTCGTGGCCAACTTCTACGACCTGCGCCGCGACATCGATTTCGACACCCGCGTCGAGGCCGCCCTGTGGGACGAAGGCGCCGGCCCGGCCGACGGCCGCTGGCACCTGCGCACCAGCCGCGACGAGCCGGTGCGCTGCCGCTTCTACATCATGGCCACCGGCTGCCTGTCGCAGCCCAAGGCGCCCGAGATCGCCGGCGCCGAGCGCTTTCAGGGCGCCAGCCACAGCACCAGCCGCTGGCCGCATGGCGGTGTCGACTTCACCGGCCAGCGTGTGGCCGTCATCGGCACCGGCTCGTCGGGCATCCAGTCGATCCCGCTGATCGCGCAGCAGGCCAGCCAGCTCACGGTGTTCCAGCGCACGCCCAACTTCTCGATCCCGGCCGGCAACGGGCCGGTGCGCGAGGAGCGTCTGGCGCCGCTGCGTGCCGACCGCGCCGCCTACCGCCAGGCGGCCCGATGGTCGCGTGCCGGCGTGCCGCTGGAGCCGCCGCAGGTCTATGGCCGCTACAGCCCGCCCGAGCTGCGCAGCCAGCGCTTCGAAGCGGCCTGGAACACCGGCGAGCTGATCCCGATCCTGAGCGTGTTTGCCGACCAGATCCTGTTTCCCGATGCCAACGAGGTGGTCTGCGAGAAGGTGCGCGAGAAGATCCGCGCGGTGGTCACCAACCCCGAGACCGCCGAGCGCCTGAGCCCGCGCGACCATGCCTTCGGCACCAAGCGGCCCTGCCTGGACACCGGCTACTACGCCACCTTCAACCAGCCGCATGTGCGCCTGGTGGATCTGCGCCAGACACCCATCGAGCGCATCACCGAAACCGGCATCGCGCTGCGCAGCGGCGAGGCGCTGGCCTTCGATGCCATCGTCTACGCCACCGGCTTCGACGCCATGACCGGCGCCCTGGTGGCGGTGGACATCACCGGTCGCAACGGCCTCACGCTGAAGGACAAGTGGGCGCATGGCCCCAGCACCTACCTGGGCCTGATGACCACCGGCTTTCCCAACTTCTTCACCATCACCGGGCCGGGCAGCCCGTCGGTGCTGTCGAACATGATGGTCTCGATCGAGCAGCACGTCGAATGGGTGAGCGACTGCCTGGCCGCGCTGCGCGCCCAGGGCCACACCCGCATCGAGCCCACCGAGGCGGCCGAGGCCGGCTGGGTGCAGCATGTCAACGACTGCGCCGGCATCACCCTCTACCCCAGCGCCAACAGCTGGTACATGGGCGCCAACGTGCCGGGCAAGCCGCGCGTCTTTCTGCCCTATGTGGGCGGTGTCGACACCTACCGCCGCGCCTGCGACGAGGTGGTGGCGCGCAACTACCTGGGCCTGCGCCGCAGTGGCCCGGCCGGAGAGCTGTGTGCCGATGGCCTGGTGCGCCGCCTGCAACCCGATGTGCAGATGGTGCTCGAGATGATGGCGGCGATGCAGCTGCCGACCTTCGATTCGCTGCCGGTCGAGGCCGCGCGCGGCATGCTGGCGCAGCTGTCGGCGGCCTCGCCACCCGGCCCGGCGGTGGCCGAGGAGGTGGACGGCACGCTGCCCGGCGCGGCCGGCCCGCTGGCTTACCGCCTGTACCGCCCGGCCACGCCCGGGCCGCACCCGGTGGTGGTGTACTTCCACGGCGGTGGCTGGGTGCTGGGCGACCAGGCCTCGGACGATCCGCTGTGCCGCGACCTGTGCCGCCGCTCGGGCGCGATGCTGGTCTCGGTGAACTACCGGCATGCGCCCGAGGCGCGCTTTCCGGCCGCGGCCGACGACGCACTGGCCGCCGTGCGCTGGCTGGGCGAGCATGCCGCGGCGCTGGGCGGCCGCCCCGGTCCGCTGGCCGTGGCCGGCTGGAGCGCCGGTGGCAACCTCGCCGCCGTCACCTGCCAGCGCGTGCGCGACGAGGGCGGCCCGGCCATCGCCGGCCAGCTGCTGCTGACCCCGGTGACCGACACCGACCTCACGCGCCCGTCGTACCAAGACAACGCCGAAGGCTATGTGCTCACCCGCACGCTGATGCACTGGTTCTTCGACCACTATGTCGACGCCGCCGACCGCGCCGATGCGCGTGTGGCGCCGCTGCGCGCACGCAGCCTGGCCGGGCTGCCGCCGGCGATGATCGTCACCGCCCAGTTCGACCCGCTGCGCGACGAGGGCCTGGCCTATGCCCAGGCGCTGGCCGCGGCCGGCGTGCCGGTGCGCAGCCTCAGCGCGCGCGGCCACACCCACACCTCGCTGGGCATGGTGGATGTGGTGGTGTCGGGCGAGCCGGTGCGCGCCGAGATGGCGGCCGCGCTGCGCGGCTTCTGGGCCTGAGCGTGCGGCCGCGGTGCTGCCGCCGCCCCGGGCGGCCGCACCGCGGCCGGGTCAGCGGTAGAAGGCCTCGACCGAGCCCTTGAGCTTGATCAGCAGCGGCCGGCCCTTGCGGTCCAGCGTCTTGCCCGAGGGCACCTTGATCCAGCCTTCGCTGATGCAGTACTCCTCCACGTCGCCGCGCTCCAGGCCGTTGAAGCGGATGCCGACATCGTGCTCGAACACCTCGCGCACAAAGTGCGGGCTGCGCGGATCGCCGGACAGGTGATCGGGCAGGGCGGGGCGCTCTGCGGCGCCGGGGGTGCTGGGGGTATCGCTCATGGTGGGGCGCGAGTTTAGCGGCGCAAGCGGCTCAGGGCATCAGCGCAAACCGGTCGCGGTTGGCCTTGGCGCATTCGCTGATCACGGTCAGCGTGCGCAGCACCCCCGCGTTGCCGATCACGAAGGGGTTGGCCATGGCCGGATTGGCACGCAGCGCGGCCAGGCGTTTCACCGTCAGGTCGTTGGCCGGATGGTTGGACAGCAGCACGTCGATCTGCTCGCGGCGCGCGATCTCGCGCATGCGGTCGGCAGCGGCGATGTAGGCGTCCAGGCGCGACAGGTCGCGGCCGAAGTTGAAGCTGGTGCCGCCCCACACCAGGGCCTTGTGCGTGCGCCCGCCGGCGCGCACCTCGAACACCGGCGAGATCGTGCCCAGCGTGTGGCCCGGCGTGACATGCAGCTGCACCGTGGTGTCGCCCTGGCGCAGCAGGTCGCCGTCGCGGGCCGCCAGGTCGCGCGCCGGGTTGCGCCGCGGCGGGGCCGGCCAGATCGGGCTGGCGAACTCCAGCTGGGTCTCGGTCATGGTCCAGTCGAGTGCACTCATCACCAGCCGCGGCGGCGTGGCGCCGGCCAGCGCGCGCAGGCGCTCGGCACCGCCGTAGTGGTCGCCATGGCCGTGGGTGACCAGCACCGTGCGGATGTCGGCCGGCGCCAGGCCCTGGCTGGCCAGGCCGGGCACGATCAGGCGCTCGACCTCGTCCACCGTGTTCAGCGCATCGATCAGCACCAGGCCATCGCTGGTTTTCAGCGCCCAGGCACTGACCCAGGCGCTGCCCACATAGATCAGGTTGTCAAAGGCGGCCCCGGGTGGCGGCGCCGGGCGGGCGATCAGGCCGGCCAGGTCGACGCTGCCGGCGTCGGGGCGCTTCAGCGGCGCCGGCTTGCACAGGTTCAGGTACTCGGGGTACTCGGTGCCGGCCGCCTGCTGTGCCGCGGCCAGGTGGGCCATCACCGTGGCCTCGCTGGCCGGCGGTGCCGCCGGCGGGGTGCTGCAGCCGGCCAGCGTGGCGCACAGCGCCGCCAGGCCCAGGGCCAGGTGGTTGGGGATGGGCATGCGGGTCTCCTGAGGTGTCTTGGGCGGGTGGGGCCAGCCGGCGTTCAGCCGAAACAGCGCGCGCCGAAGGCCAGGCGCTCCTGGCACTCGGCCACCATGCGCTCGATCAGCGCCTGGCAGGTGGGCACGTCGTCGATCAGGCCCACCACCTGGCCGGCCCACACCAGGCCGGCATCGAGCGCGCCGCTCTCGAGTGCGCCACGGCCGCGCGCGCCGGCCACCAGGTGGCGCAGGTCCTCGTACTGCGCGCCGCCAGGGCGCTGCTCGATGGCCACCACCTCGTCGGAGACGGCGTTCTTGAGCACCCGGCCGGTGTTGCGCAGCGTGCGCAGGATCAGCTGGGTCTGGCGCTCGCTGGCGCCGGCCAGGGCCTGCTTGATGCTGTCGTGGATCGGCGCCTCCACCGTGGCGCAAAAGCGCGTGCCCATGTTCACGCCCTCGGCACCCAGCACCAGCGCGGCGGCCATGCCGCGGCCGTCGGCAATGCCGCCCGAGGCGATCAGCGGGATCTTCACCACGCGCGCCGCGGCCGGGATCAGCACCAGGCCGCCCACATCGTCTTCGCCCGGGTGGCCGGCGCATTCGAAGCCGTCGATCGAGATCGCGTCGACGCCATCGCGCTCGGCCGACAGCGCGTGGCGCACCGAGGTGCACTTGTGCACGATGCGCACGCCGGCGGCCTTGGCCCGGGCGATGAAATCCTTGGGGCTGCGGCCGGCGGTCTCGAGGATCTTCACGCCGCTCTTGATCGTGACATCCAGGTACTCGGCATAGGGCGGCGGGCTGGCCGTGGGCAGGATGGTGAGGTTGACGCCGAAGGGCTGGTCGGTCAGGCGCCGCGTGCGCGCGATCTCGTCGCCCAGGGCCTCGGGCGTGGGCTGCGTCAGCGCGGTGACGATGCCCAGCCCGCCGGCGTTGGACACCGCGGCCGCCAGTTCGGCGCGGCCCACCCACTGCATGCCGCCTTGCACGATGGGGTAGCGGATACCCAACAGATCGGTGACGCGGTTTTTCATCGGGCGGTTCATGCGGTGTGGGTCCTGGTGGGGATGGGGGGCGGCTGGCGGGCCATTCTGGCCAGCGGCCCCGGCCGGCGATGTCACACGCGGGGCAGGGCAGCGCATGCCGGCGGCGACAATCGCGCCATGCCCCGCCTTCAATTCGCGTTCACCGAGCCGCCGGCCTTCAGCACCGGCATCCAGATCTATGTCAGCCATGTCAACCAGGGCGGCCACCTCGACCATGCCCAGCTGATGACCCTGGTGAGCGAGGCACGGGTGCGCTTCTTCCAGCACCTGGGCTACCGCGAGCGCACGGTGGAGGGCTGCAGCATCGTGGTGGCCGACATCGGTGCGCAGTACATGAGCGAGGGCTTTCATGGCGAGGTGATGCGCGTGGGCATCACGCCGGCCGATGTCAACAAGTACGGCCTCGACCTGCAGTTCCGCATGGACGACGACGCCACCGGCCGGCCGGTGGCGCGCGGCAAGATCGGCGTGGTGTTCATCGACCCCGACACGCACCGGCCCACGCCGGTGCCAGCGGCCTTTCTGGCCCGGCTGCCCCCGGGCTGAGCGGCAGCCCGCGGCATCCGCCGCGGCCCGCGGGTTGACCCGCAGCGCCGCTGTCGCCTGAGCGAAGCGCGCGCCGGCGGGCGCTGCGCAGAATCGGTCGCCTGCCCAGGCCACCGGAGACGCGCGCATGACCCCCCCTGCCAAGGCCGCCGACGCGGTGGCCACCGTGGTGGCGCCCGATGCCGCCTGGCTGGCGCGCCAGCCGGCCGAGCCCATCCTCGAGCCGGCGCTGGCCATCGTCGACCCGCACCACCACCTGTGGCAGCGGCGCGGCCACCGCTACCTGCTTGACGAGCTGCTGCAAGACACCGGCAGCGGCCACCGCGTGCTGGCCACGGTGTTTGTCGACTGCGTGGCCTTCTACCGCGCCGAGGGCCCGGCCGAGCTGCGGCCGGTGGGCGAGACCGAGTTTGCCAACGGCGTGGCGGCCATGGCGGCCAGCGGCCTGTACGGCGACACGCGGGTGTGCGCCGGCATCGTGGGCCATGCCAACCTGACACTGGGCGCCGCGGTGCGGCCGGTGCTCGAGGCGCATCTGCGCGCCGGCAACGGGCGCTTTCGCGGCATCCGCCATGCCGGTGGCTGGGACGCCAGCCCGCAGATCCTGGACAGCCACACCAGGCCGCCACCGGGCCTGTACGGCGAGGCGCGCTTTCGCGAGGGCTTCGCGCAGCTGGCGCCGCTGGGCCTGAGCTTCGAGGCCTGGCAATACCACCCGCAGCTGCCCGATGTGCTGGCGCTGGCGCGCGCCTTTCCGCAGACCCCCATCGTGCTCAACCACTGCGGCGGCCCGCTGGGCGTGGGGCCCTATGCCGGCCAGGCCGATGCGGTGTACGCCCAATGGCGGCGTGATCTGCTGGCGCTGGCCGCCTGCCCCAACGTGGTGGTCAAGCTGGGCGGGCTGGGCATGCGCATCACGCCCTTCGGCTTTGACCGCCGGCCCGCGCCGCCCAGCTCGCAGGAACTGGCCGAGGCCTGGAAGCCCTGGGTCGAGACCTGCATCGAAGCCTTCGGTGCCCGGCGCTGCATGTTCGAGAGCAACTTTCCGGTCGACCAGGTGAGCACCGGCTACGCGGTGCTGTGGAATGCCTTCAAGCGCCTGGTGGCCGGCGCTTCGTGTGACGAGAAGTACGCGCTGCTGGCCGGCACGGCGGCACGGGTGTACCGTCTCGACCTGCCATCCGCCTGAGGTGCCCGTGCCATGAAATCCGCCCTGTTCGCCGCCGTGCTGGCGCTGCTGTCTTGCGCCCAGGCCGGGGCCGCGGGGCCGGCCAACCTGGTCAGCAACGGCAGCTTCGAGGATGCGCCGGCGAGCCCCGGGCACTGGGTCATCGTCGAGGCCATCCCCGGCTGGCAGGGTGATCCTGAGGTGGTGGGCGGTCTGGCCGGCGGCATCGAGATCCAGAACCAGGGCTTCGAGAACATCCGCGCGCAAGACGGCGTCAACCTGGTCGAGCTGGACACCTACCGCAACAGCTGGATGACCCAGACCATCCAGGCCACCGGCTGGGTGAGGCTGAGCTTCTGGTACGCGGCGCGGGCCGGCTGGGGGGCGGGCACGCAAGACCTGGGCTTTGGCCTCGGCACGCTGTCGGGCAGCGTGCTGCAGGGCGTGGCCGGCGGCACCAGCGTGCAATGGCAGCACTATGTCGGCCTGGCCGATCTGGGCAGCAGCGGCAGCGCGGTGCTGCGCTTTGCGGCCCAGGGCCAGTCCGACATGGCCGGTGGCCTGCTCGACAACGTGTCGGTCACCGCGGTGCCCGAGCCGCAGGCCGCCGCCCTGTGGCTGGCCGGCCTGGGCCTGCTGGGCGCGCTGCGGCGCCGGCGGCGGCGCATCACTCGATCGTGACCTTGGCGGCCTTCACCAGGCGGGCGAACTTCTCGGTCTCGGCCCTCAGCTGCTGGGCCATCTGCTCGGCGCTGTGACCGATGGGTTCTGCGCCGATCTCGTCCATGCGCTTGCGGAACTCGGCTGACTGGATCACCTTCACCATCTCGGTGTTCAGCCGGGCCAGCACCTCCTTCGGGGTGGCCGCCGGCGCCAGCACACCGAACCAGGTGCCGATGTCAAAGCCCTTGAGCCCGGCCTCGTCCAGCGTGGGCACCTCGGGCAGCACCGCGGCACGCCGGGCGGTGGTGACGGCCAGCGCGCGCAGCTTGCCGGCGCGGATGTGCTGCAGCACCGGGGTCACGGTGTCGAAGGACAGGGTCACCTGGCCGCCCAGCAGGTCGGTGGCCAGCGGGCCGCTGCCCTTGTAGGGGATGTGGACCAGATCGGTGCCGGTGAGGTTCTCGAACTGCGTGCCGATCAGGTGCTGGGCCGTGCCGTTGCCGTTGCTGCCGTAGGTGTGAGCCCCGGGCCTGGCCTTGAGCAGCGCCACCAGCTCGGCCACGCTGCGGGCCGGCGTGGCCGCGTTGACCACCAGCACATTGGGCACCAGGGCGATGGTGGTGATCGGCGCCAGGTCCTTCTGAAAGTCGTAGGGCAGTTTCTTGTACACGCTCGAGGCGATGGTGTGATGCACCGCGCCCACCAGCAGCGTGTAGCCATCGGGCCGGGCCTTGGCCACATGGTCGGCACCCAGCGTGGCGCCGGCGCCGGGCTTGCTCTCCACGATCACCGTCTGGCCCAGCGCGGGCGTCAACTTCTCGGCCAGCGCGCGGGCCAGCACATCGGTGGTGCCGCCGGCCGGAAAGGGCACCACCAGCGTGATCGGCTTGGCGGGCCAGGCCTGGGCGCCGGCCAGGCCGGGCCAGGCGGCTGCGGCCAGGCCAGCCGCCAGGGCGGCGCCCAGGGCCATGGCATGGCGGCGGCGGGCAAGGGGGCTGGGGCGGCTGCAGAAGCCGAGGGGGCTGCGCATGGGCAAGGGGCTGCGCAAGAGCAAGGGGCTGCGCAAGAGCAAGGGGCTGCGCAAGAGCAAGGGGCTGCGCAAGAGCAAGGGGCTGCGCAAGGGCAGGGGGGTGTGCATCGTTGTCTCCGTCGTGTTGTGCGGGGTTGGCGCGGCCGGCCCGGGGCGGGGGCCGTGGCCGCGCGGCCTGGCGGGCGGCTGCCTCAGCGGATGAAGCTCAGCTGCTCGCTGATGCGCGCCAGGATCGGCCGCTTCTTCTCGTTGAAGCGGTCCTTGTTCTGCTGGATCAGGTTGTTGCCGTGGGTGTCGATGCTGATGATCAGCGGCCCGAACTCGCGCACGCGGTTGATCCACAGCGTCTCGGGCATGCCCAGGTCCTGCCACTCGGCGCCCTCGATCTCTTCCACCTGGGTGGCGGCCAGCACCGCGCAGCCGCCAGGAAAGATGGCGTGCACGGCCTTGTGCGCCTGGCAGGCGGCCGCGGTCTCGGCGCCCATGCCGCCCTTGCCGACGATCAGCTTCACGCCGGTCTGGCGGATGAACTCGCGCTCGAACTTCTCCATGCGCATGCTGGTGGTCGGGCCGATCGACACCATCTCGAAGCGGCCATCGTCCTTTTGCCGCACGATCGGCCCGGCATGAAAGATCGCGCCGCCGTCCAGGTCGACCGGCAGCGCGCGGCCTTGCTCGATCAGCCGGCGGTGGGCCACGTCGCGGCAGGTGACCAGGCGGCCGGTGAGCCACACCACGTCGCCCACCTTCAGGCCGGCCAGGTCCTCGTCGCGGATCGGGGTCTGCAGGACGATTTTCTTCGGGGCGGGGGCGTTCACAGCACCACACCTTCGTGCGAGAGCACGTCAAACGACAGGTCGGCGTTGATGCGGATCTTGCCGCGCCGGTGGGCCCAGCAGCCGGTGTTGACGGCCACGCCGATGGTCGACGGGTGGCGCGCCGATGACTCGATGTTCACGCCCATCACGCTGGCGTTGCCGGTCAGGCCCTGCGGGCCGATGCCGACCTCGTTGAGGCCCTGCTCCAGCAGCTGCTCCATCAGTGCGGCGCGCGGGTTGCCGCTCTTCGAATCCACCGGCCGCAGGATGGCCAGCTTGGACAGGCGTGCCGCCGTCTCCACCGAGGTCGAGACGCCCACGCCCACCAGCAGCGGTGGGCAGGCATTGACCCCGCGTTCGGTGATCACGTCCATCACGAACTCGGCCACGCCCTCGTAGCCCTGGCCGGGCATCAGCACCTTGGCCGCGCCGGGCAGGGTGCAGCCGCCGCCGGCCATGTAGACATCGATGGTGCAGCTGCTGCTGTCGGGCACGATGCGCCAGTCCAGCCAGGGGATCTGCGTGCCGGTGTTGGTGCCGGTGTTCTTTTCGTCGAAGGTCTCCACCGCGTTGTGGCGCAAGGGGCCCAGGTGGGTGGCACCTTGGAGCGCATCGCGGAGGATCTGCTCCAGCTCGCCCAGCAGCGCAAAGCCGGCGCCGGCCTCGATGAAGTACTGGATCACGCCGGTGTCCTGGCAGCTCGGGCGGTCGAGCCGATCGGCGGCCTCCTGGTTGCCGTGCATCGAGTCGTAGACCGAGCGGGCCAGCGGATTGGTCTCGAGTGTGCGCAGTTCGGCCAGCTTGGCCGTCACATCGCGCGGCAGGCGCTTGCCGATGTAGGCGGTGAACTTGGCCATCGTGTCGGTCAGCGACTCGACGGCGGCTTGCTTGTCCATGAGGGTCTCCTGGCGCCCTGTGCGGGGATTGGCTGGGCGCGAGACGCAGCTTAGGCAAGTAACATACGTTGATGAATCGACGTTTTTTTAATTCATAGTTGCGCCCAATTTACGAATGCCGGAGTGACCGATGAGTGCCGACCATGCCCTGGCCTTTTTCTGTCTGCTGGTCAAGCAGGGCAGCCTGGCCGCCACCGCGCGCGAGCTGAACCTCACGCCGCCCGCCGTCTCGCGCCGCCTGGCGCTGCTGGAAGAGCGCCTGGGCGTGCGCCTGCTCAACCGCACCACGCGGCGCATCAGCCTCACGGGCGAGGGCGAGGTGTACTTCAACCATGCGCAGCGCATCCTGGGCGACATCGCCGAGATGGAGCGCCTGGTGTCGAGCAGCCGCGCCGCGCCGCGCGGCCTGCTGCGGGTGAACGCGCCGCTGGGCTTTGGCCGCTCGTACATCGGGCCGGCCATCGCGGCCTTCGGCAAGGCCTTTCCCGATGTGGATGTGCAGCTGCACCTCACCGACCGGCCGGTGGCCCTGCCCGACGAGGCCATCGATGTCGCGATCCACTTCGGCGAGGTGCCCGACTCGCGCCTGATCGCGCGCCGCATCGCGGTCAACCGGCGCCTGCTGGTGGCCTCGCCGGCCTATCTGCGCCAGGCCGGCGAGCCCGGGCACCCGCACGACCTTGGCCAGCACCAGTGCATCGTGCTGCGCCAGAACAGCGGCGCCTACGGCCACTGGCGCCTGAGCCGCGGCGAGCGCGCCGAGACCATCAAGGTGCATGGTCGGCTGAGCACCAACGACGGCGAGGTGGGCCTGCACTGGGCCCTTGAAGGCCACGGCATCCTGATGCGTGCCGAATGGGATGTGGCCAAGTACCTGCGCAGCGGCCGCCTGCGCCAGGTGCTGGCCGACTACGAGACCCCCCCGGCCGACATCCACGCGGTGTTCAGCGAGCGCCTGAACCTCTCGGCCAAGGTGAGCTGCTTCGTCGACCACCTGCGCAGCTACCTGGGCCAGCACGCCGACGGCCCGCGGCCAGGCCTGCTGTCGAACTGGTGAGCCCGCGCCGGCCGGCCGGCCACCGCGTGCCGGGCCTGGAGCGGGCTGTCTACCCGGCAGGCAGCGGGCGGCGGCGGCAGACCGCACAATCGCGCCCGCATTCGACCCACCTGGCCAACCCATGAGTGTTCATCCGTCCTCATCCCTTCGCACCACCGAGGCCGCAGCGCAGCGCCCGGCCGTCACGCTGCACCGGCTGCGCGAGCAGGTGGCGCGCGGCGAGCCGCTGGCCATGCTGACCTGCTACGACGCGACCTATGCCGCGCTGCTGGACGCTGTGGGCGTCGACCTGCTGCTGGTGGGCGATTCGCTGGGCAACGTGATCCAGGGCCAGAGCGGCACGCAGTCGGTCACGCTGGAGCAGATGGCGTACCACACGGCCTGCGTGGCGCGCGGCCGGCGCAGCGCCTTCGTGCTGGCCGATCTGCCCTTTGGCTGCTACGAGGCCTCGCCACAGCAGGCCTTCGAGTCGGCCGCGGTGCTGATGCGCGCCGGCGCGCAGATGGTCAAGCTCGAAGGTGGCGGCGAGATGGCGGCCACGGTGCGCTTTCTGGTCGAGCGCGGCATTCCGGTGTGCGCGCACCTGGGGCTCACGCCGCAGCGCGTGCACGCGCTGGGCGGCTTTCGCGTGCAGGGGCGTGACGATGCGGCGGCCGCCGCGCTGCGCGCCGATGCCGCGGCCATGGCCGAAGCCGGCGCCGCGATGCTGGTGCTGGAGCTGGTGCCCACCGCGCTGGCCACCGCGATCACGCAGGCCCACCCGGCCATGGCCACCATCGGCATCGGCGCCGGCCCGCACACGGCCGGCCAGGTGCTGGTGCTGCACGACCTGCTGGGCCTGACGTCCGATGTGAGCGGCGCCGGCGCGCGGCGCCCGCGCTTCGTGCGCGACTTCAGCCGCGAGGCGGCCGATGGCAGCGCCTGCGCCACGCTGAGCCCCGGCCAGGCCGTGGCCGCCTATGTGGCCGATGTGCGCGCGCGGCGCTTCCCCGACGCGCAGCGCCACGGCTTCTGACCCTCCCCATCCCCGCAACACGGCGTTGAACCCGATGCAGATCATCCACACCATTGCCGAGCTGCGCGCCGCGCTGGCCGGCCAGCATGGCACCACCTGCGTGCCCACCATGGGCAACCTGCACGAGGGCCATCTGGCCCTGGTGCGCCAGGCCGCCGCGCTGGGCGGGCCGGTGGTGGCCACCATCTTCGTCAACCGCCTGCAGTTCCTGCCGCACGAGGATTTCGACCGCTACCCGCGCACGCTGGCCCGCGACGCCGAACTGCTGCGTGGCGCCGGCTGTGACATCGTGTTCGCGCCCGACGAGGCCGAGCTCTACCCCGAGCCGCAGGCCTACAAGGTGGCACCGCCGGCGGCGCTGGCCGACATCCTGGAAGGCGAGTTCCGCCCCGGCTTCTTCACCGGCGTGTGCACGGTGGTGCTCAAGCTGCTGCAGATCGTGCAGCCGGCGCAGGCGGTGTTCGGCCGCAAGGATTACCAGCAGCTCAAGGTGCTGGAGGGCATGGCGCGGCAGCTGGCCCTGCCCACGCGGGTGGTGGCCGGCGACACCGTGCGCGCCGCCGACGGCCTGGCGCTAAGCTCGCGCAATGGCTACCTGGGCGAGGCCGAGCGTGCCGAGGCCCCGGCGCTGGCCCACGCACTGGCCACGCTGGCCGCCGCCGCGCGCGATGGCAGCCAGCCACTGCCCGCGCTGGAAGCCGAGGCCTGCGCGGCACTGCGCGCGCGCGGCTGGGCGCCCGACTACCTGAGCGTGCGCCGCCGCAGCGACCTGCTGCCCCCCGGCGACGATGAGCGCCGCGCCGGCGCCCCGCTGGTGGCCCTGGCCGCGGCACGGCTGGGCGCCACGCGCCTGATCGACAACCTCGAGTTCTGAGCGGCCCTAGCCGAACGCCAGCTGCGCCCGGGCGGCCTCGGCGTGCACCCAGGCCAGAAAGGCCTCCACCGCCGGCCGCTTGCCGTGGCGCGCCGGGTAGACGGCGAAGTGCGCCTTCACGCCCAGGCTCTTGTCCAGGCCGAACACCGGCCTGAGCTTGCCCTCGCGGATGTGGCCGGCGGCCAGCATCGCGCTTTCCAGCGCCACGCCCAGGCCCTGGATGGCGGCCTCCATGGCCATCTGCGCGCGGTCAAAGCGCAGCGACAGGCGCTCGGGCGGGCGCTTGTCGCTGTAGGCCTGGAACCAGTCGCTCCACTGCACCACGTTGACGTTGCTCTGGATCAGCGGCACGTCCAGCAGCTGGTCGATGCGGCGCAGCCGGTGCGTGCGCAGGAAGGCCGGGCTGGCCAGCGGCACGATGCGTTCCTCGAACAGCGGCTCCACCACCAGGTCGGGCCAGTTGGGCACGCCGTAGCGGATGTCCAGGTCCACCGTGCCCTGGGTGAAGTCGCTGTGCACGTGGGCCGCTGAGAGGTTCAGCGCAATGCCCGGATTGGCCTGGGCAAAGGCGGCCAGGCGCGGCATCAGCCACAGCGTGGCAATGCTGGGCGAGCAGTGCACGTACAGGCTGTTGGCCACGCCCTGGCGCAGGTCGTCGCTGGCGCTGGCAATGGCCTGCAGCGCGCCGGCAATGCGCGCCAGGTACTGCTCGCCCGCAGCGGTCAGGCGCACGCCATGCGCGCTGCGCTCGAGCAGGCGCACACCCAGCTGCGACTCGAGCCGCGCCACCTGGTGGCTGATGGCCGAGGCCGTGACATGCAGTTCGGCCGCGGCCAGCGCAAAGCTGCGCCGGCGCGCCACGGCCTCGAAGGCCTGCAGATTCACCATCGGGGGCAGGTGCGACATGGGGCCAACCCGGCAGTCAGATGACGATCCGTCATCTTAGTCTGAAGAAACTTCGCTTGCCGTCAACCAAGCCGCTGGCCACCATCGCGTCCCATCACTGATCCACCGGATGGAGACATTGCAGATGCTGCTCAATGACAAGGTTGCCGTGATCACCGGCGGTGCCGGCCGCAACGGCCTGGGTTTTGCCACCGCCAGGATGATGGCGGCGCAGGGCGCGCGCGTGGCCATCGTCGATCTGGCGCAGGCCGGGCCCGCGGCCGCCGCGGCCGAGCTGGGCGCCGGCCACCTGGGGGTGGTGGCCGATGTCACCGACAAGGCCGCCTGCGAGGCCGCCGCCGCCGCGGTGCTGCAGGCGCTGGGCCGCATCGACATCCTGTTCAACAACGCCGGCATCACCCAGCCGCGCAAGACGCTGGACATCACGCCGGCCGACTACGAGGCGGTGATGGACGTCAGCCTGCGCGGCATGCTGTACATGTCGCAGGCGGTGATCCCGGCCATGCGCGCGCAGAAGTCGGGCGCGATCGTCAACACCTCGTCGGTGTCGGCGCAGCGCGGTGGCGGCATCCTGGGCGGGCCGCACTACTCGGCGGCCAAGGCCGGCATGCTGGGCCTGGGCCGGGCGATGGCGCGCGAGTTCGGCATCGACGGCATCCGCGTCAACGCGGTCACGCCGGGCCTGATCGCCACCGACATCAACAAGGGCCTGATCCCCGATGACCGCATGAAGGGCATCCTGGAGCAGATCCCGCTGAACCGCATCGGCGTGCCCGACGACGTGGCCGGCTGCGTGGTGTTTCTGGCCAGCGACCTGGCCAAGTACCTCACCGGCGTGACGCTCGACGTCAACGGCGGCATGTTGATCCACTGAGGCCGCGGCCCAGCCCCCATCACAAGAAGGAGACAAGACCATGCAACGCAAGACCTTTGCCGCCACGCTGATGGCGCTGGCGGCCACCGCCGCCCTGCCGCTGGCCGCCCAGGCCCAGGCCGTGAAGCTGACCCTGGGCCACGGCGCCGCGCCGGGCAACCCGCGCCACGAGGCCTCGCTGAAGCTGGCCGAGCTGGTGAAGGCCAAGACCGCCGGGCGCATCGAGGTCACCGTGGCGCCATCGGCCCAGCTTGGCGACGACGCGGCCATGGTCACCGCGCTGCGCACCGGTGCGATCGACCTGTCGGCCAACTCGCAGGGCGCGGTGTCCACCGTGGTGCCCGAGTACGCGGCCTTCGGCATGCCCTTCCTGTTTGCCAACCTGCCGCAGGCCTGGAAGCTGCTGGACGGCGCGCTGGGCCAGGAGCTGGCCGCCAAGAGCGCCGACAAGGGCCTGGTGGTGCTGGGCTACTGGGACAACGGCATCCGCCACATGTCCAACAGCAAGAAGCCCATCCTCAAGCCCGAGGACATGAAGGGCCTGAAGATGCGCACCCCGCCCGACGCGGTGACCGTGGACATCATGCAGAGCCTGGGCGCCGATGCGCAGCAGATCAAGTTTGCCGAGCTGTACGTGGCGCTGCAGCAGGGCGTGGTGGACGGGCAGGAGAACCCGCTGATGAACATCCACGCCAGCAAGCTCTACGAGGTCAACAAGTTCATCTCGCTGACCGGCCACAAGTACGAGATGACGCCCTTGCTGATGAGCAAGCGCAGCTGGGACAAGCTGCCCGAGGCCGACCGCAAGGCCCTGCAGGAAGCCGCCACCGAGGCCACCGCGCTGCAGCGCAAGCTCTCGCAGGAGGCCGACGACCGGCTGGTGGCCGACCTCAAGGCCAAGGGCGTGCGTGTGGACATCGCCGACAAGGCGGCCTTCGAGAAGGCCACCGCGGCGGTGGACGACAAGTGGATGGCCAGCCCGATCGGCCCATACGTGAAGAAGGTCATCGCCGGTGCCCGCGGCCGCTGAGCCGCGGAATCACGGCGTTAGTCAGGTTCGCCCCGAGCGCCTGTTCGTCACGCCCTCACGTTTGCCCCACCGCCACGCTGTTGCCAGGAGCCGCGCATGCACACCCCCAACCCCGGGCCGCTGGACCGCGCCATCAACGCCACGTGCCGCGCGGTGCTGTGGCTGGCCACCACGGTGATCTTCCTCATCCTGGTGGCCAACACCGCGCTGCGCTACATCACCGGCAGCAGCCTGCAATGGGCCAACGAGGTGCCCGAGCTGCTGTTCCCGTGGCTGGTGATGGCCGGCGTGGTGATCGCCGCGCAGCAGGGCGCGCACATCGCCACCACCTTTCTGATGGAGGCGCTGCCGGCCGGCCTGGTGCGCGGCGTGTCCACCGTGGCCTGGTGCGTGGTGGCGCTGCTGTACGGCACCCTGGTGGCCGCCACCTGGCGCATGCTGGCCATCGTGCACGACGAGAAGAGCCCGATCCTGCAGGTGCCCGGCTCGGTGACCTATGCCTGCGTGATGACCGGCATGGCCCTGCTGGCCCTGCTGGCGCTGCAGTCGGCCTGGCGTGTGTGGCGCCCCGCGCCGCAGCCCGCCGCTGCCGAATCCGGTGCCGGGGTGCCGGCACCGGTGCCCACCGCCCATTGGTGACACCGGCCCCCTTGCCGAGCCATCGCCCGGAGTACCCCGCATGAGTGCGCTGATCCTGTTCGTCTTCATGGGTGCGGCCGTGGTGGCCATGCCCATCGCCCACGCGCTGCTGGTGGCCGCCATGGCCGCCGCGGCCAGCTCCGACAAGGTGCCGCTCGATCTGCTGGTGCAGCAGATGGTGGCCCAGGTGCAGAGCTTTCCGCTGATCGCCATCCCGTTTTTCATGCTCACCGGCACGCTGATGATGGGCGGCCGCCTGGGCGAGGCGCTGGTGGGCGTGCTGTCCACGCTGCTGGGCCGCTTTCATGGCGGGCCGGCGCAGGTGGGCGTGCTGTCGTCCACGCTGTTCGGCGGCGTGTCGGGCTCGGCGGTGGCCGATGCCTCGGCCATCGGCTCGCTGCTGATCCCCTGGCACAAGCGCCTGGGCTATCCGCCGGCGTTCTCGGCGGCCACGCTGGCCGCGGCGGCCACCATCGACATCCTGATCCCGCCGTCGATCCCGATGATCCTGTTTGCGCTGAGCTCCAACGCCTCGATCGCCTCGCTGTTCGTGGCCGGCGTGCTGCCGGGCCTGCTGATGTGCGGCGGATTCATGGCCGCCTGCTGGTGGGTGGGGCGGCGGCGCAACTTTCCGCGCGTGACCACGCCCTTTGACGGCGCGGCCTTTCGCCGCCACCTGGCCTATGCCTCGCCGGCGGTGGTGCTGCCGGTGCTGATCATCATCTTCCTGCGCTTCGGCATTGCCACGCCCACCGAGGTGGCCGTGCTGTCCACGCTGTATGCCGGCCTGGTGAGCGCGCTGATCTACCGCGACCTGGGCTGGCAGCGCCTGAACGCCGCCATCGTGCAGGCCGGCCTGGCCACCGGCGTGGTGCTGCTGGTGATCATGGCCTCGGCGGCCATCGGCTGGCTGCTCACCTTCGACCAGATGCCCCAGGGCGTGGCCCAGTGGGTGCAGAACAACGTGCAGGCCAAGTGGCTGGTGATCCTGCTGATGAACCTGCTGATGCTGTTTCTGGGCATGTTCATCGACCTGCCGGCGGCCGTGCTGCTGCTCACGCCGGTGTTCGTGCCGCTGGCCAATGCCATCGGCATGGACATGACCCAGCTGGGCATCATGATGGTCGTCAACCTGGCCATCGGCCTGTACACGCCGCCGGTGGGCACCACGCTGTTCATCACCAGCGCCCTGGCCCGCGTCAAGGTGGGCCAGACGGTACGCGAGCTGGGCCCCTTCTACCTGGTGGCCTTTGGCGTGCTGCTGCTGGTGTCCTACGTGCCGGCCAGCATCCTGCGCTGACGCTTTCCCTCCAACTTCCGGAACTGAACGCCATGAGTTCGACATTGCAGGGCCTGGCCCAGGTGGCCCACCGCATCCGGCGTTATGCCGTGCGCATGGGCGAGGTGCAGGGCCAGGGCTACGTGGGCCAGGCGCTGGGCTGGGCCGACGTGCTGGCCGTGGCCTACGGCCATGCCCTGGCGCTGAAGCCCGACAACCCGCAGTGGGAGGGCCGCGACCGCTTTCTGCTCTCGCACGGCCACTACGCCATTGCCCACTACGCGGCGCTGATCGAGGCCGGCGTGATCCCGCACAGCGAACTCGAGACCTACGGCAGCGACGACAGCCGCCTGCCGATGAGCGGCATGGCCAGCTACACGCCGGGCATGGAGATCTCGGGCGGCTCGCTGGGCCAGGGCCTGGTGATTGGCGTGGGCATGGCGCTGGGCCTGCGGCACAAGGGCAACCCGGCCTTCGTCTACAACAGCATGAGCGACGGCGAGCTGGACGAGGGCTCGACCTGGGAGGCCGCGATGGCCGCCGCCCACCACCGGCTGGGCAACCTGATCTGCCTGATCGACATCAACAACCAGCAGGCCGACGGCCCCAGCAGCCAGGTGCTGGGCTTCGAGCCGCTGGCCGACAAGTGGCAGGCCTTCGGCTGGCATGTGCAGCGCGTGGACGGCAACAACCTGGCCGCGGTGCTGCAGGCCTTCGACACCGCCCGCACGCTGGCCGAGGCCAAGCCGCGGGTGATCCTGTTCGACACGCTGATGGGCAAGGGCGTGCCCTTTCTCGAGCAGCGCGAGAAGAACCACTTCATCCGCGTTGATCCGCCCGAGTGGCAGCAGGCCCTCGAACACCTGGACGCCACGGCGCCGTCAGGCGCCGCGACAACCGCTCGACCGCAAGGAGCCGCCGCATGAACGCGCCCGCCGTCAACGCGAACACCGCGCCCAAGAAGAAGCTCACCACCTCGGCCATGATCGCCAGCATCGCCAGCGAAGGCCAGCGCACCGTGGCCGCGCCCTTCGGCAAGGCCCTGGTCGCGTACGCCGCCGACCGGCCCGAGGTGGTGGGTCTGAGTGCCGACCTGGCCAAGTACACCGACCTGCACCTGTTTGCCCAGGCCTACCCCGAGCGCTTTCACCAGATGGGCATGGCCGAGCAGCTGCTGATGGGCGCGGCCGGCGGCATGGCCAAGGAAGGGCTCACACCCTTTGCCACCACCTACGCGGTGTTTGGAACCCGGCGCGCCTACGACTTCATCCACCAGGTGATCGCCGAGGAGAACCTCAACGTCAAGATCTGCTGCGCATTGCCGGGCCTGACCACCGGCTACGGCCCCAGCCACCAGGCCACCGAAGACCTGGCGATGATGCGCGGCATCCCCGGCCTGACCATCGTCGACCCGTGTGATGCGCTGGACATCGCCCAGGCCGTGCCGCAGATCGCCGCGCACAAGGGCCCGGTGTACATGCGCCTGCTGCGCGGCCAGGTGCCGCTGGTGCTTGACGAGATCGAGGGTGGCATCGACAACTACAGCTTCGAGCTGGGCAAGGCCAAGCTGCTGCGCGAGGGCAACGAGGTGCTGGTGATCAGCAGCGGCATCCTGACCATGCGCGCGCTGGAGGTGGCGCAGGATCTGGCGAAAGACCACATCGGCGTGGCCGTGCTGCACTGCCCCACGATCAAGCCGCTGGACGAGGCCGCCATCTGCGAGGCCGTGCGCTACAAGCACCGCCTGGTGGTGGTGGCCGAGAACCACTCGGTGGTGGGCGGCCTGGGCGAGGCCGTGGCCAGCGCGCTGCTGCGCCACCGCGTGCAGCCGGCGGGCTTTCAGCTGGCCGGCCTGCCCGACGCCTTTCTGGACGCCGGCGCCTTGCCCACGTTGCATGATCGCTACGGCATCAGCCGCGAGGTGCTGGGCCAGCGCATCAAGGGATGGCTGGGCTGATGGCTACGCAAGTCCAAGCGGGCCGAGCGCCGGGCCGCTCCCAAGCCGGCCCGCATCCCCTCGGGGGATCGGCCGATGTACCCATCGGACGAGGGGCAGACATGCTCGCAAACGCGATTCGCTTTCTGGCCATCGATGCCATCGTGCGCGCCGGTGAGGGCCACCAAGGCGTGCCGCTGGGCATGGCCGAGATCGCCACCGCGCTGTACACCCGGCATCTGAGGTACGACGCGGCCGACCCCACCTGGCCCGACCGCGACCGCGTGGTGCTGTCCAACGGCCATGGCTCGATGCTGCTGTATGCGCTGCTGCACCTGATGGGCGTGGCGCGCATGGGCCTCGACCAGGTGCAGACCTTCCGCGACTTCGGCTCGCGCTGCGAGGGCCACCCCGAGCGCGACATCGCCTCGGGCATCGAGGTCACCACCGGCCCGCTGGGCCAGGGCATTGCCAATGCCATGGGCATGGCCGTGGCCGAGGCCTGGCTGAATGCGCGTTATGGCGACGCCATCTGCCACCACCACACCTATGCCTTCGTGGGCGACGGCTGCCTGCAGGAGGGCATCGGCCAGGAGATGATCTCGCTGGCCGGCCACCTGCGCCTGAGTCGCCTGATCCTGCTGTGGGACGACAACCAGATCACCGACGACGGCAGCACCACGCTGTCGATCAGCGAGGACGTGGCCGCGCGCTGCCGCGTGGCCGGCTGGCATGTGCTGGAGGTGGACGGGCATGACCTGGAGGCCGTGTCTGCGGCCATCGCCGAGGCCAAGGCCGATGCGCGCCCCTCGCTGCTGGCCTGCCGCACCACCATCGCCAAGGGCATCGCGCGGCTGCAGGGCCAGCGCGGCGGCCACAGTGCCAGGCTGTTCCCCGAAGACGCCCAGGCCGCGCGCGAGCTGCTGGGCTGGCCGTACCCGGCCTTCCACATCCCGCCCGAGGTGCTGATGCCCTGGCGCGAGGCCGGGGCCCGCCACGCGGGCGAACGCGCAGCCTGGCAGCAGCGCGTGGCGGCGCTGCCGGCCCCGCAGCGCCACGAGTTCGAGCGCCTGCTCGCCGGGGCCTTGCCCGAGGGCTGGCGCGAGGCCCTGCTGCGCTACAAGCGCGAGGCGCCGGCGCGCGAGCCGCTGGCCAGCGGCATCTTCATCTCGGGCGAGATCGGCGATGCGCTGTCCGACCTGATGCCCGAGCGCCTGGTGGCCTGCGCCGACCTGGAGGCACCCACCAACCACAAGCGCCGCCTGGCCGCCTTCACGCCCGACGACCGGCGCGGCGCCTACATCCACTGCGGCGTGCGCGAGCACCTGATGGGCGCCATGGCCAACGGCCTGGCGGCGCATGGCGGTGTGCTGCCGCTGGCGGTGACCTACCTGGCCTTCAGCGACTACGAGCGCCCGGCCATGCGCATGGCCGCGCTGATGGGCCTGCCGGTCAAGTTCGTGTTCAGCCACGACTCCATCGGCATCGGCAAGAACGGCCCCACGCACCAGCCGGTGGAGATCCTGGCCTCGCTGCGCGCCATGCCCAACATGCTGGTGCTGCGGCCGGCCGACGCGGTGGAGGCCGCCGAGTGCTGGGAGATCGCGCTGGACCAGACCGCCACGCCGGCCACGCTGGTGTTTGCGCGCCAGGCCCTGCCCCATGTGCGGGCCCCGCTGCGCGGGCCTGCCGAGGCCAACCTCAGCGCCCGCGGCGCCTATGTGCTGCGCGAGGCCGATCCCCTGGCCGATGGCGGCGAGCGCCAGGTCACGCTGCTGGCCACCGGCAGCGAAGTGCTGCTGGCGCTGCAGGCGCGTGAACGCCTGCAGGCCCGCGGCGTGGCCACGGCGGTGGTGTCGATGCCCAGCTGGGAGCTGTTCGAGGCCCAGGACGCCCACTACCGCGCCAGCGTGCTGGGCCCGGCCGGCGGCGTGCGCGTGGGCTGCGAGGCCGCGGTGCGCATGGGCTGGGACCGCTGGCTGGGCGAGCGCGGCGCCTTCGTGGGCATGCGCGGCTTCGGCGCCTCAGGCCCGGCCGATGTGCTGTACCGGCACTTCGGCATCACGGCCGAGGCGATCGAGGCCCAGGCCCTGCGCCTGCTGCAGGCCGGCCCGGCCTGAGCCACCCACCGGCCCCTGCACCGCGGCACTCCTGCACCCCGCACCCCGCACCCCGCACCCCGCACCCCGCACCCCGGGCGCTGCACCCGCAGCGGCCGGCCTGCCGCCGCCTAAACTGGGCGCAGGCGGTGATCCATGACTCTTCTTCGATGCCTGTTGGCCGTTCTTCTGCTCACGGCCGGCGGGCCGGCGCTGCACGCGGCGCCAGCCGATGAGCTGGCCGATCTGGCGCAGGCCCTGGGCGATGCCGATCCCTACCGGCGCGGCGCGGCGGCCGTGGCCCTGGGCCGCATCGGTGCCGCGGCCGTGCCGGCCCTGACCCGCAGCCTGGGCAGCGACCAGGCCGAGCGGCGCGGCGCGGCCGCCATCGCGCTGGGCCGCATGGGCGCGCCGGCGCAGGCGGCCTTGCCCGAGCTGGTGGGCCTGTTGTCAGACAGCAGTGCCTTGGTGCGCCAGGTGGCGGCCCGCACGCTGGGTGGCCTGGCCGGCCTGGACGGCGTGGCCCAGGCCGCCCTTCAGCCCCTGACCCGCTGCCTGAGCGACCACGACGAGGCCGTGCGCCGCAGCGCCACCTGGGCCCTGGAGCGGCTGGCACCCGGGCAGCGCGCCCAGCAGCTGCAGCATCACAGGCTGGTGGCCACGCTCGATGCGCTGCTGCCGGCACTGCTGGTGCAGCACCAGGTGCCCGGGGCGGCCGTGGCGCTGATCCGCGATCGGCGGCTGGTCTGGTCTGGCGGCTATGGCCGGCGCAGCGCGGCTGCGGGCGAGGCGGTGACGCCCGACACCGTGTTCGAGGCCGCGTCGATGAGCAAGCCCGTCATGGCCATGCTGGCCATGCAGCTGGTCGACCGCGGGCAGCTGGATCTCGACCGGCCGGTGGTGGCCTATGGCCCCGAGCTGCTGGTGCCCGATCAGCCCGAGAAGCAGCGGGTGACGGCGCGCATGCTGCTGGCGCACACCTCGGGCTACCCCAACTGGCGCTCGGGCGGCGAAGAGATCGAAGGCCCGCTGCCGCTGCTGTTTCAGCCCGGCGCGAAGTTTGGCTATTCGGGCGAGGGCAGCTTCTACCTGCAGCGGCGCATCGAGTGGATCAGCGGCTTGCCGCTCGAGCGCCTGGCGCACCAGCGTTTGTTCGGGCCGCTGGGCCTGCAGCACAGCGACTTTGGCTGGACACCGCAGATCGGTGCCCGGCAGGCCACCGGGCATGGTGACGACGGCAGGCCGCGGCCGCCATCGCGCTACCTGCACCCCAACGCCGCCTACACCCTGTACACCACGGTGGACGACTACGCCCGCCTGCTGGTGGAGGTGATGAAGGCCGCGCAGGGTGAACCGGCCCTGCTGTCACAGGCGGCGGCGCAGGAGATGCTGCGGCCCCAGGTGGTGGTGGAGGCCCGCGAGCCGATCGAGCGCCCCGGCGCCGCCCAGGGCCAGGCGGTGTACTGGGGCCTGGGCTGGGCCCTCAACCGCACGGCGCAGGGCGACATCGCCCACCACAGCGGTGCCAACAGCACCGGCTTTCGCAGCTTCTCGCAGTTTTCGCCCAGCCGCGGCAGCGGCCTGGTCATCCTCACCAACGGTGCCCAGGGCGATGAGCTGTGGAAGCGCCTGGTGGCGGCCATCGGCGACCTGTAAGCGCCTGCTGAGCGCACGGTTTCGCGCCTGGATGCGCGCCTTGGCGCCGCCGGCCACTACACCGCCGAGCCCTCGAACACCGGCCCGAAGCGCACCCAGCGCTTGCCGTCGAAGCGCTGCAGCTGCATCTGCTCCAGCGGCCGGTGGTCGCTGGGGCTGGTGTTGATCTTGATGCCGGGCAGCAGGATGGGGTTCTCCAGGTCCTTCAGGTTGTTGGCCTGGGCCATGATGTTGCGGCGGCTGAAGTCGCCGTTGCACTGCTGCAGCACGCGGGTCATCACCATCGCGGTCATGTAGCCGTAGCTGTTGAACGATTCATCGGGGTTGCCCTCGGGGTACCAGCGCGCCATGAAGGCGCGGTAGGCCTTGATGCCGGGGTCGTCGGCCATGCCGGGGTCGCTGGGGTCCTTGGCGTACACGGTGCTCAGCACGCCGGTGGCGCGCTCGGCGCCGGCCGGAATCAAGACGCCCTGGATCGACGACACACCTGTGGCGATGTAGTGCGCGCCCTTGAAGCCCATGTCGCTGGCCTTGCGGATGGAAATGGCGCCGAACTTGCCCGTCACGCCCGAGATCAGCGCATCCACCGGGCTGCTGAGCAACTGCACCAGCACCGAGTCGAGCGTGGGGTCGGTCACCTCGTAGCTCAGGGCCTTGACCTGGGCGTCATAACGCGCACCCAGCACGTCCTTGGCACCGGCGATGTAGTCGCGGCCGAAGTCGTCGTTCTGGTAGACGATGGCGAACTTCGCATCGGGCTTGCCCTGCAGCGTGTGTTTGATGGCCACCTGGCATTCCACCCGGCCGCTGGGCGCGAAGGGCATCGACCAGGGGTTGGACTTGTAGTCCGTCCACTTGTCGCCGTTGACCGACAAGAACAGGTGCGGCACGCCCAGCTGGTTGACATAGCGCACGATGGCCGAGTTGGGCCCGGTGCCCAGGTTGCCGAACAGCAGGGCCACCTCGTCCTGCTCGATCAGCTTGCGCGCCATCTCGGCGGTCTTGGCCGGGTTGAAGCCGTCGTCGTAGAAGATGAAGCTGATCTTGCGGCCGGCCACGCCACCCTGGTCATTCACCATCTTGAAGTAGGCCGCCTGCGCGCGGGCGATGGTGCCCAGCGCCGACACTGGGCCGGAGAGGGAGGTGGTGTTGCCGATGCGGATCTCGCTGGCCGTGACGCCGGGGTGGGCCTGGGCGTGGGCACTGCCGGGCAGCAGCAGGCCGCCGGCCGAGCCGGCCAGCAGCTGCGCGGCCGCGGCGCCGAGCAGGTGGCGGCGCTGCAGGGTGGACGGGATCGCGTCGTGGGCGTCAAGGTCGGGCATGCGGGTCTCCTGTTGTTTGGGTGTCGGCTTGTCTGGTTGTCGGGTCGTCTGGTTGTGCGCTGGTCTGCTGGTCGCGGATCAGCCGGCCAGGCCCGGCAAGACATGCTTGGCGAACTGCTGGCGCAGCGTGAGCTTGTGCACCTTGCCCGTGCCGGTCATGGGCATGGCGTCGACGAAGGCCACGTCGTCGGGCAGCCACCAGTCGGCCACCTGGCCGCGCATGTAGTCGATCAGTGCGCCACCCTGCAGCGTGCTGCCGGGCTTGCGTACGGCCACCAGCAGCGGGCGCTCCTGCCATTTGGGGTGGGCCACGGCAATCACCGCGGCCTGCAGAACCTCGGGGTGGCCCACGGCCACGTTCTCGAGCGCGATCGAGCTGATCCACTCGCCACCGCTCTTGATCACGTCCTTCGAGCGGTCGGTCAGCTGGATTCGGCCATCGGGCGCGATGCTGGCCAGATCACCGGTCTTGAGCCAGCCGTCTTCGTCCAGCGCGCTGCCGCCCTCGTTCTTGAAGTAGGCCGAGCTGACCCACGGCGCCTGCACCCGGAAGTGGCCCACGGTGTGGCCGTCCTGCGGCAGCTCGTGGCCGTCGTCGTCCACCAGGCGGTAGCGCACGCCGCAGGCGGCGCGGCCCGAGCTCATGCGCGCGTCCACGCGTTCGTCAAAGCTGCGCGGCTCGGCGCTGGGCGCCATCAGCACCGAGCTGCCGCCCAGCGCCTCGGTCATGCCCCAGGCCTGCAGGATCTCGACGCCGTAGTCGCGCTCCAGCGCCTCCATCAGCGAGCGCGGCACGGCCGAGCCGCTGGACAGCGTGTAGCGCAGCGTGGAAAAGCGCTTGCCGCTGCGCTGCAGCCAATCCAGCAAGATGAGCCAGAAGGTGGGCACGCCGCAGGTGAGCGTGACGCGCTCGCCTTCGAGCAGCTCGTAAAGCTTGTCGGGCTCGTAGTTGCGACCGGGCAGCACCAGCTTGGCGCCATGCATCGGCGCCAGATACGGAAACTGCCAGGCATTGCCGTGGAACATCGGCGCCATCGGCATCAGCACCGGCAGCTCGCCGTTCTGGCTGCGCAGGCCCACCAGCGGGCCGAACATCATGGCCACCAGCAGGGCCGAGCGGTGCGAATACAGCACGCCCTTGGGGTTGCCCGTGGTGCCCGAGGTGTAGCACAGCGTGGAGGCGCTGCGCTCGTCGAACTCGGGCCACACGTAATCGTCAGGTTCAGCGGCCAGCAGGTCTTCGTAGCACAGCAAGGGCCTGGGCAGGGTGTGGCTGGCCGGCATGGCGGCGCGGTGGTCCATCAACACGAAGGCTTCCACCGTGCCGAGCTGCGGTGCGATCTTCTCGAGGATGGGCAGGGTGACCGCATCCACGAACAGCAGGCGGTCTTCGGCGTGGTTGATGATGTAGACGATCTGCTCGAGGTGCAGGCGCGGGTTCACCGTGTGCAGCACCGCGCCGGTGCCCGACACGCCGTAGAACATCTCGAACTGCTGGTGCGTGTTCCAGGCCAGTGCGCCCACGCGGTCGCCCATGCGCATGCCCAGGCGGGTGATGGCGTTCGCCAGCTGGCGCATGCGCGCGTGCGCCTGGCCATAGGTGTAGCGGTGCAGCCCGCCGCCGATGGTGCGCGCCACGATCTCGGTGTGGGTGTGGTACCGCGCCGCGTGCTCGATGATCGACGAGATCATCAGCGGCTTGTCCATGATCAGGCCGGGCAGCACGGGCGGGGGCATGGCAAGAGCTCCAAAGCGCGACCGCCGCATCTTGCGGCCGCCCCGCCGCAGCGGCCACCGGGCTTGCCCTGGGGCGGCGTGTCGCCTTGGTGTCAGGTATCACCGCCAAGAGGCTGGCACCCGCGGGGCGGTGAAGCTGGCCAACGCCACCAACGCCACCAACGCCACCAACGCCTGCAACGCCGCGCCTGACCAGATCGAACGCGAACCTGGCGTCGGCTCACCGACACTAGTCCAGTGAAACGGAGAAATCGGATGTGCGTGGGTACCTGTCAGGGGCGCCATCTAGGCGCCGGGCGCAGCCGGGTTGGTCACCCGGCGAGCACCGGCAACGACGAGGGCGCCCCTGACAGGTGCCCACCCTGCGGGCAGGGGTCTGGCAGGGCATGCGCCGGTGTTGCAACCCTTGCCCAGGCGTTCAGCCTGGGCTGCGGGCCGCGCCTTGTCGCCTGCCCTGCCAAACCCCTGCGCACATCCGATTTCTCCGTTTCACTGGACTAGCCAAGCTGCGCGGCGTTCCGGGGCTTCGGGCCTGGCGAGTGGCGAAGTACCCGCTACCTCAGTGGCGACGAGGGCTCGGCCAGGGTCTGGAGCGAGGCGATCCAGGTCATGCGCATCACCACATGCCAAGTGGCGCAGCTTCACGCCGCGGCCTCTGACGCCCGGGCGTTCACTGCGCCAGCCACCTCGCCGGCACCATCACCAGCGCCGGAAACAGCACCAGCAGAAACAGCACCACGAACTGCGCGGTCATGAAGGGCAGCACGCCGCGGGTCACCTCGTCCATCTTCATGCGGCCCACGCCGGCCACCACGTTGAGCACGGTGCCCACTGGCGGGGTGATCAGGCCGATGGCGTTGTTGATCATGAACAGCACGCCGAAGTACACCGGGTCGATGCCGGCGGCCTTGACCACCGGCATCAGCACCGGGGTCATGATCAGGATGGTGGGCGTCATGTCCATCGCCGTGCCCACGGCAATCACCAGCAGCATGATGGCCAGCAGCAGCAGCGTGGGGTGGCCCATGAAGGGCTGCAGCAGCTCGATCATCTGCGCCGGGATCTGCGCCACGGTGATCAGCCAGGCGCTGACCATGGCCGCGGCCACCAGGAACATGATCACCGCCGTGGTGCGCGCCGAGGCCACGAACACCTCGATCAGCTGCGCGGGCTTGAGCTCGCGGTAGACGAACACGGCCACGAACAGCGCGTACACCGCGGCCACCACGGCGGCCTCGGTGGGCGTGAATACGCCCATCTTCAGCCCCACCAGCACGATCACCGGCAAGAACAGCGCCCAGGCCGATTCACGCAGGGCCAGCCAGCGCGCGGCGGCGTCGGCGCGGGGCGGCGGCGTCACGGCCTCGCCGCGGGCCACCCACCACCAGGCGATGGCGATGGCCACGCCCATCAGCAGCCCCGGCACGATGCCGGCCATGAACAGCTTGCTGATCGAGACATTGGCGGTCACGCCGAAGATCACGAAGCCGATCGACGGCGGAATGATCGGCGCAATGATGCCGGCCGAGGCGATGAGCCCGCCCGAGCGCGCGCGGTCGTGCCCGGCGGCCACCATCATCGGCAGCAGCAGGGCGGCCAGTGCGGCGGTGTCGGCCACGGCCGAGCCCGACAGCGCGGCCATCAGGCAGGCCGCGACGATGGTCACAAAGCCCAGGCCGCCGCGCTTGTGGCCCACCAGCGTGAGCGCCAGCGCCACGATGCGGCGGCTGAGGCCCCCCACGTTCATGATCTCGCCGGCCAGCATGAAAAACGGCACGGCCAGCAGCGGAAAGCTGTCGGCGCCATTGATCACGTTCTGGGCCAGGATCTGCGCCTCGAACAGGTCGAGGTGCCACATCAGCGCCACACCCGACACCAGCAGCGCAAAGGCAATGGGCATGCCCAGCGCCATGGCGCCCAGCAGCGACGCCAAAAACACCAACACAGTCATCTCACACGTCCTTGAGCATCGCCGCGCCGGGCGGCAGACCCACGGGCTGATCGCGCAACAGGCGCCACAGCCGGCGCAGCAGGCAGGCGATGGCACCCACGCCGAACACCACGCCGCTGGCATAGAACCAGCCGACAGAGGCACCGCTCACCGGGGCCTGCACGTCCCAGTTGATGCGGGTTTGCTGCCAGGCGCCCTGCAGCAGCAGCACGCTGGTGCCCAGCATCAGCAGCGTGGCGGCCAGCTGCAGTGCGCGCCGGCCGCGCGGGCCCAGGCGGTCGAGCAGCATGTCGCTGCCCATGTGCGCGTCCTGGGCCAGCGCCGCAATGGCGCCCAGAAAGGTCAGCCACACGAACAGCCAGCGCGCCAGCTCCTCGCTGACCGTGATGCCGCTGTTGAACACATAGCGCAGCAGCACGTTGCCGGCCACCAGCAACACCATCACGGCCAGGCAGGCGGCGCCCAGCAGGTCGAGCGCACGCACTGCCCGGTTCATGCCGGGGTCTCGCGCAGCAGCCCCGTCAGGCCCACCAGCGCCGCCAGGTAGCTGTGCACGCCCAGGCCCTGCACGGTGGCGCGCACCGCCGGCGAGATGATGGAATGGGCGCGCCAGGCCTCGCGCGCGGCGATGTTGCTCATGTGCACCTCCAGGCACGGAAAGGGCATGGCCTTGATCGCATCGTGCAGCGGCACGCCGTGCTGGGTGAGGCCGGCCGGGTTGATCAGCGCGCCGTGGGCGCTGTCGATGTGCTGGTGCAGGCAGTCGATCAGCGCACCCTCGTGGTTGCTCTGCAGCGTGGTGAGCTGCACGCCCAGCGTCTCGGCCAGGGCGCCCAGGCGCTCGTTGATCTGGGCCAGCGTGGTGTGGCCGTAGATGTGCGGCTCGCGGCGGCCAAACAGGTTGAGGTTGGGGCCGTGCAGCACCAGGATGTTCAGGCGTGCGGTGCTCACTTCTGCACCTTGGCCAGTTCGTCGTTGTAGAGCTTGACCAGCACCGGGTCGTAGCTGGCGGCGAACTTCTCGGTCACCGGCTTGGCGATGGCGCGCATGCGTGCCTGCTCGGCCGGGCTCAGCTCGTTGTACTGCATGCCCTTGGCCTGCAGCTCGCCCACTGCCTTCTGCGCGGCGGCGCGGCTCACCTGGCGCTGGTAGGCGCGGGTCTCGTCAGCGGCCTCGTGCATCCACTTCTGCTCGGCCGGCGTGAGCTGGTCCCAGAACTTCTTGCTCACCAGCACGATGTTGGCGGCATACACGTGGTTGGTGGCGCTGACATGCTTTTGCACCTCGAAGAACTTGTTCGAGGCGATCACCGCAAACGGGTTCTCCTGGCCATCCACGGCCTTGCTCTCGAGCGCGCCATACAGCTCGGCAAAGGGCATCGGCACCGGGTTGGCCTTGAAGGCCTTGAAGGTCTCGATGAACACCGGGTTGGGGATCACGCGCAGCTTCAGGCCCTCCAGATCCTCGGGCCGGGTGATCGCGCGGCGGCTGTTGGTGACATTGCGAAAGCCCAGGTCCCAGTAGCCCAGCGCCACCAGGCCCTTCTCGGGCAGGCGGGCCAGCAGGGCCTGGCCGAAGGGGCCGTCGAGCAGCGCGTCGGCCTGCGCGAAGCTGGCCACCGAGAACGGAAAGTCGATCAGCCCGAACTCCTTGACGATGCCGGCCAGCGAGGTGGTGGCCGGTGCCGACATCTGCTGCACGCCGCCCTGCAGCGCCGACTGCTGCTGCATCTCGTTGCCCAGCTGCGAGGACGGGAACTCCTGCACCTTCATGCGGCCGCCGCTCTTGCTGGCCAGCAGCTCGGCAAAGCGCTTGACGCCAAAGCTCACCGGGTGGTCGGCGTTGTTCAGGTGGCCGAAGCGGATGGTGCGCTCGGGTGTGGCCTGGGCCCGGGCGGGCAGGCTGGCGGCCAGCGCCAGGCCCGCGCCAAGGGTGGCCAGCGTGGCCAGGCGCAGCGCCGTGCGGCGCAGGATCGATCGGTTCATGGCATGTCTCCTGACGAAGGGTTGGGGGTGTGCGCAGCACGCGTCACCTGGCTGCTGGGTTGCGGGCCCTGGCCGCTGCGTTCTGCGCTGTGGTGAAGCACTCTAGCCGAACTGGAAATGTTTTCCAATCGGTAATTTCTTTCTTCCGATTCGGTACACTGGCCGGCATTCGCCGATGGCCCGATGGCGGGCAAGGAGACGCAGCGATGAGCGGACAAACCGAACGCAGCTTCAATGTGCTGGAACACCTGGCGGCCCACCCCGGCGGCTGCTCGCTGTCGTCCATCGCCACCGGCCTGGGCCTGCCGCTCAGCGCCACCCACCGGCTGCTGGCCGAGCTGATCCGCCTGGGCTATGTGCGCCAGGACCAGAGCCATGGCGACTACGTGCTCACCATCAAGCTGGTGGCCATGGGGTTGAGCTTTCTCAGCAGAACCGGCATCACCGACATTGCCCAGCCGCTGCTCGACCAGCTGGCCGTGCAGGCCGGCGAGCTGGTGCGCCTGGCGGTGGTGGACGGCGATGCGCTGACCTTCGTGGCCAAGGCCCAGGGCGCGCGCAGCGGCCTGCGCTACGACCCCGACATGGGGCTGTCGGTGCAGCTCTCGTGCAGTGCCGCCGGTCATGCCTGGCTGGCCACGATGAGCGACGAAGACGCGCTGCAGCGCGTGGCGCGCCAGGGCTTCGGCCAGCCCGAGCAGTTCGGCCCCAAGGCGCCCACCACGGTGAAGGCCCTGCTCACGCACCTGAAGCTGGCACGCGTGCGCGGCTTCTCGGTGATCAGCGAGGTGTTTGCGCCGGCCATGACGGCCATGGCCGCCACGGTGCGCGATCCGCGCGGCCAGGTCATCGGCGTGGTCACCATCGCCGGGCCGCTGATCCGCCTGACCGAAGAACGCATGCTGGCGCTGGGCCCCACGCTGGTGGACACCGCCGCGCAGGTGGGCCAGGCCAGCAGCGCCTCGGCGCTGTTCAAGCGCGCTGCCTGAGCCGGCCCGCCCGGGCCCTTGCCCGGGGCTCAGGGGGCCTTGCCGGCCAGCGGCCTGGGCAGCGGCACCGGCTGGATGCGGCCATCGGCCTGCTCGCACCACAGCGAGGTGATGCCCTGGGCATCGTCAGCCGCAAAAAACAGCCGTAGGCCCAGCCGGGTGAACTGGTGCGGGTAGCTGTCGGCCGGGCCGGGCGCCAGATCGGCCAGCAGGCGCGTGCCGGCGGCGCTGCCGTCCGAGGTCCACAGCTCGTAGCCGTGCTCGGCGTCGAGGGCGGCATACAGCAGGCGCGGGCCATCGGCGGCCAGGCGGTTGGGCACCTCGCCGCCGGGCACGGCCTGGCGCGGGGCTTCTTCGCCCGGCACCTGGCGCGCGGCGCGGGCGGCGCGCGCCAGCTCGGGCGCCATGGCCTGCGGGGCGGGGCGGGTGCCGGCGGCGCTGCCATCGCTGCGCCACAGCTGCACCGGGCCGGCGCCATCGCTGGCGGCAAAAAACAGCGCGCCGGGGGTGGCGGTCAGGTGCGCCGGCAGGCCGTGGCCCGGGCCGGGGTTCAGGTCGCGCAGCAGGCGGGTGCCGGCGGCCGTGCCATCGCTGGCCCATAACTCGATGCCGTGGCGGCCATCGTCGGCGGCAAAAAACAGGCGGCCGTTCCAGGCGGCCAGTGCGGCCGGCCGGGCCCCGGCTGCACCGGGCTGGATGTCGCGCACCAGGCGCGTGCCGCGGGCGCTGCCGTCGCTGGTCCACAGCTCGGGGCCATGGCGGCCGTCGTCGGCCACGAAAAACAGGCGCTCGCCCACGGCGGTCAGGCGGGCCGGCATGGCGCCGCCGGGGCCGGGGCGCAGGTCCTTCACCAGCCGGGTGCCGGCGGGCGTGCCGTCGCTGACCCACAGTTCGGCGCCATGGCGGCCATCGTCGGCCACGAAGAACACGCGGTCGCCCAGGCGCAGCAGCTCGCGCGGGTTGCTGCCGCCGGCGCCGGGGTTCAGGTCGCGCAGCAGCCGGGTGCCGGCGGCGTCGCGGCCATTGCTGATCCACAGCTCGAAGCCGTGGCGGCCATCGTCGGCCACCAGCAGCAGCTGCTCGCCCAGCGGGGTGAGTGCGCTGGGCACGCTGTCGTCGGGCCCGGGGCGGATGTCGGCCACGCGGCGGGTGCCGGCGGTGCTGCCGTCGCTGCACCACAGCTCGAAGCCGCTGCGGCCGTCGTTGGCGGCAAAGCAGGCCTGGCGGCCAAAGCGCACCGGTTGCGACGGGTGGCTGCCCAGCTCGCCGGGGCGGATGTCGGCCAGCAGCCGCGGCTGCAGGTCGGCGGGGTCCAGCGTCCACAGCTCCTGGCCGTGCGGGCCGTCGTCCATGGCCAGCAGCAGCTGCTCGTCCAGGGCCAGCAGATTGACCGGCACCGACACCGGCCGCGCCCGCGGCGGGCGCCACTGCGCGCCGGCCTCGGGCGCCCAGCCGGCGGCCAGGCTGGCCAGGGCCAGCGCACCCAGCAGCCAGGCCAGGCCCTGGCGCTGCGACCGCGGCTGCCGCCCGCTGCCCCGGTGCAGGCTCACAGTGCGCCCCGGCGCCGCGCCGCGCCGCGCAGGCCCAGCAGGCCGGCCAGCCCGCCCAGCATCAGCGCCAGCGCGCCGGGCTCGGGCACCGGCGCGGCCACGCTGTGGATGGCGGCCACCAGCTGCAGCTGCGGCAGCGAGTCGCGGGTGTTGTAGTCGAGCCCGATCTCCAGCTGGCTGATCGTGGCGCCGGCGGCCACGCCGAAGTGGCTGAGGTCGAGCCGCGTCATGTTGACGTTGTGGTCGTCGACGATGGTGGTGGTCTCGGTGGTGAAGTACAGCCGGCGCTGGCCGTTGATCGTGACCCACAGGCTGTCGAAACCCTCCTGCGAGTATTCGTAGGCCTCGTGGCCCACCTCGAACAGCGCGATGTCGTCGCCGCTGCCGTTGAGCACGCGGTTGTCGGTGAAGGCCAGCACGATGCTGGCGCCGGGTGTGCTGCTGCGCACCCAGGTGGCCAGGCTGGCATCGGTGAGGGCCTGGGCGGCCGAGCCGGCATTGGTCTCGAACACGCCCTGGCTGGAGATCAGGGCATCGGCAAAGCCGCGTGCTTCGAGGCTGAGGCCGCCCACCTCCAGGGTTTGGGCGTGGGCCGGCACGGCCGCCAGCGTGCACAGGGCCACCGTGGCGGCAAGCAGGGGTTTGAACAAGGATTTCATGGCAGGGGCAGGTTGCTTGGGCGGTGCGGAGAGAGAGGGATAGAGAAAGGGCGGGGCGCGGGATCAGCCGCGCTGGCGGCGGCGCGCGGCCAGCAGCAGCGTGCCCAGGCCCAGCGCAAACAGCGCCCAGGTCTGCGGCTCGGGCACGGCCGCGGCGGCCGACACATCGACATTGCCGCGCAGGTCAAACCAGCCGGCCTGCTGCGGGTTCTCGAGGTCGATGACGAAGCTGATGCGGCCGCTGCTCTGCCCGCTGCCGCCCGGCAGCGTGGCCGAGCCGAGGCTGCGCTCCTCGGTCAGGGTCAGGCCGGTGTCCAGGTTGCCGGCGTTCAGCGTCAAGGCCGCCAGGGCCCAGGTGTGGCCGTCGTCGGCCAGCGGCGCGGCCACGCTGAGGCTGTAGTCGACCGTGATCGTCACCTGGCCGGCGCCCGACAGCGTGAAACCCGCCGCCTGCTGCGCCCAGGCCTGGCCGGTGTGCGGCTGCGAGAGCAGCGGCTGCACGGTGAAGCGTGTGGCGCTGGCTGCCAGGCTGGTGCTGCCGGCTGCCGTGAGGCCGGCGCTGGCCGCGGCGTGCGGGGTGCTGGTGTGGAGCGCCTGGTCGGCCCAGGCGGCCAGCGCTGCCGGCTCCTGCAGGCTGTTGCCGCCCAGGCCGCCGGCCTCGCGCGATTCGGCAAAGGCCGACTGGAACGCCAGGCTGTCCAGCCAGCTGAGCGTGAGGCCCGGCGTGGTGCTGAACTGCAGCTGCGTGACCTGCAGGCTGGCCGTGCTGTCGGCCGCCAGGGCCGGGGCGGTGGTGGCGATCAGCAGCGTGGCCAGGCCGGCCGCCAGCCGGCCGGTGGCGGACGCGGCAAGCGCCGTGGTGGTGGCGGTGATGGAGGCGGCGGTGGTGGTGGTGCTGGTGCGTGTTTGCATGGATGAACTCCGGGTGTGCGGTGGATGCGGCGCGCGCCGCGTCAGTACACGACCACCTTGCCGGTGGCGCGCGGGCTGGTGCAGTCGTTGTAGAAAAACTCGCCGCGCTGGTTGAAGGTGTAGGCCTGCACCTGGCCCGGGGCCAGCGGGCCGATGTTGAACAGGCCCTCGAAGAACTGCGTGGCGCAGTGCGGCTTGGTGTTGGTGGCCGGGTTGCTGAAGGTCACCGTGGTGCCCAGCGGCACGCGCAGGTGCTGCGGCGCCATGGCATTGGTGGTGTCGAGCTCCACCGCCCCCACCACGCCGTTGCTGTAGCTGCGGTTGAGCGTGATGAGGTTGTTGACCACGCTGCCTTCCACCGCGGCGGCGGTGATGTCGCGGCGCAGCGCGGGCGGCTTGGGCGCCGGCAGCGCCGCCACCGTGCCGCCCAGCTTGAAGGCCCACAGGTAGTCACCGCGCGGGGCATCGGCAAAGGGCAGGCCCGAGCCGCCGGCAAACACCGCGACGTACTGCTCGCCGTCGATCTGGTAGCTGATCGGGCTGGCGTTGATGGCCGCGCCGGTCTGGAACTTCCACAGGTCGCGGCCGTTGAGCGCGTCCATCGCCAGCAGGGTGCCGTCGGGCTGGCCCATGAACAGCAGGTTGCTGGCCGTGCTGAGGATGCCGTTGCCATGCGCCACCGACCAGGGCAGCGCCTTGCGCCAGGCCACGGTGTTGGTGGCCGGGTTGACGGCCACCACGCCGCCCGACATGGGCGTGCCCAGCGGGCGCAGGCCGTTGCTGGCCTCGGTCAGCGAGTGGGCCACGGCCACATAGCCCACGCCGGTGTAGATCAGCTTGGTGGTGTGGCTGAACGACTGGTGGTTCCAGTCGGCGCCGCCGCCCTGGCCGGGGAAGGTGAGGATGGGCTCGTCCCAGTGCGGCGTGAACAGGCAGCCCTGCTTGAAGTTGGGCACCGCGCGGGCGGGGCCGTCGCTGGTGGGGCAGGTGGGCACGAAGGAGCCGCCGCGCGGATAGGGCTGGGTGGGCCAGGTCTTCTGGCGTGCGTCCTGCGGTACCGGGCGTTCGTCCACCGGGTTGATGGGCACGCCGGTGGCGCGGTCGAGCACGTAGTGCATGCCGGTCTTGCTGCCGTAGACCACGGCCTTGCGCGCCTGGCCCTGCACCGTGATGTCGGCCAGCACCGGGGCCATCACGTTGTCCATGTCCCAGATGTCGTGGTGCACCGACTGGAAGTGCCACTTGTAGGTGCCGGTGCGCACGTCCATGGCCACCAGCGAGTTGCCGAACAGGTTCTGGCCGCCGCGGCTCGAGCCGTTCTGCGACGAGCCCGCGCGCACATTGCCGAAGGTCCAGTACACGGTGTTGAGCTGCGGGTCGATGGCCGGATGGATCCACGGTGTCGCGCCGCCGGTGAGGTAGGTGTCGCCCTCCCAGGTGTCGCCGCCGATGGTGCCCGGCGCGGCGCTGCCGAAGAAGTGCCACACCAGATCGCCGTTGCTGGCGTTGAAGGCCAGCGCCGCGCCGCGGTTGCCGTCATTGGTGCCCACATGCACCAGGCCGTCGTGGTAGACCACGGCCACCTTGGCGATGTTGCCGTAGCCGTTGTGCTGGCGCTCCCACACCACCTGGCCGGTGGCCTGGTCGAGCGCGATCACCCAGTTGCCGGTGGTCAGCGTGTAGACCTTGCCATCACCCACGGCCACGCCGCGCCGCGTCTGGCCGCCGCGGCCGGGGTTGTAGCTCCACTTCACCGCGCCGGTCTTGCCGTCCACCGCGTGCACGCGGCCCTGCGCGGTCTCGATGAACAGCACGCCGTTCACCGCCACCGCGGTGCTCTGGTTGTTGCCCGACTTGGCGCCGCCTTCCAGGCTGGTGAGCCAGGCCGCGCCGAGCTGGCCGATGTTGCCCTTGTGGATCTTGGCCAGTGCGCTGTAGTTCTGGTTGCCCAGGTTGCCGCCGACCTTGGGAAAGTCGGTGGTGGCGGCCAGGCAGCAGCTGTCGGCCGAGGCGGCCGTGGCGCTGAGCGGCAGGCCCAGCGGCGCCAGGGCCAGCAAGGGGGCGGCCAGCAAGGGGGCGGCCAGCATGGGGGCGGCCAGCAGCCGCGGCGTGGTGAATGGCATGGTCAAAAACTCCTGTGGGCGGCATGGCGCCCAGGCATGAACCGTGGGCACGCCCGGGGGCGTGCCCGACAGTCGGGTTCGGATCGAAGCGGAAGGCCGGCGATGGCCCGGCACTGGCACCGGCAAAGGCGCCGGCAAAAGCGCCGGCAAAAGCGCGGCGCCGGTGTGGGCTCAGCGCCGGCGCCGGGCGCCCAGCGAGGCCACGCCCAGCAGGCCGGCCAGCAGCAGCGCGGCGCTGGTCGGCTCGGGCACCGCCGCGGTGTAGGCCACCTGCAGCGTGGCGCTGCGCCAGCGGCCATCGGCCAGGCCGGCCAGGTCGTCCACGGCGTCGTACAGCTCGAGCTGCAGGCGGCCGTCGCCGCCCAGGCGGAAGGCCAGGCCGCTGTTGAGCAGGTCGACGCTGCCCTGGCCCTGCCAGCTGCCGGCGCTGGCCTGGTCGGGCGCGGGGCTGAACTGCACGCCTTCGCCGTTGCTGGCGGTGAGCGCCAGGCTCAGCTCCTGCAGCCAGCTGGGGTCGAAGGCCTGCACGTCCACCGTCCAGCGCAGGCCGGTGATGAAGGCCTGCGCCGGCAGGCGGTAGGTCAGCGTGCTGTTGTCGGCATCGCCCTGCAGGCCGGTGCTGGGCAGGTTGGTGAAGGCGATGTCCAGCGTGCCCGCACGGGTGTCGGCGGCCTGGGCCTGGCCGGCCAGGGCCGCGCCGGCCAGCAGCAGGCTGGCGAGCAGGGGAGGTGTGCGCATGGTCGGCTCTCCGGCGCGCATCAGTTGCAGAAGGGCGTGAGGCCCATCACCGACATCACGCCCTGCGTGACCAGCTTCTCGAAGGCCTGGGCGCCCACGCCGCTGCCGTTGAACGAGTGCGCGTTGTGGCCCAGCGTGGTGACCCAGCTCTTGCCGCCGTCGTAGTACTGGCACCAGGCCACCGGGTGGAAGTCGGGGTGGCCGGGGTGCGGCGCGGCGTTGGCCGGGCTCAGCGAGGCGGTGTCCACCTTGGCCAGGAACTTCACGTTGCTGGGGAAGGGCGCGAGGTTGTACCACTCGTCCTGGAACGCGAAGGTGCCGGGCACGCCGGCGGTGGAGGGGTCGGCCGCGGTGATCACGACATTGCCGTTGCGGTTGGGCGCGTGGTTGTAGAAGTTGGCGTTGCCCAGCAGGCCCTCGTAGTAGGGCCAGTTGTATTCGGCCCCGAAGGCGTTGTGCAGGCCCACGAAGCCGCCACCCCGGCGCATGTAGTTGCGCAGCGCGGTGCGCGCCGCGTCGTTGCTGTTGGCGGCGGTGGCGTTGAACAGGGTGTCGCGGTTGCTGCTGGCGAAGATCACCGCCTTGTAGTTGTTGATGCGCCCGGCCAGCACGGTGACGTCCTCGGTCCAGTCGGCGGCAATGCCGGCGGCGGCCAGCATGCGCACCAGGCCGGCCTGCATGACGTTGTTGTCGGCCATGGTCGGGTTCAGGCCGGCGGCCATGACCGTGCCCAGGTTGGCGTGGCGCGGGCCCGCGGTGCGCGAGTAGATCAGCACCTTGTTGGGCAGCGCGTCGAAGGCATGCCAGTCGTTGAAGCACTCGGTGCTGAGGCCGCGGCAGACGTTGTAGTAGGCGTCGATGTTCTTCGGGTTGATCTTCTTCACCGCGCCGGTCTGGGCCTGGGCGCTGGCGCCTGACAGGGCGGTCAACAGTGCGAGGGCGGTGCTGGCCAGGGGGCCGCTGCGGGCCAGTGCCCGCAGGCCGCGGTGGGCAAGGGTCGAGGTCATGGAATGCTTCTCCGGTGTTGGTGCGGGCCCCGCCACTGGGGCCGGCGACATGCCGGCGACGGGGCGCGGTCCAGGCCAGGGCAGGGGCTGCCGCGAAACCTGATGGAATCCTATTCCGATCGGAAAACATTTCCAATTAGCAAATTGATTCTGGTTTTCCCGCATGGACGCCGCGGCCCGGTGCCGCGCGCCGCGGGTATTCGGCCCGCCGCTGCCTCGTGCGGTCAGGCCGCAGGTGCACCGCGCCGGGCCAGGCCGGGTTTCAGCGCCTACCCCCTCACAGCAGGGGGGTGCGGCTTTCGCCAGATCAACGCGTGGGGTTCGGCCGACCTGCTACAACGTGTTAAAAATGTCTCAGTTCAATTGCTGGGCGGTGAAGTTCATCACCGGCCACGCGTTGACGACCGTTTTGCGTGGTGCCGAGATGGGGCCGCTGCGCAGGATCTGCGGGGAGCAGTGGTGTCCGGTTCAAGCAGTTCGCGGTGGATGCCGCGCTGGGGTGCGTGTTTGCTGGCCGGCCTGTGGGCTGCGGTGCCGGCCATGGCCCAGACCCAAACCCAGACCCAGACCCAGAACCTCACCGACACCTACCGCCAGGCCCTGGCGGCCGACCCCAAATACCGCGCCGTGCTCTACACCGCGCGGGCCACCGAGACCCTGCACGACCAGGCCTTTGCCGGCTTTCTGCCCACGCTGCGCTTCGAGGCCGAAAGCGTCGAGACGCGCCAGCGCATCATCAGCAGCGAGAACCCGATCTTCGGCCCCGGCACCACCGACTTTCCCACCCGCAGCCGCACGCTGTCGCTGGTGCAGCCCTTGTTCCGCAAAGACGTGATCGAGCGCTTCGAGCAGGCCAAGGCCAGCGTGCAGCAGGCCAGCTACACGCTGCTGGCGGCCGAGCAGGACCTGATGCTGCGCACCGCCAGCGCCTACCTGCAGGTGCTGGCCGCGCAGGACGCGCTGGCCTTTGCCACCGCCGAGCGCGAGGCGCTGGGCCGCGCACTGGAGCTGGCGCGCGAGAAGCTCAAGAGCGGCCTGGGCACCATCACCGTGCTGCACGACGCCACCGCCCGCCATGCGCTGGCGCAGGCGCGCGAGATCGAATCGCGCAACAAGCTGGCCGATGCGCGCCAGGGCCTGCAAGAGATCACCGGCCGCGAGCCCGGCACCCTGCAAAGCCTGCGCAGCGAGCTGCCGCTGGCCGTGCCCGAGCCGGCCGAGCTGGGCGCCTGGATCGGCGCCGCGCGCGAGGGCAATCTGTCGCTGCGCGCGCGCGCCGCCGCGGTGGAGGTGGCGGGCATCGAGATCGAGCGCCAGAAGGCCGCGCACTATCCGAGCGTGAACATGGTCTACACCCAGAACCGCAAGGATTCGGGCAGCACCCTGTTTGGCGGCGGCAGCAATGTCGACACCCGCGAGCTGTCGCTGCGCCTGAGCGTGCCGCTGTTCGAGGGCGGTGCGGTGCTGGCCGTCACCAAGGAGGCCGGCTTCAAGCACCTGAAGGCGCGCGAGGAGCACGAGCAGGAGCGCCGCGCCCTCGAGCGCCAGACCCGCGCCGCCTACGAGGGCCTGGTCAGCGGTGTCGGCCTGGTGCAGGCGCTGGCGCAGTCGGTGCTGGCGCAGCAGTCGGCCGTGGCCGCGCGCGAGCAGGGTTATGCCGCCGGCATCAACACCCTGCTGCCGGTGCTGGATGCGCAGCGCGACCTGTTTGCCGCGCGCCGCGACCATGCCCAGGCGCGCTACGACTACCTGGTCAACCGGCTGAGGCTGGCGCAGGCGGCGGGCAGCCTGTCTGAAACCCATCTGGCAGAAGTGGGTGCCGCCCTTCAGTAAGCGCACCCTCATCGGCCGCCTGGCCGATGCCCTCCGCGGCGCCCCCGGGCCCGCGGCGCCGCTGCTTCGGCGCAAGCCGGTGGCCGAGCCGCTCGAGCCGCGGGTGCTGCTGTCGGCCGAGCTGCCGGTGCTGCCGCCCGATCCGGACCGCGCCGCCCTGGTGGCGCCGCTGGATGCCGGCCGCAGCCACGGTGCGCTGCAGATGGCCACCGATTTTGCGCAGGCCTTCCAGCCCGCCAGCGCGCCGCCCGGTGCCGCATTGCCGCAGCGCCTGGCCCTGGCCGATGGCTGGGGCACGCTGGACCTGCTGGCGCCACCGGCGGCCGGCCTGGTGCTCGACTTTGGCGCGGTGACGGCCGGCCTGCAGGTGCAGATCGCCGGCGACGGCCTGGTGCAGGTGCGCGATGGCGCCGGCAACCGGCTGCAGGCGCGCGGCGTGCTGCAGCTGCTGGGCGGCAGCGGCGACGACCGCTTCACCTTCACCGGCACGGCCCTGCCCACGGCCGGCCTGCTGCTGCAGGGCGGCGGCGGGCACGACACGGTGGACACCTCGGCGCTGGCCGGCGAGCTGGTCTGCACCACCCATGCCGATGGCCGCGTGACGCTCGACGACGGCCACGGCCAGGTGCGGCTGGACGCGGCCATGGCCCTGCAGAGCGGCAGCGCCGGCGTGCGCCTGGTCGAAGAGCATGCGCCGGTGGTGGCCGGCCGCGTGCTGCAGGGCGTGTTCAGCAGCCAGGGGGCGCAGCTCTCGCTGGCTGCGCTGGCGGCGCTCGGCGCCACGCAGGCGCCGCCCACGCAAATCATCGTCATCGACCCCGCGCTGGGCGATGTGCCGGCCCTGCTGGCGGCGCTGTTTGGCACCCGCAGCGCCGAGCCGGCCGATGCATCCGCCCTGCGCCCGCCGCTGCCCGGCCTGGCGCTGGACGCTGCCGCGAACGCGGCCGGCGCGCCAGCGGCCGCCGGCGCCGCGCTCGACAACGCGCTGGTGGTGGTGCTCGACGCTGGCTGGGACGGCGTGGCGCAGATCGGCCAGCTGCTGCAGGCCTTTCAGGGCGTGGCCGCGGTGCAGGTGCTCAGCCACGGCGGGCGCGGCAGCCTGCGCCTGGGCAACCGCACGCTGAGCCTGGACGACCTGGACGACCACAGCACCACCGCCGCCGAGTTGCGCGCCTGGCGCCGCGCGCTGGCGCCGGGCGCCGACCTGCTGCTCTACGGCTGCAACGTGGCCGAGGCCGGCGACGGCGGCGCGGGCAGCACCGGCCTGGCCTTTGTGCAGCGCCTGGGCGAGCTGGTGGGCGCCGATGTGGCCGCCTCCACCAATGCCACCGGCAGCACGCTGCTGGGCGGTGACTGGGTGCTCGAGGCGCGGCTGGGCAGCATCGATGCCGCGGTGCTGGCCGCCCCCGGTTTTGCCGGCCTGCTGGCCGAGGTGCGGCTGGACGGCAACACCCTGGCCAACAGCTTCAGCATCACCGAATCCTCCAGCGCGGCCACCCGCTCCACGCTGCTGCTGGGCACCACCACCACGCCCTACAGCCTGGCCGACAACGTCACGCTCGACGGCAAGGCCGGCGCCGACGTCTTCACGCTCACCGCCGCGCGCTTCACCCACACCGGCCGCATGAACGTGATCGGCGGCGACGGCCGCGACACGCTCAACGCCGGCACGCTGGCCGGCCCGGCCACGCTGGCCATCACCAGCGTCAACGGCGACGGCAGCCTCACGGCCGATGGCAAGCGGCTCGACTTCTCCGGCATCGAGGTCATCAACGGCGGCCAGGGCAGCAACACGCTGAACCTGTCGGCGCTGGCGGCCGACCTGATGGTGCGCATCACCGGCGATGGCACGGTGGAGGTGGCCACGCTGGGCAACGGCACGCCCACGGTGTTTCTCAGTGCCGACCGGGTGCACAGCATCGTGGGTGGCAGCGGCCGCACGGTGTTCGTGATGGCCGCCGGCGCCAAGCTGGCCGGCACGCTGGATGGCGGCGCCAGCGGCCGCGGCATCCTCAGCTACAGCACGCGCTTCACGGTCGACGGCGTCAGCTACGTGGCCGGCGGCAAGGCCTATGCCGGCAATGCCGGCCTGATCTTCAACGGCGCCAGCGCCAGCACCAACAAGGGCGCCAACCTCAACGGCGGCCTGGCCGGCGGGTTCAGGAACATCCAGTTCGTCGTCGGCAGCGCCGGCAACGACACGCTGGGCGGCAATGCCACCACGGCCATGCAGGGCGGCGGCGGCGTCGACACGCTGACCGGCGGCTCGGCCGCCAACGTGCTGCAGGGCGGCGACGGCGCCGATACGCTCAACGGCGCGGCCGGCGACGACCAGCTCGGCGGCGGCGCCGGCAACGACCGCTACCTGTTCGGCAACGAGGCCTGGGGCCGCGACACGCTGACCGAGGCCGCCGGCCAGGGCGTGGACACGCTGGCCTTTGCCGGCGTGGCGCAGGGCCTCACGGTGGACATAGGCCCGCTCGATGGCGCCGGCCTCAGCGTGCAGCGCGACGGCGAGGCCACGGCCGCGCTCAGCGGCGTGCAGCGCATCGAGCGCATCGAGGTGCAAAGCCGCCCCGGCCTGGCCTACCTGTACCGGCTGGCCGACCACTTCAGCCGCGGGCTCGACAGCGGCGCCGCCGGCACCGGCGTGGAGATCGCGCACAGCTACGCCGCCGGCGTGGCCGCGGCCGACCGCACGGCCACCGTCACGCTCGACTTCAGCGCGATGACGGCGCGGCTGTACCTGTCGATCACCGGCAGTGCCGACGATGCCACCGTCACCGCCTACGCCGCCGATGCCGATGGCGCACGCACCGGCGCGGCCCTGCTCACGGCCCATGGCGTCACCGCCATCACCGGCAGCCAGGGCGGCACCACCTACCGCTTCGGCCAGGGCGCCGGGCTGAAGGGCCGCATCGACAACCCGGCCAATGCGCCGCTCGAGCGCAACGTGCTCGATTTTTCCGACAGCAGCAGCGCCATCGTGCTGGGCGTGGTGGGCAGCGGCGCGCCGGCCACACGCGGCTACACGCTCAGCGCCCTGAACGGCGGCCAGCGCGACGGTTTTGCCGGCATCGGCCGCCTGGTGGGCAGCGGCGGCGCCGACACCTTCACCGTGTTCGACAGCCTGCAGATCGACGGCGCGGACGGCCAGGACCAGATCAATGCCCAGGACGCCGGCGCGCACACGCTGGAAGGCGGCGCCGGCAACGACCAGCTGCTCGGCCAGGCCGGCGCCGATGCCCTGAGTGGCGGCGCCGGCAACGACACCCTCACCGGCCATGCCGGCAACGACGCCGCCACCGCGGGCGACACGCTGGACGGCGGCGCCGGCAACGACACCCTGCTGGGCAGCGCCCTGGCCGACACGCTGGGCGGCGGCACCGGCAACGACACCCTCACCGGCGGCGCCGGCAACGACACGCTGCAAGGCGGGGCCGGCGACGACCGCTATGTGTTCGACACCGGCTTCGGCCGCGACACGGTGCAAGACATCCCGGCCGATGCCAAGGCCGCCGATTCGGGCACCGACACGCTCGACTTCTCGGCCGTGGTGCTGGGCGCCGGCCAGCAGTTCACCCATGTGCTCAGTGGCGGCGCATTGCAAAGCGGTGTGGCCGCGCCGGTGGACGACACGCAGAAGTACGTACACGACGGCGAGTTCGGCGCCTCCAACGGCCAGGTGGGCGCGGCCGGCCTGGGCAGCGGCACGGCCGATCTGGTGACCGTGGCCGCCGGGCAGCTCAAGCACATCGACAAGATCGTGGCCAGCGCCGGCAGCAACGAGTTCATCTTCGGCAACGACTGGGGCCTGAGCGAAGGCCTTACCGACTACATCACCGCCAACAAGACCAACCACACGCTGAGCATCGACACCCAGCGCGTGGTCGATCCCACGACCAACGACGTGACCTGGGTCAACGTCGACCAGGACCTGCCCGCGCTGGCCACCCACAGCTACAGCGGCGCGGCCGCGGCGGTGGCCGTCATCGGCATCGACCGCGGCCACGACGTGCTGGTGCTGGCCGGCGACACCGTGGCGGTGCAGGTCGGCCAGGCGCTGTACCTGCTGCAGGGCGCCACGGTGGCCGGCCAGAGCAACAACACCGGCGCCGGCCTGGCCAGCTACACGGTCGAGTCGGTCGAGCGCGTGGCCGCCAGCGGCAGCACCCCGGCCATGACCCGCGTGACGGTGCGCGAGGCCCTGGCCATCGACACCCAGCCCGGCGGCGACGGCCTGCTGGCCGACCGCCAGCTCAGCGGCCTGCAGATCACGGTGAGCGGCCAGCAGATCACGCTGGCCGGCGGCGGCGACCTGAGCGCGCTGCTGACCGACCAGCGCGAGCTCAGCATCGGCGGCCTGCGCCTGACCGTGGCCGGCGCGGCCAGCCACGACGCCCAGGGCACGCGCTTCAGCGTGGCCGAGACGCTGGACGACGCCCAGCGCGCCACGCTGGCGGCCGCCACCAGCGCCCACCGCCTGCTGGGCGATGTGGCCGGCATCGACCGCGGCGGCGACGTGTTCATCGTGGCCGGCGACCAGCGAGCGCTGTTCAGCGCCGGGGCCGAGCTGCAGCTGCGCGACGCGGCGGCGGCCAACAACTCCAGCAGCGCCGGGGGCTACGCCGTGCAGGCCGCGGCGCTGGCGGGCGGCAACACCCGCATCACCGTGGCCCAGGCCATTGCGCAGGATTTCGATGCCGCCCAGGCCGGCACGCTGTCGCGCGACTTCACCGGCGCCATCGTCGCGGCCGATGGCCGGCAGCTCAAGCTGCGCGGCGACTGGTCGGCCTACTTCGCCGCCCTGGGCAGCACCCGCTTCAGCCTCAGTGCCACGCCGCTGGCCGGCGGCGCGGCCAGCACGCTGCAGCTGCAGGTCGCGCAGGCGGCCGGGCAGGCGCCCAGCTACCACGCGGCGGCCACGCTGACGCTGGATTTCCGCGCCGTCACCAAGCCGCTGAAGTTCGAGTTCAGCACCGACAAGGACAGCGGCCGCACCTCGCTCAAGGTGAGCCTGGTGGCCAAGGCCGATCTGGCGGCGCTGCTGGGCCGCTTCGGCTCGGCGCCGGGCTGGGTGGCGGGCCTGTTCAACGACAGCGACTACAACACCATCACCTTCACCGACGTGGGCGCCAACACGGTGGTCTACGGCGGCCGCGAGGCCAACACCTTCAGCGCCGCGCCGGGCACCGACTTCAAGGGCCGCGTGGTGGCCGGCGAGGGCTTCCGCGCCGGCACCGGCGTGGCCTACGACCTGCTGATGGGCAACCTGCTCAGCTTCGAGTCGCCCACGCTGCCCCCGGTGACGGTGCAGAACACGCTCGACTACTCGGCGGTGCTGGTCAGCGGCCAGGGCTTGAAGGCCGGGCTGAAGAGCCTGTTCAACGCCGCCAACCTGGGCAATACCTTTGCCGCGCAGGCGGCCACGGCGCAGCCGCGCTTCTCGGGCGGCATCAGCGGCATCAACCACATCGTGTTCGGCCCGGGCGCCAATGTCTATGTCGGCACCGGCATGGTCGGCAACCTGAACCTGATCAACGATGCCGCCGAGCTGAAGAAGCTGCTCACCGGCGGCCAGGTCACGGCCGGCACCAAGGCCGCGCTGATGCGCAGCTTCTTTGGCAGCAGCAACACCTTCACCGTGGGCGGCAACCTGCTCACCGAGCTGGCCGGCCTGGCGCTCGACACCGGCAGCAAGGCCGCCGGCCTGATCGCCAAGCTGCTGCAGCCCGGCACCTTTGCGCCCGGCTTCCACCTGCTGGCCGGCAAGTCGGGCGCCGACACCTACAAGTTCAAGGGCATCTGGGGCTGGGCCGCGGTGGCCGAGTACCCCGATGTCAAGGTGGCCGGCGTGCCGCTGCCGGAGGCCTTCGACACGCTGGATTTCTCGGCCGTCTCCAGCGATCTCAACTTCACCATCGTCGAGGTCACCACCGACAACATCGCCGGCCTCAACAGCCTGCTGGGCGCCAACAGCGATGGCAGCGGCGCGCACTTCACGGTGGGCACGAACCTGGTGCTGGTCAACGATGTTTTCGTCAACTCGGTGGCCGGCGCCGAGGACAAGACCGTGGCCCAGGGCAAGACGCTGACCATCGGCGGCGTCAGCTACGAGTACGGCCTGAACATGGTGCTGGCCAACGACATCGAGAACATCGTCGGTGGCCAGGGCGTCAACACCTTCCGCTTCGTCAGCACCAGCAGCGGCAAGCGCCCGTCGCTGCTGGGCAGCATCAGCACCGGCAGCGGCGGTAGCGTGGTGCTCGACTACAGCCTCTACGACCCCGGCAACAGCGGCAGCAAAGGCGTCACGGTGGACCTGGGCGCCGGCCCCGACTGGACCATGCCGCACTCGGGCGATGTGCTGGTGCCCGGCCTGGTGAGCATTCCCACCGTGGCCATCACCTACGGCAGCGCCGACGCGGTGCAGGGCTCGCGCCTGTTCGGCGGCGAGGCCATCGCGCAGTCGCTGGGCGTCGATCCCAAGCTGCTGCTCACCCGCCTGGTGGCGGTGGCCGGCGGCCAGAACGTCACCGGCACCCCGCGCAACGACACGCTCAGCGGCAACTCGGGCAACAACATCCTGGTCTCGAGCGGCGGCGCCGATGTGCTCGATGGCGGCTCCGACGCCATCACCCGTGGCGAGACGCCGATCACGCCGGTGTCCTACGGCGGCAGCGCGCAGCCGGTGCGCCAGGGCGACATCGCCAGCTACGAAAAATCGGCCGGCGCGGTGCTGATGCAGCTGGGCGACGCCGGCAGCGAAGGCCGGGCCTGGATGGGCAACCCGGTGCAGCGCCTGGTGCTGCCCGCGCATGCGGTGGCGCTGCACCTGGGCGTCGAGAAGTCGCCCGACGGCGCCGGCACGCTGGCCAGGCCGGTGCTGGTGAGCACGCCGGCCACGCTCAGCCGCAGCAGCACGGCGGCCGAGCTGCAGGCGGCGATCCAGCAGCTGGTCAGCGCCAGCGGTTTTGGCGGCAGCGCCACGGTCAGCGGCCAGGGCAGCAGTGCCGATCCCTGGGTGGTGACGGTGGATGGCGTGGGCGTGCCGCTGCTGCAGTCAGGCGATCCGGCGGTGCAGGTGCAGGCCCTGGGCTCGGCGCTGGACACCAGCCGCCTGCCGGCCGGTTTTGCCACGCTGAGCCAGGCGGTCACGGCCGCGGCCGGCAGCGGCTTCGAGCTGGCCTGGTCGCTGGGCAGCACCGGCGCACTGGAAGCCGGCGCCAGCGCCGCGGCGCTGCAGACGGCGCTGCGCGCGCTGCACCCCGCGGCCACGGTGGACGGCGCGGGCACCGCGGCTGCGCCGTGGCTGATCGGCTTTGGCAGCGGCCCGGCCATGCCCTTGAGCGCCACCGCCAGCACCGGCAGCGCCAGCGTGGTGCTCAACGCGGTGCAATGGGTGCAGGCCGGCGCCGGCGGCGCGGGCTTCACGCTGAGCCTGGGCGGCGCCACCACCACCGAGCTGCGCGCCGGCAGCAGCGCCGCCGAGGTGCAGGCCGCGCTGCGCAGTGCCGGCGCGGGCAGCGCCGATGCCGCCACGCGCGAGCGCCTGGCCGCGGTGACGGTGAGCGGTTCCGGCACCAGCGCCGAGCCCTGGCGCGTGAGCTTCGACGGCGCCAGCAGTGCGGTGGGCCTGCTCGGGGCCAGCCACGCGGCGGTGTCGGTGCAGGGTGCGCACCGGCTCACGGCCGCTGCCGGCAGCAGCTTCACGCTGGCGCTGGGCGCACGCGCCAGCTTTGGCGCCACGGCCACGGCCGACGACATCGCCGCCGCCCTGGCCCCCAGCGATGGCGCGCTGCTCAAGGTCACCGGCGCGGGCACGGCCACCAACCCCTGGCTGCTGAGCTGGCATGCCGGGTCCACCGCGCAGCGCCTGACCAGCACCAGCGCCGGCGTGCAGGTGCAGCAGCTGGCCGATGTGCGCTTTGCCGCCGCAGGCGCCGCCGCCGTGGCCGATGCCGCGGCCACCACGGTGCTGCGCAACATCGAAGGTGCCACCGGCGGCGCCGGCAACGATGTGCTGCTGGGCAGCGCCGGGCGCAACTTCTTCCGCTTCACCGACGGCTGGGGCAGCGACGTGGTGGTGGGCGGTGGCGCGCCGGCCGGCCAGCGCGACGTGATCGACTTCTCCGAGGTCACCACCGCCATCACCACCCATCAGCTGGCCGACCGCACGGTGTTCGAGACCACCGACGCCAAGGGCCAGCTGCACCGCGTGATCGCCTTCGGCGAGTTCGACGTGATGGATTCGATCAGCGCGCTGCAAAAGCGCATGGCCAAGCTGGGCGCCTGGCTGGGCGCCGGCGTGGGCCTGCCGGTGAACCTGTCCAAGGTGACCCTGCTGGCCGATGACGGCGGCACCGCGGCCGGCGCTGCCGCGGCCGCGCCGCTCAGCCAGGCCGAGCTCGATGCCGCGGCGGTTGAGGCCGTGCGCCGCTGGTCGCTCACCGGCGTGCCCGCGGCGGCCGGCATCGACCTGGCCACGCTGCGTTTCAACATCGGCGATCTCGACGGCGCGATGCTGGGCTACACCGGCGCCGGCGTGATCACGCTCGACCGCGACGCTGCCGGCCGCGGCTGGCATGCCGACGCCAGCCCGGCCAGCGAGGCCGCGTTCACGCTGGCCCAGGGCCTGGGCCGTGTCGCCACCGCCGGCAGCCCCGCCGCCGGCCGGGTGGATCTGCTCAGCGTGGTGATGCACGAGATCGGCCATGTGCTGGGCGTGGCGCACAGCACCAGCGCCACGCTGCGCCACGGCGTCACCGATGCCGCGCTGGCGCCGGGCGTGCGCTCGGGCTTCCCGCCCGAGCTGCTGCGCGAGGCGGTGGCGCTCAGCGGCGACAGCGAGGGCGCGTTGCTGGCCGGCGCCAGTTCCGACCAGACCGCGCTGAGCGAGGGCCTCACCGCCCTGGCCGGCTGGGTGAGCGGCTTCGGCGACAAGATCGACAGCCTGCTGAGCCCCGAGGTGCCCTTCATCGGCAAGACCGTGGGCGAGCTGCTGGGCTACACCCCCAGCATCGGGCAGGACATCGCGCAGCAGGTGGCCACGCAGATCGAGGCCCAGATCGGCCGCGTGTTCGCCAACCGCGCCCAGGTCAGCACCGCCGATCTGGTGGACGGCGTGCATGTGTTCGCGTCGCCGTCGAGCAACCCGCGCGAGTTTGTCGGCCGCATCCAGATTCCCGGCTTCTCGCTCAATGCGCTGGACCTGTCCACGCTCGAGATCCCCGGCGGCACGCTGGGCGACATCGCCTCGTCGGTGGCCAGCACGCTGGGCCTGCGGCTCACCGGCGACGCCTCGCAGCTCAAGGTGGCGGGCAACATCGAGCTGCTGTTCACGTTCGGGCTCGACGCGGCCACCGGCGCCTTCTATGTCACCGACCCCACGCTGTCGGCCAGTGTCGACGTGGGCGACAAGCCGGCCACGGTGGTGGCCGTCAGCCAGGGCGGCCACAGCGTGCTGCTGGCCGCGGCGCTGGGTGACCGCAGCGCCGATTTCACCGCCGGCCAGACGCTGGACATCAGCGGCTCCACCGGCGCGGTCAACGACGCCACCTATACCGTCATCAGCGCGTCCTTCGCCGACGGGCAGACGCGCCTGGTGCTGGCCGAGGCGCTGGCCAGCACCACGCCGGCGGCCGCCGGCCAGGTGCTGCTGCGCGGCAGCGGCGGCGCGGCCGACAGCGCCTATGCCATCGGCGGCCTGCAGGCGCGCGGCGACCAGTTCACGGTGCAGGGCGACCTGACCACGGTGAACGCGGCCGACCCCGCCAAGTGGTCGGTGGCGCTGGCGGCGGGGCAGAAGGTGTATGTCTCGGGCTCGAACGGCAACGACGCGTACTACACCGTGCAGTCGGCCCGCTACGACGCGCTGACCGGCCTGACCACGCTGACCGTGGCCGAAGACATTGCCAGCAGCCTGGCCGGCGGCCGCCTGCGCCCCACCTTCGACCTGGGCGTGGCGCTGGGCCCGGTGGGCCTGGGCGTCAACGATGCGGTGCTGGGCGCCAACCTGGGCATCCAGCTGGTGGCCGGCGGCCGTCTGGGCACGGCCGACCTGCTCGACGCCGAGGCCCGCGACAAGACCGTGGCCGACCTGGCGCCCGGCCTGCCGCAGCTGCTGGCCAGCAGCAGCTTCGACGTGATCCTGCCGCTGCAGCCCACCGGCGCGCTGCTGGGTGCCGACGCGCAGCCGGTGGTGCTGTCGGCCATCAGCGCCAACCAGCCGGCGCCCACCAGCATTGCGCAGTTCTTCGCGCGCATCGGCAGCGGCCTGAAGATCAGCGGCGACCTGGGCGAGATGTTCACGTTCAAGGGCCTGTCGCTGGACGCCATCCTGCAGGCCATCGAGCAGGGCCTGGACAGCCTGGTGGGCCACGCGCCGCAGACCGAGGTGCAACGCCTGGTGTTCCAGGGCCAGGGCAGCTTCACACTGCTGTACGACGGTCTGGAAACCGCCACCATCGAGCAGGGCGCCGACACCGCCGCCACCGCCGCGCGCATTGCCCAGGCGCTGATGGCGCTGGCCCCGCTGCGCACGGTGGCGGTGGCCTGGCACGAGGCCGATCCGGCCCTCAGCGGCGACAGCAGCGGCTGGGACATCCAGTTCCTGCAGCTGGCCGGCAACAGCCACGACGCCAGGATGCTGGCCAGCACCACGGCCGGCGTCGCCTTCCAGCTGCAGCGCGCCGGCCAGGACGCCGATGGCCAGCTTTATGCCAAGCTGCCCTTCATCGGCAAGAGCGCGGCCGAGTTGTTCGGCCAGGGCGGGGTCGACTTCGTCACCCAGCTGCACCAGGTGTTCCGCCAGGCCGCGGCCGCCGCGCGCGACCTCACCGAGCTGGAAGCCCGGGTCAATGCCGAGCTGGTGGCGCTGTTTGCGCCGCTGGGCCTGGCCGGCAGCCAGCCCTTCACGCTGCGCTATGCCGACTCGACCTTCTCGCTGGGCCTGAACCTGGGCCTCGACTACAGCGCCCAGCTGCCCATCGACCTGAACCTGGCCGAACTCGACCCGACGCTGGCCGCGGTGTCCGACACGCTGGGCCTGCGCGTGCAGAGCGGCGGCACGCTGACGCTGGACGCCAGCGCCTCGCTGGTCTTTGGCGCCGGCTTCGACCTGCGCGACGTGACCCAGCCGCTGGCCTTCGTCACCGACGATTCGGGCCTGCGCCTGAACCTCGACCTGCGCAACACCACGCCGCTGGACTTCAAGGCCGCGATCGACGTGCCGGTGATCGGCGAGGTGGGCCTGTTCGTGCGCGACGGCAGCGCCAGCCTCACGCTGGCCGCCGGCGCCACGCTCAAGGCCGCCGGTGGCGATGGCCGCTACGCGATCACCGATCTGGGCGCCAGCGCGGTGGATGTGTATTTCCGCGGCGAGGCGCAGGCCGACTTGCCGCTGTACTTCCCGTCCAGCGCGCTGCCGGTGGGTGGCAGCACGCGCGACCTCAACCACGATGGCCTGGCCGACAACGTGCTGCACCTGGCCGGCCAGATCGATGCCACGCTGGGCAGCGGCATCAGCACCCGGCTGAGCCATGTGGTGCCTTCGCTGCTGCCGGCCATCGACGTGTTCGCGCTGCTCAACGACCCGGCCACGCTGCTGCAGGGCCTGGACGGCATGTTCAGCGGCGTCAAGGCCGGCCTGCAAAGCCGCTTTGCCGCGCTGGCCCTGCCGCTGATCGGCGACAAGCTGAAGGACAGCGCCAACTTCGTCGACAGCCTGCGCAACAGCCTGCTGGGCGTGGCCAGCGGCCAGGGCGGCACCGATGTGCTGTCGAGCGCGCGCTACAGCAGCGGCAGCCTGGGCGCGTTTTTGGCCGACGCCGCGGCGCTGAACGCCGATGCCGACCCCGACAACGACATCACCGTGGCCGAGCTGGTGCTCGACCAGATCCGCGACGAGCTGTACCAGACCCTCGGCGCCGCGGGCCTGGACGTGCTGCGCGTGCCCCTGCTCGACGCCGAGGGCGAGCCGGTCTACGACAGCGCCACCGGGGCGCCCAGGCTGCGCTCGGTGAGCTCGGCCGACGATGTGCAGCTGGTGCTCGACGGCGACGGCCTGCGCTTCAACGTCACCCTCGGCGACAGCCTGCTGAAGTACATCTTCCCCGACGACCAGGACGGCACGGTCGAGACGCTGGAATACAACCCGCTGAAGGACGCGGTGTCGATCCCGATCGACTTTGCCGCCGCCATACCGGGCTTTGCGCTGAGCACCGGGCCCAACGACACCATCGACCTGCGCTTCAACTATGTGATGGGCCTGGGCTTCGGTGTCTCCAAGGCCGATGGCTTCTTCCTCGACACCGCCGGCGTCACCGCCGGCGGGCAGGAGCTGCAGCTCGACCTGTCGGCCACCGTGTCGGCCGGCGCCTCGCTGAACGCGCATGTGATCTTCCTCGATGGCCGGCTGGAGGACGTGGACGACGGTCGGCCCAGCGGCCTGTACGGCCAGTTCACGGTCGACCTGACCGACAGCGGCGGCAACGGCCGCTACACGGTGTTCAAGCCGGCCTTCCTGGGCAACCCGGTGAGCGAGACGCTGGGCATCACGGCCGAGCTCACCGCGGTGGCCGATGTCGACCTGGCCGCCAAGCTGAGCGTGCAGTCGATCGACGTGGGCGGCGGCCACACCTTCGACTTTCCCAGCATCACCACCACGCTGCGCTACGACCAGAGCTTCGTGCGCGCCACGCTGGGCACCAGCGGCAGCTCGTTCGCGTTTGGCGGCACGCCGCAGATCGTGTTCGAGGATGTCACGCTCAACCTGGGCGAGTTCATCACCGGCTTCATGGCGCCGATCATCGAGCAGGTGCACAACATCACCGGCCCGCTCGAGCCGCTGGCCGCCATCCTCACCGCCGAGATCCCGCTGCTCAAGCAGATGGGCGCCAAGCAGACCACCCTGCTCGACATCGGCGGCACCATCCTGGGCCAGACCAAGTACGCCTCGGCGGTGAAGGCGGTGCGGGCCATCGTCGAGGTGATCAACATGGTGAAGGCGGTGGATGCCTTCATCTCCGAGAACCCCGGCGAGCCGCTGCTGATCCGATTTGGCAGCTTCGTGGTGGGCGGCGACGCGCGCAACAAGAACAACCCCGAGGCCGTGCCCAGCAGCACGCCCGATACGCTGAACGTGAGCGGCCAGGTCAACCAGGGCGCGGCGCGCAACGTGGTGGGCAAGATCGGCACCACGCCGGGCTCGTGGCAGTTTCCGCTGCTCACCAGTCCCAAGGAGCTGTTCGGCCTGCTGATGGGCAAGGAGGTCACGCTCTTCAAGTACGACCTGCCCTCGCTCGACCTGCAGTTCATCTACCAGCAGGTGTTCCCGATCTTCCCGGGCCTCAACGCCAAGCTGGGCGGCGAGATCCGCGCCACCACGCACATCACGCTGGGGCTGAGCACGCGCGGCTTCATCGAGTTCCAGGCCAGCGGCTACAAGCCGGCCGACATCCCGCTGATCTTCACGCACGGCTTCTTCCTGGACGACCATGGCATCGAGGGCTCGGGCCGCGACGCGCCCGAGGCCACGCTGGTGGCCAAGATCACCGCCGGCGCCAGCGTGGGCATCGGCGGCCTGATCGAGGTGGGCGTGGAGGGCTACATCAAGGCCCAGGTCAACTTCGACCTCGCCGACGACCCGAACGACGGCACCGGCATCTACATCAACAACGACCCCAAGAAGGGCTACGCGATCGCGCCGGTGTACGACGGCAAGATCTACCTCGACGAGCTGCTCGACGACCCCGAGTGCCTGTTCAACATCTACGGCGACATCTCGGTGGGCCTGGATGCGTATTTCTGGGTCGGCGTCGATCTGGGATTCTTCGGCAAGATCACGATCTTCAGCGCGCGCAAGACCTTCTTCACCGCGGTGCTGTACGACTTCAGCTTCAGCTGCCCCGACGATGTGCCGGTGCTGGCCACGCTCAACAACGGCGTGCTGCACCTCGACATGGCGGCGCAGACCAAGGGCGACCAGATCGTCGGTGAGCGCTTCCTGATCACCGAGGTGCTGCTGCCCACCGGCGCCGGCGGCGCCAACGAGCGCTACATCCAGGTGGGTGCGCGCGGCGCGAAAAACTACTTCCGCCTGTCGGATGTGGGCCGCGTGGTCTCTGACGGCACGGCCTACGACGACGAGATCATCGTCGACGGCAGCATCGGCTCGGCGGTGGACGTGGTGCTGCATGGCGGCGCCGGCAACGACCGCCTGCTGGTCAGCGCCGACGCCGGTGGCCGCGTGCGCGAGCTGTATGGCGACGCCGGCAACGACAGCCTGGTGGGCAGCGACCTGGCCGACCTGCTCGACGGCGGCGAGGGCAATGACACGCTGATGGGCCTGAAGGGCGACGACCGCCTGGTGGGCGGCACCGGCAACGACACGCTGGACGGCGGCCTGGGCAACGACACGCTGCGCGGCAGCGCCGGTGACGACCGCCTGTACGGCAGCGACGGCAACGACGACGTGGCCGGCGAGGCCGGCGACGACCTGGCCTATGGCGGCATCGGTGCCGACCGGCTCGATGGCGGCGACGGCCTTGACCGCCTGTACGGCGAGGCCGGCGACGACCGCCTGATCGGCGGCGCCGGCGACGACGTGCTCACCGGTGGCGCCGGGCTCGACCTGGTGGGCGGCGGCAGCGGCTCCGACCGCATCGTCTGGGCGCTGGGCGAGGGCGCCGACGGCTTCATCGAGGGCGATGCCGATGGCAGCGGCGGTGTCGACACGCTGGCCGTCACCGCCGGCGGCAGCGCCGATGCCTTCACCGTGTCGGCCGCGGCAGCCGGCACCAGCGTCACCGATGCGGCCAGCGGCGAGCGCCTGAGCCGCGCCGACCTGGGCGTGCAGGTGCTGATCAACGGCCTGTCGCTGCTGGCCACCGGCATCGAGCGCCTCGAGCTCAATGCCGGCGCCGGTGCCGATGTGGTGACCATCAACGACCTCAAGGGCACGCTGGTGGCCAGCGTGGCCATCGATGCCGGCGTGGCCAGCGGCAGCAGCTTCGTCGAGCAGGTGGTGATGCAGGACGTCACCGACGCCGCCGGCGTGGTGAGCCAGGTGCCGGTGATGCAGGCCGCCACCGATGCCAATGGCAATGTGCGCATCGCCGCCGGCCGCATCGCCGGCAACGAGGATCGCAGTGCCCGCACCGAGCAGGCCACCCAGCTCACGCTGGGCGGCGAGGTGGTGGCCGGCAACCGCTGGCAGGTGGCGCTGGACGGCACGGTGTTCGCGGTGGATGCCGGCACGCGCAGCAACGACACGCTCGAGGCCCTGGCCGCGGCGCTGGCCGCGCGCATCAACCTGGATGCACGCTTCCATGCCGAGGCCGATGGCGCCAGCCTCACCGTGTCCGCCGCGGGCGGCGGCCGCAGCTTCTTCGTCACCGACACCACGGTCTACGCCAGCGCCGCCGCCGACAGCGACGAATCGGGCAAGTCGGCCATCCAGCGCAGCCCGCTCGAGGTGTTCCAGCAGTTCTGGCAGGGCACGGCCACCGCCACGCTCACCGGCGCGGCGCCGGCCGAGGTGCCCTCCACCTGGCGCATCAGCATCGGCGACACCGATTTCGAGGTGCAGGCCGTGGCCGGCGCCAGCCTCGACAGCATCGCCAGCGCGCTGCGCCAGCGCATCAATGCCGATGCCCGCTACCAGGCCGGCGGCAGCGGCGCGGACGTCGCGGTGCAGGTGCTGGATGCGGCCGCCGGCCCCTTTGCGCTGGAGCTGAACAAGAGCTACGAGGTGCCGTCCACCACCACGGTGGAGGTGCCCAACGTGGGCAGCGACGGCGCCGACGACCGCATCACCCTGCACGGCGGCCAGGCCACCGCGGTGGCCAACCACGCGGCCGATGGCGACGCCTTCACGCTGGCCAGCAGCAACGGCGATGTCACGGTGCAGCAGGCCGGCGGCCCGCAGTTCACGCTGCTCAACACCACGCGCAGCAGCCGCGGCCTGGCGCTGCAGGGCAGCGAGCCCGAGTTCGGCAGCGCCGACCGGCTGGTCATCCAGGCCGGCGCCGGCGACGACACGCTCAATGCCAGCGGCCTGCGCGAAGACCTGCTGGCCGTGCAGCTGCTGGGCGAGGCCGGCGCCGACACGATCACCGGCTCGGACTACGCCGACGTGATCGACGGCGGCCAGGGCAACGACACGCTCACCGGTGGCGCGGGCGTTGACCTGTTCTTCGACGCTGGCGGCACCGACACGCTGCGCGAGAGCTTCGACCGCGACCAGTCGCTGTTCGGCAACCTGTACGTCAACGGCACCATCACCGGCAACAGCGGCGGCAGCTTCTACCGGCCTGACCATGTCGCCGAGCAGGCCGCCAACGCGCTGGCCCAGGCCCGGGACGGCTCGCTGACCCTGCGCGACGGCCGCTTGAACGCGCTGGCGCCGGTGGTCAGCGTGGCGGCGCCGGCCGGTGCCGGCGTGGTGGTGGTGCAGCAGCCGGTCTACGGCAGCGACGGCCAGTTCCAGCAGCTGGGGCTGGCCTTCAGCGGCGCCAGCGTGGTGGCCGGCCAGGTGTGGGCGGTCACCGTCTCCAGCCTGGATGGCGCGGGCCAGCGCTTTGCCGCCACCTACAGCTACACCGCCGGCAGCAACGGCGATGTGCTGAGCATGGCCCAGGTGCTGCTGGCCCTGGCCGAGCTGGCCAATGCCGACAGCCGCAGCGAGCTCACCGCCGAGGACGCCGGCCCCGAGCCCATCGTGCACGGCATCATCGACCAGGGCGACCGCTATGCCGCCGGTGCCGAGGTCGAGAGCCTGGTCGATGCGCGCACCGTGCAGGAGATCTTCGAGCTGGCCGTGCTGCTGGGTGGCGACAGCGACAACATCCTGGCCGTCAACGACACCGACGGCCTGATCACCGTGGCCGGCGGCCAGCGCGCGGTGAGCGACTGGCAGGGCGCCGTCACGCTGGACAACGGCAGCGGCACCGGCACCGAGCTGTACCTGGTGGCGCTGAAGGGCACGCAGGCGCGCTACACCCTGGCCGACAGCGGCGGCACCGCCGGCTGGGACGATGTGGTGGTGCTGGGCACGGCCGGGCGCGACCTGTTCACGCTGGATGCCAACGCCAGCGTGGGCCAGGTGTTCTCGGGCAGCCTGCTCGATCCCGCGTTCCCGTACCGGCTTGCCGCCAGCGCCTCGGCCATCCTGCCGCGGCCCAGCCAGGCGGCCGAGATCTACACCACGGTCACCATCACCGGCCCCGGCGCGCTGGCCGGCGATGCGCGCCTGGTGATCGACCGGGTCGACGTGACCGGCAGCCGCCTGAGCCTGGCCGGCAGCAGCGCCAGCTTCCGCATCACGGCCGACGATGCCGCCACCGGCCGCGTCACCGCCGGCCGCAGCTACGCCGTGGTGCTGGGCGGCATCACCTATGCCTACACCGCCGTGGCCGGCGACACCGATGCGGTGGTGGCCGCGCAGCTGGTGGCCCTGGTGCGCGGCCCCGGCAGCGCCGGCGAGGCGCTGAGCTTCCAGAACGCCGAGCGCCTGACCGTGCGCACCGGCGCCGGCGACGACACCGTGACCTCGCGCGACACCGCGGTGCAGACCATCGTCGAGACCGGCGCGGGCAACGACAACATCACCATCGGCATGGTCGAGCAGGTGCCCGACCGCGGCAACGGCACCATCGACAACCCGGCCGGCGTGCCGGTGGTCGACCTCAACCACCTCAGCAACGGCGTCTCGGCCGCGGCCTGGTTCTACGGCGGTGCCGGCGACGACTACTTCCAGGTCGACCACAACGCCGCCGCGCTGTCGCTGTTTGGCGAGGCCGATGACGACACCTTCGTCGTCAACACCTTCCTGGTGCTGAACCAGAACCCCGACGACCCCGGCTCGATCACCAACCTGGCGCGCCTGTTCGGCGGCGGCGGCAGCAACCGCTACCAGTACCTGCAGAACGCGCCGGTGCAGATCCATGGCGGCACCGGCATCGACACCCTGGTGGTCAACGGCACCGCGGTGGGCGACAGCTTCATCGTCACCGACCGCTTCGTGGCCGGCGCCGGCCGCATCGTGGCCTTCACCGGCATCGAGAAGCTCGAGGTCAACGGCGCCGCGGGCGAGGACAGCATCTACGTGCTGTCCTCACCCGCGTCGCTCACGGTCACCATCCGCGGCGGCACCGGCAACGACACCCTGCACCTGGCCGGCGACCACCCGGTGCTGTTCAACGACCCGCCGGCCTTCAGCTACCAGCCGCCGGCCATCCGCGTGCAGGACGCGCCGTCCATCGTCTACAGCAGCGTCAGCTTCGACCCCTGGCGCCAGTACTTCAACATCGGCTGGTGGGGCGACCGCACGCTGTGGAACTTCGTGCAGCTGTTGGGCAACCGCGGCGTGGTCGACAGCTATGTGCGCGCCCTGGTCACGCTGGAGGTCAACAGCTGGTTCCGCGCGCTCAAGCAGACCTACCGCTATGTCGACATCAAGTACAGCGACGCCAACTACGGCAGCGGCCTGGCCGGCATCCTGAACTACGCCACCGCCAGCACGCGCTGGCACTTCGGCTGGGGCCACTGGTGGCGCTGGGACCCGTGGGTGGGCTACTCCTTCGACATGCCCACGATGTCCATCGAGGTGGGCACCGAGGTCTGGCCCGAGCCGCGCCTGGTGACCCCGCCCAAGGTCACGGTGGACCCGGCCGCCTTCGCGCTCAAGCTGCCGGCGGTGAACGACCTGAAGGGCGTGCGCGGCCGCCTGATCATCGACGGCGGCGAAGACACCCAGGCCAACCTCGACCGCGTGGTGGTGCACGACCAGGGCGCCGGTGCCGACCTGATCGGCGCGCTGCGCACCGTGGACGAGAGCAAGACCGATGCGTCGGGCAGCGTGGCCGTCACCACCTACCTCAACCTCACCGGCCTGGGCCTGGGCCGCGGCACGGTCAATGGCACGGCCTACGACGGCGTGCTGTTCCAGAACATCGAGGCCTTCGACCTGCTGCTGGGTGCCGGCAACGACCAGCTCACGCTCAGCGCCGGCCCGGTCGCCGGCAAGGCTGTGAGCACGCGGGTGTCGCTGGGCGCGGGTGACGACCGGGTCACGATCAGCGCGCTGCCCGGCCTGACCACGCTGATGGGCGGCGCGGGCTCCGACACCGTCACCGTCCACGCCGAGCAGGGCGCGGCGGCGCTGATCGCCAGCCAGCTCACGGTGCTGGGCAACGACGAGCTGTTCGAGCAGTCGCAGGCCATCACCTACAACGCGGCCTTCCACGACCCCCTCATCGCCGCCGCGCCCAGCGTGGTGATCCACAGCAACGGCGGCACCCAGGCCAGCCCGGCGCCGCAGAGCAACGCGCCCATCCTGTCGGCCAGCCGCACGGCCTTCGTCACGGTGCTGGGGCCGGTGGCCCAGGTCAGCACCAGCGCCAACATCCTGGCGCTGGCCACGCCGGTCGAGGTGTACTGGCAGCAGGCCCTGGTCACGCTGGGCGGCACGGCGCAGGGCGAGCGCTGGGCGCTGCTGCTCGATGGCCAGGACATCGGCTACAGCGCCGGCCAGGCCGACACGCTCGACAGCGTGGCCGCGCAGCTGGCCGCGCGTGCCGATGCCACGGTGTACGCCGTCAGCGCGGCCAGCGGCGGGCGCATCAGCATCACGCGGCGCGACGGCCGGGCCTTCACTGCCTCGGTGCTGCGCGGCTACGACAGCGCGGCCACGGTCAGCGGCGATCCGATGATGGATTTCCGCCAGTTCCAGCTCAGCGGCACGGTGCAGGCCGGCGCGGTGTGGCGCATCGCCTTCAACGGCGCGGTCTACAGCCGCACCGCCACGGCCAGCGACACGCTGCAGAGCATTGCCGCCGCGCTGCGCGAGCAGATCGGCGACAGCGCCCGCGTCAACCGCTACCTCGATGTCTACAGCGTGGCGCTCGATCCGGTCAGCGGCCTGCCCGCCGAAGACGTGATCCAGCGCCGCGGCGAGCCGGCCACCGGCTACCAGGAAACCGGCTTCCAGCTGCGCGGCCGCGCCATGACCGACGCCGCCGGCCGCGCGCTGTACGAAGACGCGCTGGGCCAGCGCGTCACCAGCAACACCGGCAAGCCGCTGTATGTGATCGACCAGGCCGGCGGCACGCCGCTGTTCCTGGACAGCCAGGGCCGCTTCACCACCCGCGACACCGGCCAGCAGGCGGTGGCCGTGGTGCAGGGCCAGGCCCTGCCGATGCCGCTGTACCGCAACAGCAGCGGCGAGCTCAGCAACTGGGCCGAAGGCGCGCTGCTCACCCAGGTGGCCGCGCTGGCACCGGTGGCCGGCCAGACCCAGGCGCTCTACATCGACGGCAACGGCAACCGCGCCGTGGCCCAGCCGCTGGCCGCCACCGGCGTGCAGCTCAGCGGCGTGCAGCTGTGGGGCTACTACCGCTACCCCGGCAACGTGATCAGCAGCACGGCCATCGGCCTCAACTACACCGTGGTGGTCGATTTCAACCACCCGCAGGCCGTGCCGCTGTACCTGCGCGTCAACAGTGTGGGCCAGCTCGAGCTGAACACCGAGCGCATCACCGGCGAGGTGTTCCGCGTGGGCGATGCCGGCACGGCGGTGGCCTACCAGAGCTTTCTCGACACGCACAAGGGCTACCGCGCCGGCACGCCGCTGTACAAGCACCGCAACCTGGCCGGTGAGTGGGTGGTCAGCGACGACGCCTTTGCCGGCCTGCGCCCGGCGGTGCTGAGCCTGGCCGATCTGCGCGGCACCGGCCTGCCGCGCAGCACCGGCCTGTTTGTCGATACCACGGGCGCGCTGCGCACCACGGCCACGGCCGGTGCGCGCCAGCTGGCCAGCCTGCAGCGGCCCACGCTGGTGAGCCTGTACCTCGATGCCAACGGCAACCCGAGCACCGTGGCCTCGGCCGATCCGCTGCGCCAGACCGGCCGCCTGGGCTTCCAGCGCACCGATGGCGCGGGCAACCCGCTGTTCATCACCGCCAGCGGCGTGGCGCAAACCGGCAGCGGCCTGCGCCAGGCCATCGTCCATGCCGACGAGCCGGTGTACCTCGACGACGAGGGCGTGCGCACGCTGGTGGCCAGCGGCCACCGCGAGGCCATCGCGGCCGGCAGCGGCACGCTGTACCGCGATGCCAACGGCTTCGAGACCACCAACCTGGCCAATGCCTCGGTGGTGGTCACGCGCGTGGCGCCCAGCGGTACCGCGCTGCTGCCGATCTACCTCAACGAGCTGGGCCAGGCCAGCACCACGCCCGGCGCCAACCGCCTGTATGCGGCCACCAGCAGCAACGCTGCGCCACTGGTCTACTACGACAGCAACGGCCTCGAGGTGCTGGCGCGCCATGCCACGCCGGTGGCGCGCGTGGTCAACCAGGCGGCCGCGCCGGGCACGGCCGGCTATGTCACCAGCAGCAACACGCCGGCCACGCTGAGCGTCTACCGCCAGCAGCTGGCCGTGGGCACGCGGCCCTTCCAGCTGCAGCGCACGGTGGCCGATGGTGGCACCGACACGCTGGTGGTCAACACCCTCAACGGCGCCGCCACGCTGAGCCTCAGCGCCACCGCGCTGGACGGCCTGGCCCAGGGCCGCATCGCCTACGCCGGGCTCGAGCAGCTGACCGTGCGCACCGGCGAGCAGGCCGATGTGCTGACGGTGCGCAGCACGCTGGCGGCCACCGCCGTCGATCTGTTCAGCGGCGGCGGCAGCGACACGGTGACGGTGGAAACCATCGCCAGCCGCACCCGCGTGGACACCGGCGACGGCAGCGACACGGTGCACGTGGGCACGGCCAGCCTGCCCTTCACCGACGACCAGGGCACGGTGAGCGGCATCACCGCGCTGCTGCAGGTGGACGGCGGCAGCGGCAGCGGCGACAGCCTGAGCCTGGATGCCGCCGGCGACCGCGTGGCCCAGCGCGTCACCGTCACCGACCGCACGGTGGCCGGGCTCAGCGCGCTGGCCATCGAGTACGCCGGCCTCGAGCAGCTGAACATCGGCCTGGGCCAGGGCAGCAACACGGTGCAGGTGGCCTCCACCGCGGCCGGCACGCCGGTGCACATCAGCAGCCGCCAGGGCGACGACAGCTTCAGCGTCGGCCAGGCCAGCCAGCTGGCCGAGGTGCGCAGCCGCGTCACGCTGAGCGGCGGCAGCGGCCAGGACAGCCTCACGCTGGACGACCGCGCCAACGCCAGCGCGCTGGCGGCCGGGCGCACCAGCGCACTGGCGGCCACGCTGGTCAGCGGCCTGGGCATGGCGCCGGGCGGCGGCATCGCCTACGGCCAGTTCGAAACCCTGCACCTGCTGCTGGGCGACAACGCCGGCCGGCCCGATGCGCTGTTCATCGCCAGCACGCATGCCGGCGTCACCGTGGTCGACGCCGGCGCTGGCGACGACATGATCAGCGTCGACACGCTGGCCGGCCTCACCACGCTGCGGGGCGGCGCCGGCAACGACCAGTTCAACATCGGCTTCAAGGCCGACGGCCTCAGCCAGACCCACCGCAACGGCATCGGCGCGCTGCTCACGCTGCAGGGCCAGGCCGGCAGCGACGAGTACCGCGTGGCCCTGGCCGGCAGCGGCAGCTCGGTGATCGATGTCAACGATGCCGCCGACCCCAGCGACCCCGGCGTTGATGCGCTCAAGGTCTACGGCACCGACCGCGCCGACACGCTGTTCCTGCGCAAGACCGCGGTGATGGCGGTGGGCGCCGATGGCCGCAGCGTGACCGAGCGCCTGAACTACGCGGCCAGCCTGCGCGGCGGCCTCAGCCTGTTCGGCCGCGATGGCGACGACAGCTTCGTGCTCGACGACAACAGCCTGGTCACCACCATCGACGGCGGCGCCGGCAACGACAGCTTCCAGGTCGGCCAGCTGTTCCAGTCGGCCCGCGATGCCGACGCCGGCCTGGCGCCGGCCGACCGCATCGAGACCGAGCTCACCACCCAGGGCTACCTCAGCAACGGCATCAGCGTGGCCAGCACGCTGCGCGGCGGCACCGGCGACGACAGCTTCGTCGTCTATCACAGCCGCAACACGCTCAACCTGAGCGGCGACGAGGACGACGACACCTTCCTGGTGCGCGCCTTCGTGCGCGTGGACCCCAACGACCCCAACGCCAAGTTCACCCACATCAACGGCGGCCTGGGCGCCGACACCGTGCGCTACACGGTGAACGCCCCGGTCACCGTGGAAGGCGGCGACGGCTTCGACCAGATCACCGTGCTGGGCACCGAGTTCGGCGACGACTTCGTGGTCACCCACCGCGGTGTCTACGGCGCCGGCGTGTTTGCCAGCTACGCCGGGGTGGAGAAGGTGGTGGTCGACGCGCTCGAGGGCAACGACCGCTTCACCATCGGCAGCACCAGCGCCGACGTGCAGCTCACGCTGCTGGGCGGCCTGGGCAGCGACAGCTTCGATGTGGGCGGCAGCGCCGATGGCGCCAACGTGGCCGTGGTGGCCAACGACGGCCGCGGCCAGAGCGGCCTGGTGGAGATGACCGCGCCGAACCTGGCCGTGCCCGATGTCTCGGTGAACGTGCACGACGGCGACACCGCCGGCGTGATGATCAGCCCGGTGGCGCAGCTGCTGCGGGTGTTCGAGGACAGCAGCCACGCCTACACCGGCCTGGTGCTGGCCAGCTACACCGTGGTGCTGACCCGCCCGCCGGAAGACACGGTCTACGTCACCGCCGTGCCGCCCACCGTGCGCGAGGCCGAGCGCCGTGCCGGCGGCCAGGGCCTGGCGCTCAGCACCGACATCCCCGACACCGGCATCCCGCCCCGCCTGAGCGCGCCCAACCTCCAGGGCGTGACCCTGGTGTTCGACCGCAGCAACTGGTTCACGCCGCAGCGCGTGAGCGTCAGCGCGCCGCAGGACACGCTGGCCGAGGGCCTGCGCACGCTGACCATCCAGCACCAGGTGCGCCAGGGTGCGGCGGCCGACGATGGCGGCGCCTACGACGGCGTCACCGTCACCGGCGTGGCCGTGCAGCTGGTGGACGACGACGCGCCGGCGGTGCTGGTGGCCGGCCCGGCCGACGGCCTGGTGGCGGTGGAAGGCGGCGCGGCCGCCGGCTACAGCGTGGTGCTCACCCGCGCGCCCAGCGGCCCGGTGCAGGTGAGCGCGCTGCAGCTGGGCGAGCAGCAGCTGGCGATCAGCGGCGCGCCGCTGCAGTTCGATGCCGGCAACTGGTTCGTGCCGCAGGCGGTGAGCCTGATGGCGCTGGACGACAGCCTGATCGAAGGCCAGCACTACGCCCGCATCACCCATGCAGTGAGCGCGGCCACGCAGGCCGCCTTCATGGCCACCAGCGCGGCCGATGTGCTGGCCAACCTGCGGGCCCAGATCCTGGCCGACCTGGCCGGCAACTTCACGGTCGACGACAGCACGCCGGGCCAGCTGAGCATCGCGCGCCAGGCCGGCGACAGCCGCGGCTTTGGCGCCCTGGCGCTGGACGGCATCACGCTCGACAGCCGCGCCAGCGCCCAGGCCCCGCTGGTGCTGCGTCTGGGCGCCGCACTGGCCGCTGGCCAGCGCTTTGCGCTGACCCTCGACGGCCAGACCCATGGCCTGACCCTGGGCGCCACCAACGACCGCCTGGCCGCCGGCCTGCAGGTGGCCGCGCTCGACGCCACGCTGTACGACAACGATGTGCAGCAGGTCATCATCACCCAGCCCGGCGGCTCGACCGACGTGATCGAGCCCACCGATGGCGCGGTGCTGGGCCATGGCAGCGTGCTGGGCCAGGCCGCCGACGGCGCGCTGCTGCGCCTGTTTGCCGCGGCCGACATCAGCAGCGTCACGCTGCGCGCCAGCAGCGATGCCGACACCCTGCCGCGTGGCCGCACCACGGTCACCGGCCTGAACACACGCGCGGTGGCGGTGGCCTTCAGCGGCAGCGTGGCGGCCGGCGAGACCTGGACGATCACGGTCACCACCAGCGCCGGCACGCTCACGCGCAGCGTCAGCACCACGGCCGGCGCCAGCCTGCTGAGCCTGGCCAGCGACCTGGCCGCCCAGCTGGGCAGCGCGCTGGGCGGCAGTGCGGCCACGGCGGGCGCCGTGACCCAGCTCAGCGGCCAGTTCGGCGCGCCGGTGCTGGTGGCCAATGGCAGCAACCACAGCCGCCTCGATGCGCAGACGCTCGACTTCGCGCAGTGGTCGGTGGCCCACGACCCGGCCTTCTTCGACGCCGATGCCGTGGCCCACCCCAATGTCACGCCGCACCTGAGCGTGCGTGGCAGCGGCAGCGACGAGATCGACTACTACCGCTTCACCGTCACCGCCGCCATGCTCAGCGCCGGCGGCGGCCGCGTCACCGCCACCTTCGACATCGACCACGGCTATGCGCGCGGCGACAGCGTGCTGTGGCGCTCGCAGCTGCTGCTGCTCGACGACCAGGGCGTGGCGCTGGCCACCGGCCAGGGCCGCGCCAGCCCGGCGCAGGGCGGCAGCGGCAGCAGCACCTGGTACGACGACTACCTGCAGTACGGCATCACCAGCGCCGGCACCTACACGGTGGCCGTGCGCAACATGCTGCCCTGGCTGAACCGCGGCTCCTACGGCGTGCCGCAGGGCGCCGACTACACGCTGCAGGTCTCGCTGCAGCAGCGCGAGGCCAGCCGCTTCCTGTTTGCCGCCTCGGCCACGCCCGAAAACGCGCAGTCGTGGGTTGATACCGCGCCCGTCAGCGTGCCGGCTGGTGCCGGCCAGAGCCTGGACAACGCGGCGCAGTGGTTCACCTTCGACAACCCCGAGGTCGGCAATGCGGGGGCCGAGACCGGCGCCATGCCCACGCTCGATGCGCGCACGCCCTACACCCTGGTCAAGGGCACCGGCGACGGCCGGCACGACACCTACACCATCACCGTTGCGCCCGGCATGCTCAACCGCCCGGGCCTGAGCGGCACCACCGCCACCACCGCCGAAACCCCGCGCGACTACTACACCAGCGCCCGTCTGGCGCTGAGCGGCCGCGTCGCCGCCGGCGACCTGTGGCTGCTGACCATCGGCGGCCGCGAGTACCGCTACACCGTGCAGGCCGGCGACAGCGCCCTGGCCGACGTGGCCGCCGGGCTGAAGGCCGCGGTGGATGCGGCGCAGCCCGGCCTGGCCTTCAGCTACCGCGTGGCCGCCAATGCCCTGGCCGGCAGCACGCTGGCCGCCGGCGAGCTGCTGATCGAAGACGCCAACGGCTTCTGGTTCAGCCTGCAGCAGCCGGTGGTGGTGGCGTCCACGGTGCTCAAGTCGGGCGTGGTCTCGGCCGCCAGCGGCACGGTGAGCTTCCAGCAGGTCACGCTGGGCCTGTCGCGCAGCCAGGCGGTGCAGGCCGGCGAGGTCTGGGCGCTGAACCTGGGTGCGCAGGTGGCCCGCATCACCACCCACGGCGGCGAGAGCCTGGCCGACATCGCCAGCGCGCTGGCGACGCGCATCGGCGAGCTGGGCGCGGGTTATGTGGCCACGGCCACCGGCAGCAGCATCGCCGTGAGCCATGCCACGGCCTTCAGCGTCGGCTTCGAGCGCAGCGGCAGCAACCGCGACGGCAGCCTGGCCCTCAGCGGCGTGCCGGCCGCCGCCGGCAGCCTGGCACGCTGGAGCGCGGCCACGCTGCAGTTCGGTGGCACACCGCACCGCGGCGAAGACTTCACGGTCACGGTCAACGGCCAGGCCTACACCCACCGCGCGCTGCGCACCGACAGCCTGGCCGATGTGGTGTCGGCGCTGGCCAGCCTGGTCAATGCGCAAAGCGCCAGCCGCCTGGTGGTGGCCGAGGTGGATGCCGGCCAGCCGCTGGCCCTGCGCCTGCGCGTGCTGGGCAGCAGCGCGGCCGACCAGCGCGCACAGGCCTTCACGCTGGCCAGCACGGTGGCGGCGGGGGCGGCGGCCACGGCCGGCAGCGTCACGGCCGGCAGCACGGGCCTGGTGAGCAGCGCCGCCACGCTGCAGGGGCGTGTGCTGGCCGGCGACGTGTGGCGCATCAGCGCGCAGCTGGACGGCACCTGGCGCGACGCCAGCTACACCGTGGCCGCCGGCGATGCCAGCCTGGCCGATGTGGCCCGTGGCCTGGCATCGCAGCTGAACCTGGCCACCGGCTTTGCCAGCGCCGGCGCGGTGGCCGCGGCCGAAGGCGCACAGGTGGTGGCCGTGGGCAGTGCAAGCAGCCTGCTGCTGGCGCTGAGCGAGCCGGCCGGCACGGCCGTGCGCGCGCTCAGCGGCACGGTGGCGGCCGGCCAGGCCTGGGCGCTGGACCTGGTCGACACCAGCGGCAGCGGCATCCTGCTGCGCCAGGCCGTGCACGTGGTGGGCAGCGGCAGCGAGACCCTGGCCGACATTGCCAGCGCCCTGGCCACCCAGCTGGCGGGCGTGAGCGGCTACACCGTGCTGGCGGTCGATGGCAGCGTGGTGGTGCGGCATGCTGCGCACGGGCACTTCGCGCTGCAGGTGCCGGCCGCGGGCAGCGGCAGCCAGCCGGTGCAGCACGATCTGCTGCTGGCCGCCGGCACGCCGCTGGCCGGCAGCGTGACGGCCGTGCGCGTGGTGCCGGCCAGCGGCAGCACCGTGCAGGCCAGCTACACCTGGCTGGGCAGCGAGAGCCTGGCCGGCGGCCAGAGCGCGCAGAACTTCATCGCCGGCCAGTTGCGCGGCCAGCTGGCCGCCAGCCTGGGCGCCGGCTACAGCGTGGGCGTGGCCGGTGATGCCCTGGTGCTGCAGGCCGCCACCGGCTTCCAGCTGCTGGACGACAGCGGCGTGGGCGCCCCGGCGCTGCAACGCGTGGTGCTGGCCGGCACGCCGGTGGACCAGCAGGTCTGGCGCCTCACGGTGAGCCAGGGCGGCAGCCAGCTGGGCCATGCCGAGCACACCGTGACCGGCGGCCAGAGCCTGGACGAGGTGGCCCGGGGCCTGGCCGCGGCCTGGGCCACGGCCGGCGTCACGGTCACGGCCGCCACCGGCGATGGTGCGCTGCGCCTGTCGGGCGCCAGCGCCTTCAGCGCCCAGGTGGCGCTGGTGCGCAGCGCCGCCAGCAGCGCGGGGGCGGCCGACCAGCAGCGCGCCAGCCTGACGGTCGAGGCCGCCAGCGCGCCCAGCGTGGGCAGCCGCTGGAGCCTGGTGGTTGGCGGCGTGAGCCTCAGCTACGACTGGCTGGGCACCGAGAACCTGGGCGGTGGCAGCGCCGCCGCCTATGTGGCCGCGCAGCTGCGCAACGCCGCCGGTGACGGCACGCCGGCCGGCACCGACCTGCTGCCCGATCACCAGATCAGCGTCAGCGGCGCGCAGCTCAGCATCGACACCACCGATGGCAGCGCCGGCGCGCCGGCCGGCGCCTTCAGCGCCACGCTCAGCCAGACCCAGGCCGGGGTGTCGCTCAACCAGGCCGTCAGCAACCCGGTCGGCCATGGCCTGGTGCTGGCCGGCAGCCTGGCCGAGGGCAAGCGCTGGCAGCTCACGCTGGACGTGGGCGGCACGCTGCACACCGTGAGCCATGCCGCCAGCGCGGCCGACACGCTGGCCAGCATCGCCAGCAGCCTGGCCGGCCGCCTGGCCACGCTCACCGGCTACCAGGCCACGGCGGTGGGCGAGGCGGTGTTCGTGCACGGCGCCGCCGCCAGCTACCAGTTGCAGGCCACCGCGCTGAGCGCTGGCGGCCATGCCGGCAGCGCCCGCTGGCTGAGCCTGCCCAGCGACCTGTCGCAGACCTGGCAGGTGCGCGTGTCGGGCGCCGGCGGCACGCAGGCCCAGGTGAGCCATGCTGCGGGCCAGTCGCTGGCCAGCCTGCTGGCCGCGCTGAACCTGGCCTTGAACGGCAGCGGCGCCCAGGCCAGCCTGCAGGGCGACGCGCTGCTGGTCACGCGGGCCGATGGCGCCGAGCTGCAGCTGCAGCTGGCCCATGCCGGCGCGCTGGCCACCGCCGCCGTCACGCTGAGCGCCGGCGACGCGCTGGCCCTGGACGGCGAGCAGTGGCAGCTCGGCCTGAGCGGCGGGCCGTCGGTCGTGCACACGGTCAGCGGCGCCGGCAGCAGCGGCCTGGCCCTGGGCAGCCTGGCCGGCACGCTGGCCGCGGCGCTGGATGCGCAGCTCGGCAGCGGCCACGCGGTGCTGGCGCTGGGTGCCCGGGTGATCGATGTGCAGCTGGGCACGGCCAGCGCGCCCAGCCTGGGCGGCAGCTACACCCCGCCCACCCGCGATGGCACGGCCGCCGCCACCAGCGCCACCGCGCGCATCGACTGGGCCCAGACCGTGACGCTGGACGCCGGCAGCAACGGCTACGGCAGCAGCGACCTGTGGTCACTGCAGGTGGATGGCCAAACCCGCACCGTGAGCGGCCAGGCCACGGCGCAGGCCGTGCGCGACGCCCTGGTGCTGGCCTTCCCCGGCCAGGCCGGCGCGGTGGCCGGCCAGGCGGCGCAGCTGCGCCTGGCCCTGGCCGACGGCGCCGAGCTGGCGGTGGCGCCCGCCACGCAGCAGCGCAGCGCCAGCCTCAGCCAGGCGGCCACCGATACGGCCGCGCGCTACACCGCCATCGGCCTGCTGCTCGACACCAGCCAGGCGCCCACGCTGGGCGAGCGCTGGGCGGTCGAGATCCACGGTCGCAGCTACGCGGTCGAGGCGGCCGAGGGCCAGAGCGTGGCCGCCATCGCCCAGGCCCTGGCCCAGCGCATCCAGGCCGACAGCGGCGGCCTGCTGCTGGCCAGCCGCAACAGCGGCAACACCGCGCGCATCGACATCCGCATCAACCCCGCGGCCAGCGGGCTGTGGTTCACCGGCCTGAAGGAGCCCGTGCTCAGCGTGGGCGGCGGCCATGTCTACGTGGTGCTCGACATCGACCATGCCGACCTGGTGCATGGCATCAGCAGCGCCTATGTCGAGGTGCCGGGCCAGCCGGGCGTGACCCGGTTGCAGCCCTTTGCCTACACGGTCAGCCCCACGCTGCAGATCAGCGGCACGCAGGGCTTTGCGGTGCTGTCGTCGAACCCGGCCTTTGCCAGCGCGGGCACCACGCTGTACACGGCCGACAAGCGCAACACGGTGCTGGTCAACGGCCTGCCCGATGCCGGCAGCCAGTCCAGCGCCGACCCGCTGCTGCAGCTTGACTTCACGCGGGCCGGCACCTACACCATCGTGGTCGGATCGCTGGTCGACTATGCCGACAACAGCGTGTTCAGCGACCGCCTGCAGGGCGTGCAGGCCGGCACCAACTACCAGCTGAACGTGTCGATGCAGCGCCACGGCGTGAACCGCGACGCGGTCAATCTGGTGGGCATGGACCTCACCGTGGCCGATGGCAGCGCCGCCGGCCAGGGCGGCCAGGTGATGGCCTACGACGCGGCCAGCAACACCTACACCCTCGACCGCCTGCTCGGCCAGCTGCCGGCGGCCGGCAGCAGCCTGCAGTTCAGCTACCGCATGGCCGAGCGTTTTGGCAGCTACCTGCCGGTCAACGACTTCTACACCGTGGGCCTGAGCCGCCACCCCGGCAGCGACGGCCTGGTGGTCAATGTCGCGCCGCAGCTCACGCCCACCTACAACGCCGCGCTGGCCTTCGATGCCGCGGCCAACCACGGCGTGGCCAGCGGCGTGCAGGTGCAGGTGGGCACGCAGCAGGCGCGGGTGCAGCTGGGCGGCACCGTGGCCGCCAGCGAGGACTGGGTGCTGCGCCTCGATGGCGCCGAGGTGGCGCGCGTCACCACCGCCAGCGGCGACACGCTGGCCAGCATCGCCAGCCGCCTGAACGGCCAGCTGCAGAGCCTGTTTGCGCAGAACAGCGGCTACCGCCACTTCAGCGCCGGCCTGGATGGCACGGCGATCACGATCGACACCTATGCCCGCGCCGGCGCCGATGCGCCGCAGCGCTTCGTGGCCACGCTGCAGGTGGCGCCGCACAGCGCCGGCAGCGCGGCGCTGAGCACCACGCGCAGCGTCACGCTCAGCGGCAGCGCGGTGGCGGGCGAGGTCTGGGCCCTCACGCTGGCCGGCCGGCTGGTGCAGTACACGGTGCTGGCCGGCGACACCCTGGCCAGCGTGAGCGCGGCGCTGCAGGCGCAGATCGCGCAGGCCGGTTTCACGGCCAGCAGCCGCAACCGCGAGCTCAGCATCACGCGCGCCGATGGCCAGGTGTTCAGCCTGTCGGCCACGGCCGGCGCCAGTGGCCTGGCGCGGGTGGATGCCGTCACCGCCATCGAGCTGGGCGGCCAGCCGGCGGTGGGCGAGCGCTGGGTGCTGGCGCTCGATGCGCCGGGCCAGGCCGGCGCGGCCCTGAGCCTGAGCCACACCGTGCGTTATGGCGACGACCTGGCCGCCATCGCCCAGGCCCTGGCCAGCGCGCTGCAGGCCAGCAGCAGCGCCAGCGGCCAGGCCTATGCGGTCAGCGTGGTGGGCCGGGTGCTCAGCATCACCCGGGCCGATGGCCACGCGGTGGCGGCCACGCTGGCGCTGCACGGGGCCGGCGCGCCGGGCCAGGCCATCAGCCAGGGCGGTGCCACCGTCACCGCGCAGCTGCGCTTTGCCGCCAGCAACTGGCAGCAGGCGCAGCAGGTGGATGTGTTCGGCATCGACGACGCGGTGCGCGACGGCAGCGACCTGAAGCTGATCGCCACGCTGGACCAGCAGCGCGTGAACGCGCTGCGCGGGCCGATCCTCATCGACGGCGGCGTGCGCCTGAGCATCGACCGCTACCTGCGCGATCCGTTGATGCTGCCCGGCGAGAACAACAACCCGCAGCGCGACGGCCGGCTCACCAGCGCCGCCAGCCTGGCCGGCCAGGCCACGCTGACCGATCTGGCGGCCAGCTACACCGATGCGCTGCGCGGCGAGATGCCGGGCTTCGATCCGCGCATCGACACCGGCGGCTACCGCTTCGGCGTGGTGGACCCGCTCACGCGCCAGGCCGGCACGCTGCTGGACGCCACCGCACTGCTGGGCAGTCGCATCGCGGTGAAGGCGCGCAGCGACGGCGCGGTGGCCAGCATCCTGGCCGTGACCGTGCTGGCCGACGGCGCCTACCAGCTGAGCCTGGGCGCCAGCACCTACACCGAGGCCGCCGTGGCCGGCTTCTCGGCCATGGACATGCTGCGCGCGCTGGCCAGCCGGGTGGAGGCCGCGGCCGGCGTGCATGCCGCGGTGGTGTATGACACCGTGGTCTTCAACCAGGCCTGGGCCGGCAGCGCGCCGGCCGCCGGCAGCGACTACTTCTTCCAGGCCGTGAACCCCAACCTGGGCGTGCGCGAGGCCGAGCAGGTTGATACGCTGACGGTGCACAACGAACTGAGCCCGGTCGACGATGTGGGCGTGCTCACTGCCGACCGCCTCAGCGGCCTGGGCATGGGCCCCGACACGGTGATCGCCGGTCGCGTGGTGGCCGGTGGCATCGGCTACCGCAACCTCGAGTCGCTGCAGATCAAGCTGGGCCAGGGCAGTGATCGGCTCGAGGTGCAGTCCACCCATGCCGGCAGCACGGTGATCCGCGCCGGCGCCGGCCATGACCAGATCACCGTCAGCACCGTGGGCGGCCACACCGTGCTCGACCTGGCCGACGGCGACGACACGGTCAGCGTCACCAGCGCCCAGGGCCGGGCCGACGCGCTGGGCGGCCTGCTCAGCGTGGCCGGCGGGGCCGGCAGCAACAGCCTGTCGCTCGACGACAGCGCGCGCAGCGAGGGCGCGGCCCTGGTGCTGGCGCCCGATTCGATCAGCGGCCTGGCCATGGGCGCGGCCACCGCGCAATGGCAGCTGCAGGTGCGCGCGGCCAGCGGCCAGTTCCAGCTGCGCCTGCAGGGCGACATCGTGGTCGATGGCCAGGGCCGGCATGTCGATGCCACCACCGGCGCGCTGGCCCATGACATCGACGCCGCGGCGCTGGCACGCGCGCTGAACCTGGCGCTGGGCCTGGACGGCGCGGTGCGCGTGAGCGGCGGCGCCGGCAGCTTTGTGGTCGACCTGGCCGGCGCGCTGACCGGCCAGGCCGGCCCCACGCTCAGCTGGGCCCAGGCCGCCGGCGACACCAACACCCTGGCGCCGGCCCTCGATTCAAGCGCCAGCGCCGGCGTGCGGGTCGACGCGCTGCGCAGCGGCGCGGCCGTGGCCAGCCATCCCAACACGCTGCAGACGCTGCAGCTCTCGGCCGGCGCCAGCGGCAGCTTCCGCTTGAAGCTGCTGGGCCGCTGGACCGATGCCATCGCCGCCGATGCCAGCGCCGAGACCATCCTGGCGCGCCTGCAGCCCCTGCTCGACCCGGCCAACGGCAACCCCGACCTGCCGCACACCCGCAACGTGGCGGTGCTGCGCCTGGGCGATCAGATCATCGTCACCTTCCAGGGCGCGCAGGCCAGTGCCGGCATCCAGGCCATCGACGCCACGGCGCTTGCCGGCACGCTGGGCCTGTCCACGCACCAGGCCGGCATCGACTACCGCGACATCGCCCAGCTGGCCATCACGCTGGGCAGCGGCGCCGACACCGTGGACGTGCTGGGCACGCGGGCCAGCACGCGCATCGACACCGGTGCGGGCGACGACCTGATCAGCCTGGGCCACGACGCCACGCGCCTGACCGGCCGCATCGGCGATGTGCTGGGCTCGGTGCTGCAGCCGGCCGCAGGCGAGCCGGCCAACGCCACGCTGGACGCCCTGACCGGCACGCTGACGCTGGACGCCGGCAGCGGCCACAACCGCCTGGTGGTGAACGACCGCGCCAGCACCGCGGCCGACAGCACGGTCACCGTCACCGCCTCGCGCATCAGCGGCCTGGCGCCGGCGGTGCTGCACTACAGCGCCACCGGTGGCGACTACCAGCGCGGCATCACGCTGTGGGCCGGCCGCGGCAACGATGTCATCCGCATCGACAGCCTGCGCCACGGCGATGTCACCACGCTGCATGCCAATCACGGCGACGACACGGTCACCGTGGGCGATGTGCTGGGCGGTGCCGGCGCGCAGCTGCTGGTGGTGCAGGGCGGCCTGGGCAACGACCGCATCGACGCCTCGGCCATCTCCGACGCCCAGGTGAACCTGGTGCTGCTGGGCGACCAGGGCGAGCTGGCGATGGACGGCGCCCTGCCCGGCATGGCCGCGCTGCGCCGCGTGGCCAGCACGCAGGTCGATCAGGGCGGCGACGACACGCTGATCGGCGGCGCCGGCGCCAATGTGCTGATCGGCGGCGCCGGCCAGGACCGCCTGGTGGGCGGCGCGGCCGACGATGTGCTGATCGGCGATGCCGGCCAGCTGGATTGGCGCGCCAGCGCGCAGCTCAGCAGCCGCTTCGAGATCCGGGTCGCCGATGGCGCCGCGTTCACGCTCAGTTATGCCGGCCAGCAGGTGCTGGTGGCCGCGCAGGCCGATGCGGCGGCGGTGCTGGCCGCGCTGCAGTCGCTGGACGGCCTGGCCGGCGCGCGCCTGGCGGTCAGCGGCGAGGCGGGCCAGTTCCAGGTCAGCGTGGCCCAGGCCACCGTGGCCGGCGTGCTGCGCGCCGAGGCGGCCGCGGCCGCCGACTATTCGGCCGGCCTGCTCAGCCTGCAAGGCAGCGGCCTGTTCGCGCTGAGCGATGGCCAGGCCAGCGTGCTGCTGCGCGCCGGCCTCACCGCCACCGAGCTGGCCCAGGCCCTGCAGCGCCTGCCGCTGGCCCAGGCCGCGGGCCTGAGCGTGCACAGCGGCGCCGATTTCGGCGGCACCTGGCTGTTGCAGGGCGCCGGTGCCGAGCGGCTGTCGCTGTTGCCCCTCGGCCGGGCCACGCTGCTGGCCCAGGCCGCCACGCTGCAGGTGGCCGCGGTGGCCGGCAGCTACCACCTGGGCGATGGCGGCCAGAGCGTGGCCCTGAACCTGGCGGCCGACGCCGCCGCACTGGCCCAGGCCCTGGCCGGGCTGCCGGGCCTGGCCGGCGCACCCACGGCCAGCGGCCAGGCCGCCGACGGCTGGCAGCTGCTCACCCCGGTCACCGACGGCGTCTTGCTGCTGGCCGTCAGCCAGTCGGCCGGCGTGCTCAGCCAGGTGGCCACGCTGGCCTCCAGCGTGAACCGCGCCGACGACGTGCTCGACGCTGGCCAGGGCCACAACCTGCTGCTGGGCGGCCGTGGCGCCGACCGCCTGAGCGCCGGCAGCGGCAACGACCTGCTGCTGGGCGACCAGGGTTCGATCGACCATGACGCCAGCGGCCGCTGGGTCACCGTGCGCAGCACCGATGCCGCCGATGGTGGCGCCGACCAGATCACCGCCGGCCAGGGCGACAACCTGCTGATTGGCGGCGCCGGTGGCGACGGCCTGGTCGCCGGCGACGGCCACGATGTGCTGCTGGGCGACAGCGCCGACGTGGAGCGCACGTCCACCGGTCGGTGGATCAGCGTGCGCAGCAGCGCGCCCGATGCTGGCGGCGACGACCGCATCACGCTGGGCAACGGCCACAAGCTGGTCATCGGCGGCTTCGGTGCCGACACGCTGCTGGCCGGCGCCGGCACGCACCAGGTGGCGGGCGACAACGCCAGCTTCACGTTCAACAGTGCCGGCGTGCTGGTGCGCGCCGCCACGCTGGACACCACCGCCACCACCGGCGGCGACGACACCCTGACCCTGGGCGACGGCCACAGCAGCGTGCTGGCCGGCGTGGGCGCCGATGCCGTGAGCACCGGCACCGGCCAGGGCCAACTGCTGGGCGACAACGGCGAACTGCTGTTCGACGACCAGGGGCGCCTGACCACGGCCACCAGCACCGAGCCCGAGCTGGGCGGTAACGACCAGATCACCACCGCCCACGGTGACAAGCTGATCATCGGCGGTGCCGGCAGCGACAGCCTCAGCACCGGCAGCGGCCGCGACACCGTGCTGGGCGACAACGGCCAGGTGCGGGTGTTTGCCAATGACACCGCGCTGAGCCAGGTGCGCAGCACGGCCACCGCCACGGGCGGCGACGACCAGATCGACACCGGCGCGGGTGATGCGGTGGTGATCGGTGGCGCAGGCGCCGACCGGATCACTGGCGGCGACAACAGCAGCAGTGCCGTCACCGTGGTGCTGGGCGACAACGGGCAAGTCGACTGGTCGGCGTCTGGTGTGTTGTCCAGCGTCGCCAGCAGCGCGCTGGATGCTGGTGGTGATGACCGCATCACGCTGGGTGCCGGCGACAAGCTCGTGGTCGGTGGCTTCGGTGCCGACACGATCGCAGCTGGTGCCGGCACACACCAGGCGGCGGGCGACAACGCCACGTTCACCTTCAACACGGCGGGTGTGCTGACCCGCGCCGCGACGCTGGACACGACAGCCGCCACCGGCGGCAATGACACGATCACGCTGGGCGACGGCCGCAACAACGTGCTGGCCGGCGTGGCCGCCGATGTGGTGGCCACCGCCACTGGCCAAGACACCGTGCTGGGCGACAACGGCGAACTGCTGTTCGACGACCAGGGGCGCCTGACCACGGCCACCAGCGCCGAGCCCGAGCTGGGCGGCGACGACCAGATCACCACCGCCCACGGCCACAAGCTGGTCATCGGCGGCTTCGGTGCCGACACGCTGCTGGCCGGCGCGGGCACGCACCAGGTGGCGGGCGACAACGCCAGCTTCACGTTCAACGGTGCCGGCGTGCTGGTGCGCGCCGCCACGCTGGACACCACCGCCGCCACCGGCGGCGACGACACGCTGGCGCTGGGCGACGGCCACAGCAGCGTGCTGGCCGGCGTGGGCGCCGATGCCGTGAGCACCGGCAGCGGCCAGGGCCAGCTGCTGGGCGACAACGGCGAACTGCTGTTCGACGACCAGGGGCGCCTGACCACGGCCACCAGCACCGAGCCCGAGCTGGGCGGTAACGACCAGATCACCACCGCCCACGGTGACAAGCTGATCATCGGCGGTGCCGGCAGCGACAGCCTCAGCACCGGCAGCGGCCGCGACACCGTGCTGGGCGACAACGGCCAGGTGCGGGTGTTTGCCAATGACACCGCGCTGAGCCAGGTGCGCAGCACGGCCACCGCCACGGGCGGCGACGACCAGATCGACACCGGCGCGGGTGATGCGGTGGTGATCGGTGGCGCAGGCGCCGACCGGATCACTGGCGGCGACAACAGCAGCAGTGCCGTCACCGTGGTGCTGGGCGACAACGGGCAAGTCGACTGGTCGGCGTCTGGTGTGTTGTCCAGCGTCGCCAGCAGCGCGCTGGATGCTGGTGGTGATGACCGCATCACGCTGGGTGCCGGCGACAAGCTCGTGGTCGGTGGCTTCGGTGCCGACACGATCGCAGCTGGTGCCGGCACACACCAGGCGGCGGGCGACAACGCCACGTTCACCTTCAACACGGCGGGTGTGCTGACCCGCGCCGCGACGCTGGACACGACAGCCGCCACCGGCGGCAATGACACGATCACGCTGGGCGACGGCCGCAACAACGTGCTGGCCGGCGTGGCCGCCGATGTGGTGGCCACCGCCACTGGCCAAGACACCGTGCTGGGCGACAACGGCGAACTGCTGTTCGACGACCAGGGGCGCCTGACCACGGCCACCAGCGCCGAGCCCGAGCTGGGCGGCGACGACCAGATCACCACCGCCCACGGCCACAAGCTGGTCATCGGCGGCTTCGGTGCCGACACGCTGCTGGCCGGCGCGGGCACGCACCAGGTGGCGGGCGACAACGCCAGCTTCACGTTCAACGGTGCCGGCGTGCTGGTGCGCGCCGCCACGCTGGACACCACCGCCGCCACCGGCGGCGACGACACGCTGGCGCTGGGCGACGGCCACAGCAGCGTGCTGGCCGGCGTGGGCGCCGATGCCGTGAGCACCGGCAGCGGCCAGGGCCAGCTGCTGGGCGACAACGGCGAACTGCTGTTCGACGACCAGGGGCGCCTGACCACGGCCACCAGCACCGAGCCCGAGCTGGGCGGTAACGACCAGATCACCACCGCCCACGGTGACAAGCTGATCATCGGCGGTGCCGGCAGCGACAGCCTCAGCACCGGCAGCGGCCGCGACACCGTGCTGGGCGACAACGGCCAGGTGCGGGTGTTTGCCAATGACACCGCGCTGAGCCAGGTGCGCAGCACGGCCACCGCCACGGGCGGCGACGACCACATCGACACCGGCGCGGGCGATGCCGTGGTGATCGGCGGCATGGGTGCCGACCAGATCAGCGGCGCCGATGCCAGCGCCGGCAGCAGCGCTGTCACCGTGGTGCTGGGCGACAACGGCCAGGTCGACTGGTCGGTGCCGGGTGTGCTGGCCAGCGTGACCAGCACGGCGCTCGATGCCGGTGGCGACGACCGCATCACGCTGGGCAACGGCAGCAACCTCGTCATCGGTGGTTTGGGTGCCGACACGCTGCTGGCCGGCGCGGGCACGCACCTGGCGGCCGGCGACCACGCCACGTTCAGCTTCAACGGCGCCGGTGTGCTGGTGATCGCCATTACCATCGACCTCAGCCCGGTCACCGGCGGCAACGACAGTCTGGCCGTGGGCGACGGCGCCGCGGTGCTGCTGGGCGGCACCGGCGACGACCGCATCCGTGCCGGCCACGGCGACCAGCAGGTGGCCGGTGACCATGCCCGCCTGCAGTTCAACGATGCCGGCCGGCTGGTGCGTGCCGACACCCGCGACAGCGCTGCGCTGCCCGGCGGCAACGACGACATCGGTCTCGGCGATGGCCGCCACACCGTGCTGGGCGGGCAGGGCGACGACCGCATCGCCACCGGCGACGGCGACGACCTGGTGCTGGGCGATGCCGGCCAGGTGCAGCTTCGCGCCGATGGCCTGGCGCTGGAGCGGGTGAGCACCGAGGCCGCCGATGCCCAAGCCCAGGCCCAGGCCCAGGCCCAGGCCTTGAACCCGCTGCCGCCGCAGGCCGCCGCCGCGCTGCCCCTTGCCCGCGAGGGCAACGACACGCTCACGCTGGGCCACGGCGCCAAGACCGTGCTGGCCGGTGGTGGCCGCGACGCCCTGCGCGCCGGGGCCGGCCGCCACGTGGTGCTGGGCGATGGCGGCGAGCTGCAATACAACGCCGACGGCCTGCTGGTGCAGGCGCGCAGCCTGCCGGGCAGCGGTGACCCGCTGGCCGACGATGGCGACGACATCGCGCTGGGCAACGGCGACAACCTGGTGATCGGTGGCCTGGGGGCCGACCGCATCGTCACCGCCCAGGGCAGCGATGTGCTGCTGGGCGACAACGGCCAGCTGCTGATGGACGCCGCCGGCCAGCAGCTGCAGCAGCTGGCCAGCCTGGACGACGCGCTGGGCGGCGACGACCTGATCGTGGCCGGCGCCGGTGCCAAGTGGGTGCTGGGCGGCGCGGGCTCGGACGCGGTGTCGGCCGGTGTCGATGCCGGCAGTGGCCAGGCCAACAGTGCCGCGGCCACGCGCGTGGTGTTCGGCGATGCCGGCGAGATCCAGTTCAATGCCGAGGGCCGCGCCACGCGCTACACCTCGCACGCGCCGGCGCTGAGCCAGGCCGCCGCCGACCGCATCGCGCTGGGCGATGGCGACAACATCGTGCTGGGCGGCGCCGGTGGCGACACGGTGCGCGCCGGCAATGGCGACAACGTGCTGCTGGGCGATGGCGGCGTGCTGCAGCGCGACGCCGCAGGCCAGGCCTGGGTGCAGCTGCGCAGCAGCCTGCCCGGGGGCCTGGACGCCGCCGCCCTGGCCGAGGCCGGCGGTGATGACCAGCTGCAGGCCGGCCACGGCCGCCAGATCGTGCTGGCCGGCCTGGGCCATGACCGCGTGGCCACCGGCCACGGTGGCAGCCTGGTGCTGGGCGACAACGGGCAGGTCGATTACATCAACGGCCGCGCCGTGCTGGCGCAGACCACCGACAGCCAGGCCGGCAGCGGCGGCGACGATCAGATCGCCCTGGGCGACGGCGACAACACCGTGCTGGCCGGCGTGGGCAGCGACCGGGTGCAGACCGGCAGCGGCCGCGACGCGGTGCTGGGCGACGGCGGCAGCGTGGTCTTCGACGCCGTCAGTGGCGCAGTGCTGACGCTGCGCAGCGGCGACCCGCGGCTGGGTGGCAACGACGATCTGCAGCTCGGCGCCCATGACGACCTGGCCATCGCCGGCGCCGGCGACGACCGCATCGATGGCGGCGCCGGCCAGGACGCGCTGGTGGGCGATGGCGCGGTGATCACGCTGAACCCGGCCGAGGGCCGCCTGCGCGTGTTGTCGATCGATGTCACCGAAGGCGGCAACGACCAGCTCGACGGCGGCGCCGGCAACGACATCGTGGTGGGCGGCCAGGGCCGCGACCTGATGGTCGGCAGCCTGTCCGAGGATGTGCTGCTGGGCGGCAATGCCGCGGTGATGCTGCGCGACGGCCTGGCCGAGCAGGTGCAGGCCGACACCCACGACCTGGCCACCGAAACCCTGTTCGGCGCCTTTGCCGCGCGCCAGGCCGAGGCGCAGGCCGCCGGTGCCCACGGTGCCACCGACCCGGCCGAGGCCCTGCCGCCCACACTGGCCACACTGGCCACCAGCGCGGCGCGCCTGCTCGATGTGGCGGCCTTCCGCCGGCTGTTCCAGTCGGCGCTGCACCAGCCCGGCAGCCACGCCGAGGGCGGCGACACGGCCGCCAGCGATGCCGCCGCCGCACCGCCCGCCGCGGCTGTGGCACCGCTGCCGGCACGCGGCCGTGGCAACGCGGTGGCCGACACGGCGCAGCCGGGCCGTGCGCCCGTCACCGCGCCAGACGCCACGCCGGGCGCCATGCCAGCCGCCAGCCCCGCCGACAGCCCTGCCGCCAGCCCTGGCGCCAGCCAGGGTGGCACCGCGGCGGCCCTGGCGCAGTCCGCCGCTGCCACGCCCGGCGTGGCTGCCGCCGCCGCCGAAGCCGCCGACCGCCCGGGCACGGTGCTGGCCGCCGCGGCGCTGGCCGCCCTGCCGCGTCGCGGTCTGCTCGACCGCCAGGCCATGCAGGGCCGTGCCGCGGCCGCCGCAGGCCCGGCCCAGCCGGGCAGCGCTGGCGCCCCAGGCGGGGCGGGCACCCCGGGCACCCCCGCCCAGCCGCGCCGCCTGCACATAGACTGGCGGTCGCGCCCCTGACGGCCCGGCGTGTTTCACCGGGCCTGGCGGCCCCGGCGGGCCGGCGCACCGGCCCGCACCGCCCCCCGCATCCCCCTGACCCGAAGCCCGCCACGATGGACGACAAGACCCCCCGCCCGACCCGATCGCCCCCGTGGCCCGTCCGCTCAGCGGCGAGGGCGCACCGCAGGTCACCTGGGACGACAGCGCCATGCGCAGCTCGCATGCCAATGTGTGCAACGTGATGGGCACGCGCGAGGAGATCACGCTGCTGTTCGGCACCAACCGCGCCTGGCAGCCCGGCAGCCCGACGGTGACGGTGCAGCTGTCCGAGCGCATCATCCTCAATCCCTATGCCGCCAAGCGCCTGTGGCAGCTGCTGGGCCAGGGCCTGAAGGAATACGAAGCCCGCTTCGGCGAGCTCAAGGTGTGAGCCTGCAGGCCCAGGTTCAGGCCGCCGTGGCGGCGGCCGCCGCCGCCGCCGATTCCGCCCGCACCGCCTGGCCGCCCGGCATCGAGCAGCAGCCCGACGCCACCTTCTATGCCGCCTGGCTGGCACAGGTGTGCGCCGCGCTGCCCGGCGCCCAGGCCGCTGTGGTGGTGGTGGGGCCGCCCGAGCTGGGGCCGTTTGTGCCGCAGGCCTTCTGGCCGCAGGCCGAGGGTGGCGCGCCGCAGCTGGCCGATGTGGCCGAGCAGGCCCTGGTCAGTCGCGCGCCACTGGCGGCCGAGCTGGCGGCCGGCGCCGTGGGCCTGGCGCTGCCGCTGCTGGTCGATCACCAGCTGCATGGCGTGGTGGCCGTGGCGCTGGCGCGGCCGCTGGCGCGGCCCGCGGCCGAGCTGCTCGAGCGCCTGCGCTGGGACGCCGCGTGGATCACCCTGCACCTGCGCCAGGCCGTCGAGCACGAAGGCAGCGGCCATGCCCAGCGCCTGATGCTGGCGCTGGACCAGGTGGCGGCGCTTCTGCAGGACCAGCCCTTTGACGAGGCGGCGCGCGGCTTCGTCACCGAGCTGGCCACCCAGCTGGGCTGCGACCGGGTCAGCCTGGGACAGCGCCGCGGCACGCGGGTGCGGCCGCTGGCGCTGTCGCACAGCGCCGAGCTGGTGCGCCGGACCAGCCTGGTGCAGGCCCTGGGCGAGGCCATGGACGAGGCCTTCGACCAAAAGGCCGTGATCCGCCTGCCGGCCCAGCCGGGCGACGAGGTGCTGGTCACCCGCGCCCATGCGCTGCTGGCCGACGGCGGCTGCGTGCTGAGCATCCCCTTCCAGGGCGCCGACGGCTTTGCCGGCGTGCTGTGCTTCGAGCGCAGCGCCAGCCAGCCCTTTGGCGCGGTGGAGCTGGCGCTGGGCCAGTCGCTGGCGGCCATGGCCGGCCGCGTGCTGGCGCTCAAACACCGCAGCGAGCAGCCGCTGCCCGTGCAGGTGCTGCTGGCCGGCCGGCGCCAGCTGCAGCGCCTGTTCGGCCCGCGCCACATCACGCGCAAGCTGCTGGCGCTGGGCCTGCTGGCGGCGCTGGCCTTCTTCAGCGTGGCCACCGTGCCCTACCGCGTGGGCGCGCCGGCCACGCTGCAGGGCGAGGTGCGGCGCACCGTGGCCGCGCCCTTCGACGGCTTTGTCACCCAGGCCGGCGTGCGCGCCGGCGATGTGGTCAAGGCCGGCGCCGTGCTGGCCGTGCTGGACGACCGCGACCTGCGCCTCGAGCGCCTGAAATGGGCCGCCCAGTACGCCCAGTACCAGAAGCAGCAGCAAGAGGCCGTGGCCGGCCGCGACCGGGCCCGCGCGCAGATCAGCCAGGCGCAGTTCGAGCAGGCGCTGGCCCAGGTCAACCTGATCGACGAGCAGCTGGGCCGCGCCGTGGTGCGCGCACCCTTTGCCGGCGTGGTGGTCAAGGGCGACCTGTCGCAGACCCTGGGCAGCGCGGTGCGCCGCGGCGATGTGCTGTTCGAGCTGACGCCGCTGGCCGGCTACCGCGTGGTGGTCGAGGTCGACGAGCGCGACATCCAGGAGATCGCGGTGGGCCAGAAGGGCCAGCTGCTGCTGGCCGCCATTGCCGACCAGCCGCTGTCCTTCACCATCACCCGGCTGACCAGCGTGACCACCGCGCGCGACGGCCGCAACTTCTTCCGCATCGAGGGCCTGCTGGCCGCGCCGGGCGAGCGCCTGCGCCCCGGCATGGAAGGCGTGGGCAAGGTCGAGGTCGGCGAGCGCCGCCTGATCTGGGTGTGGACGCACCGCCTGGTCGACTGGCTGCGCCTGTTTGCCTGGACCTGGTTGCCGTGACCCCCCCCCGAAGCGCCTTCGGCGCCTCCCCCCCGGGGGGGCGCAGCCAGCGGCCCGGCCGAGCCGGTTCCGCGGCTGCCGCTGGGTTGGGTCGAATACATGCGTCGTTGGTCGCGCGGATCGCGGCGGAGCAATCTGCATGAGCGAATCGCTGTTCAGCCCGGCCTGGTACCGCGTGGCGCCGCTCAAGGCGCGGCTGCGCAGCCATGCCCAGCTGCACCGCCACAGCTACCGCGGCCGGCTCTGGTATGTGCTGCACAACCGCGCCAGCGGGCGCTTCCACCGCTTCTCGCCCGAGGCCTATGCGGTGGTGGGCCTGATGGACGGCCAGCGCACGCTCGACGAGATCTGGCGCGTGGCCTGCGAGCGCCTGGGCGACGATGCGCCCACGCAGGACGAGGTGATCCAGCTGCTGGCCACGCTGCACCGCGCCGACGTGCTGCTCACCGATGCCCCGCCCGATCTCGATGAACTGCACGAGCGCCGCCTGACCCAGCGCGCGGCCAAGCGCCGCCAGACCCTGGGCAACCCGCTGGCCGTGCGCGTGCCCCTGCTCGATCCCGATGCCCTGCTCACCCGCCTGCTGCCGCTGCTGCGCCCGCTGCTGGGCTGGGGCGGCGCGCTGGTCTGGCTGGCCCTGGTGGGCAGCGCGCTGGCGGTGGGCGCCAGCCACTGGGGCGAGCTGACCCGCAATGTGAGCGACCAGCTGCTCTCGGCCGACAAGCTGCTGCTGGTGGGCCTGGCCTTCACGCTGGCCAAGGCGGTGCACGAGTTCGGCCACGGCGTGGCCGTCAAGGCGCGCGGCGGCGAGGTGCACGAGATGGGCGTGATGCTGCTGGTGCTGATGCCGGTGCCCTATGTCGATGCCTCGGCCTCGCTGGCCCTGCACAGCAAGCGCGATCGCATGCTGGTGGGCGCGGCCGGCATGCTGGCCGAGCTGGCGCTGGCCGCCGTGGCCCTGCTGGCCTGGGTGAACCTCGAGCCCGGCCCGCTGCGCGCCTTTGCCTACAACCTGGTGATGATCGCCGGCATCACCACCGTGCTGTTCAACGCCAACCCGCTGCTGCGCTTTGACGGCTACTACATCCTGTCGGACGCGATCGAGATCCCCAACCTGGGCCAGCGCGCCAACACCTGGCTGGGCTTTCTGGTCAAGCGCCACCTGCTGGGCCTGCGCCGGCTGGCGCCGCCCGACACCGCAGCGGGCGAGCGGCCCTGGTTCGTGTTCTACGCCATCGCCTCCTTCGCCTACCGGGTGATGGTGTCGGTGGGCATCGCGCTGCTGGTGGCGCAGCAGTACTTCTTCATCGGCGTGGTGCTGGGCCTGTGGTCGCTGTTCAACGCCTTTGTGCAGCCGCTGGGCAAGCGCATCGCCTACCTGGCCAGCGGCCCCGAGCTGGATGGCCGGCGCGGCCGCGCGCTGGCGGTCAGCGGCGGCCTGGTGGTGCTGCTCACCGCGCTGGTGGCCGGCCTGCCGCTGCCCTCATGGACCCGCACCGAGGGCGTGGCCATGGTGCCCGAGCAGGGCCACGTGCGCGCCGCCACCGACGGCTTCGTCAAGCAGGTGCTGGTGGCCAGCGGCCAGCCGGTGCGCCGCGGCCAGGCGCTGCTGCTGCTGGACGACCCCGAGCTGGCCGCCCGCCTGCGCGTGCTGGACGCGCAGCTGCGCGAGCAGCAGGCGCGCTACGCCGCGGCCCTTGGCGACCGCGTGCAGCTGGCGATGATCCGCGACGACCTGGCGCACATCACCGCGCGCCGCGCGCATGCCGCCGCGCGCCTGGCCGAGCTGGTGGTGCGCAGCCCGGCCGATGGCCGCTTCGTGATGGACGACGTGGCCGATGCGCCAGGCAAGTACGTGCGCCGCGGCGACCTGCTGGCCTATGCCGTGGAGCCCACGCGCCTAGCGGTGCAGGTGGTGGTGCCGCAGGCCGATGTGGACCTGGTGCGCCAGATGACCCGCCGCGTCGAGCTGCGCCGCCCCGAGCAGGTGGCCCGGGTGCTGCCGGCCGAGGTGCGCCGCGTGGTGCCGGCGGCCACCAGCGCGCTGCCCAGCCTGGCGCTCAGCGCCCAGGGCGGCGGCGAGCTGAGCCTGGATCCGCAGGCCGGCGCGGGGGCGGGGGCAGGTGAGGGCAAGGCCGAGGTCAAGGCCGCCAGCTCGCTGTTCGTGTTCGAGCTGAGCCTGGGCGCCGACGCGCCGCCGCTGGCCATCGGCGGTCGGCTGTATGCCAAGTTCGAGCGCGCGCCCGAGACGCTGGCGGTGCAGGGCTGGCGCGCGCTGCGCGGCCTGCTGCTCAACCGCTTCAGCGTCTGAGGCCGGGCGTGCGGAGGGCCAGCGCGTGAACCTGCTGCAGCTGGATGCGCCGCCCTACCCCGAGCAGGCCGAGGCGCCCGATGCCGGCTGGCTGCAGGCCCGCGCCGATGCGCTGGCCGGCGCCGTGCAGCGGCGCTGGCGCGCCTGGGGCGTGCGCCGCGGCACGGTGGTGGCGCGCATCCGCCAGCATGAGCCGGCACTGGATGCGCTGAGCGATGCCGGCCTGGCCGAGGCCGCACGCGAGCTGGGCCGCGCGCTGCGCCGCGACGGCCTGCAGCCCGCGCTGTGTGCGCGCGCCTTTGCGCTGGCCGGCGTCGCCGCGCACCGGCGCCTGGGCAAGCGGCCCTATGACGTGCAGCTGCTGGGCGGCTGGGTGATGCTGCAGGGCATGGTGGCCGAGATGAACACCGGCGAGGGCAAGACCCTCACCGCCACGTTGCCGGCCTGCGCCATGGCCCTGGCCGGCGTGCCGGTGCACGTGATCACGGTGAACGACTATCTGGTGACGCGCGACGCCGTGCTGATGCGCCCGGTCTACGAGGCCCTGGGCCTGAGCGTGGGCGTGGTCACCGAAGACCTGCAGCCGCCCGAGCGCCAGGCCGCCTATGCCTGCCAGGTGGTGTACGCCAGCAACAAGACCGTGGTCTTCGACTACCTGCGCGACCGCCTGGTGCTGGCCGGCCAGACCGATGCGCTGCGCCTGCGCGTTGACCAGCTGGCCGGCGCGGGCGCGCGCACCCGGCGCCTGCTGCTGCGCGGCCTGAGCTATGCCATCGTCGACGAGGCCGACAGCGTGCTGGTGGACGAGGCGCGCACGCCGCTGATCATCTCGGCCCCGGCCGGCGATGGTGGCGAGGCCGTGCTGGCCCAGCAGGGCATGCAGCTGGCACGCCAGCTGGCCGAGCGCGAGGATTACCGCCTGGCGCTCGACACACGCCAGGTCAGCCTGACCGAGGCCGGCCGGCGCAGCGTGGCGCGCATCAGCCAGGCCTGGGGCGGGCCGTGGGCCGGCAAGCTGCGCCGCGACGAGCTGGCGGTGCAGGCGCTCAGCGCGCTGCACCTGTTTCACCGCGACCAGCACTACCTGGTGCGCGACGACCAGGTGCAGATCGTCGACGAGTACACCGGCCGCGTGATGGCCGACCGCAGCTGGGAGCGCGGCCTGCACCAGATGATCGAGGCCAAGGAGGGCTGCACCGTCACCGCGCCCAAGGCGCCGCTGGCACGCATCAGCTACCAGCGCTTTTTTCGCCGCTACCTGCGCCTGGGTGGCATGACCGGCACCGCGCAGGAGGTGCGCGGCGAGCTGGGCCGCGTCTACGGCCTGCCGGTGGTGCGCATCCCCACCCACCGCCCGCCGCGCCGCGAGCAGCGGCCCGAGCGCGTGCTGCGCAGCGCCGAGGCCAAGTGGCAGGCCATTGCCCAGCGCGTGGCCGAGCTGCATGCGCGGGGCGCGCCGGTGCTGCTGGGCACGCCCTCGGTGGCGGCGTCCGAGCGGGCCAGCGCCGCGCTGGCCGCGCGCGGCCTGCCGCACCAGATGCTCAGCGCCAAGCAGGACGCCGACGAGGCCGCCGTGGTGGCCGCCGCCGGCCAGCCCGGGCGCATCACCATCGCCACCAACATGGCCGGCCGCGGCACCGACATCGCGCTGGCGCCCGAGGCGCTGGCGCTGGGCGGCCTGCACGTCATCCTGTCGGAGCGGCATGATTCCGGCCGCATCGACCGCCAGCTGGCCGGCCGCTGCGCGCGCCAGGGCGACCCCGGCGTGTTCGAGGCCCTGCTGTCGCTCGACGACGAGCTGCTGCACCAGCTGGGACAGCGCACGCCGCTGGGCCGCCTGGTGGCGCAGCTGCGCCGCGGCGCCGGCAGCGATGCCGGCGCGCTGGCCGTGTGGCTGGTGCGCCTGGCCCAGCGCCGGGTCGAGCGGGCGCATTCGCGGGTGCGCCAGGCCCTGCTCAAATCCGACCGCCAGGTCAGCCGGCTGCTGGCCTTTTCAGGACGACCCGAATGAGCGCTGTGAACGCCAACCCCCTTTCGCTATCGCTGTCGCTGCTGCTGGCCCTGGCCGCCAGCGTGGCCCCGGCCCCGGCCTGGGCCCAGAGCCGGCCGGCCTTGCAGCCGCTGCCGCCGGCGCCGCCACCGCTCAACGCCGAGGGCCAGCCCGCGCCGGTGCCGGGCCTGGCGCCGCTGCCGGGCACTGCGCCGGCCCCGGCGCCGCGCCCGCGTGGCGGTGGTGGTGGTGGCGGTGGTGGTGGTCACGACTGCCTGGTCGAACCCTCGCTGCTGGTCAGCGTGGGCAGCCCGGTGGATGGCGTGCTGAACGAGGTGCTGGCCGACCGCGGCGACACGGTGCGCAAGGGCCAGCGCCTGGCCCAGCTGCAGGCCGGCGTGGAGGCCGCGGCGGTGGATCTGGCCGAGGCCCGCGTGCAGTACGGCCGGCGCAAGGTGGCGCGCAACGAAGGCCTCTACCAGAAGCAGCTGATCTCGGCGCAGGACAAGGACGAGATGGAGACCGAGGCCCGCGTGCACGAAGAAGAGCTCAAGCGCGACCGCGAGAACCTCAAGCTGCGCAGCATCGTCAGCCCGCTGGACGGCGTGGTGGTCGAGCGCAAGCTGGGCGGCGGCGACCTGGTGCGCGCCGACAAGTCCATCGTGATGAAGCTGGCCCAGCTCGACCCGCTGCATGTGGAGGTGGTGCTGCCGTCCGAGCAGTACGGTGCGGTGCGCGTGGGCATGAACGGCCGCGTCAACCTGTCACCGCTGGTGAGCGGCAGCCACAGCGCCCGCGTGACCGTGGTCGACCGCGTGATCGATGCCGCCAGCGGCACCTTCGGCGTGCGCCTGCAACTCGACAACCCGGGCTACAAGATCCCGGCGGGCATCCGCTGCAGCGTGCGGTTCGGCGGCTGAGCGCCCGCGCGCCCGAAAGGGGGGCGGCTCAGATTCCGTCTTCGCCCGTGGTCAGCCGGCCTGGCGGCTCTGGCGGCGGCCAGTGGCCATCGGCCGTGCAGTGCTCGAACCAGCGGTGCATGGCCGCGTCATGCACGGCGTACTCGCCGCGGGCCGACTTCCAGACCAGCGCCGGGTGGCGGTTGCGCAGTGACTCCAGCGCGTTCTGCACCTGCTGCACCGTCACCTTGGCCTGCGCCGTGTCCCGGTAAAAGCGCAGCGCCTCGGCGTCGTAGGGCCTGAAGCGCTGGCCCATCTCCAGCAGACGCCACAACACGGCCTGCTCCAGGGGCTTGAGCGCCAGAAATTCCGATGCCATCTGCGCCTCGTCGTCGCGCTGGCGCGCCTGCGCGGCCTGCAGCACCGCCTGCTCGAAGCGCAGGCCCTGCAGACCCGACAGCGGGCTCAGCGCCTGCCCCAGCGCCTCCATGAAGAACTGCGGCCGGTGGCCGAAGCGCTCGAAGGCCTGCAGCAGCGTGGCGCCCTGCACCGGCGCCAGCGCGGGCCGCTGCGCCGTGATCAGGCGCGACACATGGTCGATGAAATCCTGCCCCAGCGCTGGCATGCGCGAGATCTGCGAGCCATAGAACGGGGCGCCGTTGGTGTTGACCAGGCGCAGCAGCTTGTCCCGGTCGGAGCCCGACATCACCAGCATCAGGTTCACCGTGCCCGGGCGGTTGAGCTGGTCGCGGGCTGACTTCAGCGCCGACATCGTGGCTTCACCGGCCTCGCTGGTCAGCGCATGCTGGGCCTCGTCGACGATCAGGGCCACCGGTGCCTTGGCGGCCTCGTGCAGCGCGCGCAGGGCGTCGGGCAGCGTCACGCCGTCGATCCTGCCGATCTTGCTGACATCGATCTTCAGCGCGCCGGCAATGGTCACGCTGTCCAGCCCGGCCGCCTTGGCGCTGCGGGCCACCACGCCCAGGCGCGGCGCCAGGGCGCGGGCAATGGCATCGGCAACCAGTGCGCCGGGATCGCGCCGCGGGTCGGCCCACAAGTCCACATAGGCCACCACGGCGCCGGCCGCTTCCAGCGCCGGCTGCAGGTCAGCCTGCAGGAAGGTGGACTTGCCCGTGCGGCGTGGCGCAGCCAGAAACAGGCCGTTGTGCGCGTCGCCGAACACCGCCTGGCCGCGCAACGCCGCCACCAGCTCCCGGGCCAGGGCCTCACGGGGAAAGTGGATCACTTTATCTCCAAGTATTGGAGACGCGATAATTTATCGAAGACGGGATAAAAGTCAATAGTGCAGCCGGGCAGCCGCTCAGGCCGTGGCCGCCCCGGCGGCGGCGTCGGGCCGGGGCGCGGTCAGAACTTGCGCACCTCGATGCGGTATTTCTGCAGCGCGTAGCCCAGCTGGCGTGGCGTGACGCGCAGCAGGCGTGCGGCCTTGGCCTGCACCCAGCCGCATTGCTCCATGGCCCAGATCAGGCGCTCGCGCTCGCCTTCGGGTGGCTCGGTGGCGGCCGGGCGGGCGCCGGGCGCGGCCGGCAGGCGCTGGGTGGGGCCGATGCGGGTGACGGTGTCGTGCTCGTCGGGGTCGGCCAGGCTGTCGTCGCCATCGAAGTCGCCAAAGCCCGAGGAGGCCGCGCCGTGGCCGCCATGGCTGCTGCCGTGGCTGTTGCCGTGGCTGTTGCCGTGGCCGCCATGGCCCGGGTGGCTGCCGTGGCCAGGCTCATGGGTGTCGTGGTGGTCGTGCCCACCGCCGTGGCCACCGTGGCCACCGTGGCTGCCATGGCCCGCGCCGTGCCCGGGCGGCTCCACCGCCGACACGGCGTCGGCCTTGTCGACGAAGTGCAGGGTCTGCGTGAGGCAGCGGTTTTGCCGGCAGGGAAAGGCGAAGTCGCGGATCAGGTCGCCCTGCACCATGGTGGCGGTGCGCTCCACGCAGTTCTCGAGCTCGCGCACATTGCCCGGCCAGTAGCAGCTGGTGAGCACCTTCATGCCCTCGGGCGTGATCTTCAGGTGGCGCCGGTTCTCCTTGTTGAAGCGGTCGAGAAAATGCGCCACCAGCGGCGGAATGTCGGCGCGCCGCTCGCGCAGCGGCGGCAGGAAGATGCTGACCACGTTGATGCGGTAGTACAGGTCGGCGCGGTATTCGCCGCGCTTGACCATGCGCTCGAGGTCGCGGTTGGTGGCGCACACCAGGCGCACATCCACCTTCACCGCGCGGTTGCCGCCCACGCGCTCGAACTCGCGCTCCTGCAGCACGCGCAGCAGCTTGGCCTGGAAGGCCGGCGAGATGTCGCCGATCTCGTCGAGGAACAGCGTGCCGCCATGGGCCAGCTCGAAGCGGCCCTTGCGCTCGCCGGCGGCGCCGGTGAAGGCGCCCTTCTCGTGGCCGAACAGCTCGCTTTCGAGCAGGCTCTCGGTGAGTGCGGCGCAGTTCACCTTGATGAAGGGCGCGTCCTTGCGCGGGCTCTGGAAGTGGATGGCGCGCGCCACGGCCTCCTTGCCGGTGCCGCTTTCGCCGCGCAGCAGCACGGTGGCGCGACTGGGCGCGGCCTGGTGCACTTCCACAAACACCTGCTGCATCGGCTTGCTCTCGCCGATCACGTTGTCCAGCGAGTAGCGGCCGCGCGGCTCGCGCGCCAGCGCCTTCTGCAGGCGCGTGGCCTCCTGCTGCAGGCGCTGGTGCTCGTCGCGCACGGCGCCGTGCAGGGCCACGGCCTGGGCCAGCAGCGAGGCGGCCATGGTCAGGATGCGCTGGTCGTCCGACAGGCGCGCGCCGCCGCTCACCTCGCGCTGCGCGGCCAGCACGCCCACCACGGCGCGGTCGGTCTTCAGCGGCACCACGATGAAGGCCATCATGTGCTCGGCATCGGTGGCGCCAAAGGCGCCGGTGCGGTCGAGAAACTCGGGCGCCTGCGCCACGTCGGGCACCGTCACCGGCATGCCGTTGGCATACACGCGGCCGATCACGCCCTCGCCGTAATGCCACTGGCCGCGCTCGGCCTGCTCGTGGTTCAGGCCCACGGCGCTGTGCACCCGCAGCTGGGCCTCGCCGTCGTCGGCCGGCATCACGATCATCGCGCGCGGCAGCTCGAGGTGCGCGGTCAGCACGTTCAGCGCCGAGCGAAAGGTTCGCGTGATGTCCAGCGACGCGCCGAGGATGCGGCAGATTTCGTAGACCGTGATCAGCTCGACATGCGAGCGTTCGTTCATCGGACCGCGAGCAAGCATCGTGCACCTCCTGCGGGCAGCACCCGATGCCGGTGCATCAGGCTGCGCCTGTGTGTCCGCCATGCATCGTTGTCGGGCGATCTGCCCGCCTCACGGTGCCTGGCAGGCGTCAAAGTGCAAGAAGTGAGCCCAGGGAGAACCCGCATGCTCAGGCCCGGTGCAAGGCCGTGTCCATCTTGATGCAGATCAAGCCGCAGCCGCGGTGGCACAAAAAAGCCGCTCACCAGTCGGCCTGGGTGGCCTGCAGGCGCGCCACCGGCACGCCGCCGATCAGGTGCTTCTCGAAGACCTCGACCACGTCCTCGGCGCTCACGCGCTGGTAGAGCACGCCGTCGGGATAGACCAGCACATTGGCGCCGCCATCGCAGGGGCCCAGGCAGCCCGAGTAGGTGATGGCCACCTGGTCGTAGGCATTGCGCTTTTGCAGCTCGGCCCAGAAGGCCTGCAGCAGCGGCGAGGCGCCCTTGGCGGCACACGAGCCGCGCGGATGGCCGGGCGGGCGCTGCTGGCTGCAGACGAAGACATGGCGGGCAGGGCGTGGCATCGGAAACCTCTGGAGGGGATGGTGAACAGGATGTGCTTGCGCGGCGCGCGCGGCCCTTGAACGGGCGCGCTCAGCGGCCGTGCGCGGGCGGGCCGTGCGGGCCGCCGGCCCGCCGGAGCGTGGGCTGCCACGCGGCAGCCGCCTGCGGCCTCAGGCCGGGCTGCGCGCGGCGATCAGGCGGCGCAGCTCGGCCACATGCTGCGACTCCTCGGCGGCAAATTCGGCGGCCAGGCGGCGGGTCTCGGGGTCGCGCGTGGTGGCCGCCACCGCGGCGTAATAGGCATGGCCGCGCTGCTCGCTGTCGAGCGCCAGGCGCAGGGCCTCGGCGCCGTCGAGCAGCGCATCCACGCCGGCCCAGGCGGCTGTCTCGGGGCCGATGCCTTCGGGCCACTGGTACTCGTCGTCGCGCATCACCGGCAGCTCGCGAAAACCGCCGCGCGCCTGGGCCTCGGCCAGGTGCAGGCGAGAGAAGTGCGCCATGCGCGCGAAGAAGGCCTTCAGCTCGCGGTTGCCCTCGGTGTGCATGGCCGCCGAGAGTTCTTCATAGCGCCGGGCAGCCTCGCGCTCCAGCGCGATGGCATGGGCCAGAAAGGCTTCAACTTCCACGGCCGCCTCAGCCGAACTTGAAGAGGATGCCGTAGCCGCCGCGCGGGTACTCCCAGGCCACGTTGGCGTGCTCGGTGCAGATCACGCGGCAGCTGCCGCATTCAAGGCAGCCATCGGTGATCAAGGTGACCGTGCGGTTGCCTTCGGCCTTGTAGCAGCTGGCCGGGCACACAAAGGTGCAGGCCTGGCTCTGGCAATCGTTGCTGCACACCGCCGGGTTCTTGATCTGGATGTGCGGCCGACCGTGGTCGACCTTGTAGCGGTTCTGGAAGAGCTTCTCTTCAACGTTGACGTTCATGGTGAACCTCGTCTCAATGACCGCAGGATTGCGGTGAAAACCAAGCAGTCGCCGCGGAACCGGCTTTGCCGGGCCGCTGGCGGCGCCCCCTTGAGGGGGAAGCGGCCCTGGCCGCTTCGGGGGTGGGCCTACCTCACGGCCCGCCAGATCTTGAATGCGTCGGACATGAGGCCGCCGAGACGGCGGGCGGATTTGAAGCTGCCCAGGATCTCGCGCTCCTTGGTCTTCTTGTCCACGCCGTCCACGGTGAACAGGGTCTGCGCGGCGCGGTTGAGCAAGGCCGGGTAGGTGGTGAAGAACTGCGGGCTGGTGTGCAGCACCTCGGGCAGATCGCGGTACTTCTTCAGATCCTTCATCACGAAGCTCTGGTCCAGCGCGGCCTTGTAGGCGGCCAGGGTCTTGGCGGTCAGCGGCTGGCCGGCGGCCTTGGCGGCGATCACCGTCTCGGCGGCCAGGCGGCCGGTGGTCATGGCCAGGTTGCTGCCCTCGCGGTGCGCGGCGTTGACGAAGCCGCCCGAGTCGCCCACGATCATCCAGCCCTCGCCATAGATCTGCGGCACGGCGTGGAAGCCGCCTTCGGGGATCAGGTGCGCGGCGTACTCCTTCATCTCGCCGCCCTCGATCAGCGGTGCGATGCTGGGGTGGGCCTTCAGCTTCTCGAGCAGCGCATAGGGCGTGGTGCGCTTGGGGTTGGCCTTGAAGTCGCTGAGCATGCAGCCCACGCCGATGGTCAGCGAATCCTTGTTGGTGTAGAGAAAGCCGGTGCCCACCATGCCCTCGGTCACCGAGCCCATCATCTCGATGACCACGCCCGAGTCTTCACCGATGTTGAAGCGCGCCTGGATCACCTCCTCGGGCATGAAGAGGATCTCCTTGACCGCCAGCGCCACGTTCCTGGCCTCGATCTCGCCGTGAAAGCCGGCCTTGCGCGCCAGCGTGCTGTTCACGCCGTCGGCCAGCACCACCACGTCGGCATACACCTCGCCGCCCATGCGGTCGCAGCGCACGCCGATGCAGCGCTGGCCGTCCATCAGCAGCTCTTCCACCGTGGTCTCGCAGATCAGCAGCGCGCCGGCCTCGCGCACCTTGCTCGAGAACCACTTGTCAAACTGCGCGCGGATGATGGTGTAGCGGTTGTACGGCGGCTTGTTGTAGTCGTCGCTGCGGTAGTGGGTGCCGACGAAGCTGGTGTCGTCGAGCATCCACATGCGCTGCTCGATGATGTGCCGCTCCAGCGGCGCGTCATCGCGGAAGTCGGGGATGATCTTCTCCAGCGCATTGGCGTACAGGATCGCGCCCTGCACGTTCTTGCTGCCGGGGTATTCGCCGCGCTCGATCTGCAGCACCTTCAGGCCGGCCTTGGCCAGGGTGTAGGTGGCGGCGTTGCCCGAGGGCCCCGCACCGACCACGATCGCGTCGAAATGCTCTTTCGCCATGCTCATCTCCTGGGTTAGGCAGCGCGCTTGATCCGCTTGTCGAGGTGCGTGCGGAAGGCGTGGGTCAGGGCCGGCAGCACCTGCATCGCATTGCCCACGATGCCGTGGTGCGCAAAGTCGAAGATCGGCGCGTTGGGGTCGGTGTTGATGGCCACGATGATGTCGCTGCTCTCCATGCCCACGCGGTGCTGGATGGCGCCGCTCACGCCGGCGGCGATGTAGAGCTTGGGCCGCACGGTCTTGCCGGTCTGGCCGACCTGGCGCTCGCTTTCGCACCAGCCGGCCTGGGTGACGGCGCGGGTGGCACCCACCTCGGCGCCCAGCACGCGGGCCAGGTCCCACACCAGCTTGAAGTTGTCGGCGTTTTTCAGGCCCTTGCCACCGGTGACGATGATGTCGGCATAGGCCAGGTTCACCGTGTTGCGGTTGGCATCGGGCACGAACTCGAGCAGCTTGGTGACGATGTCGGTCTCGATAATGCCGAGCGCCATGGTGGTGATGCCGCCGCTGCGGCTCTCGTCACGGCGCGGCATGGCGGCGGTGCGCGGGCGCATCGTGGCCATCTGCGGCCGGTAGGCCAGGGTCATGATCGTGCACAGCAGGCTGCCGCCGAAGGTGGGGCGCGTGGCGGCCAGCGCGCGGCCGTCGATGTTGAGCTCGGTGCAGTCGGCCGTGAGGCCGGTGCCCAGCGTGGTGGCCACGCTGCCGGCCAGGTCGCGCCCCATGGTGGTGGCGCCCAGCAGCATGATCTCGGGCTGGTGCTGGTTCACCAGATCGGTGAGGCCCTTGGTGTAGGGCTCGTTGCGGTAGCCCTGCAGCACCGGGTCACGCATGATGTAGCAGTGGTCGGCGCCGTAGATGCAGGCTTCCTTGGCAAAGTCTTCCAGCTTGTCGGCCGGGCCGCCCAGCAGCACGCCGCTCACATTCACGCCCAGCTTGTCGGCCAGCTTGCGCGCCTCGCCCATCAGCTCCCAGCTCACGCTGTGCACCTGGCCGCGGTCGTGCTCGATGAACACCCACACGCCCTTGTAGGCCTTCAGGTGCTCGGGCAGCTCGGTGCTGCGGCCCGAGCGGCCGGCGGTCTTGGCGGCACCGGCGGCCGCGGCGGCGGCCATCTGGGGCTTGTCGGGTTCGGCCATGGTTCTTCTCCTCTTCGGGGGGCGGGGCTTCAGGCGCTGAGACGGTCGACGGTCTCTTCTTCGAGCGTCGGATGCGTGGTGAAGATCTTTTGCAGCAGGTTCAGGCAGGCGTCGTTGACGCTGGCGCCATCGCCCACTTCCTGCATCTCGGCGCGCGCGCTGCGGGCCTTGGGCGCGAACACCTTGCTCACGATGGTCGGGCTGCCCTTCAGGCCGATCTTGGTGATGTCCTCGATGCCGGCGTCGTCCTTGTTCCACTTGCGCACCGGCACGCGCGCGGCGCGCAGCATGTCGTCCATGGTGGCAAAGCGCATCTCGTTGGTGCCTTCGAGCATGGTGATCAGGCTGGGCAGCGTGGTCTTCAGGCGCTGCACGCCGCCTTCGGCGCGGCGCTCGACGGTGATCGTGCGGCCGTCCAGATCCACCGCGTTGATCTTGCTCACGTAGGTGAGCAGGTTCCAGCCCAGTCGCTTGGCGATGCCGGGGCCCACCTGCGCGGTGTCGCCGTCAATCGTCTGCTTGCCGGTGAACACCAGGTCCACCGCCTGCTCCTGGCTGATCTTGCGGATGGCCGAGGTGAGCGCGTAGCTGGTGGCCAGCGTGTCGGCGCCGGCAAAGGCGCGGTCGGTCACCAGCACGGCATCGGTGGCGCCGAAGCTGATGCACTTGCGCAGTGCGTCTTCGGCCTGCGGCGGGCCCATGCACAGCATGGTGACGCGGCCGCCGAACTTGTCCTTCAGGCGCAGGGCCTCTTCCAGCGCGAACAGGTCGTACGGGTTCACGATGGCCGGCACACCCTGGCGCATGATGGTGTTGGTGACCGGGTGCACGCGGATCTGCGCCGAATCGGGCACCTGCTTGATGCAGACGACGATGTGCATGGAGGGCTCCTAGGTACGGGAAAGGTCAGGCCGCAGCGGCACGGCGGCGTTCCGCGAGGCTCTCGCGCAGGTTGGCCACCGGCACGGCCTTCTGGCCGTCGGCGTCCTGGAACACCTTGAACACCTTCTCCTTCACGGCCGAGGAGTGGATGAAGTCGCCATGCGCCTGGATCAGCAGCTCGCGGTAGCGGCGGAAGGTGGCCACCTCGTCCTCGCCGGGCGCGGCCTCGCTCTTGTGCAGGTACTGGTAGAAGCGCTTGAGGATGTGCAGGCGGTTCACATGCACCACCTTCTCGTCGAAGGGCACTCCGAAGAAGGTGAGAAAGTCCTCGGCGCTCGAGAGCGACTTGAGGCGGTCGGTCAGGCTGTCGGTCATGCGGTTCTCCATTGCGCGGGCTCAGGCGCGGGCCATCGGAACGGGCTCGGCGCCACCGCGCGCGTCGAGCAGAAAGCGGGTGAGCTCGGCGGCCGAGGGCTCGCACTTGGTGCTCATGACATGGTCGCGGATGTGCTGCAGCAGCACCGGCACATGCTCGGGCTCGATGGCCAGGCCCATGCGGGCATAACGCTCGATCACCGCGGCCGAACCCGAGTGCTTGCCCAGCACCAGGCGGTGCGTGCGGCCCAGCTCCTCGGGTGCGAAGTTCTCGTAGTTGCGGCGGTCCTTAAGCAGGCCATCGACGTGGATGCCGCTCTCGTGCGCAAACACCGCATCGCCGACGATGGCCTTGCCGGCGGCGGTGGGCCGGCCCGAGGCGCGGGCCACCAGGGCGCTGATGGCCGGGATCTCGGCGGTGGCCACGCCGCATTCCACGCCGTACACATGGCGCAGCGCCATCACCACCTCTTCCATCGCGGCATTGCCGGCGCGCTCGCCCAGGCCGTTGACGGTGGTGCTGGCATGCGTGGCGCCGGCGGCCAGCGCGGCCAGGGTGTTGGCGGTGGCCAGGCCGAGGTCGTTGTGGGCGTGGATCTCGATGCCGATGTCGACCTCGGCGCGCAGCGCGGCGATGCGGCGCTGGGTTTCAAACGGATCGAGCAGGCCCAGCGTGTCGGCATAGCGCACGCGCACCGCGCCGCAGGCCTGGGCCAGGGTGGCGGCGGCGGCCACAAAGCCGGCGTCGGCGCGCGAGGCGTCCTCGAAGCCCACGCTCACCGCGAGGCCGCGGTCGGCCACGCGGGTGACACAGGCGCGGATGGTGTCGAGCACCCAGGCGCGGTCGCGCTGCAGCTTGTGGGTGATCTGGATGTCGGACACCGGCACCGACAGGTGCACGATGTCGGCGCGGCAGCGCAGCGCGGCCACGATGTCGCGCTCGGCCATGCGCGCCCACACCATGGTGCGGGCCCGGCGCACGCTGCGGCAGATCTCGTTGATCAGCACCACCTCGTGCTCGCCCATGGCCGGGATGCCGATCTCCATCTCGGGCACGCCGGCCGCATCCAGCGCGCGGGCGATGGCCAGCTTCTCGCGGTCGGTGAAGGCCACGCCCGCGGTCTGTTCGCCATCGCGCAACGTGGTGTCGTTGATCGTGATGTTGGATTCGACGGGGCGGGGCAGGGGGGCGATCACACCAGGCTCCAAGGCAGGGTTGGGCTGCAGATCGCAAGCGGTGTGCCAACCCCGGCATCGTCACCAAGTGTTTGATTTATCTATGTTTTTTCAGGTCGCTGGCGGCTGTCGAGGTGCTGTCGGGAATGTCGCTAAGGTCACAGACGACGGCCGGGCCGGCGCGCTGCGCCGGCGGCCGCCGCCGCGCCTTGCGGCCGCTGCGGCGCGCGCGGCCTGGGCCCCTGCCGGTCAGGCCGGCCGGGCCGCCGCCTGCTCGCGCAGCCGGTCTTTCTTGCTCTTGCGCTTGCCCTTGACGCCGCCGGTGGGGTCTTGCGGCGCAGGCACCTCGGTGGGCTCGAAGCCGGGTAGCACCTCGCGCGGCACACGCTGGCCCTGGCGCTTTTCAATCAGGCGGAAATGCGCCTCGGCGCCGGGCGGCACCAAGCTGATGGCCAGGCCGCTGGCGCCGGCGCGGCCGGTGCGGCCGATGCGGTGAACATGGTCGTCGGCCGAGCGCGGCAGGTCGTGGTTGACCACCAGCGCGAGATCGGGGATGTCGAGGCCGCGCGCGGCCACGTCGGTGGCCACCAGCACATGGAACTCGCCGCGGCCCAGGCCGTCCAGCACGCGCCAGCGCGTGCCCTGGCTCAGCTCGCCATGCAGCGCGGCGGCCTTCACGCCGGCGCGCGCCAGCTTGGCCGTGACCATCTCGGTGGCGTGGCGCGTGGCCACGAACACCAGCGTGCGCGGCTGGCCCAGCTCGGCGAGCAGATGGCGCAGCAGCGGCGTGCGCCGCGTGGTGTCCACCACGATGGCGCGCTGCTGGATGGCGGCCGGCGGCTGGCTGCCGGCCGATTCGTCGCGCACCTGCACCGGGTCTTGCAGCAGGCGCTCGGCCACCGCCTGCAGCGCCGTGCCGGCGCCACCGGTGCCCTGGCCGTAGGTGGCCGAGAACAGCAGGTTCTGCCGCTGCGCGGGCAGCAGGCCCAGCACGCGGTCAAGCTCGTCGGCAAAGCCGAGCGCCAGCAGGCGGTCGGCCTCGTCGAGCACCAGGGTCTTCAGGCGGTCCAGGTGCAGGCCGTTGTGGGCCACCACGTCCAGCACGCGGCCGGGTGTGGCCACCACGATGTCGGCGCCGCCACGCAGGGCCATCAGCTGCGGGTTGATCGACACCCCGCCCTGCAGCACCGCCACGCGCAGGCGCGGCGGCGGCGGGCCGTCGCTGCGCCAGGCGCTGGCATGCGGCGGCAGCGCCCGCACCAGCGCGCGCAGCACCTCGCCCACCTGCTGCGCCAGCTCGCGCGTGGGCACCAGCACCAGTGCCGCGGGGTCACGCTGGTGCTGCGGATTCGAACTGCCCCTGAGCGCCTGCTGCAGCAGCGGCAGCGCATAGGCCAGGGTCTTGCCGGAGCCGGTGGGCGCCTGGGCCAGCAGGTCGCGTCCGGCCAGCACCGCCGGAATGGCCTGCGCCTGGATCGGCGTGGGTTCGGTGCGCTCGGTGCGCGCCAGGGCATCGACCAAGGCGGGGAGCAGGCCCAGGGAAGGGAAGGTCATGGGATGGGGCCTGGGCGGTGCCCTGGGAGAGCGGGACGCGGATTTTAGGCCGCCCCCGCCCCGTGGCACGCTGCCCGCGCGCCACGGCCCCTGCGCCGCGACTCAGTGCTCGCGCGCGTGGTTCTTGGTGTAGCGCGGCAGCTCCACCAGCAGGGCCGGGCCCTTGACCCTGACGCAGCACGACAGGCGCGACTGCGCGTCCAGGCCCCAGGCCTTGTCGAGCTGGTCTTCCTCTTCGTCATCGGCGGCGTTGACGAACTCGGCGCCCTCGCGCAGGTGCACATGGCAGGTGGCGCAGGCGCACACCTTCTCGCAGGCGTGCTCGAGGGCAATGCCCTGGGCCAGCAGCTCGTCCACCAGCTTGCGGCCCTGGCGGGCGTCGAAGCTCAGGCCCTCGGGGCACAGCTCGGGGTGCGGCTTCACGGTCACCCGGGTGGTGGGCCTGGCCGTGGCGTCGGGGGCCTTGGCGGTGGCGGCTGGGGCGGTGGCATCGGTGCTCATGAAGGCGTCCTGGGTGGGCAAATCGGCAAGGGCAGGGGCGCTGGCGGTGTCGCTGGCACCCGCTCAGGCCGCCATCTGCTCGAGCGTGCGGCCCGACAGCGCCTGGCGCACGCGCTGGTCCATGCGGGCGGCGGCAAAGGGCGTGGTGGCGCGGTTGAGGGCCTCGGTGGTGTCGCGCAGTTCGTCGCGCAGGGCCTTTTGCTCGGCCAGGGTCTGGCCCTCGTTCTCGGCCGCCTGGGCCAGCGCATCGGCCACGCCCTGCATGGCACGCAGGATCTGGAACTGCTCGGGGCTGGAGAGCAGGCGCTCGCCGTCCTCGTGCAGCGCGGCGTCCACCGCGTCCAGCAGGCGGCGCGCGTCGACCTCGGCCTCGCGCAGCATGCGCGCGGCGGCATCGGCCTCGGCGCTGCCCATCGCGTCCTGCAGCATGCCGGCCACGGCCTCGGTGGCCAGGCCGTAGCTGGGCTTGACCTCGATGTGGGCGTGCACGCCCGACACCTGCTCGACCGCATGCACGCTGAGCAGCCCGTCGGCGTCGATCTGGAAGCTGACGCGGATGCGCGCCGCACCGGCCACCATCGGCGGAATGCCGCGCAGCGTGAAGCGCGCCAGGCTGCGGCACTCGCTGACCAGTTCGCGCTCGCCCTGCACCACGTGCAGCACCATCGCCGTCTGGCCGTCCTTGAAGGTGGTGAAGTCCTGCGCGCGGGCGGTGGGCACGGTGCTGTTGCGCGGCACGATCTTCTCCACCAGGCCGCCCATGGTCTCGAGGCCCAGGCTCAGCGGGTTCACATCCAGCAGCAGCAGGCCGCCGTCTTCAGGGCTGCCGGCGCGGTTGCCGGCCAGCGCGTCGGCCTGGATCGCGGCGCCCAGGGCCACGGCCTGGTCGGGGTCGATGCCGGTGAAGGGCTCGCGGCCGAACAACTCGGCCACCAATGCGCGCACGCAGGGCATGCGCGTGCTGCCGCCCACCAGCACCACGCCGTCCACCTCGGTGGGCTTGAGCCTGGCGTCGCGCAGCGCGCGTTTGGTGGGGCCCAGCGTGCGCTCCAGCAGCGGGCGGGTGAGGGTGTCGAAGTCGGCGCGGCTGAGCGGCCAGGTGGCGGTGCTGCCGTCGCGGCGCTGGCACACCATGGTGCCGCTGTCGTGATCGGTCAGCGCCTCCTTGGCGCGGCGGGCGGCGGCATGCAGGGCGGCCATGTCGTCGGCGGCCCAGCCACCGGTCTGCCCGGCAAACCAGGCGGCCAGCGCATGGTCGAAGTCGTCGCCGCCCAGCACCGCATCGCCGGCCGTGGCCACCACCTCGAACACGCCGCGCTGCAGGCGCAGGATGCTCACGTCAAAGGTGCCGCCGCCCAGGTCGTAGACCACGTACACGCCCTCGGCCGCCGATTCGAGGCCGTAGGCCACGGCCGCCGCGGTGGGCTCGTTGAGCAGGCGCAGCACGGTCAGGCCGGCACGCTGGGCGGCATCTTTCGTGGCCTGGCGCTGGGCATCGTCGAAATAGGCCGGCACGGTGATCACCGCACCCACCAGGTCGCCGCCCAGCGCGCCTTCAGCGCGCTCGCGCAGCAGGCGCAGCACCTCGGCGCCCACGTCCACCGGGCTCTTGCTGCCGGCGCGGGTGCGCACGCCCACCGCGCTGTCGCTCAAGGCCACCAGCGGGTAGGGCACAGTGCCCTGGGCCACATCGGCCAGCGCCCGGCCGATCAGGCGCTTGGCCGAGGCGATGGTGTTGGCCGGGTCGCTGGCGGCAAAGGCGCAGGCCGCATGGCCCACGGTGAGCACGCCGTCTTCGCCGTAGTGCACGACCGAGGGCACCAGCAAGTGCCCGCGCTCGTCACCCAGCACGGTGGGCAGGCCGCTGCGCACCGTGGCCACCAGCGAGTTGGTGGTGCCCAGGTCGATGCCCACCGCCAGGCGGTGCTGGTGCGGGGCCGCGGCGCGGCCGGGTTCGGCGATCTGCAGCAAAGCCATGGCGGCGTCCCTCAGGGTTCAACGCGGATTCAACGTGCATCGTCTGACCGCGCAGGCGCCAGATCGGCTCGCGCAGCAGCGGAATGCGCGGTCAGACCGCGAAGGATTCGCCGCAGCCGCAGGCGGCCGTGGCGTTGGGGTTGTTGAACTTGAAGCCCTCGTTGAGGCCTTCGCGCACCCAGTCGAGCTGGGTGCCGTCGATCAGCGGCAGGCTCTGGCCGTCCACCAGCACCGTGACGCCCTCGGTCTCGAAGCTCAGGTCCTGCGGCGTGGCCTCGTCGGCAAACTCCAGCGCGTAGGCATAGCCTGAGCAGCCGCTGGTCTTGATGGCCACGCGCAGGCCGACACCGCCGCCGCGCTTGTCGAGGGCCTTGCGGATCTGCACGGCGGCCTTGGGGGTGACGCTGATGCTCATGGTCGGGCTCCTCTCGCGGGATGGGGTTGGCGGGCTCAGACGCTGAAGCTGCTGCCGCAGCCGCAGGTGCTGGCGGCGTTGGGGTTGCGGATCACGAAGCGCGCGCCGTCGAGCTTGTCTTCGTAGTCGATCTCGGCGCCCATCAGGTACTGCAGGCTCATGGCGTCCACCACCACGGTGATCGGGCCCTTGCTCACGCGCAGGTCGTCGGCCTTGCGCTCGTCGTCGAAGGCGAAGCCGTACTGGAAGCCCGAGCAGCCACCGCCGGTGACGAAGATGCGCAGCGCCAGGTTGGGGTCGTTCTCCTCGGCCAGCATCTCGGCCACCTTGGCCACCACGGTCTGGCTGATGTTGAGCGGGTCGCTGCCCTCGGGCAGCAGCACCGGCATGGGCGGCGGCGTGCTGGCGCTGGTGCTGCAGGAGGAGGCTTGGCTTTGGCAGGCGGACATGGAATTCTCCGGTGGGGTCGAACGGCGGCGGGCACGTGGGCCAGCGGGGTCAAAAGGGGAGCGGCGCCGCGCGTGCGGCGCGCAGGCCGCGTGGCGCGCCGCGGCGAGGCCAGGGATCAGCTGGTGCTGGCGGTGGCCGGGGCGCAGGCGGTCTTCTCGAGCGCGCCGTCGCTGCCCAGCGCGCGGTTGCGGTAGTCGGCCACCGCGGCCTTGATGGCGTCTTCGGCCAGGATGCTGCAGTGGATCTTGACCGGCGGCAGGGCCAGCTCTTCGGCGATGGCGGTGTTCTTGATCGCCAGCGCCTGGTCGAGCGTCTTGCCCTTGACCCACTCGGTCACCAGCGAGCTGCTGGCGATGGCCGAGCCGCAGCCATAGGTCTTGAAGCGTGCGTCCTCGATGACGCCGGTGCTCGGGTTGACCTTGATCTGCAGCTTCATCACGTCGCCGCAGGCCGGCGCGCCCACCATGCCGGTGGCCACGCCCTCGTCGGCGGCGTCAAAGCCGCCCACGTTGCGCGGGTTCTCGTAGTGCTCGATGACTTTCTCGCTGTAGGCCATGAGGTAACTCCTGTTGTTGACTTTGCGGTCTGGCTGTCAGCCAGTGAACGCCACGGATCCGGCTTGGCCGGGCCGTCGGCCTTGCCCCCTCGAGGGGGCGGCCGACGGCCGTAGGGGTTGGTCTAGTGCTCGGCCCACTGCACGCTGGCCAGGTCGACGCCGGCCACGTGCATGTCCCACAGCGGGCTCATGGCGCGCAGGCGCTCCACGGTGCTGCGGGTGTGGACGATGGCCGCATCCACGTCGGCCTCGGTGGTGAAGCGGCCGATCGAGAAGCGGATCGAGCTGTGCGCCACCTCGTCGCTCAGGCCGAGGGCGCGCAGCACGTAGCTGGGCTCCAGGCTGGCCGAGGTGCAGGCCGAGCCGCTGGACACGGCGATGGCCTTCATGCCCATCAGCAGCGACTCGCCTTCCACGAACTGGAAGCTGATGTTCAGGTTGTGCGGCACGCGGGCCGTGATGTCGCCATTGATGCGCACCTCGGGAATGCCTTGCAGGCCGCTCAGCAGCCGGTCGCGCAGTGCGCGGATGCGCAGGTTCTCGCTGGCCATGTGCTCCTTGGCCAGGCGGTAGGCCTCGCCCATGCCGGCGATCTGGTGCGTGGCCAGGGTGCCCGAGCGCATGCCGCGCTCGTGGCCGCCGCCGTGCATCTGCGCCTCGATGCGCACCCGCGGCTTGCGCCGCACGTACAGTGCGCCGATGCCCTTGGGGCCGTAGGTCTTGTGCGCCGACAGGCTCAGCAGGTCGACCGGCTGGCTGCTCAGGTCGATGGCCAGCTTGCCGGTGGCCTGGGCGCCATCCACATGCAACAGGATGCCCTTGCTGCGGCACAAGGCGCCGATGGCCGGGATGTCCTGGATCACGCCGATCTCGTTGTTGACCCACATCACCGAGACCAGGATGGTGTCGGGCCGGATGGCCGCCTTCAGCACCTCGAGGTCGAGCAGGCCGTCCGCGCCCACGTCCAGGTAGCTCACCTCGAAGCCCTGGCGCTCGAGCTCGCGCAGGGTGTCGAGCACGGCCTTGTGCTCGGTCTTCAGCGTGATCAGGTGGCGGCCCCGGGTCTGGTGGAACTGCGCCGCACCCTTGATTGCCAGGTTGTTGCTCTCGGTGGCGCCCGAGGTCCAGACCACCTCGCGCGGGTCGGCGCCGATCAGTGCGGCCACATGCTCGCGGGCAATCTCCACCGCCTCCTCGGCGGCCCAGCCATAGGCATGGCTGCGCGAGGCCGGGTTGCCGAAGTTGTCGTACAGGTACGGCACCATCACCTGCACCACGCGCGGGTCGACCGGCGTGGTGGCCGCGTAGTCCAGATAGATCGGCCTGGTGATGGGGGTGTCGGTCATCGATCGTGCTCCGGCGGCAGGGTGGCGGGAAGGGGACTCGAGAGCCCTTTCGCATGGACCGTGCCAGTCGGCCTGCCGCCCCTGCCGGGCCGCTGAAGTGCTGATGGATCAATGACTTGGCGCCAATCCGCAGGCCAGCAAGGGCGGCCGGCCGGCCTGTCGGAGGCTGTCGGTTTTGTCGCCAATCCGACGCTCGGACGGGGTGTGGGGGCCCACGAATCGGCGTGCTGGCCGGTATCCACGCCGACGGAACGCCCGGTGGGATGGCGGCTGCGACAGCGGGCGACTCGGCGGCTGACACCGCCGGCGCGAGGCACGGCCGCGGCGCCGGCACAGCCCATGCTTGCCGGGGCCTGCCCCGCGCCGCCCTGCGCCACACCCCCCACTGGAGCCCCGCATGAACCTGACCACCGGCGAAGCCTCGGACGCCTTCTTCGGCGGCGAGGTGCCCGAGGCGGTGCGGGCGCTGCTGCACCAGGCGGCGCTGGCGCGCGCCGACGAGCGCGGTGCGCTGCTGTGGACGGCGCAGGCCATCGCGCCCGCCACGCTGGCGGTTTATTACGCGCTGTACAAGTACCACGCCGGCCGGCGTGAGTTGGCGCAGGCCGAGCAGGCCGCGCAGCGTGGCCTGAGCGAGGCCGCCGTGCAGGCCGGCCTGGCGCCCGACTGGGCCGCCGTGGCGCCGGGCTGCGGCGCCGACTTCCAGGGCGACGGGCCGGCGCGCTTCTGGCTCTTCACGCTCAAGGCGCTGGCCTTCATCCGCCTGCGCAGCGGCCGGCCCGACGAGGCCCGTGCGCTGCTGGCCCACATCGAGCTGCTGCAGCCCGGCTCGCGCCTTGGCCACGACGTGATCGGCGCAATGGTCCAGGCCACGGCCGGGCTGGCTGCCGCACCACCGGTCGGCGGCTCCGGCATGGCCGGTGCCGCAGAGGCCCCCGGCACGCCCGGAGCGCGCCGCGCATGAAGGCTCAGGCCCTGGGCTCGAACAGCGCCGGATCGGCCTGCTGGTACACCCGCAGCCAGGCCAGCGTGGCCGGCACCAGCGCCTGCGTGGCGGCCCAGGCGGCCTGGGTAGCCTGGGTGGGCGGGGCGCCAGCGTCGGCCGGCGTGGCCGGGCCGGAGGGCTTGCCAAGGGCTGCGTTGCCCGCCGCGCCCGGCGGGGCCAGTGCCGGCACCAGGCCGCGCCAGCCGGGCCAGTCGATCTCGGGCAGGCCCTGCTGCACGGCCGCGGGCAGGGCGGTCAGCGTGTCGGCCATGCGGCACAGCAGGCGCCGCACCTCGTGGCGGGTGAGGCGTGAGCGGCTGAACTCGGCCTCGTCCAGGCCGTCCACCAGCAGCAGCACGTCCTCGCCGGTTTGCCGGGCCTGGGCCAGCAGGGCAGGGTGGGTCGTCATGCCGCGGCGTGATGCAGGTTCCGGGCCTGGCCGGCCGCGAGGGTGCCGGGCAGGCGTCGCGCGACATGAGTCATCCGACATGAATTGCCCGACATGAGTGACCCGACATGAGTGACCCGACATGAGTTGCCGAACATGAGGCGCCAGCTCAGCGGCCCGGGCTTCACGCTGCGGCCACCCCAGGCGGCCGATGCCGAGCCGGTGTTTGCGCGCTGGGCGGCCGATGGCCAGGTGCTGCGCTGGCTGGGCTGGCGGCCGCATGGCCAGGCCGACCAGACCCGCCAGCAGCTGGCCTGGGACGAGGCGCGCTGGCTCAAGAAGAGCGCCTTCACCTGGATGCTGCTGCCCGCGGCCGAGCGCCACCCGGTGGGCCTGGTGCAGCTGCTGCCGCAGCAGCTCGATGGCCGCCCGCACCACCTGCGCCTGGGCTTCGTGCTGGCGCGGGCCTGGCAGGGCCGCGGCCTGATGCGCGCGGCGGTGGCCTGCGTGGGCGAGATGGCCTTTGCCGAGACGCCCGAGCTGTGGCGCATCGACGCGCTGTGCGACGTGGACAACCAGGCCTCGGCGCGCCTGCTGGCGGCCGCGGGCTATGCCCGCGAGGGCCGGCTGGCGCGCATGCTGATGCACCCCAATGTGAGCGACACACCGCGCGACGTGTGGCTGTATGCACGCTGGCGCGGCAGCGCTGGCGAGCCACCCGGGCAGCCTGGCGCGCAAGGCGCCCCGGCGTGCGCCGCCGGGCGCAGCGCCCAGTGCGAGCCTCAGTGCAACGCCCAGTGCAACCCTGAGTGCAACCCTCAGTGCACCAGGGCGCCCGACCGGCTGCTGTCGCTGGACGGCACGGTCTGAACCCGCCAGCGCCGGTGCAGCTGGGTGAAGGCCGCCACCGGCACCGCCGGCGAGACGAGAAAGCCCTGCACCTCCTGGCAGCCGGCGGCGGCCACGGCGGCCAGCTCGGCCTCGCTCTCCACGCCTTCGCACACCGTGCGCATGCCCAGCGTGGTGGCCAGGTGCACGATGGTCTGCACGATGGCGCGGGCGTTCTTGCGCAGCAGCACCTCGTTGACGAAGCTGCGGTCGATCTTCAGCGTGTCGAACGGAAAGCGCCGCAGATAGGCCAGTGACGAGTAGCCGGTGCCGAAGTCGTCGAGCGCTACGCGCACGCCCAGGTTGCGCAGCGCATGCAGCTGGGCCAGTGCGGTGTCGGCATCGTCGATGAACACCGACTCGGTGATCTCCAGCTCCAGCAGGCCGGCGGCCAGGCCGGTGCTGCGCAGGGTGTCGCGCACCAGCGTCACAAACTGCCCATCGCGCAGCTGCAAGGGTGACACGTTCACGGCGATCGGCAGGCCCGGCAACTGGCGCACCGCGGTCTGGCAGGCCTCGTGCAGCGCCCAGCGGCCCAGGTCCTCGATCAGGCCGCACTGCTCGGCCACGGTGATGAACTCGGCCGGGCTCACCCGGCCCAGGCCAGGGTGCTGCCAGCGCATCAGCGCCTCGGCGCCGCAGATGCGCCAGTCGGCGATGTCGACCTTGGGCTGCCAGTGCAGCTCGAGGCCGCCGTGCTCGAGCGCGTGGCGCAGGCCGTGCTCGATGTCGACCCGGCGCGCGTTGCGCTGGCCCATCGATGGCTCGTACAGCGCATGGCGGCCGCGGCCGCCGCCCTTGGCCGCATACAGCGCGGTGTCGGCCTGGGCCAGCAGTTCGTCGACCGCCAGGCCGCCATCGCGGCTGAGCGCCACGCCGATGCTGGCGCCCACGCGCAGCTGGCGGGTCTGCACCGGCACCGGCCGCTGCACCGCGGCGATCAGGCGGCGCGCCAGCAGCTGCGCCTCGGCCGCGCCGTCGGCGCTGGCCGGCACCAGCACGGCAAACTCGTCGCCACCCAGGCGGGCCACCAGGTCGGCCGGGCGCACGCAGTCGCGCAGGCGCCGGGCCACGGCCTGCAGCACCTCGTCGCCGGCGCTGTGGCCCAGGGTGTCGTTGATCGACTTGAAGCGGTCCAGGTCGATCATCAGCAGGGCCACCGGGCGCTGGCTGCGCACCGCCTCGGCCAGCGTGTCGCGCAGCATGAAGCGGTTGGCCAGTCCGGTGAGCGAATCGGTGTGCGCCAGCGTGCGCAGCCGGCGCTCGGCCGCCGCCTTTTCGCTCACGTCGGCCAGCACGCCGCGCCAGCCCACGGTGTGGCCGCTGTCGCTGAGCAGGCGCTTGCCGTTGATGGCCAGAAAGCGCACCGGATCGCCCGCCTGTCCGCCGTCACCCAGCGGCAGCAGCAGGTCCTGGAACGGCCGGCCGGCGTCGCGCGCAGCGCGCAGCGCGGGCGCGCCGGCCGGGCTCAGGCGCTCCAGCAAGGCCATCAGCGGCTCGGCGCGGATGGCCTGCTCGTCCAGCCCCAGCAGCACGGGCAGCCGCGGCGACAGGTGCTGCAGATGGCCATCGGCGCCCACCTGCCACAGCGCCTCGCCGGCGTTCTGCTCGAAGTCCTTCAGCAACACGGCCAGCGTGCGCTCCTGCCGGGCCGCGCGGGCCCGCGAGCGGCTCAGCGCATTGGCCTGGCGCCAGGCGGCCAGCGCGCCGGCGGCCACGATCGGCGCATACACCAACAGCAGTCCGGCCACGCCCCAGGCCACGGCATCCTGGCTTTGCACCAGTGCGCCGAGCGCGCCTGCGGTGAGCACCAGCACCCAGACCACGCTGGCCAGCGGCAGCGCATGCAGCACAAAGCTGCCGGCCGAGAGCATGCCGGTGAAGACCGTGGCCACCACCAGTTGCTGGCCCGGCGTGCCGGGCGCAAACCACAGCAGCGGCAGCAGGGCCCAGATGCCGGCCAGCAGCGCGGCATGTGCGGTGGCGTGCCGCACCGCGCGGCAGGAGGCGGTGGCGCGGGCCTGCCCGCGCAGCTGCCACCAGCGCTGCAGCCCCAGCGCCGCGATCAGCAGCAGGCTGGCCAGCCACAGCCACTGGCCCGGTGCCACGCCCGGCGAAAAGGCCCACAGCACCAGCGCCGCATTGGCCACGTTGGCAGCCATGGTGTAGGGCGTGAGCCGCAGCACCGAGGCCATGTGCTGGCCACGCAGCCTGGCCCACTCGGGCGCGGGCGACGAATACATGCCCACCAGCTCATCGCGCAGGGCGTTCAACGAGGGCAGAACCGGCATTGGCAGCGTGGCGATGGATGGGCGGACGACACCAGCTTATCGGTCGCGCCGCGATGGGCCTTAGCCCGCCGGGCGGATGCGCGGCGGCCAGCGGCGGCAATAAATCACGGCCTGAGCGGCCATCTCACTCGGGCCCGAAGCACAGCGCGTGGTCGCTGCACAGCGCGCAGCTGGGGGCCTTGCAGACCTGGATCTCGGCGCGCTCGCACAGCTGCTTGTAGAGGAACTTCTTCCACTTCATGTCGCGGTCGTTGCGCGCGGCCAGGCTGGGAAACCAGTGCTGCATCAGCGCCGAGAGCTCGCCGCGCGAGGGCAGCTGCAGGTCTTGCCACAGGTGGTCGTCGCCCAGGCAGGCCAGCGCCACCACCTCGGCCATGGCGGCGATGGCGGCCGCCGTGCCGGCGGCGGCATCGGTGTGGTCGAGCAGCAGTGCGCGCACCTCGTCCACCTCGTCGTCGCGGCTGGCGCGGCGGGCCAGCGCCAGCGCCACGGGCCGCGCGGCGGCGCCCGGCGGTGTGGCCTGCATGGGCGCGGGCCGCAGCCTGCTGTTCATGGCCGGGGCCGGCAGATCACACCGCCGCGGCGGCGTGGGTGTAGCACTTCTTGGGGCAGATCTTGGCGCAGGCAGTGCAGCCGATGCACATCTCCTGGTGGGCGATGGTCATCACCTTCTTCTCGTACTCGGCGTCGTCGTCCTCGTCGTCGCCCACCGCGACGCGGTGGCCCTCGTCATCGAGGCCCACCAGCTCGAGCACGCCACGCGGGCACACCCGGAAGCAGCGGCCGCAGCCGATGCAGGTGTCCTCGTTGATCTTCTGCACGAAGGTGGGCGTCCAGGTTTCGCCCGAAGGCAGGGTGACGCTGAACTGGCTCATGACATCGGCTCCATGGCGCTTTGGGTGAGGGGGTCAGCTCACGGCGGCGAGCTGGGCACGCGCGGCGATCAGCGCCGCATGCGCCTCGTGCGCCACCTTGGCCACCTCGGGGATGCGCTCCCAGTGGGTGGGCAGTTCCTCGCTCAGGTCGTGCAGGTCCATCTTGGCCTGCGTGGCCTTGGCGTTGAGTTTCTTGATCGCGGCCTTGAGGGCCTCGACATCGACGGCGTCGCTCATGCTGTGTGCTCCGGTCAGGCCCCGTAGGTGGCCACGTCCTTGTAGGTCTCGACCATGCCGACGCCCTCCTTGACCAGCTTGTTGCCGGCCTCGGCCAGCTTGGCCAGGCTGGCATAGCCGAAGCGGTGCACATCGCGCAGGTGGCGGTTGACGACGATCAGCCGGCCGGTGGTGAGCACGGTGCGGCCAAAGCCCTCGTGGCTCATCTTGGTCATCGGGCTGACCATGCACTGGGTGGCCTTCTCGATGCACAGGCCCACCGCGTTGTGGAACAGATCCAGCCGCCACAGCGTGTCGGGATCGGGGTCGCCCATCAGCGGCATGGCGCGGCGCTGCTCGGCGGTGATGATGTAGGGCTCGAGCAGCTTGGCGTCGCTCTTGCCCTCCCAGGTGCCGTGGGTGTCTTGCGCGCGGATCTGCTTGATGAGTTCACGGATGAACTCGTCGCGCATCAGCTCGTCGTCGGTGGGCGCGGGCTTCTCGGCCACAGGGGTGTCGGTCATGGCTTGATTTCCTCATCGTCTTCAAAGTCGTGGGCGCGTTCCTGGCCCTTGGCCAGGGCCTTGCGCAACCAGGGCGGGGGCGTGCCTTGCAGCACCAGCTGCAGCTTGTCCAGGATGTCCATGATCGGCTCGGGCGAGGTCACCTTCACCGGGTGGATCTTGTGCGCCACCACGCGTGCCGCGGCGCTGCCGCCGATGGCCGCCACGTAGACGATGGCGCAGTCGCCAATGGCCTCGAGCTTGGGCGCGAGCTTGTCCTCGTTGCCGTCTTCGGCCAGGTCTTCACCAAAGCCGTAGTCCTGCACGAACTTGTAGCCGGTGGGCTCGATCTCGTAGACGGCCAGGTGCTTGGCCCAGCCGAAGTGCGCGTCGACGCGCTGCTGGTCCTGCGTGGCGAAGGCGACTTTCATGGCTTCTCCTGGGGGGATGGACGGGGGCGGGGTGCCACGCGCTCAGGCGCTGGCCGCGGCCAGCTCGGCGGGCGGGCGCGCGGCCTCGATGGCCGCGGGCGGCAGCGGCCAGTCGTCGGGGCCGTGGTGCGGAATCTGCGTGATGAACTGGTTGCCCAGCTCGTAGACGAAGTTGCGGCTGCCGCGGTAGCCCACATGACAGGTGTGGGCGTTGCCGATGCGGTCGAAGATCGGAATGCCCAGGCGAAACAGCGGCTTGTTCAGGCGCTCGGCGGCCTGGCGGCCATGGGCGTGGGTGATCAGCAGGTCCACATTGGCGGCCTGCGCCAGGCGCTCGAAATCCTCGAGGTCGCCGATGACCACCTCGCTGCAGGGCATGCTGTGCAGCACCGGGCTGGGCGTGGTGGTGATGGCCACGCTCAACTCGGCACCCAGCTCGGTGAGAAAGTGCCCGGCCGCGCACAGCAGGTCGGGCTCGGCGCCCAGCGCCACCTTCTTGTGGCCGAAGTGGAAGTGGCCGTCCAGCATCGCATCCACCAGCTGGCTGCGCTGGCGCTGCAGGCGCGCCGGCACCGGCTTGCCCGACAGCTCGGCCAGCTTCATCACGAAGGCGTCGGTGGCGCTCAGGCCGGTGAGCCGCGTGAACAGGGTGTAGTCCACGCCGCACTGGCTTTTGAGCTGCTCGGCGGCCGGGCGCATTTGCTCGCCGATGGCGATGCAGTGCTGCGCCGAGCCCAGCGTGCGCAGCGCCTGCAGCGGCGTGCCGCCCAGCGTGGTGCCCAGCCAGTCGTCGGGGATGTGGCCGTCGAGCGAGCCCGACACATCGGGCGCAAACACCGGCTCGAGGCCGAAACGCTCGACGATGTCGCGCAGCTCTTCCACGTCGCCGGGGTTCAGGTGGCCGCCGGGCAGGATGGCGATGCGGCCCGCCACCGTGGCCTGCCCGGGCAGCGCCAGCTGGCGGATCAGGCCCTTCACCGCGGCGGCCCAGCCGTCCTGGAACGCACCCACGTAGTCGGGCGTGCTGATGTAGACGAGCGCCGTGTCGGCCACCTCGGGGTGGCGCTTTTGCACCAGCTTCAGGTAGCCCTCGACATCGTCGCCCTTGGTCTCGGTGAGGCCGGTGGAGCAGATGGCGATGATGGCCGGCCTGGCGCGCTGGCGGATGTTGAGCACCGCCTTCTCGATGTTGTCGAAGCCGCCCATGATGGTGGTGGCCTCGTTCATCGCCGTGGTCTGCAGCGGGATGGCCTCCTTGAAGTGCCGCACCAGCAGCACCAGGCCAAACGAGGTGCAGCCCTGGCTGCCGTGCATCACCGGCATGCAGCCTTCCAGGCCCATGAAGGCGTAGCTGGCGCCCAGCGGCTGGCTCATCTTCAGCGGGTTCACCGCGCAGGACTTCTTGCTTTCGCTGACCAGGGCCATGGGGCTGCTCCGAGAGACCGGCTCTCAAGGACCTGTGGCTGGGCCACTGTCCTTGATCCCCGTGGGGGACGGCCGGCAGGGGCCGGCCTTGGGGCGCTCGCAGCAGCCAATGCAGTTTCAATGCCAGAAAAAATCGCAGGCAAATCAATCACTTGCGGTGTGGGTTGCGCGGCCGTGGCGCGTCGATTTGCGACAAACGCGACGTTGCCGCGCGGCGTTGCCGGCCGGCAGTGGCCGCCGGCCCTGTGCCCAGGCGCTACCCTTGCCACCCATGCAACCCCGAACCCGGCGCGTGCTGCAGGCCGTGCTCTACGAGTTTTTTGCCATCGTGGCGGTCGGCCCGGTATTGGCCTGGCTGTTTGCGCAGCCGCTGGGCTCGACGCTGGGGCTGGCGGTGCTGATGTCCACCGTGGCGCTGGCCTGGAACTACCTGTTCAACGGCTGGTTCGAGCGCTGGGAATCGCGCCAGCCGGTCAAGGGCCGCAACTGGCGCCGCCGCCTGGCCCACGGCCTGGGCTTCGAGGGCGGGCTGGTGGTGATGCTGGTGCCGGTGATGGCCTGGTGGCTGAACACCACGCTGCTGCAGGCGCTGCTGGCCGACCTGGGCGTGCTGGTGTTCTTCTTCGGCTACGCGGTGGTGTTCACCTGGGCCTTTGACCGGGTGTTCGGCCTGCCGGCCTCGGCGGCGCCGGTGGCCGCCGGGGCGGATGGGGCCACCGCGCCTGCGCTGGCCACCGCGGCCAAACCGGCTGACCGGGCCGAAGGGCGCTGAACCGCGCCGGGCGACGCCGCCTGGCGCCGCTCAGGGCCGGGTCTGGGCGTCGTGCGCCTGGCGGCGGATGGCGCGGCTGTTCTGGTCTTGCTGGCGCTCCAGGCGCACGGCTTCGCGCCGCGTGACCTGGCCATCGGCCTCGGTGCGCTGCTCCATGCGGGCGGTGGCGGCCTGCTGGTGCTGCAGGCGGCGCTGCTCGCGCGCGGTGAGGGCACCGCTGTCGGCGGCCGAGGCGATGCGGGCGCTCTGGTGCGCCTGGCGCCGGTCCACCCGCTGCTGCTGGGCTGCGCTGGCCGCGTCGGGCAGGGCGGCGGCCGTGGCGGCCTGGGCGGGCGCCGGCTGGGTCAGCAGCAGCGTGGCCAGGGTGGCGGCCAGCAGGGGCAGGCCCAGGCGGGCAAGGGTCAGGGTCTTCATCGGGCAACTCCAGTGGGGCCGGCAAACCGGTGGGTGGGGGCAGGGCGGCGCCGGGGTGGCGGGCCTGGTGCTTGAACCGGGGCCGCCGGCCGGTCTTACGCGCCAGGCTGCCTTGCCTGAGCAAATTGCTCGGGCAAATCGCCGGGGCCGTAAGACAAAGGCACGGTGCGGGTTCAAGCACCATCGCCACCCTGGCCCCAACGCCGCCGCACCATGCACGCTGCCGCCCTTGCCGCCCACCGGTTCGGTTATGCCGAGACCAGCCTGCGCGCGCTGCAGGCCGATCCCCAGGCCTGGGTGCTGGCCCAGTTCAGCGCCGACAGCGCCGCCGCCAACGCCTTCGATACCCGCGGCCTGGCCGATGCCGCCGCCGCGCTGCGCATCAGCCGCGAGGTGCTGCGCACGGCGCTGCAGCCGCAGCCGGCCGGCAGCGCCGCCGCCAGCGGCCAGGGCAGCGCTGCCAGCGCCGACCCGGCCCGCCGCGAGGCCCGCCAGGCGCTGCGCCAGCTCAACCTCGACGGCCTGCAGCGCCGCTGGCAGCACACCGTGCGCACCGAGGCGCCGGTGGCCGAGCGCTGGGCGCAGTTCTGGTCCAACCACTTCTGCGTGGCGGCCACCAAGGGCAGCACGCTGGGCCTGGTGTGGCCGCACGAGCACGAGGCCATCCGGCCGCAGGCCCAGGGCCGTTTTGTCGATCTGCTGAAGGCCTCGACCCTGCACCCGGCCATGCTGCTGTACCTCGACAACGCCCAGTCGATGGGCCCCGATTCACGCGCCGGCCAGCGCCGCCAGCGCGGCCTGAACGAAAACCTCGCACGCGAGCTGCTCGAGCTGCACACCCTGGGCGTGGGCGCCGGCTACACCCAGGCCGATGTCACCGAAACCGCGCGCCTGCTCACCGGCTGGACGGTGCGCTACGGCAGCGATGGCCAGGCCGTGTTCCAGGCCACGCTGCACCAGCCCGGCCCCAAGACCGTGCTGGGCAGGCGTTATGACGAAGGCCCGCAGGCGCTTGACGCGCTGCTGCTCGAGCTCAGCCGCCACCCGGCCACGGCGCAGCACCTGGCCACCAAGCTGGCACGCCATTTCGTCACCGATGCGCCGCCGCCGGCCCTGGTGGCGGCGGTGGCCGCGGCCTTTCGCGCCAGCGATGGCGACCTGCGTGCCACCGCGCTGGCGCTGTTCACGCACCCGCAGACCTGGCGGCCCGACCATCCGCCCAAGTTCAAGCGCCCCGACGAGCTGCTGCTCTCGGCCCACCGCATGCTCAAGCTGCCCTTTGGCGACGCCCAGCTGCAGGCCGGCGTGCAGGCAGTGCAGGCCATGGGCCAGAGCCTGGGCCGCGCACCCTCGCCGCAGGGCTGGCCCGACCGCAGCGAAGACTGGCTGTCGCCCGACGCGCTGTTCAAGCGCGTGCAATGGGCCGAGCGCTTTGCCGCCAGCCATGCCAACCAGGCCGACGCCCGCCGCCTGGCGCCGCTGAGCCTGGGCGACGACCTGAGCGCCGCCACCCAGCAGCAGATCGATCGCGCCGAAAGCGGCGCCCAGGCCCTGGCCCTGTGGCTGGCCAGCCCTGAATTCCAACGGAGGTGATTGCCATGCCCGCCAACCCCACCCTGGGCCGCCGCGCCGCGCTGCACTGGCTGGCCGCCGGCCTGGGCGCCACCGCCCTGCCGGCCCGCCTGGCCCTGGCCGCCGGCAGCGACGACGCGCTGTCGCCGCGCCTGGTGGTGCTGATGCTGCGCGGCGCGCTCGACGGCCTGGCCGCCGTGCCGGCCGTGGGCGATCCGGCCTGGGCCGCGCTGCGCGGCCAGGCCGCGGCAGCGCCGCAGCCCGGCACCGCCAACGAGGGCAGCGCTGCCGCCGCATCGCCCGCCGGCGCCGAGCCCCGCCTGCTGCCCGGCACCCTGTTCGCGCTGCACCCGGCGCTGGCCCAGCTGCACCAGTGGTGGGGCCAGGGTCAGCTGCTGATCCTGCACGCCGTGGCCAGCGCCTACCGCGAACGCTCGCACTTCGACGCCCAGCAGCTGCTGGAAAGCGGCGGCGAGCGGCCCTTTGCGCTGCAGACCGGCTGGCTGGGGCGGGCGCTGCAGGCCAGCGGCCGGCCTGCGGTGGCGCTGAGCCCGGCCATGCCGGTGGCCCTGCGCGGCGCCGAGCAGGCCAGCACCTGGACCCCCAGCCGCCGCGCCCCCGGCAGCGACGACCTGCTGGCCCGCGTGGGCCAGCTCTATGGCGACGACCGCGCGCTGGCCGATGCCTGGGCCAAGGCGCTGCAGCAGCAGGGCCTGGCCCGCGAGGCCGGCATGGCCGCAGGGGCGGGCATAGCCGGCATGGACGCAGGCCAGGCCAACGGCCTGGCGGCGCTGGCGAGGCAGGCCGGGGCGTTCTTGTCGGCCGAGCGCGGTGCGCGCGTGGCCTGGCTCGAAGCCGGCGGCTGGGACACCCACACCCAGCAGGCCGGCCGCCTGCAGCGCCAGCTGGCCGCGCTGGACGACGGCCTGGCCGCGCTGCGCAGCGCGCTGGGCCCGCACTGGGCGCGCACCAGCGTGCTGGTGATGACCGAGTTTGGCCGCACCGCGGTCTTGAACGGCAGCGGCGGCACCGATCATGGCAGCGGCGGCGTGGCCCTGCTGGCCGGCGGCGCGGTGGCTGGCGGCCGCGTGCTGACCGACTGGCCCGGCCTGGCCCCCGCCCAGTTGCTCGACCGCCGCGACCTGCGCCCCACGCAGGACATCCGTGCCGTCATCGGCGCGCTGCTGCAGCGCCAGTTCGGCCTGTCGCAGGCGCAATTGAGGGCCGGCATCCTGCCGGGCGCGCCGGTGTTCGATGATGCGCAGCTGTGGCGAGCCTGAGCCGCGTGCCGGCCGGCGCGTGCGCGCCACCATCCGCCTGACCGCCCGGCCCGCCTTCCGCCCCACCACCCGCTCCACCACCCGCTCCACCACCCGCTCCACCACCCATCCCCTGGCCCAGCCCATGCCTGCGATGCGCCTGCCCTCCATCCGCCCCCGTGGCCCGCCCTGCTGCTGGCGGCGGCGCTGCTGTGCGGCGCCGGCCTGTCGGCCCGCGCCGCCGCGCCCGAGGTGCCCGACCCCGCTGACTGGGCCGCGCTCACCCCGGCCCAGCAAGACCAGCGCCGCGCCGCGCTCAAGCGCCAGCTGCAGCAGGCCACGCCGGCCGAGCGGCAGGAGTTCCGCCGCCTGCTGCGCCAGCGCCTCGAAACCATGAGCCCGCAGCAGCGCCAGGCCCTGATGGCCCAGACCCGCGAGCGCTGGGACGCCATGAGCCCCGAGCAGCGCCAGCGCGTGGCCGACGAGCGCCGCCAGCAAATCCAGGCCATGACGCCCGAGCAGCGCCGCGAGCTGGCCCAGCAGCGCCGCGTCATGCTCGACAAGCTGAGCCCCGAAGAACGCCGCGCCCTGCGCGAAAAACTGCCGCAAGACTGAGGCCGGGCACCACGATGTTCGATCCGGCCAGTGAACTCCCCGCGCTGGATGCGCCTGCCCCCGCCGCGCCCGCTGGCCCCGCGGCGGCCGCCGGCACCGGCACCCCGCCGCGCAACCGCCTGGCACGCTGGCTGGGCCGCCTGGCGGCCGCGGCCATGCCGGTGGACGACTGGGTGCTGTGGCAGCGCGCCTGCGCCGGCGATGCGCCGGCCGCCACCGCGCTGGTGCGCCAGCTCACGCCGCAGGCCCTGGGCCTGGCCTTGCAGCTGCTGCGCGATCGCGCCGATGCCGAAGACATGGTGCAGGAGGCCTTTCTGCGCCTGTGGCGCAGCCGCCCCGACGCCCGGCTCGGCGCCACGCTGGCCACCTACTTCAACACCATCGTCATCAACCGCTGCAAGAGCCTGCTGACCCAGCGCCGCGAACTGGCCACCGAGCCCGAGGCCCTCACCACCCTGGCCGATGCCCGGCAGGCGGGGCTGGATGCCGTGGCCGATGGCAACAGCGACGGCGCCACCGCCGGGCCGGCAGCCGCGTCGCTGCAGGCTGCGCTGCGGGCCCTGCCGGCGCGCCAGCGCATGGCCCTGGCGATGTGGGCCTATGCCGATGCCAGCGTGCCCGAGATCGCGGCCGCGCTGGATCTCGACACCAATGCCGCCCACCAGCTGCTGCACCGGGCCCGGCAGGCCCTCAAACGCAGCCTGGCCCCGGAGAACCTGCGATGAGCCCCGATCCGCACCTGCCCCAGCCTGGCCCCGCGCCCACACCCACGCCGGCCCCGCGCCGGCCCCCGCGCCCACCGACGCCGCACTGCGCCACGCCTTGCAGCAGCAGCTGCAAAGCGGCGCCGCGGCGGCGGCCGACCACAGCCACGCGCTGCAGGCCCGCGTGCTGGCGCAATGGCGCCAGCACCATGCGGCCGCGCATGCGCCCGAGGCCCTGGCGCTGGGCGGCAGCCCCGGCCTGCACGGCAGCGGCGCCACCCTGCATTGGGGCGGCCGGCGCCGCCAGCCCTGGCTGCTGGCGGGCCTGCTGGCGCTGGGCCTGGCCGTGGCCCTGGCCGCCTGGTGGTGGCGGCCTGATCCGATGCTCAACGAGCTGATGCAGCCCGACCTGCTGTCGCAGATGGCGCTGGGCGAGCTGTGAGGGCGCCCCGCGCCGCCAGGGCCTGAGCCACCGCCCGCCTTCAGGCCGGCACCAGCACCACCTGCAGCGGCGCGGCCAGCGTGAGCAGGCGGTCGATGTTGGGGTGCTTGCCGGGATGGGCCCGCGCATCGGCCGTGTGCTCGGCGTACAAGCCCAGGCCCTCGGCCGCCGCGGCCGGCGTGATCGCGCCGCCATGGCGCTGCGCCAGCGCGTGGTACACGCGCACCGAGCCGGCCTGGCCGGGCTTGTTCTCGAGCGTGGCCACCACGGCGCCGCTGGCGTCGATCAGGCGCAGCGCGGCGAGGTGGCTGACGTCGGGCAGGGTGGCGAGCATGTCGGCAAAGGCCATGGGGCAGGGCAGCGTGGCAGTGGATGAGGGCCGCCACTTTAGCCGCCCGGGCCGCTGGCGGCAGGCCCTTGCCGGCCACCGCGGCGTTCAGGCCAGTTTGGTCCGCCTGCGCCTGCGGCCGGGTTTTACCGGGCATCGCGGGGCGTGCGGCGCCAGCGGTGGCGCCAATAATCGCAGCGCCACCGCAGCGCTGAATGGACCCCCAGACCGTCGTACTTCTGCTCGGGCTCAACCTGTTCACGGTGGGCCTGCTGCTGGCCCTGATCGGGCGTCGCATGGACGAGTCGCAGGGCATGCGCAGCTTTGCCATCGGCTCCATGCTGTTCGGCCTGGCCTTCCTGGTGCGCCTGGCCACCGGCCACCAGCGCACCAGCCTGCTCAGCATGCTGCCCGACACGCTGATGGTGCTGGCCACCTTGCTGTACATCACCGGCCTGCGCCAGTTTGTGGGCCAGTCGGCGCCGCGTGCGCGGGTGCGGGCACTGGGCACGGCCGTGTTCGCGGGCTTCTGGCTGCTGGCCTGGCTGGGCTGGCAAGACCTGGGCCGACACGTGGCGCTGAACACCGCGCTGGCGGTCAACTACCTCGTGCTGTCGGCCATGGCGCTGCACGGCAGCCGGCGGGTGCAGGGCGACATGCGCCTGTCGCTCACCGTGCTGTGCGCCGTGACCGGCCTGATGGGCCTGACCACCGGGGCCCGGGTGTGGGTGGCCGCCAGCGCCGGGCTGGCGCCGCTGTTCAACGGGCCGCTGGCGGGCATCTACTACGGCTACTCCACGTTTGCCAGCGTCGTGCTGGGGCCCAACCTGCTGTGGATGGTGTTTCTGCGCCTGAACGGCCGCCTGCAGCTGCTGGCCACGCACGACCCCCTGACCGGCCTGCTCAACCGCCTGGGCCTCGACGAGGCCCTGCAGCGGCACTTCGCCGCGCGGCCACCGGCCTTGCCGCTGGTGTGGTGCCAGTTCGACATCGACCACTTCAAGCGCGTCAACGACCAGCACGGCCACGCCACCGGCGACGCGGTGCTGCGCGCCGTGGCGGCCGCGCTGCAGGCCGAGGTGCGCGGCAGCGACTTTCTGGCGCGCCTGGGCGGCGAGGAGTTTCTGGTGGGCTGTGTTGGCGGTACCGATGCCGCGCTGGTGCTGGCCGAGCGCGTGCGCCAGGCCGTGGCCGCGCAGGCCCACCCCAGCCCGTCGGGCGGGCTGCTGCGCTGCACGCTGAGCGCCGGCGTGTCGCCGCCCTTTGGCGATCTGCCGTCCTGGGAGGCGGCGCTGCGCCTGGCCGACGAGGCGCTGTACCGCGCCAAGGCCGAAGGCCGCGACAGCGTGCGCGTGGCCGCGCCCCCGCTCAGGCCGGCGCCGCCTCAGCCGCCAGCTGCTCGGCACTTGGCGCCTTGAGCAGGGCGTCTTCCAGATCCCAGGGCGCGGGCTTGCGCACCTCGGCCCACATCGGGTTGTGCAGGGCCTTGTCGATCTCTTCCACCATGGTCACCATGCCTTCGTAGCCGGCAAAGGCGTGGTGGCGCTCCTGGTTGATGTCCATCCAGGGCATGCGCGCCTTCAGCGCCACAAACTGGCTGCGGCCGCCGCTGAGCATGATGTCGGCCTGGGCGTCGCGCAGCATGGCGTACATCTGGCGCGGCGTCATGTCGTCGATCATGTGGGCGTCGGCTTCCTCTGCGCTGCCGAACAGGGCCTTGAGCTTGTCCTTGTCTTCCTTGGTGCTCTTCTTCACGCTGGTGCCCACCACTTCCAGGCCGGCTTCCTGCAGTGCGCTCACCACGCTCCAGCTCTTCACGCCGCCGGTGATCAGCAGCACCTTCTTGCCGGCCAGGCGCTCGCGGTAGGCGCGGATGCGCCCCCAGGCGCGCGCCTCTTCCAGCGCGATCAGCGCCTCGGTGCGGCCCTTCAACTCGGGGTCGGCGCCGGTGGCCACCAGCAGGCGGGCGATCTCGCGCAGCGTCTCGCTCATGTCGCCGATGCCGTAGAAGCTGCCCTCGAAGTACGGGATGCCCCAGCGCTTCTCCATCTTGGTGGCGATGTTGATCATGCTCTTGCTGCAGACCATCATGTTGGCCTTGGCGCGGTGGGCGCTGGCCACCTGCTTGTAGCGGCCGTCACCGCTGATGCAGCTGAGCACGCGCACGCCCAGGGCGTCGAGCAGCGGCTTGATCTGCCACAGCTCGCCCGAGAGGTTGTACTCGCCGATGATGTTGATGTCGTAGGGCGTGGTGAACTCGGGCTCGAGGGTGCCCACCACATGGTCGAGCAGGGCCTCGGCGCCCAGCTTGTTGCCCAGGTTCTTGGGGCCGGCAAAACCCGGCGCGTTGACCGGAATCACCGGCAGGCCGAACTTCTCGGTGGCTCGTCTGCACACCGCCTCGATGTCGTCGCCGATCAGCGCGGTGACGCAGGTCTGGTACACGAAGATGGCCGGCGGATTGACCTTCTCCTTGATCTCGCGCACCGCCTTGAACAGGCGCTTCTCGCCGCCGTAGATCACGTCCATCTCGCCGATGTCGGTGGTGAAGCCGGTGCGGTAGGTGCTCTCGCCCGAGCTGGCGCTGTGGCGGTTGTCCCAGCTGTTGCCCTCGCAGGCGATCGGGCCGTGCACCAGGTGGGCCACGTCGACGATGGGCTGCAGCGCGATCTTGGCGCCGTCAAAGGCGCAGCCACCGGCCGCGGCACCGGGCGTGAGCTGCTTGGTGCAGCCCTTCTTGCGCTCTTTCTCGCTTTTGGCCTGGTTCTTGTCGCAGCCGGGTTCGTCGAAGACTTCGGCGATCTTGGCGTTCAGTGAGGCAGACATGGCGGCTCTCCAGGGGGCGGTGGATCGGCCGTGAATGCAGGTTCGGTGCCAGCGCCGGAATGGCGGGTTTGCGACATTCCGGCGCCGGCCGGGCGCGCGCTCAGCCGGCGTCAGCCGAGGTCAGGCGACCTGGGGCGGCAGCGCGGCCAGGGCCTGGGCCATGGCCGCGGCCAGCGGCGTGGTGGCGCGGCCGATCAGCGCCGAGAGCGCCCGGCCCTCGTCGAGCAGGCCGCCTTGCGCGGCGCCAGCGTCTGAATCAGCCAGCAGCGCCGCCAGTGGCGGCGGCAGGCCGGCGGCGGTGAGGGCGGCGGCGTAGTCGGCCTGCGGCAGGTTCACATAGGGCACGCTGCGGCCGGCCTGGCGGCTCAGCTCGGCGGCCAGTTCGGCCAGCGTGTAGCTGCTGTCGCCGGCCAGCTCGAAGACGGTGTTGCCCGCGGGCGGCCGGGCCAGCACGGTGGCGGCGGCCTCGGCATAGTCGAGCCGCGTGGCCGAGGCGATGCGGCCCGCGCCCGCGCTGCCGATGAACGCGCCATGCTGCAGCGCCGGGGCCAGGCTGGCGAGGTAGTTCTCGGTGTACCAGCCGTTGCGCAGCACGGTGTGCGGCAGGCCCGAGGCGCGGATCAGCGCCTCGGTATCGCGGTGCTCGGCGGCCAGACCCAGCGGCGAGCGATCGGCATGCAGCAGGCTGGTGTAGCCCAGCCAGGCCACGCCGGCGGCGCGGGCGGCGTCGATCACCGCGCGGTGCTGCGGCAGGCGCTGCCCCACCTCGCTGGACGACACCAGCAGCAGGCGCTGCACGCCCTGCAGCGCGCGGGCCAGGGTCTCGGGGCGGTTGTAGTCGGCCTCGCGCAGCTGCACGCCCAGGGCGGCCAGATCGGCGGCCTTGGCCGGCGAGCGCACGGTGGCCACGATGCTGGCCGCCGGCACGCCGCGCGCCAGAAGTTGCTGGAGGATCAGGCGGCCGAGCTGGCCGTTGGCGCCGGTGATGGCAATCATGGCGATCGGGCGCCCCGCTGGGGGGCGCAAGGGTGTTGCGGAGCCGTGATGCTGATCGCTACACTTACTTTTGGTAAGTACGTACCTGAAAGTAAGCCCATGCCACGCGCCCCTGCTGCCACCAAGCCTGCCGCCACCAAGCCTGCTGCCACCGCTGCTGGCACCCGGGCAGCCCGCCGCAGCGTCAGCCGACAGGCCGCCACCTTGCCACCCGCCCCACCCGCCGCGCACGGCGACGACGCGCCGGACGGGGACGACAGCACCACCGTCATCGGCGGCTACCGCATGGCGCGTGGCGACCTGTTTGCCGCGGCCTGCCCCTCGCGCGCGGTGCTGCAGCATGTCACCAGCCGCTGGGGCGTGCTGGTGCTGGCCACGCTGCTGGTCGAGGGCGAGCAGCGCTTCAGCGTGCTGCGCCGGCGCATCGGCGGGGTCAGCGAGAAGATGCTGTCGCAGACCCTCAAGGAGCTCGAGGGCGACGGCTTCGTGCTGCGCCTGGTGCAGCCCAGCGTGCCGCCGCAGGTGGCCTACCGGCTGTCGCCGCAGGGCCGGCGCGTGGCCGCCCTGGTGCGCGAGCTGGTCGACTGGATCGAGGCCTCGATGCCGGCCATCGAGCAGGCGCGCAGCCTGCAGCCGGCGCGCGTCGCCGCCGCGCTCAAGTGAGCCGGCCGGTCGCCGATAACGCGGTGGAGGAGCCTCCATGAGCCTTGCCCGCTACTTTCGCATTCCAGGTACCACGCGCGCCGCGCTGGCGTCGATCATCGACGGCAGCGGCACGCTCAGCGCCCGGGTGCTGCCGGTCACGCCGCTGGGCTTTGCGGCCTCGCGCTTTCTCGAGCGCATCCGCAGCCTGGTGCTGGTGGCGCGCGGCAACAGCATCGAGACCGCCATCAACGTGGCGCAGCTGAAGAAGCGGGTCGACCTGAGCGCCGCACAGGCCACCCAGCAATGCGCCGACGCCACCGCGCTCACCGAGGCGGCACGGCGCGTCACCCAGCTGTCGGACGGCATGGACCGCGACGCCTCGGTGATCAACGAGGTGGCCGCCCGCAACCTCGACAGCGCCCAGCAGTCGATGGCCGAGCTGGCCGCGGTGCGCGAGCGCATGGCGCAGATCGATGCCACGGTGGCCGACTTCAACCACACCGTGGCCGAGCTGGCCGAAGGTGCCAAGGCCATTGCCAACATCGGCCAGGTGATCCGCACCATCGCCATGCAGACCAATCTGCTGGCCCTCAATGCCGCCATCGAGGCCGCCCGCGCCGGCGAGTCGGGCCGCGGCTTTGCCGTGGTGGCCAAGGAGGTGCGCGGCCTGGCCGAGCGCGTCAACGCCGAAACCCGCGAGATCGGCGAGCGCAGCGCCAAGATGCAGGAGCTGGTGGCCACCACCGCCGCCGGCACCCAGCGCATCAGCAGCGGCGTGGCCGACACCGTGCGCGAGGTGGGCAGCACCAACGAGCGCTTCGAGGCCTTCATGGCCGACTTTCGCGGCATGGCCGGCACGGTGCGCGGCATCGTCGGCTCGATCGGCGAGCTTAGCACCGTCAACCGCGACATGAACCAGCGCATCGAGGCCGTGGCCGGCTCGGCCCAGCAGGTCAGCGCGATGATGAGCGACGCCACCGGCCGCATGGACGAGCTGCGCCAGAACTGCGAGGTGGTGCAGGGCGCGCTGGCCGAGTTCCGCACCGGGCGCACCACCTTCGACGCGCTGGTGGACGCCGCCAACGGCCTGCGCGAGCGCACCACCGCCGTGCTGGCCCGGCGCCTGGCCCAAGGCGGCGACGTGTTCGATCAGCAGTACCAGCGCATCGCCCACAGCGACCCGCCGCGCTACACCACCCGCTACGACCAGGCGGTCGAGCCCGAGCTGCAGGCCTTGTACGACGCGCTGCTGGCCTCGCTGCCCGGCTGCGTGTATGCGCTGGCCGTGGACAACCAGGGTTATGCGCCGGCGCACAACAAGGTGTTCTCCAACCCGCCCAGCGGTGACCGCGCCACCGACCTGGCCAAGTGCCGGCACAAGCGCATCTTCGACGACCCGGTGGGCACCAAGCTGGCCCGCAACCAGCAGCGCTTCCTGTTCCAGACCTACCTGCGCGACACCGGCGAGGTGATCAACGACCTGTCGATGCCGATCTTCCTCAACGGCCGGCACTGGGGTGCGGTGCGGGTGGGTTTCGACAGCGACAAGCTGAGGTAGCCGCCCCAGCCTGGGGTGGCCGGCGCGCCACGGCGCGCATCTTGCTGCGGTGGCCCATGTCTGCCACCTTGCCCGCCCCTGCCAGCGCCGCGGCGCGCCTGGTGCGGCGCTACCTGCACAGCCGCGCGTTCTGCGAGTGGGAACACTTCGACGCCTGGGCGCCGGCGCTGCTGCAGGCGGCAGCCGATGAGCGCGTGCCGCCGTTTGCGCTGCTCTCGCTGCCGGGCATCGATGCGCAGCAGCAGCGCTGGCTGGCCGGGCAGTGGATGCAGGCGCGCCTGGCGCCCAGCCGCGCCGCCCGCGCCGAGGCCGCGCGCCAGTTTGCCGGCCTGCCGCGCCCGGCGCAGCGTGGTGGCCGCATCCGCGTGGGCTATCTGTCGAACGACTTCCACCAGCACGCCACCGCGCTGCTGATGGTGGAGATGCTCGAGGCCCATGACCGCAGCGCCTTCGAGCTGCATGCGCTGAGCTACGGCGCCGACTGCGGCCGCGGCATGCGCCAGCGCCTGCAGGCCGCCACCGGCCAGTTCCACGACATCACGGCGCTCGACGACGGCGCCGCCGCGCGCCACATCCACGGCCTGGGCATCGACCTGCTGGTCGACCTGAAGGGCTACACCGCCGGCACCCGTGCCCGGCTGCTGGGCTGGCGCGCCGCGCCGGTGCAGGTGAGCTACCTGGGCTACCCGGGCACGCTGGGCAGCGACTGCTGCGACTACCTGATCAGCGACCGCTTCGTCACCCCGCCCGGCAGCGACGGCGCCTACAGCGAGGCCCTGGCCTGCCTGCCGCACAGCTACCAGCCGCATGGCCGGGCCGCCGGCGCTGCCGGGGCCGCCAGCGCCGCGGCGGGGCAGCCGCCCACGCGCGCCGCCGCCGGCCTGCCCGAGACCGGCCTGGTGCTGTGCTGCTTCAACCAGGCCTGGAAGTTCACCCCGGCGGTGTTCGACCGCTGGTGCCGGCTGCTCGAGGCCCTGCCCGGCAGCGTGCTGTGGCTGCTGCACGACGCGCAGGCCGAGGGCCAGCTGCGCGGCGAGGCGCTGCGCCGCGGCGTGATGCCGCAGCGCCTGGTGTTTGCCCCGCCGCTGCCGCAAGACCAGCACCTGGCCCGCCTGGCGCTGGCCGATCTGGTGCTGGACACGCTGCCCTACAACGCCCACACCACGGCCAGCGACGCGCTGTGGATGGGCGTGCCGCTGGTCACCTGCGCCGGCAACACCTTTGCCGGCCGCGTGGCCGGCAGCCTGCTGCGCGCTGCCGGCCTGCCCGAGCTGGTGACCCACGACCTCGACGCCTACGAGCAGCTGGCGCTGGCGCTCGGCCGCGACGCGCCACGCCTGGCGCAGCTGCGCCGCCGGCTGGCCGGACTGCGGGCCGCCGCGCCCTTGTTCGACGTGGCGCGCTACACCCGCGACCTGGAGGCGCTGTACACCACCATGTGGCAGCGCCACTGCCGCGGCCAGGCGCCGGTGGCCATCGGCGCCCTGGCTTGACGCCGGACGCCAACGGCACCGTCGGTTGATGCCGGCCTCCATCGGCACCCTTGTTTGACGCCGGACGCGCACGCACCTTGCTAGGCAGCGAACATGCAAGCGTCTCCCGACATGGCCGCCACCAGCCCCGCCAGCCCCGCCACCGCCACCACCTCCGCCACCCAGCAGGACTGGCTGGACACCGATGACCTGCTGCGCTGGCGCCAGTGCCCGCGCCGCTACTGGTGGCAGCGCGAGGCCCTGGCCGCCGGCAGCGCGGTGGCGGCCGATGCGCTCTCGGCCGACGATGGATCAAGCCATGCGCTGCGGCCCGACGACGGCCCGGTGGGCGCCGCGGTGGGCCAGGCCCTGCGCGCCAGCCACCCGATGGGCGTGGAGATCGTGGCCCCGGCCGGCCCGCACGACGCGCCCGGCTGGGCGCTGGCCGTGCGCGCCACCGCCGCCGCGCTGGATGCCGGCGTGCTGGACGCCGAGGGCGGCGCCATCGTCGGCGCCTGCCTGGCCAGCGACGATGGCGTGCGGGTGCGTGCCGACCTGCTGGCGCCGGGCGAGCGCGGCCTGCGCGTGCTGCGCCTGCGCCATGCCACCGCCGGCAACGAGGCCGATGTGGACGCCGCCGCGCTGTGGGCCCATGTTGCCGCGCGCAGCGGCCTGCGCCTGCAGGGCGTGGCGCTGCGCCTGGTGGACACCGACTTCGTCTACCCCGGCCATGGCCTGTATGCCGGCCTGTACCGCGACAGCGATCTGAGCCCGATGCTCGGCAGCCGCCCGGTGCCCGCCTGGCTGGTGGCCATGCGCCAGTGCGCGCGCGGCGGCCTGCCCGCCGCCACGCCCGGCGCCCATTGCGGCGGCGCCGCGCCCTGCCCGTGGCGCCCGCGCTGCGACGCCGCCCCGCCCGAGCCCGAAGCCACCGCGCCCGACGCGCTGGCGGTGCTGGGCCGCGACCACGCGCAGCGCCTGCGCGCGGCAGGCTTTGCGCGGCTGGGCGAGCTGTCGGCCGCGCAGGCGGCGGCGCAGCTCGGCGAGCCGCGCCTGCAGCACATCTGGCAGGCCGTGACCCAGGGCGCACCGGTGATCGCGCCAGCGCTTGGCGCCCAGCTGCGCGCCATGCCCTGGCCGCGGCGCTGGCTGCGCATCGACACGCTGGGCTATGCCGTGCCGGTGTGGGCCGGCACGCGGCCCTACCAGGCGCTGCCCTTCCAGTGGACGCTGGCCGACGAATCCGGGCCCGGCACGCTGCTGTGGCATGCCTACCTGGCCGGCGCCGGCGCCGGCACCGACCCGCGCCGCGCCTGGGCCGAATCGCTGCTGGCCGCGGCCGCGCCGGTGCCCTTCGAGGCCGGCCCGGTGTTCGCCTACAACGCCGGCTACGAGCGCAACCGCCTGGCCGAGCTGGCCACGCTGTTCGACGACCTGGCGCCGGCCCTGCTGGCGCTGCAGGCGCGGCTGGTCGACCTGTACCCGCTGATGCGCGCCCATGTCTACCACCCCGAGATGCGCGGCGCCTGGTCGTTTCGCGCCGTGGCCCGGGCCTTCGTGCCCGAACTGGGCGGCCACCGCTTTGGCGCCGACAGCCCGCTGCCGCCGCTGGCCGCATCACCTGCCGAGGCCATGGCGCGGGCACTGCACCCGGGCACGTCGGCGCCGGTGCGCGAGGCCCTGCGCGGTGCGCTGCTGGCGCATGGCCGGCGGCAGGTGCAGGTGCTGATGGCGCTGACCCGGCGCTTCGAGCAGGCGGCGCCCTGAATCCCCGCCGCCTCGAGCGGCCCGCGGCCGGGCCGGCCCAGGCCCGACAATCCCGGCTGCCGCCACAAGCCTGTGGCCCAACGCCGGCCGGAGACCGCGACTGATGAAAACCTACGACATCGAAGTGCAGCGCCTGAAGGCCCTGCGCCACGACAAGGGCGTGTTCGAGATCAAGCTCGATGCCCTGGTGCTGCCGCGCCCGCCGCGCGCCGACGACGACGACCCCAGCCCCGGCACCTGGCTGCGCCTGCCGGTGGAGCAGGCGCGTGCGCTGCAGTCGCTGCTCAAGCAGCAGATCACCGAGCTGGACAAGCTCAACCCGCGCAGCCGCCGCTCGGGCCGCTGCTGAGGCGCCGCCGCCTCAGCCTGCGGCCAGGCGGGCGCCAGGGCGCCGCGGCCTCAGCCTCTCAGGAGTCCGACAGCGCCTCGGTCGCGATCAGCTGCTCGCGCAGTGCCCAGCGCGCCTTCCAGCCCAGGCCCTGCCAGGCCGGCTCGGCATCGTTCTCGTAGGCCAGGATGGCGCCCATCTCGTCGTGCCACAGGCGCATCTCGCAGTCGGGCACGCCACCGGCCGCGTCCACCTTGCGCTGGAAGTCCTCGGCGTCGAAGGCGAACCAGGCGCGCGGATCGGCGCCTTCGGGCAGTTCCAGCACGTAGATCATCTCAGGCCTTTCGCCAACTCAGCTCAGCGAGCCGAAGGGCGTGACTCACGGAGCAGGCCACCACCGAAACCCAGCGGCTGCCGCGGAACCGGCTTTGCCGGGCCGCTGGCGGGCCTTGCAGGCCGCGTTGGCCCCCTCGGGCCAACCGCTCGCAGGGCTCGCCCCCCTGGAGGGGGAGGCGCCGCAGGCGCTTCGGGGGTGGGGCAAGTTCAGGCGTCGACGCCGTCGTGCATCAGCGTCTGCCGAAAGCCCACGGCCTCGGGAGCCAGCATGTCCATCTGGCCGCTGACGCCGCACTTGGCGCAGGCGTTCAGCGACGAGAAGTTCTGGCTCGAGCAGACCCCGGGCTTGTTCTGCTTGCAGCCCACGGTGCCGCAGGCCAGGCACTTGTACTGGGTGCCGTTGCACAGCAGCTTGAAGCCGATGCGGGTGCCTTCACAACGTGCGGACATGGTCGATGCTCCTGAACAGCTGGATGCCACGCGCGGGCATCGGGCAAGAGTGGATGAATGGCGGAACGGAAGAACGAAAGAACGGCAAAGCGGATGAGCGGGTGCGGCACCTACTCGGCGCCTTCGGCAAACACCTTCTGCCACACCGCATTGCGCAGGCGTTCCTGCACGGCCTGGTTGCTGCCGTCAAAGCGGTCTTGCATGCGGCGCAGCGCGCCCTGGGCGGTGGAGGCCTCGGGCATGGTCAAGGGCAGCCGCCCGGCCATGTGCGTGGCCCTGGGCTGCACCTTCAGGATGTTTTGGCGGTTGGGGTGCTCGTCGAGCACCACCAGCTCGCGCGTCTCGGGCAGGCCATCCAGGCACACCCAGCCGTTGATCACCTCGACCTTGCGGCCATCCAGCGTTTCCTTCACGAACACGGCTTCGGACATGGCAAAACTCCGGTGATGGGTGGACAGATCGAAACCACAGTCTTCGCGATGCGGCGATGCGGTGCGAGCCACATCGCGAAGACTGAGGCGGTTCGGATCCCGTCGCGAGCCGGCCGAGGTTGGTGCGAGGAGCGCAGCCGTACACCCGTACGGCGAGCACCACAGCGCCAAGATCGGCCGGCGCAGCAGGGAGACGGACTGCCTCAGCGGATGATGTCGTAGGAGTAGTCGGTCTTCGACGGGACGATGGTGTTCGCATCCAGCGTCTCGAAGAACTCGTCCAGGAACATCGTCAGCAGGCGCAGCGCGCCGTCATAGCCCCAGGTGGGGTAGCGGTGGTAGTGGTGGCGATCGAAGATCGGGAACACCAGGCGGATCAGCGGCGTGCCCACGTCGCGCTCGAGGTACTTGCCGTAGGTGTTGCCGATCAGGAAGTCCACCGGCTCGGTGTGCAGCAGGCTGCGCATGTGCCACAGGTCGCGCTTGGGGTAGACCTTGCAGTCCTTGCCGAAGGGGCTGGCGTCGAACACCTTCTGCACCTTGGCGGCCCAGTCGTCGTTGCCGTTGGTGGCCAGCACGTGGGTCGGCTCGGCGCCGAGCTCCAGCAGGAACTGCGCATAGCCGATCATCTGGTCGGGGTCGCCGTACAGCGCGTACTTCTTGCCGTGCAGGTGGGCCTGGCTGTCGGCCATGGCGTCCACCAGCTGGCCACGCTCCTTCTCCAGCGCGGCGGGCACCGGCTTGCCGGTCAGGCGGCTGATGGCCATGATGAACTCGTCGGTGCCGGCCACGCCCACCGGGGCGTTCAGGGCCACCACCTCCTGGCCCTTCTCCTTGAGGTACTTGATGGTCTTCTCGCAGCAGTACTCCTGGAAGACGATGGTCGCCTTGGCATGCAGCGCCGCCTCGACCTCGGCCTTGGTGGTGCCGCCCTCGTACATGCGGAACTCGCCGTCGGTGGGCGTGTTCCACACCTCGCTGGGGTCGCAGAGCACGGTGTAGTCGGCGCCGAACAGATCGAAGATGCGGCGGATCTCCTTCATGTTGCCGACGACGAAGCCGTCAAAGCCGCCGATGAAGTTGATGCTCTCGTTGGGCGTGCGCTCGAGCGCCGGCGCGGTGCCGGCCTTGCCGTCCCAGAAGTGCTTGAGCACCCCCAGCAGCGCGTTGTCGTAACCCGTCACGTGGCTGCCCACGAAGGCCGGCGTGTGCGCGAAGGGCACGTCGAAGTCGGCCGGCACCGAGCCCTTTTGCTTGCTGTTCTTGATGAACGCGTCGAGGTCGTCGCCGATCACCTCGGCCATGCAGGTGGTGCTCACCGCGATCATGTCGGGCTTGTACAGGCTGTAGGTGTTGGCCAGGCCGTCGATCATGTTGTTGAGGCCGCCGAACACCGCGGCGTCCTCGGTCATCGACGAGCTGACGCAGCTGGTGGGCTCCTTGAAGTGGCGGCTGAAGTGCGAGCGGTAGTACGCCACGCAGCCCTGCGAGCCGTGCACGAAGCTCATGGTCTTGGCAAAGCCGTTGGCCACGTACACCGCGCCCAGCGGCTGGCAGGCCTTGGCGGGGTTCACCACCAGCGAGTCGCGGGCGAAGTTCTTTTCCTTGTAGTCCTTGGTCTTGGTCCAGTCACGGATCTCGGCGATCTTGTCGTCGGCGTGGTTGAACTCGAACTCGGTCTTCTTGCTGCGGAAGATTTCCTGGTACTCGGGCTCACGGAACAGCAGCTCGTGGTCGAGGATCTTGTCGGCTGATTGAGGCATGGTCTTTCTCCTGGGGCGGTGCGGGGGTCAGGGGTGATCGGTGCAAGGTGGCGGCGGCGCGGGCGGCATGCGCGGGACCGGCCCGGCCTGCGCCACGGCCGGGCGCAGGCAGCACCGATCACCTCGTCAAGTCACTTCACGCCGTCTTCTTCCACGGGGCGTTCTTGGCCAGGGCCCAGATCGGGCTGCTGATGGCCATGTCCATGTCACGGGCGAAGATGGCGAAGCCGTCATAGCCGTGGTACGGGCCCGAGTAGTCCCAGCTGTGCATCTGGCGGAAGGGCACGCCCATCTTCTGGAAGACGTACTTCTCCTTGATGCCCGAGCCCACCAGGTCGGGCTGCACGGCGTCGACCAGCTTCTCGAACTCGTAGCCGGTCACGTCGTCATAGATCAACGTGGCGTCCTTCACGTAGTGCGTGGTGCGCTGGTAGTCGTCGTTGTGGCCGAACTCGTAGCCGGTGCCGACCACGTCCATGCCCAGGTCCTCGTAGGCGCCGATCACGTGGCGCGGGCGCAGGCCGCCCACGTACAGCATGACCTTCTTGCCCTGCAGGCGCGGCTTGTACTTGTCGATCACGGCCTGCGTGAGCGGCTTGTACTTGGCGATCACTTCCTCGGCCTTGGCCTTGATGGTGTCGTCGAAGTGGCTGGCGATCTCGCGCAGGCTCTTCTCGATCATGGTCGGGCCGAAGAAGTTGTACTCGACCCAGGGCACGCCGTACTTCTCTTCCATGTGCCGGCTGATGTAGTTCATCGAGCGGTAGCAGTGCAGCACATTGAGCTTGGCCTTGGGGGTGTTCTCCAGCTCGGCGATGGTGCCGTCGCCCGACCACTGGGCGATCACGCGCAGGCCCATCTCTTCCAGCAGGATGCGGCTCGACCAGGCATCGCCACCGATGTTGTAGTCGCCGATGATGGCCACGTCGTACGGGGTCGAGACGAACTCGGGGCGCTTGTTGGGATCGACCTTGTCGAACACCCAGTCGCGGATGGCGTCGTTGGCGATGTGGTGGCCCAGCGACTGGCTCACGCCGCGAAAGCCTTCGCAGCGCACCGGCACGATGGTGTGGCCGTCGTATTCCTTGGTCTTCTTCTTCGACACCGCCTCGATGTCGTCGCCGATCAGGCCGATCGGACATTCGCTCTGGATCGAGATGCCCTTGTTCAGCGGGAACAGGGCCTGGATCTCGTCGATGATCTTGTCGAGCTTCTTGTCGCCACCGAAGACGATGTCCTTCTCCTGGAAATCGCTGGTGAACTGCATCGTCACGAAGGTGTCGATGCCGGTGGTGCCGATGTAGTAGTTGCGGCGGGCGGCCCAGCTGTACTGGCCGCAGCCCACCGGGCCGTGCGAGATGTGGATCATGTCCTTGATCGGACCCCACACCACGCCCTTGGAGCCGGCGTAGGCGCAGCCGCGGATGGTCATCACCCCGGGCAGCGACTTGATGTTGGACTTGACGCCGCAGTCGGGCTTGCCTTCTTCGTACTGGCCCAGATGCTTGGCGCGGCGCTTGGCCATCTTCTCGGGATAGGCCTTCAAGACCTCGTCGATCAAGGCCTTGTTCGCGGCCTTGCGCTCTTCAACCGTCATGCTCATGGTGATGATCTCCGTCAGCGGGGAAATGGGGGCGATTCATGAACGGGTCTGAGGTGCCCCAGATCCCGTCGCGAGCGGCCCGAGGTGGGGTCGAGCAGCGCAGCCGTACTGGCGTACGGCGAGCAGCACAGGCCCCAGATCGGGTCGCGCAGCAGGGAGATGGGGTGCCTCAGGCGGCGAGCTCGGCGGCGGACTTGCCGACTTCGCTTTCGTCGACCGCCTTCATGATCCCGTGCTGCATCAGCAGGTCTTCCAGCTCATCCATGGTGATGGGCGTGGGGATCGTGCCGTTGCCGGCATTGGCGTGCACCTTCTGGGCCAGGGTGCGGTACTCGCCGGCCTGCTTGCTGTCGGGCGCGTACTCGAGCACGGTCATGCGGCGCAGCTCGGCGTGCTGCACGATGTTGTCGCGCGGCACGAAGTGGATCAGGCGGCTGCCCAGCTTGCCGGCCAGCGACTCGGCCAGCTCGAGTTCCTTGTCGGTCTGGCGCTCGTTGCACACCAGGCCGCCCAGGCGCACGCCGCCCGAGTTGGCGTACTTCAGGATGCCCTTGGAGATGTTGTTGGCCGCGTACATGGCCATCATCTCGCCCGACATCACGATGTAGATCTCCTGGGCCTTGTTCTCGCGGATGGGCATGGCGAAGCCACCGCACACCACGTCGCCCAGCACGTCGTAGCTGACGTAATCCACACCTTCGTAGGCGCCGTTTTCTTCCAGGAAGTTGATCGAGGTGATCACGCCGCGGCCGGCGCAGCCGACGCCCGGCTCCGGGCCACCGGACTCGACGCAACGGATGTCGCGGTAGCCGATCTTCATCACGTCCTCGATCTCGAGGTCTTCCACCGAGCCGGCTTCGGCGGCCAGCGACAGGATGGTGTCCTGGGCCTTGGCGTGCAGGATCAGGCGGGTCGAGTCGGCCTTGGGATCGCAGCCGACGATCAGGATCTTCTGACCCATTTCAGCCAGGGCGGCCAGGGTGTTTTGCGAGGTGGTGGACTTGCCGATGCCACCCTTGCCGTAGAAGGCGATTTGGCGAAGCTTGGACATTTCAGTTCTCCAGTCGAACGTTGAAGCGGGGTTGACGAGACACGATTCACAAACCACGGGCCCGGCATGGGCCACGCGTCACGAATACTTAGCCGCCTTCGGTGCCGGTATGGGTCTTCTTCGAAGCGTCCTTGGGGTCAGCCAGAGGGTCCGCGCACCGAGCTCTTCGCAACCGCCGTGCCAACCCGCCTGAGTTGACTCAAGTGCTTGATTGGATTGAATAAATCGGCAATTCGTCGGGGTCTTCGGCGGCCCGGGCGATTGTTCGAAAGCCGACAAAGGCGGGTGGTACGACAGTTGCTGGTGAAGGGCCTGAGCCCACCGGGCCGCCGCAAGGGCGAAGACCGGAAGGCACAGCCTGAAGGTACCCACGTGAGCACACCCCTGCCGACTGCCTCTGCGGCCTCTGCTGCCCCCGCACCCAACACCCACTATGGGCGGCTGGGCGGGCACGACGCGGTGCTGCGCCTGGTGGAGGCCTTCTACCGGGCGATGGACACGCGGGCCGATGCCGCGGTGATCCGCGCCATGCACGAACCCGATCTGGCCGCCACGCGCCGCGTGCTGGTGAAGTACCTGTCCGAATGGATGGGCGGACCGCGCGAGTACACGCCAGAACGTGGCGCGCCCATGCTGCGGCGCCGCCATCAGCCCTTCGACATCGATGCCGCCGCGCGCGATGCCTGGATGGCCTGCATGCGCCAGGCGATGGACGAGCTGGGTGTCGAAGCCGGCCTGCGTGCCGAGCTGGACGCGGCCTTCTGGAAGCTGGCCGACTTCATCCGCAACACCGAATCCTTTTCCCCACCCCCCCACCAGGACTGAACCACCATGAGCCTCACCATCCAGGACACCGCGCTGGGCCGCCTCGAGGCCGAAGGCCGACTGCTCAACAGCGTGCTCAAGGCGCCCACGCACAAGCCGGGGCGCTTCGGCTTTCGCGGCGACATCGCGCTGAAGTTCCAGGCCAAGATGGCCGACGAGGCGCGCCCGCCCGAGCTCACCTCCGACCAGGTGATCGCGGTGGCCCACCAGGGCGAAACGCACCTGGCCTTCATGGCCGGCTTTCTGCTGAGCTTCGAGTCGATCGCGCTGCTGGCCGAGGTGCTGGGCGATGCCTTGAGCGCCAAGGGCAAGTACTTCCTGTTTGTCGACAACATCGACATCAGCAAGAAGTACGAGGTCGACTACGGTGGCGCCACGTTCTACGTGCTGCCCATCGACGAGAGCACGGTCTACAACGAGCTGCTGCAGCTGCTCTACATCGAGAAGAACGAGCTGAAGAAGCTCGACACCGCCGGCAAGACCGACGCCGTGGCCGACAAGGCCCTGGCCTTCAGCCAGCACTTTGCCAAGCTGAGCTACGAAGAAGGCGTGAAGACCATGGGCCCGGTGCGCAACATCTACGAGAACCGGCCGGTCTGATCGCCGGTGCAGGGCCTGCGGCGCGATGCACGATGTCCACGATCAGCCAGGGCCCGCGCATGGCGGCTGATGCTGCGCCTGGCCCACGCGCCTACCACCAGCGCAGCAAGCATGCGCTGAACCGTTATGCCGCCGGCCCCGACACGCTGGACTGGGACGCCCAGCCCGACCCCTGGCGCCGCTGGGCCGGTGCGCCGCTTCACCCGCTGCCGCTGCTGGCCGACGATGCGCTGCCGGCCCGCTGGGCCGCCATCCACCAGCCCGGCGCGGTGGCGGTGCAGCCGCTGGCCGAGCGCAGCGTGGCGGCCCTGCTGGGCCTGGCCCTGGGCCTGGCCGCATGGAAGACCCTGGGCCCCGACCGCTGGGCCGTGCGCTGCAACCCCAGCAGCGGCAACCTGCACCCCACCGAGGCCTATCTGCTGAGCCAGGGCCTGCCCGACCTGGCCGATGGCCTGTGGCATTACGCGCCGGGCGAACATGCGCTCGAGCAGCGTGCTGCGTGGGCGGCCGCGACTGCGGCGCCGCGCACGCCGCATCACCTGTCGAATCAGCGGTCACATCACCCGCCACATCGCCCGCCACCGACCCGGCCGGGCTTGTGGCTGGGCCTGAGCAGCATCCACTGGCGCGAGGCCTGGAAGTACGGCGAACGCGCCTTTCGCTACTGCCAGCTCGATGCCGGCCACGCGCTGGGCGCCGTGCGCTATGCCGCCGCGCTGCTGGGCTGGCAGGCCCGCGTGCTGCCCGGCCTGAGCCATGCCGAGCTGGCGGCCTGGCTGGGCACCGATCGCGCAGCGGACTTCGGCCAGGCCGAGGCCGAGGAGCCCGAGCTGCTGCTGGCCATCGGCCCCGACCTGGGCACGGCACCTGCGCCCCCCGAGCGGCCCTGGCGCCTGTGGCATGGCCAGGCCAACCGGCTGGATCGCCACCCGATGTACCGCTGGCCGGTGATCGACGGCGTGGCGCAGGCCACGCGGCCGGCGGGCAGGGCGGTGGCGGCTGAGGCTGAGGCTGAGGCTGAGGCTGAGGCTGAGGCTGAGGCGGCTGGTGTGGCTCGCGACCGTGCGGGCGTGGGCCTGGTTGCGACCGCGACCGCGGCCGCGACCGCGAGTACGGGTGCTGGTGCGAGCGCGAGCGCGAGCGACACCCTGCCCAGTGCCCAGCAGCTCATCCGCCGGCGACGCAGCGCGCAGCGCTTTGATCGCCAGGCGCGCCTCGGTGCCGCGGCCTTTGGTGCCATCGTGAGGGCGCTGGGCACCGTGGCCGGCCGCCCCGGCCTGCCGTGGGACGTGTTGGCCGATGCCGTGCCGCAGGTGCATCCGGTGTTTTTTGTCCATCGGGTTGAAGGGCTGACCGCCGGCGCCTATGTGCTGCCGCGTTCGGCCGCCGGCGCGGCGCTGCTGCGGGCCGCCTTGCCGGCGGCGCTGGCCTGGCAGCCGGTGCTGCTGGCGGGTGAGGGCGGTGGCGTGGCGGGCTGTCCTCCCGGTGGCCATCAGGAGGGCCATCCCGGTGGCCTGTGGCAGCTGGTGGAGAACCCCGCGCTGGCCGGCACGCTGCGCACCCTGAGCTGCCACCAGGCGCTGGGCTCCGACGCGGCGGTGGCGGTGGCCTTGCTGGCCCAGTTTGACGGACCGGTGGACGCGCAGCCCGAGGGTTATCAGCGCCTGCTGCAGGAGGCCGGTCTGCTGGGCCAGGTGCTGTACCTGCAGGCCGAGGCGCAGGGCTTGCGCGGCACCGGTATCGGCTGCTTCTTTGACGACGGCGTGCACCAGTTGCTGGGCCTGGCCGAGGGCGATACGCGGCTGCAAAGCCTCTACCACTTCACACTTGGCGTGCCGGTGGCCGATGGGCGCATCGCCACCGGCCCGCCCTATGCCCACCTGGCCGGCCGCGCCACGCTGGGCCCGCAGGCGTTCACATGAGCCCAGCCACCCCAGCGACCCCAGCCACCCCAGCCATCCCGGCCGACCTGCCCGCCTGGCCGCGGGCCCATGGCCTGGCCGGTGCCCGCCAGGCCGGCGCGCCGGGCAAGGGGCGGCCATGACCGACATCGTGTTCTTCGAGAAGCCCGGCTGTGGCGGCAATGCGCGGCAGCGCGCGCTGCTCGAGGCTGCCGGCCACACGCTGCAGCGGCGCAACCTGCTCACCGCGCACTGGACCCGCGACAGCCTGCTGCCCTTTCTGGCGCCGCTGCCGGTGGCCCAGTGGTTCAACCTCGCCGCGCCGCGGATCAAGCGGGGCGAGGTGCAGCCCGAGGCGCTGGACGCCGAGGCCGCTCTGGCCCTGCTGCTGGCCGATCCGCTGCTGATCCGGCGGCCGCTGATGCAGCGCGCCGACGGCACGCGCCTGGTTGGCTTTGCGCTGGCCGAGGTGGCGGCCTTCGTCGGCCTGTCGTCGCAGCCGGCCGACGCGGCGGCCCTGCAGGGCGCGCTGCCGGTGGTGCTGGAAGGCTGTGCCGCCGCCCCGGCCGGTGCCCGGCCCCGTGCCGCCCCTCGAGCGCAACCGCGCCCACGCACCCGACCCCACGCCTGACCCCACCCGCACCCGCCCCGCCCCACACCGCCACCCCGCCACCCCGCCATCCCGCCATCCCGCCATCCCGCCATCCCGCCATCCCGCCATCGCCCGATCTTCCTGGAGCCCCAGCATGCCGATCCACGACTACCACTGCCACCTGCACGCCGATTTCGAGATGCTGGTGCGCAGCAGCAGCAGCCACCTGCCGGCCTGCCCGCACTGCGGCAGCGCGCAGTTGCAGCGCCTGGTCTCGCGCCTGGCGCCGGCCGGCAAGATCGAGGCCATCCGCATGTCGAACCGCCGCGCGGCCGACCGCGCCGGCCACTTCAACCACTACAGCCCGGCCGAGCGCGCCAAGCTGTTGAAGACCTCGCGCTGAGCGATGGTCGCGGGCCGCAGGCCACGGGCCGCGGCGCGCCGGCCCCGGGCATGGCCCGCCGCCCGCTGCTGCGGCACGGCGCAACAAGGCCCCGCAGGCGGCGGCGTTTACCCCACTCTTCAACGCATCGGAGTACCCCATGGATCTGGTCTACAAAGCCCACATGCTCACCCAGGGCGGCCGCAGCGGCAGCCTGCAGAGCGAGGACGGCAGCTTCAAGCTCAAGCTGGCCGTGCCCAGGGAGCCGGGCGGCGCTGAGGGCGGCCCCAACCCCGAGCGGCTGCTGGCCGGCGCCTTTGCGGCCTGCTTCGAGCAAAGCGTGCGCCACATCGCGCGCAAGCAGCACAGCGGCCTGAAGGGCTGCTATGTGGAGGCCGAGCTGTCGATGTTCACCACGCTGGACGACGCCTACCGCATGGCGCTGACGCTGACCGTGCACATGGCCGGCAGCCTGAGCCAGCTGGATGCCGACGACCTGCTGCAGCGCCAAGGGCATCTGCCCCTTCGTGGACGCCACCAAGAACAACCTCACGCTGAACCTCAGCGCGGTGCTCGATACGCCGGTGACGGCCTGAGCGCTGGCTGGCCGGGCGTCAACGGCACCACTGCGTTTCGCAGGGGATGCCGTCGTGGTTGCCATCCATCTGCACGCCTGGGCAGTTCTTCAAGAAATACGTGGCCTCGGCGCACGAGCGCATCTGGCTGCACGGCGGCGGCCGTCGCAGCGGTAGGCGCCGGCGCCCGTGGCCATCGGGCCGGTGCCGGCCACCGGTGGCCGCGGGGCCATCGGTGGCGTGGCGGGACGGGCGGGTGGGGCAGGTGGCGCGGTTGCGGCCGGCGCGGCCGGTGCCCCGGTGTCGGGCGGCGCTGCCTCTGCCGATGCCGCCGCGGCGGCCTGGCGCAGCTTCTTCTGCCGCTCGGCGTTCAACTGCTGTGCCGTGGGCGCGGCCTGCGCCTGCCTGGGCCGGCAGGGGTCGCCCTGGTAGGTGACCGCACCGTCGACCACGCACTTGTGGATCACGTTGCCCGCCACCACCGGCTGCAGCGGCGCGGCCAGGCCCAGGGCCATCAGCGCCAACAGCCGCAGAGCCCGGGTGACGGGGAGGGTGGGTGGTGGCGCATCGGGGCGGGGCGTTGGGGCAGGGGCAGGGCAGGGGCCTGGCAGGCGCGGTGCGCCGCAGCCTATCACCCGGCCATGGCGGCCATGGCGGCCATGGCGGCCTTGGCGGCCTTGGCGGCCTTGGCGGCCCGCTAGGCCGGCGCCTCTCCGGCTGCCGCGGGCTGGTCGCGCCCTGCCCGGTCAGCCGCCAGTGCGGCGCCAAGCGTGCAGGATTCCCGTATCTCACACCAGGTCATTCGGCGACTTGCGCCAACGCAAAGGGTTTACCCTATGCTGCGCTGCAGCACGCTAGAGACGGCCCAGGCGGCGATCCCGCAGCCCCCGTGCGTGTTCATTCACCGGAGATCACCATGTCCGCATCCCTGACCAGTGGCACCTACCCCCGTGCCGGTGCCTCACACGGCCCGCTGGCGGCCGTCAGCTCGTCGTTTGCCCGCTGGGGCGGCGTGCTGTGGCGCGGCCTCACCGCGCTGGGCGCATCGCGTGCGCGGGCCCACCTGCTGTCGGTGGCCGCGCAGTACGAGCACACCAACCCCTCGCTGGCCCGCCAGCTGCGCGACAGCGTGGGCGAGATCGGCCGCGGCTGACCCGCAGGCCGCGCGCTGCGCTGCGGCCGCGTGAGCAGGCCTTAACGCAGCGCCGGCCCCAGCGCCTGGGCGATGGCCTCGGCCTGGCGCTGCAGCGCGGCCTCGTCGTCCAGCCCGTCCAGCGGGCAGGCCAGGCTGGCCTGCAGCGCCCGCCGCCAGGTGCGGGCCTTGGGATAGCTGGCCGCATCGTGGCCGGGATAGGCCGCGAAGTCGCAGGTGCACACCTGCAGCAGGGCCTCGAAGCGCGCGGGCTGGGCCTGTGCGGCCAGGCGCTGCAGCATGGCCGCCATGGCGCCGGCGCGCACATCGCTGGCGCGGTGGATGCGGTCGGCCTCGCCGATGGCCAGGTGCGCCAGCGCCAGCGCGTCGGCCGGCACCGCCAGGCGCGTGGCCAGCGCGTCAAGCAGGGCCTGGCCGCGCTGCTCGTGCTTGTAGTGCGAGGGCCAGATCTCGCGCGGCGTGCCGCCCTTGCCGATCTTGTGCATCAGCGCCGCAAAGCGCACGGCCAGTGGCTGGCCGGTGCGGGCGGCTTCGTCCACCACGCGCAGCTGGTGCTCGCCCACGTCCATCCACTCGGGCCCGTCGCTGAGCTGCGGCACGCCGAACAGCGCCTCCACCTCGGGCAGCCAGCGCCGCAGGCCGCCGCAGCCGCGCAGCACCTGCAGGTAGCGCGAGGGTCGCTCCAGCCGCAGCGCCTCGGCCAGCCAGGCCCAGCGCTCGGCCGGCGTGGCGCGCTCGATGGCCAGCGTGGGCACCAGCGCGGCCAGCCGCGCCTGGTCGGCCGCCCAGGCCTCGGCCTCGGCCAGGCGCGTGCTGCCGGGGGCGGGTGGATCGCGCCGGGCCAGGGCCAGCGCCAGCGTGTGCAGCGAGGGGGTCATCACGGGCAATCGGGCAGTCGTGCCGTGGGGCAGTCGGGTGGGCGGGCGGCCCGCGTGGCGCCTTGTCGGCAAGCCGACAAACGCCCCCGCAGGCCAGGGGCGCAGGGCGCGGTGGAGGCCCGGATTGCAGGCGCCATGCCATGCCGGCCCGGGCCCGCCCGGCCCGCATGCTTCTTGCTGACCGGCAGGCCATGGCCCTGACCCTCTACATGACGCCCGGCTCGTGCAGCACCGGCATCCACATCCTGCTCGAGCGCCTGGCGCTGCCCTTTGCCGCGCATGTGCTGAACCTGCCTGCCGGCCAGCACCGCGGGCCGGCCTACCTGGCCATCAACCCCAAGGGCAGCATCCCGACCCTGGTGCTCGACGATGGCCGCGCGCTGTGCGAGTTCGAGGCCATTGCGCTGTGGCTGGCGCGCCGCCACCCCCAGGCCGGCCTGCTGCCGCAAGACCCGGTGGACGAGGCCCAGGCCATCGGCCTGATGGCCGACGTGGTGGGCCACCTGCACGGCCAGGCCTTCACCCGCGTGTTCACGCCCGAGCGCTACCTGCCGCCGGCCATGGCCGATGCGCTGGCCGCGGCCGGCCTGCACGCGGCCTGGCGCGAGGCCGTGGTGGCCCAGGGCCGCGAGATGGCGGCGGCGGCGTTCGAGCGCATCGCCGCGCGCCTGCCCCCGGGCATCGAGCACGAGGGCTTCGCCTTCGGCCCGCACTGGGGCGTGGCCGACGCGGCGCTGTTCTACCCCGAGTTCTGGGCCGAGAAGACCGGCCTGCCCCTGCCCGCCCGCTGCGCGGCCCATCTGCAGCGCATGCGCGCGCAGCCGGTGGTGCGGCAGGTGCTGGCCGAAGAGGGCTATCGCTGACAAGTTGTGAATGAACCTGCTGCGCGGGCACATGGCGGCCCTGCGCGACTCGCCGTACGGGTGTACGGCTGCGTTGCTCGAACCACCCTGAGCCCGCTCGCGACGGTTCCTTCGCACCTGGTGAGCGCTGGAGCCTCTGGCTGCTGCGCGGCTCAGGTGCCGGGTTTGGCGGGATCTTGCCCGCTGGCCGGATCGGCGTCTGGTGCGGGCGCGTCCTGTGGCTGGGCGCCAGGCGGCAGATCGGCCGCGCCGGTGTCGGCACCGGTGGCGGCACCGAGGTCAGCGCTGATGTCCGCATGGATGTTGGCATCCGCCAGGCCATCGGTCGCGCCCACGAGCCCGGCGCCGACCACGACCACGGCACCCGGCCGGGCGGCGCCTGCGCCGGCTTCGGCAGCGGCTCCACCGCCACCGCCACCGCCACCGCCCGCACTACCACCGCCCGCACCATCACCGCCCCCGCCGCCGGCCCCGCGCGCTGCCGAGCCCGGGTCCTGGCCCTTGCGCAGGTCTTCCAGCGCATTGGTCATGCTCTGGGCCCAGCTGTCCTGCTCGTCGCCCAGGGCCTTCTCGGTGTGGTTCACCAGCTTGGCGATGTTGTCGGTGTCGGCCTGTTCTTCGTGGGTCAGGGCCGTCCACCAGGCTTGCAGGTTCTCGAGGTCGGTGGCGGTCTGGTTGTAGCCCACCAGCGTCTTCTCGAACTGCTTGAAGCCCAGAAAGGCCAGCAGCGCGCTCGACACCGCGGCCGTCACCGCCACCCAGTCGGCCATGCCGTCGCCGAAGCTGCCCGACAAAGCGGTGAGCAGCGAGCCCACCGCGCCCACCACGATCACCGCCACCTGGCACCAGCTGGCCTTGGCATGAAAGGCCACCGTCTTGCGGCGGTACCAGTCGCACTGCGCACGCAGGCGCAGGTGCAGGTAGCGCTCGGGGCCCAGCGGGCTCAGGCCGTCGTCGCCGCTGGCCACGGCGCCAGGCGGCGGCACCTCGCCGGCATACGCCGGCATGGCCAGGGCATTGGCCTCGGTGCGGGCCAGCCGGCGGGTGATGTCTTCCACCGCCTTGGCCAGGGCCTTCTCGGGCTCGCCCGGCGCCGCGCCCGGGTGCGGCATGGCGCGGTAGCGGTAGATCTCGCGCTTGATGCCCTCGGCGGCGGCGCGCAGCAGCAGCCAGCGCTTGCCGGGCGAAAAGCGGATGTCCAGCGCCACCAGCGCCGACACGGTGATCGGCAGCGCCACCAGCAGAAAAAACAGCGCCGAGTCGAAGCCGTTCTTGGCCCCCGGTTGCACCGCCGCCGATGCCGCCTGCGCCGCGCTGGCGGCGGCCACGGCGGCGCTCGAGGCCACGCCCGCGGCGGCCGAGGCGGCCTCGGTGCCGGCCTGGGCCAGCGCCTGCGCCGCGCTGGCGGCCTTGTCGCTGATGGTGCTGGCGGCCTCGGCGATCTTGCGGGCCCGCTCGTCCAGATGGGCCAGCCACTGCTTGCGCCCCACCGACAGCGCCACCACCGCCACGCCGAGCACCAGAATGCCGCGCTGCATGCGGTTGAAGCCGGTCTGCTGCTGCGCCGCGGCCTGATCAAAGATGGCAAAGCGCTGCCAGGCCTGGCGCAGCACGCTGTCGCCACCGGTGTCGCGCCGCACGCGACGGGCCAGCGCATCCACCGCCTCGGCCACCTTGTCGCCCAGGGTGATCGAGTCGAGCTTGCCATCGGCCAGGATCTCGGCCACGGCCGGATCGTCGCCATCGGCCGCACCGCGGCCGGCCTGGGCCAGCAGCGCATCGGCCAGGCCGCCGCTGCCCTGCACCAGCAGCACCGGCCAGCCCTGGCGCACGGCGGCCAGCACCTGCGGCAGCGCCGCCGGGCCACCGCCGATCAGCAGCAGCAGCACACGCGGGCCGGCGGCCACCTGGCTGGCCAGCGCCACGGCCTGGCCAAGCTCGTCGCCCCAGGCGCTGCCCGGCGTGAGCAGCAAGTCGCTGAGGCCCGGCACCGGCATCAGGCGCGGGCCGGTGCCGGCCGGCAGGGCGGCGGCACCCGCAGCGGCATCCGCGGGCAGCTCGATCAAGGCCTGCGGGGCCACGCCCAGCAGCCGCACCCCGGCGCCATCGGCCACGCTGCGGCCCAGCAGTGCGGGCAGGCCGCTGCCCTGGGCGCGCACCAGCAGCAGGGGCGGCGTGCCCACGTGCTCGCGCAGCGGCCGCAGCAGGCCGCGCGCCAGCAGCTGGGTGATGCGGGCCTGCAGCGCCTGCGGCAGCGCATCGTCGCCACCCGCCACCCACACCACCGGGCCGCCGCTGGCCAGGCCCAGGGCCTGGGCGGCGGCGGTGGCCGGGGCGCCGGCCGGGGCGGGCCAGACCGTGAGCGTGCTGCCATCGGGGCGGGCAATCGTCTTGGCATGGGCCATGGTGCGGGCGTCCTCGGTTCTTGTGTTGTGGCGGGCGGCGATGTTGGCCGGCGCGCCGTGTATTGGCGAGCCCTAGGTGCGCAGCAGGGTCGGCCCTCGGTCCCCGCCCTCAGCCCTCAGCCCGGAAGCTGAAAGCCCTGATCCACCAGCGACTGCAGCGGCGCAAACAACGGCGCCGGCAGCGCCTGCCAGTCAAACCACTGCCAGCCGGCGCACTTGTCGGGCTCGAGCGTGCGTGGCTCGCCCTGCGTGTGCGGGGCCAGCACGATCACGGTGACGTAGTGCTGGCCCACCTCGGCGAACACATTGCTGGTCACCGGGCCGATGCGCGCCGCGCCCAGCGTGAGCCCGGTTTCTTCGGCCAGCTCGCGGCGGGCGCAAGCCAGCAGGTCTTCAGCAAATTCCAGCCGGCCGCCAGGGGCTGACCAGGTGCCCGCGCCATGCGCGCCCAGGCGCTGGCCCAGCAGCACGCGGCCTTCACGGATGACGAGGATGCCCACGCCGACGCGGGGCAGTTCAGCCAGGTGTGCAGTCATCTGCGCAGTATGGGCGACACCGCCGCAGCCCCGCCGACATTCGATCAAAGAGATGAAACCATCCTTGACGACGAAAAATATAAGACTTAACGTGTAGTCAGTTCGCATTAACCACGCAGAGGCGGCATGAAGACCAGCAAGGCCCAGCAAGACGAGACCCGCACGCGCATCGTGCGCGCGGCCGTGACGCTGATGAGCGAGCGCGGCTACGAGGCCGTGACGATGAAGGACATCGCCTGGGCCGCCAGCGTGGGCGACGCCACCATCTACAAGTACTTTCCCAGCAAGGACCGGCTGGTGCTGGGCTACTTCGATCTGGTGGCCGCCGATGCCGTGAGGGCCACGCGCGCCACGCCCGGCTTTGCCGACTACCCGCTGCAAGACCGCCTGCAGCGCCTGACCGACGCCATCCTGGAGCGCCTGGAGCCCGAGCGCGCCTTTGTGCTGCAGGCGCGTGCACTGATGGCGCGCGCGCCGCTGCTGCTGCTGGGCGATCAGCTGCAGGCCAAGCAGACCTTGCGTGAGCAGGTGCTGGCCGACCTGGAGCACGCCGTGGCCAGCGGCGAGATCGCGCCAAGCGATTTCCTGCGCCTGCTCAGCGGCCTGTATGGCGACTATGCCGTGGGCGTGGTGGCCTGGTGGCTGCATGACCGCTCACCCGGCGCCGCCGACACGCCGCGCTTTGTGGATCAGACCCTGGGCATCCTGGTGGCCGCGCTCAAGTCGGGCCTGCCCGACCGGCTGGTGCAGCTGGCGCTGTTTTTCGTGCGCAGCCAGATGGCGCGGGTGATGCAGGCCCGTGCCGATGCCGGCCCGGCGCCCGGGCCCGATCCAGCGCCCGAGCCCGCGGCGCCGCCCGAACCCCGGCCGGCCAAGCCTGCCCGGCGCCGCGCCAGCGCCAGCAACACGGCCAGCGCCTCCGGCACGCCAAGTACGGCCAACACGGCCAGCACGGCCAGCACGGCCAGCACGGCCAGCACGGCCAGCACGGCCAGACCCACCAGGAAGGCGAAGTGAGCACCTCCGCCCGCCCGCCGCGCACCGGCAAGCTGGCGCGCACGGCCATTGCCGGCCTGGCCTCCACCCGGGTGGGCCTGGCCACGCTGCGCCACCGCCTGCGCAGCGATGGCAACAGCGATGGCGCCCACGCCGACACCCCCGCCGCCACGGCCGCCCGCCAGGCGCACGAGGCCGAGATTGGCCGCATCCTGATGGGCGCCATGGGCCAGTTGCGCGGCACCGCGCTGAAGGCCGCGCAGGTGCTCAGCATGGACGCCGACTTTCTGCCCCCCGGCGTGCGCGCCGAGCTGGCCCGCGCCACCCACCAGGCCCCGGCGCTGAACCGTGCGCTGGTGGGCAAGGTGTTTCGCCAGGCCTTTGGCTGCGAGCCCGAGGCGCTGTTCAGCCACTTCGAGCCCACGGCCTTTGCCGCGGCCAGCCTGGGCCAGGTGCACCGCGCCGTGATGCACGACGGGCGCGCCGTGGCCGTGAAGGTGCAATACCCCGGCATCGCCGCCACGCTGGACACCGATCTGAGCCTGCTGCGCGGCACGCTCAACACCCTGGGCCAGCGCCTGCTCACCCTGCCTGATAGCACGGTGGTAGACCGCATCCTGGCCGAGATCAGCCGCCAGCTGCGCGAAGAGGTGGACTACGAGCACGAGGCCGAGGCCCAGCGCTGGTTTGCCGCGCACCCGCTGCATGCCGACATCGTGGTGCCCCAGGTTTTTGCCAGCCACTCACGCCGCACCGTGCTCACGCAAGAGCTGCTGCAGGGCCAGCACGTGCAGGCCTGGTGCGCGCAGCAGCCGCCAGCCGCCGTGCGCAACCGCCAGGGCCAGGCCCTGTGGGACGGCTTGCTGCACGGTGCCCTGCAACTGGGCCGCACCCATGCCGACCTGCACCCGGGCAACGTGCTGTTTCTGCCCGACGGCCGCGTGGGCCTGCTCGACTTTGGCTGCACCCAGGTGCTGCCACGCCACTTCACGCACGGCCTGGCCCGCCTGTGGACGCAGTGGATCGGCCCCCCGCGCGCCGATGCGGCCACGCTGCGCCACACCTACCAGCACCTGCGCCTGGCGGCGCCCGGCCTGGGCCTGGCCGACTTTGAGCGCTGCGTGCTGCCCGCCGTGACCGTGCTGCTCGACTGGGCCACCGAGCCGCTCACCGGCGGTGTTTTCGACTTTGCCAGCAAGTCAACGCCGCCCCGCCTGGACGCCCAGCGCCAGGCCGGTCTGGCGCGGCATGTGCAGGCCATGTCGGCCGAGCTGATGTCGTGGGACCGCGCCTGGCTGGGCCTGATGCACCTGCTGCGCCACCTGGGCGCCCAGGTAGACACCCGCCAGGCCTGCGCCTTGCTGGCCCAGGCCGCCACCCCGGCCCAAGACGCCGAGCCCGGCCCCCCCACCGCCACCCCCAAACCCTAGGCCCAGGCCCGCTGCCCCATGCGCCCCACCCCCGTACAAGCCTGCGCCGTGCCGACCGGCAGCGCCATCGCCCGCCTGCTGCCCGGCGCCCACTTTCACGACGCCTGGCAGGTGGCCGTGCAGCACCCCGAGCGCACGGCGATGGAACACCTGATGGCCGCGCTGGCCGCCACGCCGCGCTGGGTGGACATGGCCATGCGCCTGCGCAACCGCGTGGTGGTGCGCTTCGGCCTCAAGAACCTGGGCGATCTGGGCCTGGCCGGCGCCCAGGGCCAGCAGGTCCCGCAGCCCATGCCCCAGCACCCGGGCGACCGCGTGGGCATCTTCACGCTGCGCAGCCGCAGCGACGACGAGGTGCTGGTAGAAGACGACGACAAGCACCTGCACGTGGTGCTGTCTGTTTGCCGCCTGCACGCCGATGCCACCCAGCCCGCCCGCATCGTATTGACCACCGTGGTTCACCTGCACAACCTGCTGGGCCGGCTGTACATGCTGCCGGTGACGCCGATGCACAGGCTGATTGCGCCGGCGGTGTTGGGGAGGGTGAACGCCAGACAGGCGTGAAGGGCGGCGCGCGCTACTGCTCAGCGACGACGTCGCTGACGGCGCACTGCCGCAGCAATGGGCAGCAGGCCAGTCAGCATCATCGCAACTGCGTCTGGCTCAGGTACAGCGACCACGGTGCGCTGGAAGGCGCAAGAGACGTCCGAGGTGGGGCAGGTGCCAATCCTCAGCAAGTCAGCTTGCAATGTGTTTCCGTCGGCGTCCTTTCCGTAAATGAACACGCCGACGCCGACGTTGTAGGCGATGTAAGACCCGGCAGCTGCCGTACCGCCATCGGGAGTCAGCGTGAACAACGGCATCTCCAATGACGCGCTGGGATCCAAAGTGAAGCGCGAGCCGACAGCGAACCAGCCTTGCCCTGCAGGCACCTGAGCAACGTAGGCGCCTGCGGCGTTGCAGCCTGTGGTGAAGGTTTCAGTGCAGCGCCCGAAGACGAACAAGCTTACTCGGTCATAGCTTTCGAAGGGCACGTTGGACAACGAATTCGCAATGTTGCTGCCGACGCTGGGCAAGCTGAAGGGCGACGGCATGCCGTAGTTCGCCTCAGGGCCCACATCGCGGTCAAAAGTGAACGCTTCGTCGCCGACATTGGTCAACTTGATCCAAACGTCGATGGCGTCTGTCGCCAGCACGGTGCCGACCGGGTCGCGGAAAGTGGCGGTGAGTTGAGCGGCAGCCTGAGCACCGCCAATTGAGCTGATGGCCAATGCAGCCCAAGCAATGGTTTTGATCTTCGACAAGAACATTTTGGATCCTCCCCTGTTGGCGATCCGGAATCGCGCAACGCCCATTCGCTGCATTCAGCCGAATCGCGCGCCAATGCTATGGATGCCGAGACGATGGTGCCAGCGGACTTGGCTACAGCCAGGCCATGGATCCCACGATTGAAGGCGGTTCAGACCGGCCTGCGCTACCTGTTCTCCAACCGCCCCCAATCCAGCACCCCCGCCTCACCCGGTGCCCAGCGCCGGTAGGCGGCCATCAGCGCGTCGCTGGCTTGCCAGAAGCGCGCATCGGTGCGGCGGATGGCAAAGCGGTCAGCCAGGGCGCGGTAGTCGGCGTCGCTTGTCAATCCGGCGATGGTCTGCACCAGGGCCGGCAGTTGGTCGGGCGTGGCGTGCAGCAGGGCGTTGGGGTAGGCGCCGATGAAACCGGGGGCCACGGTGAGGCTGTGTTCGCTGGGGGCCAGCATGGCGCTCTCGCGCAGCAGGGTGCTCACGTTCAGGTGGCCGGTGTTGCGCAGCACGCTCACATAACGCGCTGGGGTCTGATCCGTGCTGTCAATGCGCAGCAGGATGGCCTCGGGCAGCCATTGCAGGGCCGGGCCGCGCAGCGTGGCCAGCTGCTGCAGGGCCTGGCGGGCGGTGGGGTCGGGCTCGGTGCCGGGGTTGATGGCGTGGCGCTGGCCCAGCACCGGGGCCAGGCGCTGGTGCAGCAGGGCGTACAGGTGCTGCTGCGGGTCAAGGCCCTGGGGGTAGGCAATGCCGCTGTCGGCATCAAAGCGGTACACGCTGCCCAGCACGCGGTTCTTCACCTCGTCGCTGCTGCCGCGGTACCAGCGGTCGCGCAGCGGCAGGCGCGCGGTGCGGGGCAGCAGCATCAGGAAGTTGGCCTCGCCTTCCATGCGCAGAAAGTCCATCGCCAGCCGGGTGTGCAGCTGGTGCGCGGTGTTGCCATACACATCAAAGCCGGCCACCAGCAGGTAGTAGATGCGCTCCAGCAGCGGGTAGCCGATCACCCAGGCGGTGGCGGGCGGCTCGCCGATCAGGCCCTGCTCCACCGTGGCGCTGTCGAAGTGGCGAAAGATGGTCAGTGCGGCATTCGCGTTGTGGCCGTCGCCGCGCCACACAAAGCGCAGGTCAATCGGCGTGCGGCCGGGGCCGAATTGCGCGTCCATGGCCCGGCTCTTGGCGGCCAGCAGCGCATCCTCGGCCTGGGCCATGGCGCGCCAGGCCAGCAGGCTGGGGCTGCTGCCGTCGGCGGCGGGCATGCGCAGCAGCTCGGCCTCGCGCGCCACCAGCTGCGCGGCGTGGTCGCTGGCGCCGATGTCGGGGTCGGTGAAAAACACCCAGAAGCGGTCCTGGATCACGTCCAGCGCCGTCTGGCCGCGGCACACCGGGCCCTTGATGAAGTTGTTGACGAAGAAGCCCGCGTCGTCCAGCAGAAAGCGGTAGCGCGACTGCAGCGGCAACGCGGCAAAGGTCTTGAAGGGGTTGGATGCCAGCTCGGGCGCATAGCCGGGCAGCGTGGCCACGGTGTAGGCCGGCTGCTCGAACCAGGCCCGCCAGCGCGCCAGGCGCGCGGCGCCCAGCGTGTAGGGCATGTGGGTCTTGGCCAGCAGGGTTTCGCGGTCCCATTGCAGGCGGTAGTAGGGGCGCGCCGTGCCGGGGGGATCAAAGGGCCGGCGGGTGGCGATCAGCGCAATCGGCTGGCCGGGCGGCGTGTGGCTGCGCACCAGGCGGAACACATGGCGCTGCGCATCGCCCTCGAACACCAGGTGGCCCAGGAACAGGTGCTCATACAGGTAGCGGCCCACCAGCTGCTGGCGGTTTGAGTCGCCATTGAGCAGGGCCTCCCACTGCGCCACCTGGGCCGTGATGGGTGCGGGCAGCGTGGGCGCTGCATCGTCGGGTGCGCCGGCCAGCAGCCAGCGCCGCACCAGATCCAGCTCAGCCGCGCTCAGGCCCGGCAGGCCGTAGGGCATGCCGGCCAAGGGCTGGCGCCGGGCATGGGCATCAAATTCAGCCAGGTTGGGGCAGCTGGCCTGGCGGTTGAGCGAGAAGTCGAAATCGGCCTCGGCCAGCAGCGGCGTGGTGGGCAGCGGGTGCTGGGCCTTCAGCTGCAGGCTGCGCCACAGCACGCTGGCGGCCAGCTGGTGCTCGGGTGCCGGGCTGTGTTCATTGAGCACGGGATCAAAGCCCATGCCGCGCCATTGCGAGGCCTGTTGCGCATCCACACCCAGGCGGGTGAGCGGGGCCTCGTGCAGCCGCAGCTCGCCATACACGCTGGCCTTGCTGAGGCCGCGGGCGATGCCGTCCCAGCGCGTGAGCTTGAGCTGGCAGGGCGCGTCATAGCAGCCGTGGCACACCACGCAGCGGCTGTCGAACAGCGGCTTGATGTGGCGCGTGTACCTGGGCGCGCTGTGCACCGGCGGCAGCGGCGCATCGTGCCGCGTGGGCTGGGCGGGGCCGAAGCGCTCGTCCAGCGCGCTGGCGGCCAGCGTGGCGCAGCCGGCCAGCAGGCTGATCAGCAGGGCCAGCCAGAGCGGGCGGGTGAGCCGGCGGGTCATCAGCACCCGCCTGGGTGCATCGGTCACTTGGTCCGCGGGGCGTTCTGCAGGCGGCGGCTGTAGTTCAGCTCGCGCTCCTTGGTGCTCGGGTGCAGCTTGAAGTAGGCGGCATCGTTGGCAGGCGCCTGCGCGGCCATCACCTTAAATCCGGCCCAGGCCCCGCGCGAATCGAGCTTGGCGCGCTGCAGCCACTCCACGGCACAGGCGTCGGCTTCAAGCTCCTGTTCCTTGCCGAAGTGCGTGGTGGTGGTCTTGATGAACTCGACCAGATCGCTGGCCACCTTCAGATAGGCCAGGGCCTCGATGGCCACATTGCTGTCGGAGGCCGCGCCCATGTTCTTGCGCAGCAGCACTCTGGCGATGCGCAGGCCCGCCGAGCTGGTGAGCAGCTGGTACTGCAGTTCCTTGATGGCGTGGCGCTTGTACAGGTGCGAGAACTCGTGGGCCAGCACCAGATCCTGGGCCGCGCTGTGGGTGTCGAGCAGTTCGATGAACGTCCGCGACACCGCCACGATGCCGCCGGGCTGAGCATAGATGCCGTTTTCCAGCGTGTTGACCTGGCTGAGTCGCGCGGTGCCGGGATAGTCGCTTGCCTGGCTGCGCATGAAGTCCATGCGCTCGGCCAGGCGCTTGAAGCGCGCGGCCTTGCCGCCGCCGCCACTGTCGTCGGATGCCAAGGCGCTCCACAGCGCGCCGGCCTTCTCCTCCACCTCCTGCGGAATCCAGATCGTGGTGTAGGCGATGTAGCGCAGCATGGCGCGGTCCTGCGGCGTCAGCTCGGCCTGCTGGAAGTCGGTGGTGAGCATGCGCTGCAGCCTCAGCACGGCGTTCTGCCCGCCGTACTGGATGAGTTTCTGCGTCACGTCGAACTGCTCGTCGGGCTTGGCGCAGGTGCGGTCGGGCAGCAGCCCGCGCAGCGCCTTCTCGTTCACCGGCACCGAGTTGGCCTTGGCAACGGCCGCCGCCGCCACCACGTTGCCGCCCGTGCTGCTGGCGCCCGGCAGTGCAGAGTTGCTGCTGCCGGCGCCGGATGTTGTCGAAGTGCTGCTCCCCGTCGTTGGTGCTGCTGCCGGCGCCGGGCGCGCGGCAGCGGTGCTTTCGGTGCTTGCTGGCGCGGGCGTGGTGCTCGACTGGATTGCGCCGGCCATGGCCTCGGCCTGCTTCTTGACCTCGGCGCAGCCTGACAGCAGCAGGGCGGCCATCAGCACCAGGCCGTGGCAGCGGTTCAGAGGGCGTGCGGTGCCTTGTTTCATCGGGCTTCTCCCTCGGCCGGCACATCGCGGGCCAGTTGAACGGCGTCCCAGTCGAAGTCGTTGTCGGCCAGGGCGCGGTAGCGTGCGGCCCGTGCGGGCAGGCCCGCGCGCACATGCTCGGCCTCGCTGTCCGCCACATCGCGCACCGAGTTGGGCGATCCCACGGAGAAGTCGCCTGAAGCGACGGGGCTGCCGCGCTCGTCCAGCAACACATAGCGGTAGCTGGCGCCGGGCACCAGGCGGGGCTGCTGCAGCCGCGCCAGGCCCTTGCTGATGGGGATCTCGAAGTCGGTGCCGCCACCCCGGCTGGCTGTGACGCGCCAGGTGCCGTTGAACGCGGCCTGCTGCAGCCGCACCACCCAGTCGCCCTGGGGCGGCAGCACCGATCCGCAGGGCAGGCCCATCTCGCAGGGGCTGCCGCGGCGCGCGTCGGCCGCCCCGGTGCCATCGAAGCCCTTGCCCGCCTTGCCGGCCCGGCGCTGTTCGTCCATGACCTGCAGGCACTTGGCGCGCAGTTCATCGCACGGGTCCTGCCGGCGGTGGCCCATGGCCGTGGCGATCTGGCCTTGCGCCACCTTGATCGTCAGCGACTCGCCCTTGTGGCGGTATTGCACAAAGACCGGGCCACTCTCCACGCTAAAACGGTCGCAGCTGTTGTCCAGTGCCTTGAGCTGGCCGGTGAAGGGCATGGACGTGCGGTCAGCCTCCTTGACCACGCAGCCGTTGCCATTGGCACAACTGGCCAGGCATTGCTGCCCCGCGGCCCAGGCGGGGCTGGCGGCCAGCCCGCCCACCAAGGCCCAGGTGGCAGGGAGCGCCGCCAGCCGCCATCGCGGTGCCGGCCGGTTCGTGGTTGACTCTGTGCGAATGCGCTTCATGTCGTACTCCCGTTCAAGCGTGTGTCAGGCGTGGAGCTGCAGGTGGGCCAGCACCGAGGTCACCAGCAGCAGCGTTCCCCACGATGCCAGCCACCAGGCGGCCAGTTGGTCGGCACGCGAGCGGCTGTCTTGGGCGTCGGCAGCGGGAGGCGTCAACCAGTGACGCAGCCTTGATGCGCCGTTGCGCACGGTGGCCCACCCGTTGCGTCTGCCCTGGGCTGTCGATGGCGCCGCCTGTCCATGCGCGCCTTCGTGGCCGTGGTCGTGGTCGTGGGCCGGCATGCCCGCCTCGCCATAGGCGTGCAGGGCCATGCCCACCATCATGGGCACGGGCAGCAGCCAGACGCCTTGCCACAGCAGCTTGGCACTCAGCCCGTCGGCCAGCCAGCAGCCCAGGCCGCCCAGGGCCAGCGGGCCGATCAGACCCAGACAGAGCCCGGCCATCGGGTAGTGCCGGCGCATCCGCTGCCCTGGTTTCAGGGCATGCCCCAGCGCCGCGAACACCATGCCCACCGCCAGGTCGACCAGCCAGGCGAGGCCGTGCGACGGCTGGAGGGGGAAGGCCCGGCCGATGGCGGTGACGGCATGAATCCGGTCGCCGGGCACCAGATGGCGCGTGGCGTCGGTCAGCCGCAACTGGAGGTGCTGGTCGGACGCCGTGTCGTCATCCACGGAGATCAGCAGCACGCGCGTTGGCAGGCTGATGTGCAGGAGATCCGCCGGGCTGTCGATCTCGAAGGTCTGGATCAGCGGATCGGCCCTGGCGGTGTTGAGGTGTCGAGGCTCGTAGTAGTGGGGCAGCGTGCTGGCACCGTCGGATGCCGCTGCGGCCAGGTCAAGCGTGGTGGGCTGGCTTCCGTTGGCCTGCTGGCACAGTGTCGTCAGGGTCTGGGGACCGTGCTGGTCGTCCTGCTGTCCCCAACGCGTTGTCGGCGCGCCGCCGTTCGCGCCGGGCTCCAGGACATACCGCGCCGCGGCTTCGCCAAGCACCACGCCCAGCGATGGAAACACTGCGGGCACGGCCCCGGAATGGAAGGACGTTGGCGCCTTCCTGTTCCTGCTTTCGTAGGGCACGTCGATCAGCGCCTTGCCACGCTCAGACGCCACTGCAATGCTCGCGAAGGCCAGCCGCGGCACCTGCCCCTGCTTGTTGGCGCCCGTGCAGAGATCCCGCATGAACGCATTGCGCGCAGCGACATGGGCCTGTTCGCGGCGGTCGAGTGCCGCCGCCACGACGACATGGCGCTCGGCCAGCTTCAACAGCGCGTTTTTCAGCCGCTGGGCACTGCCCGCGTCGGATGGGCTGTCTTCAAGTGGCGTCACATCGACATCGATGCCGATCACGCTGGGCGGTTCTGCCGGCAGACTCTTGTTCAACTGCTCGAGGTACTCGGCCAGCCGCACACGGGAAAATGGCTTGTCCTGGTCCAGCCGCAGCCGCGTCTGATCGGACGAGATCGGCTCATGCGCCTGGTCGCGCACCACCAGGCGCGTCAGCCACGGATTCTTCGCTGCCTGCGTCTGCCACTGGATCGCGTCGCGGGTCTCGATCTGCCGCCCGAGTGCCCTTGACATCGCCCACTCGTCGAAGGCGTGGAACAGGTGAGCCTGCTCGCACCAGTAGAGGATGCAGGCGAGCCACAGCACGACCGGCAGGCCGTGGCGAGCACCAGCGCGCATCTGCGGCCAAGCTTGCCGCAGGCGCTGCCGGGCGAGAAGTCCAAGGCCCGGCCATCGCACGGCTTGAGCCGGCGTCTGCTCCATTCCTTCTCCCTGATTCGTCGTTGACCAATTGTTACCACAACTTGCCAACGCAGCGTATGACTCAGGGATGGAACTGGGCCCGAACCCCCCGGTGTCCGTGGCCTTCGGGGCGCTATGACAGGGGGACCACGGCCTGGCGCTGCCGCATGCGGCGGCGGATGCGCGACAGCGCCACGTTGGTGATGCCCAGGTAGCTGGCCACCTGGTGCAGCGCCACGCGCGCGGCGATCTCGGGCTGCTCGGCCTGGCGCGTGTGGCGCTCGCTGCTGCTGGCGCCGTTCTGCGCGCGCTGTGCTGGCCTTCAGCGCAACACACCTCGACGTGCCTGAGCGCGGGCATACAGCGCAAACAGCAGCAACAGCGCCGCGATCACCGCGCTGGTGATGTTCATCTGCCGGCCCAGGATGGCCGCGCCGTTGGTGAGCAGAGGGTTGTAGGCCACGCTGATGCCAAAGGCCGCCAACGACAGCCAGAACACCGGCGCGGCCAGCGCCCGCCGCCGCAGCAGCGCGATGGATGCGGCGAATGCGCTGAACACCCCCACGGCCCACACCGACATCATCCACAGCGGCATGGCCTGGTAGTGCGCCATCTGCTCGGGCGTGAAGCCCGCGCTGGCTAGGTAGGCCGGGCCCCAGGCAATATTTATCACGTAGTCGAACACGCCCACCAGCCACAGGTGCCAGGGGGTCTTGGCGGGGGTGTCTTGCATGGCGGACTCCGAACAGCAGAGCGGTGATGGTGCGCCGTGCCGGGGTGGCAGGCAAGGCGCCGAACCCCGAGGCCAAGCTCAGCCCACCCACTCTCCACCCCGATACCCCGCCCCACGCCGGTGCCTTCAGTCGTCCAGCAGCGGCCGCACCTCGTCGACGAAGGCGGCGAGGATGTGCTTGTGCGTGTCGAACTGGCCCGAGGTGGGCACGATGGCCACGCGGCTGGCGCCGTGCGTGCTGGCCAGCGCGCTGAAGCGCTGCGCCACCTCGGCATGGCTGCCCACCAGCGATTCGGCCAGCAGGGCCTCGGGGTTGGTGGCCAGCGATCGCGCGAGGTCGGCACCCCAGCCCGCGGCCTTGGCGCGCTGGGCAAAGCTTTCCAGGTAGGGGCGGGCGATGGCCACCGCGGCCTCATGCGTGTCGGCGCTGCAGGCAAAGCGCGCCAGCAGCAGCGGCGGGGCGGCCAGGCCGGCAGCGGCCGCCGCCTGGCTGGCGATGCCGTGGGCGCGCTGCACGCGGGCCAGCGTGTGCGTGGCGGCAGACACCACGCCCCAGCCCTGCGCGCCGGCATGGCGCAGGCTGGCCTCGTCGTCGGCGGCCAGCCAGGTGGGCAGCTGTGCGCGGCCCGGGGCGGGCACCAGGTCGGCGGTGCCGGGGCCCGAGTCGAGCGGCGCCTTGGTGGCCAGGATCTGCTGCAGCTCGGCCATCACTGTGAGGAGGCGCTCGCGCGCCTTGGCGGGCGTGAGGCCATGCGCGGCCAGCACGGCCGGCTGCGCCGCGCCGCTGGCCACGGCCAGTTCCAGCCGGCCCTTGGCCAGCAGATCCAGCGTGGCCAGGTCTTCGGCCAGCGGCTGGGCCTGGCGCAGCGCCGGCAGCAGCGGCAGCGCGCCGATGCGCGCCTTGGTCGATGCCGCCGACAGATGCCCCAGCAAGGCCACGATGGCGCTTTGCGGCCAGCTGCCATCGGCATGGTGCTCGCCCAGCCAGATGTCGTCGTAGCCCATGCGGTCGGCCTCGCGCACCAGCACGAACTGGCGGATCAGCGCGCGGCCGGCCTCGGCGCTGGGGTTCTCGCTGAGGGCCAGATAGCCCAGGTCAGGTATGGCCATGAGTCAAAACTCCATCGTGATGCGGCAGCCGGCCGAGCGCCCGGCCGCTCCGAAGCCGGCCGGCCAACCCGCCCGGCGGGTGGACTCGCGTACCCGCGAGGCCGGGTGTCCCATTTCAGTATTCAATGCCGAACCACACCGGCTGCTTGCGGCGCAGCTCGGTGAGCAGGTCCAAGGTCTGCGGCACCAGGCCGTTCACCGCATACCAGATCTCCTCGCGCCGCGGCTGGATGCCGTGGCGCAGCTTCTCGTGCAGCGCGCTCCAGCCCAGCCAGTCCACCTGGGCCAGCTTCTGGTGCAGCACCGGCGTCACATTGCCCAGCGTGTGCGCCATGATCAGCAGCTGCGCCTCCACGGCGCGCAGCGTCAGCGCGCTGGCGAAGAGCTCGCCTTCGTCCTGCATCTCGGCCGTCAGCTTGCGGATGGCCTTGCCACAGTCGATCACGATCTCGTAGAGCGAGCGGTGGTACATGTCAGCCCCCCGCCAAAGCCGGCTCGTCCACCGCCTGCGCATCCAGCGCACGAAACAGCGCGCAGCGCGCAAACACCGCCAGCGTGGGCGGCTGGTTCTGGTGCCGGCAGGTCTTGGCCACCAGCTTGGCCAGGCCCTTGATGTCGCGGCCGCTGGCCTGCGGGTAGGTGGCGGCCAGGGTGCTGACCAGCGCGTCGTCGATGGGCAGCTCGAACTGCTGCGCCATCACGCGCCAGATGCGCTCGCGCGCGGCCTGGTCGGGCGCGTGGTAGCGGATCAGCGCAATGCAGCGGCTGACGATGGCCTCGTCGATGTCGTCGATGCGGTTGGTGGTGAGGAACAGCAGGCCGTCAAAGTACTCCAGCACGCGCAGGAACACGCCCACCACGGCATTGGCCGCGATGTCGTCGCTGCGCTTGCGGATGTAGACATCGGCCTCGTCGATCAGCATCACCGCGCCCCAGCGCTGGGCGCGGGTGAGCGCCTCCTTCAACGCCTGCTCCATCTGCGCCACGTTCAGGCCCAGCTGGCCCGAATGCACGCGGTACAGCGGCCGGGCGATGACCTCGGCATACACCTCGGCGGTGAGCGTCTTGCCCACGCCCGGCGGCCCGGCGCACAGCACCGTGGTGCCGCCGCCCTTGCCGGCCACCACGTCGTCCATCAGCACGTCCATCTCGGCGGTGAGGATGTCGATCAGGTCGGTCTGTTCGCGCGGCAGCACCAGCTTGCCCTTCAGCTCGGGCGAGTACACATGCGGCTGCATGTCGTCCACATGCACCCACAGGTGCTGGTGCAGCTCGAGGTGGAACATGAACAGGTAGCCATGCACCGGCAGCCGCGTGAACAGCGATGTGCCGGCGCTGTCCAGGGCCTGCAGCTGGTTCTTCAGATCGGTGGCCTCGCGCTCGTACTCGAAGTCACTGCTCTTGCCGGCCTTGCGCAGGTAGGGGCCCAGGATGTCGCCCGGCGCATCCAGCAGCGCGGCGCGCGGCGGCAGGATGCCTTCGTCGTTGACCAGCCTGGCGCTGCCGCCGCCCGAGGCCAGCACGATCTGGTCCTTGCGGCTCCAGTCGGTGTCGCGGTGTGTGGCGTTCGGGTCTTCGGCATGGAAGCCGGTGCCGCTGGCATTGAACATCGCGCCGTAGCGGCCGCGCCAGGCCACGTAGCGCTCGGCGGTGGCGTCGTTGGCGGCCAGCAGCTCGGGCGTCTCTTTCAAGAAGCCCTTGGCGGCCAGCAGCTCGGCGATGGTGGGGCCGGCCTCCAGCGGGCCGGCCAGCGCGCGCAGATCCGCATCGGCCAGGCGCAGCGTCTGGCTCAGCACCGAGGCCTTGGCCTGGGCCTTCAGCTCGACCATCAGCTTGGCGTTTTCTTCGGATGAACCGCTGACGTAGTCGATGCGCGTCACCACCCACGGCAGCGGCTTGCCGTCGGTGTTGGCGGCAAACAGCCAGCCGCGGCCGCCATGGGCTGCCGCGTTTTTCATCAGGTAGGAAACGAGGGCCGGCAGCAGCGCCTCGATCTCGCTGCCGGGCGCAAAGCGCGGCTCGCAGGCGCCTTCACGCAGCGCGGCCACCAGCGCGCGCAGCTGGGCGGCGCGGCCGATCAGCGCGGCGCCGGCCTGGTCGTACAGGCGGGCCAGCATGTCCAGCGCATCCAGCGGCAGGCTGCCGGCACTGAGCTCGATGCGGTGGCCGTAGCGCAACTGGTCCTGCAGCATCTGCAGCGTGGGAAAGGCCTGGGCCAGGGCCAGCACCTGGGGGCGGTCAAGCTGGAGTTTCATGGCGGTGGGAACCCGGCGGGTGAAGGGGGTGTCGTCAGGCCGAGCAGCTGAGCTCGGCCACCGGCGTGCCGGCCGGCGGCGGGGCGGCCAGGTCGTCGGCGCCGGGCTGGTCGTCGAAGGGGCGGGCCAGCACGGCCATCAGGCGCTGCAGCGGCGCGGCATCACCCGCCTGCGCGGCCTGGATGACGGCCTGCGCCAGGTGGGTCCGCAGCACATGGCGCGGATTGGCCAGGCGCTGGCGCTCGCGCACCACGGCCGCGGGCTCGCCCTGCGCGGCCAGGCGGGCCTGCCAGTCTTGCGCCCAGGCGTCGAAGGCCGGGGCGGCGGCGCCGAAGCGCTCGCGCAGGGCGGCAGGCGGCTGCTCGCCCAGCGCGCGAAAGCTGGCGGTGAAATCGGCACGGCCCTGCTGCAGCAGCTTGAGCCAGCGCAGCACCAGGCGGTCATCGCCCGGCTGCACCGTGGCCAGGCCCAGCTTGGCGGCCCAGCGCGCCATCACCGTCTGCGCATAGGCGCTGTCGTACGCGGCCAGCACCGCGGTGGTGTGCCCGGCGGCGGAGTCGGCGGCAGAGTTGGCATCGTCGCCCAGCAGGCCCTGGCAGGCGGCCAGCAGGCGCTCGAGGTTCCAGCGCATCACGGCCGGCTGGGCTTCAAGGCGGTAGCGGCCGTCGGTGTCTGACGCATTGGGGATGTGGTGCGGCCGGTAGCGCTCCACAAAGCCAAAGGGCCCGTAGTCGAGTGTGAGGCCCAGCAGCGCGCAGTTGTCGGTGTTGAGCACGCCGTGGCAGAAGCCCAGCGTCTGCCACTGGGCCACCAGGCGGGCGCTGCGCGTGGCCACCTCGCGCAGCCAGGCGGCGTGGCGCTGCGGTGCCGGCAGCGCGGCGTCGTCCGGCAGGCCGAACAGCTGGGTGGCCACCCAGTCGGCCAGGCGCTGCAGATGCCGGGCATCGCCCTGGCGGGCCAGAAACTCGAAATGACCGAAGCGCACAAAGCTGGGCGCCACGCGGCACAGCACGGCGGTGGTTTCGGCCTGCTCGTCGCGCAGCACCTGCAGCGGCGAGGCCACCACGGCCAGCGCGCGCGTGCTGGGCACGCCCAGCGCATGCAGGGCCTCGCAGGCCAGCGCCTCGCGCAGCGTGGATCGCAGCACCGCGCGGCCATCGCCGCCACGCGCAAAGGGCGTGATGCCGGCGCCCTTGAGCTGCAGCTCCTGCCGGCCCTGCGGCGTGTGCAGCTCGGCCAGCAGCAGGGCGCGGCCATCGCCCAGCTGCGGGCTGTAGCGGCCGAACTGGTGGCCGGCATAGGCACTGGCCACCGCCGGGTAGCCAGGCCAGGCCAGCTCACCCGACAGCAGCGCCAGGCCGGTGGCACCGGCGCACCACGGGGCGGGCAGGCCCAGGCCTTCGGCCAGGCCGGGCTGGTGCCACAGCAGCTGCGGTGCCGGCAGCGGCGTGGCCGTGGCCGGCTGCACGATGGGCGCGCCCAGCGCGGCAAAGCGGTGCGGCGTGGCCAGCAGGGTCACGCCGGGGCTCCCGGCACCGGCAGGGCGGCCTGCAGCAGCTGCGCCAGGTGCATGCTTTCGCGCTGCGCGCCATCGCGGATCTGGTGGCGGCAGCTGGTGCCGCTGGCCACCAGCAAGGCCTCGGGCGCGGCGGCGCGCACGGCGGGCAGCAGGGCCAGCTCGGCCATGGCCAGCGAGTCGGCATGGTGCTCGGCCTCGTAGCCAAAGCTGCCGGCCATGCCGCAGCAGCTGGATTCGATCCACTGCACCTGCAGCTTGGGCACCAGGGCCAGCAGCTTGCGCATGCTCTTCAGCGTGCCGAAGGCCTTCTGGTGGCAGTGGCCGTGCACCAGCGCGGTGGCCGGCAGCGGCTGCAGCGGCAGGGCCAGGCGCTTGGCCTCCAGCTCGCGGGCCAGATACTCCTCCAGCATCAGCGCCTGGCGGCCCAAGTGCTGCACGGCCTGCGCGTCCAGCCCCATCAGGTTGATCTCGTCGCGCAGCATGCTCAGGCACGAGGGCTCCAGGCCGATCACCGGCCGGCCGGCAGCCAGGTGCGGCGCCAGTGCGGCCAGCAGCGCGCGCGCCTGCTCGCGCGCCTGGCCGACGAAGCCGGCCGACCACGCGGCACGGCCGCAGCACAGCGCGGCATGGCCCGCCGCGGCCACCACCGGATGCACCACCAGGCCGGCCGCGCGCAGCACGGCCACGCCGGCCTCGGCCACGGCGGGGTCGAGGTGGTTGGCAAAGCAGTCGACCAGCAGCGCCACCTCGCGCGGGGCCGGCACCGCGGGTGCCGCGGCCGCGGCCGCCGCGAGGGCGTTTGCGGCGGCCGTGCTGGCTGTTTGGGGCGTGTGGGGGGTGTGGGATGTGTGGGATGTGTGGGGCGAGTCGGCCGTGTGCGCCGCAAGCCGGCGGTGAAAGGGCCGGGCCGCGGGCAGCGGCAGCGAGCGCCGGGCCGCGATGCCGGTGAGCCGCTCACCCAGCCGTGCCAGCAGCGGCAGGCGGTTGCGCAGCGTGATCAGGCCGCGCAGGCCGGGCAGCGCGGCCACGCGCGGCAGCCATTGCGGCAGCGTGGCAAACAGGCGGGTGCGGCGCGGCGGCGGCTGCGCCAGCCAGCGCTGGGCCAGGGTTTCGGCGCGCAGCGCGGCCATGTCCACGCCATTGGGGCACTCGCGCTTGCAGCCCTTGCAGGCCACGCACAGATCCATCGCTGCGGCCAGCTCGGGGCCGGCGAAGGCGGCCTCGCCCAGCTCGCCATCCAGCGCCCGACGCAGCAGCGCGGCGCGGCCGCGGGTGCTGTGCAGCTCATCGTGGCGGATGCGGTAGCTGGGGCACATCACGCCCTTGTCGCCGGCCTCGCCGCGCGCCTTCTGGCATTGGCGGCTGCCGATGCACAGCGCGGCCGCCTTGCCGAAGCCCTCGCCGCGCTTGGGCACGGCGGCGTAGGCATCGCCCTCGCCGTAGCCGTCGTAGGCGCGCCAGTCCAGCGCCAGCTTCATGCGGGCCTCTGTTGCAGCTGCTGGTTGGCGCCGAGTGCGAAGGACTGCCAGGCGGCGGCCAGATCACGCCGGATCACGCGCACGTACTCGCCATCGGGCCGGTGCTCGAACGGAAAGTTCGACAGCGCGCAGCTGGTGGCATTGAAGCGCAGCGCCTCGGCCAGCAGCTCGTCGGCCAGGCCCATGAAGGGCTGCAGCACCTGCGGCGTGAGCGTGTGGCGCCCGGCCTGCACCGGCAGGTGGTGGGTGGGCGTGGGCAGCGCGGCCAGCTCGGCCAGGGCCTCGTCGTACAGCGACTCCAGCGCGCCCAGCAGCGCGCGCTGGGTCAGCTGCTCGGCCTGCTGCTGCGACAGCGACTGGTGCAGCTGCTGGCGGTAGCGCGAGAAGGCCTCTTCGCGGCGCTGCTGCACCCAGGCGGTGTAGTGCTGCAGGGCCTGGGCCAGCGCGGCCTCGGCCGCTGGCGGTGTGGCGGGGTTCAGCGCTGCAGGCTCGGGCTCGGGATCGGGATCGGCTGCGGCGGCCGGTGGGGTGTCGCCGCTGGCGGCCTCGCTGAGCTGGCGGCGCAGGCGGCCGGCACTGGCCAGTGCGCCTTCGAGGTAGCCGCCGCCCTGGCGTGCCGTCTCGCTGCCGCCCAGCCACAACCGGCCCTGCCACAGCGCGCCCTGCAGCGCGGTGTCGCCATAGGGCGGGTGCTCGCCGGCCAGGGCTTCCTGTTCCAGATCGAGCGTGCTGCAGCTCAGCGGCTCGGTGGCCCAGTCGTGCAGCTGCGGCGTGCCGGGGGCGGCCTCGGCGCCGAACAGCATGGTCACCTGGCTGTCGATGAGCAGCGGCATGCCGGCGCGGAACTGCGCCCGCTGGGCCACGCCCAGCGCCACGAAGCCGGCCAGCGCGGCCGCGCCGGCGGCCGCGCCCGCGGTGGGTGCCGGCCCGGCGTCGTACACCTCGGCCAGCACGGCCTGCGGGTGCGTGACCCAGGCATTGCCGGTGAGGCCGGCCTCGCGCCAGGCCGGGCGCGCGCAGGGCACGGCGGCCTTGGCGGCGGTGGCCATCCAGGTGGGGGTCGATTGCATGGCCTGCAGCACGTCGGCCGGCAGCGCCGGCTCGAAGGCGATGCGCTCGGCGGCCACGCGCGGCGGCAGGCACAGCACCACGCGGCGCGCCTGCACCGTGTAGCTGCCCTCGGCGCCGCTGAACAGCAGGCTGACATGGCTGCCGTGGTCGGCCACGCGCTGCAGGGTCTGGCCCAGGTTCAGGCGCTGGGCCGGCAAGGCCTGGCTGAGGGCCTGCACCAGGCCTTGCATGCCGCCGCTCAGGCGCCGTGCGCCGCCGTGCACCGCACCGGGCGTGGCCGGCGTGTCTTCGCTGGCGGCCAGCGTGCCAGTGGCGCCGTCGAAGGCCAGCGCGCGTGGCTGGCGGTTGGGATCGTCGAGCAGCAGCACGCGGCCGTCGTCGGGCTGGGCAATGCTGTCCAGGCCGAGGTCGGCCACCAGCCGGGCGATCGACGGATGGCGCTCGGGCCAGTACCAGGCCGGGCCCAGATCCACCGCCAGGCCCTCGGGCGTGTGCGTGGTGAGGATGCGCCCGCCCAGGCGCGGCCGGGCCTCGAACAAGGCCCAGTCGACGCGGCGGGCTTGCAGGCTGTGGGCCAGCGCCAGGCCGGCCAGGCCGCCGCCGATGACGGCAAGCTCGTGGATGACGTCAACGGGGGGCATGGTCGGTACTCGGCGTCAGAACCCGGACATGGCGCCGAGCAGCTCGACCGTCACCGGCTCGGTGCCCAGCAGCGTGACCTGGCAGGCCAGGCGCGACTTGCTGCTGACGCCGACGATCGCGTCGAGCTTGGCGTTTTCGTCGGGCGTGAGCTTGCTGGCGCCCTTGCGGCCTTCCTTCAGAAAGACGTGGCAGGCGCCGCACTTGGCATTGCCGCCGCACTTGCTGATCAGCTGCTCGCCGGCGGCGAGGATGGTCTGCAGCAGGTTGGCGCCGGCTTCGAACTCAAAGGTCTTGCCGGAGGGTTGCAGGGTGAGGGTGGTCATGGTGATGCTCCTGGCGGGGGGCTGTGGAAATGACGGCGCTCTTTGGCAATGGCGCGTCGACGGACAAGTCAGGCGGCCTGGGCCACCGGGCTCGCAACGAGCTGCGCGGCCACATCGGCCAGCGACATGGCGATGCGCGTGATGCCCTGCTCTTCAAGAAAGCGGGCCTCCATGCGCGTGGGCTCGTCGGCCATCACGGCGTAGTGCGGGCCGCCGCTGCGCTTCATGATCTGGCGCGCAAAGGCGCGCGGCAGCTGGTCATTGAAGCGGCAGCCCAGGAACACGAAGCCCAGCGCAGCGCGGCGCGACTGCACCAGCGCGGGAATGGGCGTCTGGATGTCGATCTCGGTGAGCACCTCGACAAAGTCGGTGTCCGAGATCAGAAAGTTGCCGGCCGGCGCATGGCCGCCCCAGGGCTTGTAGAGCACGGTGGGCGCGGCCAGCTCGTCGGGGCTGGCGCTGCCGTCGGCCGCGTACCAGCCCACCCAGGTGCCGAAGTGCTCGCTCTGGCTCAGGCCCTGCACCTCGCTCCAGCCCGCGGCGCCGCGGGCGGCGGTGAGGGCGATGCGCACGGTGTCGTCGTACCAGGTGTCGACGATCACCGGCACGGGCAGCCCGGCCAGCCATTGGTGCAGGGCCGAGGGCGCCGGCTGCGCGGCATAGGCCTCGGTCATCAGCGCCACCAGGGTCTTGCGGTGCTTGAAGTTCTCGATGAACTGGGCCACGGCGGTGACGCGGTTCTTGATCTTGCCCGGCACCGAGCTCTTGCTGGACAGCACGCCGGCCAGGGCCAGCGGATCGGCCGGCGGCGTGCTGCCGGCGCACAGCGCCAGCAGGCCGGGGCCGAGGTAGGGCGCCAGGGTGCCGGCGGCCAGGCCTTCGGCAACGGCGGCGGGCAGGGTGGTGACGTTGGCGAAGCTCATTTCGAATCCTTCTGACAGTGTTCTCAAACTCTCCGGTGCATCGCATTGCACCGATCTGACCCAGCGGCCACCGCGGAACCGGCCCTGCCGGGCCGCTGGTGGCGCCCCCTCGAGGGGGAGGCGCCGCAGGCGCTTCGGGGGTGGGTCAATAAATTGCAGCGCCGGCGCCGACGTTGATCGACGAGTCCTTCATCGTCTTGACGATGAACTGCACGTGGTCGGGCGTGAGGTGGCCGTGGAAGGGCAGGGCGATCGCGCGATCGGCGATGCGCTCGGTGAGCGGAAACTGGCCGCGGTGCCAGCCCTGTTGCTGGTAGGCGAACTGCTGGTGCAGCGGCTGGCAGAACAGGGCCGACTCGATCTCCTCGGTGGCCAGGTCATCGATGATCTGCTGGCAGGCGCTGACGGTGAAGCGCTTGCCCAGGTGCACCAGAAACAGCATCCAGTGCACTTCGTCGACATCCACCGCCACATACGGCGGCTTGATGCCCTCGAAGCTCTGCATCTGCTCGAGGTACAGCGCCTCCACCGCCTTGCGCCGCGCCAGGATCTCGGGCAGCCGCGCCAGCTGGCCGGCCGCCAGCGCCGCGGTGGGCTCGCTCATTGCGGCCTGCAGCGGCACGCGCGAGCCCACCGACACCGAGCGCCGGTCGCTGATGTTGCGGCCGCGCAGGTAGCGCAGCTCCATGGCCAGCGTGTCGTCGTCGGTGACGATCACGCCGCCCTCGCCGCAGCACAGCGCCGAGGGTTGCGAGAAGTCGAACACCGAGGCGTCGCCAAAGCGGCCCACCAGCTGGCCGCGAAAGCGCGAGCCGATGGACTCGGTGCTGTCCTCGATCAGCGCCACGCCATGGGCGGTGGCCAGCTCGCGCAGGCCGGCCCAGTCGGCCGGGTGACCGTTGACATTGCCGGCGATGATGGCCTTGGTGGCCGGCGTGAGCTGGGTTGCGGCGCGCACCGGGTCAAGGCAGCCGGTCCAGTAGTTGATGTCACTGAACACCAGCCTGGCGCCCACCAGCGTGGCCGCGTGTGCCACCTGGTGCCAGCCATAGGGCGAGGCGATGACCTCGGCGCCCGGGCCGATGCCCATGGCGCGCAGCACCAGCCAGATGCCCAGCGTGCCGCTGGCCACCGACACGGCGTGCTGGCGGCCCAGGCTGGCGGCAAAGGCCTCCTCGAAGTGCTCGACCATCGCGCCGGCCGACAGGCGCGGCTGCTGCAGCGCGCGGCTCACCAGCGTGAGCTCGACCTCGCTGATGTCGGGGTCGCTCAGCAGCAGGCCGTCTTCGGGCAGGCCGATCTCTTCGTATTCCTCTTCACCTTGTGCCTCGGTGGGCAGGTCGGCGGCGGGCAGTGCGCTCATGGCTGGCCTCGGTCAAACATTCGGTGCTGTGAAGCGGCACCCACCCCGCACGAATCAGGCGCAAGCCAGCGGCCGCCGCGGAGCCGGCTCCGCCGGGCCGCTGGCGGTGCCCCCTGGGGGGAGGCGCCGAAGGCGCTTCGGGGCGTGCTCATGTCAGCGGTCAACGACGAACAGGCCCGACACCTGGGCCGGGTCCTGCGTCACCTGCCAGCAATGGCCGTCGCTGCTGCCGAAAAACAGCGCGCGGCGCGTGCCGGCGATGGCCGGTGATTCACCGCGCATGTCGAAGGCATCAACCACCACCACGCGCAGCGGGGCAAAGCGCTGGCGCAGCGCGGCGGCGGCCTCGCGCACGGTGCTGGCGGCATCGGCCAGCTGCAGGGCCTCGGCCAGCGTGGGGGCGTCCCAGGTGAGAGCGGCAGGGGCGGTGGCGGTGTCCATGACCGGCCGCCCGTTCAGTCGCCCGAGAGGCGCTTGGCCTCGACGGTGATCGGCAGCGTGGTGCCCTCGGCCATCTCGGGCATGGCCAGCACCCAGCCATTGGCCAGCGTGACGTTGCCGCCCCACAGGCCGGGCTTCTCCTGCTCGACCACCGGCTCCTCCAGGTCTTTCTTGGGCACATAGGCCGAGAGCACTCCGGCGGCATTGCGGCGCATCATCACTTTCATGGGGGAACCTCGGCGTTGGCGGTTTCAGGAATTCGGTGCGGGCAGCTCAGGCGGCTCAGGCGGTTCAGGCAGATCCGGCGGTTCAGGCCGCCATCGCGTCGGCGAGGGCCGGTTGCGGGCTGGTGCTGAACTCGGGCACCGCCAGGCCGGCGGCGCCCAGCATCGGGCCCACGGCGCGGTAGACCGCGGCCACGGTGGCCTCGATCTCGGCGGCCGTGGTGTCGCGGCCCAGCGAGAAGCGGATGCCCGACTGCGCCTGCTCGGCCGTCTCGCCCATGGCCAGCAGCACATGCGAGGGCGCGGTGCCGGCGGCGGTGCAGGCGGCGCCCGACGACACCATCACGCCGGCGCGCTCGAGCTTGCCCAGCACCGGGTCGCTGTGCAGCGGGCCGAAGCGCACGCACAAGGTGTTGGGCAGGCGCTCGGCCTGGGCGCCATAGACATGCACCGCCGGCAGCGTGCGCAGCAGCTCGGCCTGCAGGCGGTCGCGCAGCGCGGCCATGCGGGCGATGTCGTCGGCCAGGGTCATCGCGGCGCGGTCGCAGGCCGCGGCAAAGCCGGCGATGCCCGGCGTGTTCTCGGTGCCGCCGCGGCGCTGGCGCTCCTGGCGGCCGTTCAGCAGCGAGGGCAGGGCCAGGCCCTTGCGCACCAGCAGCGCGCCCACGCCCTTGGGGCCGTGCAGCTTGTGCGCCGAGACGCTCATCAGCTCGATGCCGCTGGTGGCGAAGTGCAGCGGCGCCTTGGCCACCAGCTGCGTGGCATCCACATGCAGCCAGGCGCCGCAGCCGCGGGCCAGCGCCTGCAGCTCGGCCAGCGGCATGCGCACGCCGGTCTCGTTGTTGGCGCCCATCACGCTGATCACCGCCACATCGGGGCCCAGCAGGGCCTGCGCGGCGGCCAGGTCGATGCGGCCCTGGCGGTCAACGGGGATGCGGCTGACCGGCACGCCCTCGGCCTCCAGCCGGGCGGCCAGCGCCAGCAGGCCGGGATGCTCCACCGCCGAGAGCAGCAGGCGCGTGCGGCCTTCGGCCCGGCGTGCGGCCAGCGCGCCCAGGATGGCCATGGTGTTGGACTCGGTGGCGCCGCTGGTGAACACCAGCTCGGCACCGGCGCAGCCCAGAAAGCGCGCCACGCGGGTGCGGGCATCGGCCAGCAGGCTGCGCGCGGCCTGGCCGGGCACATGCATCGACGAGGGGTTGGCCCAGGCGCGTTCCATCGCGTCGACCATCTCGACGATGGCCTCGGGTGCCGGCTCGGTGGTGGCGTTGTGGTCGAGGTAGATCATGGCGGGGCTCGGGTCCTGGGGGATGACCTGGGGGGCAGTCATGGCCGCGTCTTTCAGCGGCTAGCGCCAGTAGCTGCGCTGGGTGTCGGTGCACACCAGCGTGATGGCCTGGGGCAGCGTGAGATCGCTGCGGCTGAGCACCCAGCACGCGGCGGTGTGGTCGCGCGCATGCAGGCGCCAGCGGCCCTGGGTGGCGGCTTGCGCATCGGGCTCGAACCAGGCGATGTCGATCTCGCCGCCCTCGGGGTCGATGTTGCGTGAGCAGTTGGGGCTGACGATCTTCCAGCCCGTGCCTTCGCGCTCGACGCGTGGCTGCACGTACTTGTAGCGCTCGCGGCCGGGCAGGGCGCGCACGATGCGCTGCCAGTCCAGATCGAACAGCGCGGCCATGCCCGTGGTCATGTGAGCCCCTCGTCCCATGGATCCATGGGACGATCCCCCTTGGGAAAAGCGGGCCGGCAGGGAGCGGCCCGGCGCTCGGCCCGCTCGCGCCCATTGCCGCCGGGTGTTTCATGCATCGACCCCGGTGGCGGCGGCCGGCGCCTCGCCAGCCAGCAGGGCCTTGGCCGCGGCGCTGCCGGCGGGCAGGATCTCTTCTTCGGTGCAGCCCAGCACCACGATGCCGAAATCGACCATGTACAGCGGCACATTGGCCTCGGTGTGGTGGCCGATCTGCACGATCTCGCCCGGGCCGCCAGCCACGATCACCAGCTGGTCTTCGGGCACCTCGGGCAGGCTGCCGTCGTTGTAGAGGTCGACGGCGGCAATCACTTCCATGCCCCAGGGGTACTTGGCGGCGCGCGGTTCGATCATCATGGTGGCGGCTTTCGGTGGCGGGCAGTGGTGGCGGGCGGAGGGGGCGGGTCAGGACGCGTCGGCGCGGGCGTGCAGCAGCTCGGCGTCTTCGCCGAAGCGCTGGGTCAGCTGCGCCACCACCTCGGGTGGCAGGTTGTCCAGCGTGCACAGCTCCTTGGCGCGCATGCCCACGCGGTGGCCCGAGTCGACGAACTCGACCGCGTAGATGTAGAACTGCTGCAGAAAGGTGCCGATCGAGCGCACGAAGCCGATCTCGCCCTTGTGCACCAGCACCTCGCCGATGTCCTTGCCGTTGTAGGTGCCGTCGTTGCGGATCACGCTGCGGCTGAGCACACGCTCGCCCATCGTGAAGCGCGGCGGGCTGGCGATCTCGACGGCGTCGTCGTCACGGGCAATGTCAGCCATGGTTGGCCTCGTCGTCGGAAGGGGTGGGTGAAGAAGAAGTGCATGGGTTGGACGCCGCCGCACCCAGCACCGCCAGGCGGGCCTCGGCCTGGGCGCGCACCTCGGCGTCGGCGTCGTGGCGCAGCTGCTCGAGCAGCGGGCCCACGGCGCGGCCGGCCACCGTCCAGCGCACCAGAAAGTCGGGGTCGAGGGCCAGCGGCTGCAGCAGCGGCGCGGGCAGGCGCTCGGCCACCACGCGGCGCACCTCGGCGTCGGCGTCTTCCACCATGCGCCACAGCGCGGGCATGGGCACGCGGCGGGCCACCTCCACGCGCACCTGGGTGTCCACGTCGTGCAGCATGATCGGCAGCAGGGCCTCGGGCAGGCGGCGGGCGATGATGCGGCGCACGTCGTAGTCGGCGTCGCGCATCATGGTGGGCAGCTCGGCGTCGGGCAGGCGCTGGGCCACGCGGATGCGCACCTCGCGGTGCGGATCGCAGCGCAATCGGGCCAGCAGGCGTTGCGGCACACGCAGTGCCAGCTGCAGGCGCACCGTCTCGTCGGGGTCGGCCAGCAGGGCCGGCAGCCTGAACAGGTCGGCATGCCGCGCGGCGATGGCGCGCACCTCGAAATACGGATGCGCGAGGTGCTCGTCGGCCAGCGTCGGATGGGTGCGGAAGAAGCGGTCGATGCGGCGTGCGTAGGCATCCTGCATGCAGCAGCGGCCGGGCTCGCAGCCGCCGGCCTGACGCAGCGCCGCATGCACGCAGGCGGCGCAATCGAGCGCCGTGCCGTCCCAGGCCTGGATGGGGATGTCGCCGGCCGTGGCGCCGCCTGCCGGCGCGGCCACCGGTGCTGCGAGGGTGGGTGCCAGCAGACTGCTCATGACGATGTGCCTTCGTCAGGCGCCGGTGGCCAACGCTGCGGCAGGTGCCGTGCGTGCCCAGGCGGCGGCGCCAAACACGGCGGCGGGTGCGGGCTGCTCGTCGATGTCTTCACCGGCGGCGGCGGCCAGCGCACGCAGGCGCACGGTTTCCAGCAGCGCCGCGCCCACCCAGTCGTCGGGGTCGATGGCGCGCAGCTGGGCCAGGGCCTCGCCGGCCTCGGCCAGATCGGCCAGGCGCAGGCTGAGGTAGGCATAGCCCTTGAGCGTGAACAGGTAGAAGCGGCTGGGCGCATCGGTGCGCAGCGCGTCGGGCGCCAGGCCCAGCTGCTGGTGCAGCGGCGTGCGCGGCACCTCGCGCCACAGCGCGGGCAGGCCCAGCGAGCGCGCGCCCACCACCAGCGCGCGGCGCGCCACATCGCGCGCGGCGGCCAGGCGGTGGCCGTAGAAGTGGTGGCGGTAAAAGGCGATCAGCACCGCCGGGTGCTCGGGCGCCAGGTCTTGCGCCTTCATCAGCAGCGCCATCGCGCGCATCGGGTCGCTGCTGCGGTGCTGGCCGGCGGCCGACAAGGCGGCTTCCGCCAGCGGCGGCAGGCCGCCACCGAGCACGGCGTGGTCGAAGTCGAGGTCGGCGGCGGCGTCCATGGGTGACAGACCCTCAGGCCTTGGCCATGCGGCGGATCGAGTCCAGCGTGACGCTGGCCTGGGCCGGCGCCGCAGCGGCGGCGGCGGCCGGAGCATCGCCCGAGCTGCTGCAGCCGCAGGCGGCCTGGTTGGGGTTCACGAAGGTCAGGCCGCTCTTGGTGGGCGTGTCGGCAAAGTCGATGCTCACGCCTTCCAGCAGCAGGCGGCTTTCGGCCGGCAGAAACATGCGCAGGCCGTTCACCAGCACATCGGCATCACCGGCCTGCGGCGCGGCCTCGACCGTGAACTCGCTGGCGTAGCCCGAGCAGCCGCCCGGCGTCACCGTCAGGCGAAAGCCGCCGGCCGGCGTTTCTGAAAAACGCACCATGCGGCGCATGAACTTCTCGGCGGCAGCGGTGACGGTGAACTGGGGTTGCAGCATGGTTGTCTCGCGGGGGGTGGTGTGTTGGGTGATGTTCAGCGCGCTGAGTCGGTCAGTGAGCGTCGCGAGCAGCCCGAGGTCGCATTGAGCAGCGCAGCCGTACTCCCGTACGGCGAGCAGCGCAGATGCGAGATCGGGTTGCGCAGCAGCTCAATGGCCGGCTCAGGCCTTCTTGATGCAGTTGTCGACGGGGCACACCGCCACGCACTGCGGCGAGTCGAACTGGCCTTCGCACTCGGTGCACTTGGCCGGGTCGATGATGAAGGTGCCGCCCTTCTCGCGGATGGCGACGTTGGGGCACTCGGGCTCGCAGGCCGAGCAGCCGGTGCACATGGAGGCGATGATCTTGAGGGCCATGGTGATCTCCTGTTAGGTGGGCGATCGGGGTGAGGGACGGAAAGTCGAAAGGAGCTCAGCCGCCGCCGGGCCGCCCCAGGGCGGCTGAGTGCCCCTGTGCGTCTGCTACCGGGGGCAGGTGTCGCGCAGCGACCCGGGGGCTGGCATGTGCTTCAGGCGGCCGCTTCGGCAGCGCCCGTGTAGGCGCCCTGGCGGATGCTGGCGTCACCACGCACCTGGTGCGTGATCTCGCCGCTGGCGATGCGCTGGCGGTAGTCGCTGAACCAGCTCAGCGCGGCCTTCTCGATGAACTCGTGCGCGTACTGGTCCACCGGCTCGATGCCGGCGGCCTTGAGCTCGTCACGCGGGCAGGCACCGATCTTCGACACCAGCACCGCATGGCAGTCGTTGATGGCGTTGACGATGGACGGCAGCTGCTCGTCCTCGCCGAAACCGCCCTGGCAGTACAGGTCGACACGGCGGTGGCCGACAAACAGCGCCTCGCCCCGGCTCACCTCGAAGATCTGGAACTCGGTGGCGTGGCCGAAGTGCTGGTTGACCTTGCCATGGCCCTCGGTGGCCACGGCCACCAGCACCTTCATGTCGGGGTCGACACCGTCGTCGATGGTCGAGCTGGCCAGCGCGGCGCGCTTGGCGTCCACCTGGGCCTGGCGCTCGGCCTCCACCGCGTTCTGGTAGGTGCGGCGCTTGTCCAGGTCGTACACCACTTCCATCTGCTCGATCTTGTCGAGCGTGAACTCTTCCGAGCGGTCTTCGCCCAGCAGGCCCACGGCATCGGCACGGCACTGGCGGCAGTGGCGCATCAGGTTCGCGCCACCCATGCACGCATCCTGCACGGCCTTCAACTCCTGCGCGGTGGGGCCGCGCTGGCCGTTCAGGCCGAAGTAGGTGCCATGCTCGGGCTCGCTGATCAGCGGCATGATGTTGTGCAGGAAGGCGCCGCGCTTCTTCACCTCGCGGTTCACGGCGATCAGGTGCTCGTCGTTGATGCCGGGGATCAGCACCGAGTTGATCTTGGTGAGCACGCCGCGCGCGGTCAGCATCTCCAGGCCCTTCATCTGCTGCTCGTGCAGGATGCGGGCGGCCTCGACGCCGGTGACGCGCTTGTGGTCCCAGAAGATCCACGGGTAGATCTTGGCGCCCACCTCGGGATCGACCATGTTGATGGTGATCGTGACGTGGTCGATGTTGTACTTGCAGATCTCGTCCACCAGCGCCGGCAGGGCCAGGCCATTGGTCGACAGGCACAGCTTGATGTCGGGCGCCTGCTCCTGCAGCATCTTGAAGGTGGCAAAGGTCTTGGTGGGGCTGGCCAGGCTGTCGCCCGGGCCGGCAATGCCCAGCACCGTCATCTGCGGGATCTCGCTGGCAACGGCCACCACCTTCTTCACCGCCTGCTCGGGCGTGAGCTTCTGGCTCACCACGCCGGGGCGGCTTTCATTGCTGCAGTCGTACTTGCGATTGCAGTAGTTGCACTGGATGTTGCACGCCGGGGCCACGGCCACGTGCATGCGGGCGTAGTGGTGGTGCGCCTCTTCCGAGTAGCAGGGATGGTTCTTGACCTTGTCCCAGATCTCCTGGGGCATGTCGTCGGGGCCGGCCGAGGTGCCGCAGCTGGCCTTGCCCTCGCCGCCGGTGGTGCCGCAGCCCCCCCCGGTTTCAATGACGGGGCTGACAGCTTGATGACCTTTGCGAAGGTCGCCGATCGATACGAAGGCAGTGTTGCTCATGTCACGGGCCTCGAGAGTGGGGGGTGTGATGCCTCGTCATTGCGAGACGCGTGCCAGCCATCGCCAAGAGAAAACGTGTTGAAAATCAATGGCTTGCCGCGATGTCGCGGCTGTGGGCCGTGGTCTGGTTCACGACAAATTCGACAGCCGGGCCGGCGGCCGGCCGGGCCGCCGCAGGCCGGTGCTGCACGCCGGTGGCGCGGGCGCGCCGGTGACAGCCTGGAGCAAGCTTCGGCCCGGCTGCGCCAGCCTGCAGCAGCGCCCGGGGTTTGCACGGGATGGCCGGTGAAGGGCCTGCCCCGCAGCATGCGCGGCCGCTGAACAACCCGGCGCCAGGCCCCGCCCCTGCGGCCGGCCGGCGCCCCCTGGAGACCCGAGCATGCCGATCGCCGACGCGCCACTGATGGCGCAACTGCTGTGCGTCCGCGCCCCATGGGCCGTGCTGGCAGTGCTGCCCTCGGCCGACCAGCGCCTGGTCACCGTGCAGATCGGCCGGCCGCGGCCGGCGCCGCGCCTGTGGCTTCGCCGCGAGCAGCCGGCGCCGCTGCTGCGCCACCTGCGCTGGGAACATCTGCCGCTGCTGGGCCAGCGCTGCCAGGTGCTGTTGTCGCTGGCCCCCGGCGAGGCCGTGCCCGAGAACCTGCCCTGGGCCGGCGAGGAGGGCCAGCACTTCAGCCGCGCGCTGTCGCGCCAGGTGATCGACCTGCTGCTGGCCGGCGCCACCGTCGAGCAGCTGTGCGTGCTGCTGAAGCTGCCGGTGGCCGACCTGTGGCGTTTCAAGTTCCGGCTCGATGGCGGTGGCGCCACGCCACCCGCGCCGATGCCGCCGCCGTTGCCGCAGTCACTGTCGCAGACGCAGACGCAGACGCAGACGCAGACGCAGACGCAGACGCCGGCACAGTCGCCGGCGCAGCCCATGGCGGCGGCGCTGTCGCCGCTCTCGCCGTCATCGTCGCCGTCATCGTCGCCGTCCCCCGCTGCGGTGCCCGCCGGGCGGGCCACGGCCGGCATCGAGATCGCGCCGTGGCCGCCGGCGCCTGCCCGGCCCGACACCGAGCCGCTGCCGTCGGCCACGGCGCCGCTGTGGCGTGCCCTGCTGCTGGGCCGCGTGGCGCTGGAGGTGCGTGCGCTGAGCCTGCGCCTGCTGCTGTCAAAGCTGCAGCGCGAGGCGGCCCTGCACCAGGACGCCGACCTGCATGCCCAGGCCGCCGCCGACCTGCACCGCTATGTGCTGCGCAACCAGGCCATGCTGGGCCACGAGCTGGCGCAGCTGCGCGCGCTGGCGCGTGGCGCCGGCCGCCACCTGGGCGCCGGCACCCTGGGCGATGGCCTGCCGGCGGTGACCGACCCGCTGTGGATGGAGCTGCTGCAGGGCCAGCGCGCGCTGGAGGTGCGGGCGCTGGGCCTGAAGCTGCTGCTGTCCAAGCTGCGCCAGCAGATCGTGCGCATCGACGACGACGAGGTGCGCATGGTCAAGCTGGTGGAGCTGCACCGCTTCTTCGAACGCAACCAGGCCATGCTGGGCCATGAGATCGCCCAGATCGGACGTTGGCATGCGCACTGACACCGTGTTGACCCCGGCCCCGGCGCAAGCCTCCGCAACGGCAACGGCAACGGCAACGGCAACGGCAACGGCAACGGCGCCGGCGCTGGTGCAGGCCCTGATGTCGCTGGACGAGGCCGCCGCGCTGCTGCGCAGCGGCCGGCCCTGCTGCGTGGCCGGCGACGCCCAGGCCCTGCGCCGGCTGCCGCCGGGGTGCTGGATCGGCGGCACCATCCCGTACTTCATGGCCGCGGCGGGCGGGCTGTGCACGCGCGAGCAGGTGTTTGTCACCGAGCTGCCGCAGCTGGCCGCCGGCCAGGGTGCCGCCGCGTGGGTGCAGCGCTACCGGCGCGACACCTTGTCGCAGGTGTGTGCCGACGCGCCGGCGCACGGCTTCTCGCTGATCGTGCTGCCGGCCTTTTCGGCGGTGCACGAGGCCTTTGCGCAGGAGGCCCCCGACTACCCCGAGATGTACCAGCGCCCGCTGCTGGGCTGGGTGGCCGGCCTGCACCTGGACGACCTGGGCCGCGAGCGCCCCGGCGTGCTGCACGGGCCCGACGGCGCGCTGCTGCACGACGAGGCCCTGGTGCTGCATGTGCCCATCGCGGCGGCGCAGCAGGCCCACCTGGACATCGTCAACCCCTTCGAGCCGGGCCCGGGCCCCGACATCGTGTTCGGCAGCGGCGGCTTCAGCGCCGGCGACTGCCTGATCGACGGCCAGCCCGCCAACCTGCACGACTGGCTGCTGGCGCACGGCGCCGACACCCGCCTGCCGCTGCTGGCCGACTACTGCGGCGCGCTGGTCAACGTGAGCATCAAGGCCCTGGACGCCGCGGCCCGGCAGGTGCACTTCTATGCGCCGGTGTTTGCCGGTGTGGCCTACCGCTGCGCGCGGCCACTGCCCGATTACGTGGCCGGCTTCGAGCGCGCGCTGGCGCAGCAGCAGCTGCCCGGCACGCTGGTGATGAGCTGCAACTGCATCCTCAACTACCAGCACGGCGGGCTGGAAGGGCGCACGCTGGGCACCATGCGCGGGCCCGCCACCTTTGGCGAGATTGCCTACCAGCTGCTCAACCAGACCCTGGTCTACCTGACGCTGGTCGAGCACTGAGCAGCGGCCGGCGCGGCCGTGCCGCGGGCCGCCGGCGCATCGGCCTGGCGGTACAGCGCATTGGCGCGCAGCAGGTGATCGCGCATGGCCTGCTCGGCGCCGGCGGCGTCATGCGCGGCAATGGCCTCGACGATGCGCTCGTGCTCGGCCAGCGTGAGGCTTTCGGCGCCGGGGGCGCGCACGATCGAGCGGTAGTACTCGCTGGCCCAGTTGAACAGCGCCTCGACGATGGCCGGAAAGATCGGGTTGCCGGCCACGGCCGCGATCTCGCGGTGAAAGGCCATGTCGCGGTTCAGGAACTGATCCAGCGCGGCCAGCGAGGCACGGTGCTCGGCCAGGCGCTGGCGCAGCCGCGCCACGTCGGCCGGCGTGGCGCGTTCGGCGGCCAGGCGGGCCAGGCCGGCCTCGAGAAACACGCGCGCCTCCTTCAGGTGGCCCAGCATGTCGGGCTGCATGCGCAGCAGGTGCTGGGCGCCGCCGGCAATCTGCGCGATCAGCAGCTGCGCGGTGGGCACCACCACACGCGCGCGCTCGCCATGCGAGATCTCGACGATGCCCGAGCGCGCCAGCTCCTGCAGCGCCTCGCGCACGGCGGGGCGGCCCACGCCGTAGAAGGCCATCAGCTCGCGCTCGGAGGGCAGGTGGTCGCCGGGGGCCAGCTCGCCGCTGCGGATGCGCTCTTGCAGCCGGGCAAGCACTTCCTGGTAGAGCTTGCGGCGCTGGATCGGGTCGCCTGTCATCGGATGAGGATAGCGCAAGGCTTGCGCCACACCGGTCTTTGCCATGGGCACCTTCCCGGTCACGTTCGCGGCCACGTTCACAGTCACCTTCACGGCCGCCGCGGCCGCTTCGGCCGCTTCGGCCGGGCCGCGATCAGTCTGGCGAACGGCCGGCGCGCAGGCGGCCGAAGAAGTCGGCCGCGCCCATCTGGCCGCCCTTGAGCACCACCTGCAGGCCCTGGCGCGCGGCGTGGTCCGACCAGGCGCGGCACAGCGGCGCGCCGGGCACCAGGCCGGCCTCGATGTCGAGCGCCGCGATGCCCAGCGCACCGGCCACGGCGCCCGAGCTGTCGCCGCCGGCCACCGCCACGCGGCGCAAGGCGGGCACACGCTCGAGCAGGCGGCGCATCACCTCGGCCAGGCTCTCGCCCACCTGCCGCGCGGCCGCATCGCGGCTCAGGCCGGCGGCGGCGGCCAGGGCGTCAAAGCCGGTCACGGCCGGGTCGTCGGGGCCCTCGGCCGAATGCACCAGCGGGCTGCGGCCCTGGGCCAGCGCCTGGGCCGCGGCGTCGACCAGGCGCTGTACCTCGGGCGAGCCGGCGCCCGTCTGTGCGTTTGTGTGGGAGCCCGTGCCCTCAGGCGGGCCATCGCGCGGTGGCCCGGGCCGCAGCGCGGCGGCGATGTCCAGGCGCAGCACGGCAAAGCCCTGGGCGCGGGCCCAGGCGATCTGCGCGGCGGTCACCGGCGAGCAGCTGCCGCTGACCGCGGCAACGGCCGCCACCGGCGCGGCCTGCGGCAGGCCGGGCGCGGCGGGCAGCCAGCCGCGGGCGCGCCAGTGCGCGGCCAGCGCATCCTGCAGGCCCGACGAGGCGGCCGTGAACAGGCCCTGGCCGCGGCCCTGCCACACCAGTGCGCCGGCGGCGGCCAGGGTGTCCTCGTCCACCACGTCGAGCAGCACCACCGGGGTGTCGTCGCCCGCGGCGCCGTCGATCAGGGCCTGCAGCTGCGCGCTGCCCTGGCCGGCCTTCAGCTGCACCAGGTCGATCAGGGCGCTGCGGCGCGGGGTCTGGGCGGCCAGGTGCCGGCGCAGATCGGCCTCGGCCATCGGCGTGACCGGGTGGCGGCTCATGGTGGGGTGGCGGTCGAGCCGGTGGGCGGTGCCGTCCACCGCCGCGAACAGGTTGCCGAAGGCCTGGTAGCGGCGCAGCCGCGGCGCCGCCACCACCATCGGCGACCAGCGCCCGCCCTGCGCCTGGATGCCCAGGTCGATGGCGCGGCCGATCGAGCCGATGTGCGGCGCCGAGTCGAAGGTGGAGCACAGCTTGTACTGCAGCAGCGGTGCGCCGAAGGCACGCAGCCGCGCATAGGCCTCGGGCAGGTGGGTGTCCATCCACGCGAGCGACTGGCCGCGCGCCGTGGTGGCCAGGCCGATGCAGCGCACGCCGGCAAAGCGCTGCACCCAGTGCGGCGCGGGCGGCGCCAGAAACAGCACCGTGGACACCCCGGCCGCGGTGAAGGCCTCCATCACGTCGGTGGCGCCGGTGAAGTCGTCGGCGCAGTAGGCCAGCAGCGGGCCGGCGGGCCAGGCGTCTGGCGCGTGGCCGGGCGCGCCCGGGTGCCTGGCGTCGGCCATGGCCGGGCCGCTCACCAGAAACCCAGCGCCGCGCGCAGCTCGGGCTGCTGCGCGGCCTGCACCTCCAGCGCCACGCCGGCCTCGGCGGCCTGCCAGGCCTGGCGCAGCGCGGTCACGCCGGCGGCCACGCCACCGGGGTGGCCGAAGATGCCGCCGCCAGCGGCAAAGATCAGGTCGCTGCTGCCGGTGACGGCCAGCGTGGCGGCGGCCACGCGGCCGGTCTGGCCCGAGCTGAACACCGGCATGGCCGCCATCGGCGCCTCGGGCCACAGCGGCGCCAGCACGGCCTGGGCGGCGGCGGCCACCTCGGCATTGCTCTCACTGAACTTGTTGTCCAGGCCGTTGACATGCAGGTGGTCGGCGCCGGCCAGGCGCCACAGCATCTGCCAGGGTGCGTAGTCCCAGCCCAGCGCCGGATGGCGGCTGAGGCTGCCCCAGCCGTTGCGGTGGGCGTGGATGGGCAGGGCGCTGTGCTGGCGCAAGGCGCGCAGGCCGACCAGGCCGATGCTGTTCAGGCTGGCCATCACGCAGCTGCCGCCTTCGGCCAGCACCAGGTCGTGGCGGCGGCGCATCTCGTCGAGCTCGCCGGTCAGGTTGAAGGCCACCATGGCCTGGCGGCCGTGGCGCTGCGCGCCCTCGCGCACCTCGCGCATCACGGCGCGCACACGCGCGTCGAAGGGGCAGTGCGGGCCGTCGGCCTGCAGCTCGTCGTCCTTGATGAAGTCGATGCCGCCGGCGATCAGCTGGCGCACTTCGAGCGCCGTCTGCTCGGGCGACAGGCCCACGCTGGGCTTGATGATGGTGCCGATCAGCGGGCCGCGGGCCACGCCGGCCAGGCGCCGCGTGCCGGCAATGCCGAAAGCCGGGCCGGGGCAGGCCGCGGCAAAGGCCGGCGGCAGGCGCAGGGCCTGCAGCCGCAGGCCCGAGACGCACTGCAGCTCGAACAGGTTGCCGGCGATGGTGGCCAGCAGGTTGGGCAGCGAGGGGCCCAGGTTCTCGAGCGGCCACGACAGCTCGAGCGTGCAGCGCGTGAAGCGGCTGCCCGGCGGGTAGCGGCCCGGCAGGCTGGGTGCATCGACCACGGCCAGCACCTGCAGCGACTCCACCCGCGCGCCCGAGCGCGCCTTCAGCGCGGCGGTCTCGTTGGCCAGGGCCAGAAAGGTGCCGCTGGACTGCTCGCCGGCAATGATCTCGGCCGCGCGGCCGGGAGTGAGCGGGGTTTCGAGCCAGTAGCGTGCGTGGATGCGGCCGTCGTCGCTGCGGGGTGTGGGGTCGCTCATTGGCTGGGTTGGGCTGGGCGGGTCACTGCACGGCCTGGATGGCGGCGATCCTGTCGGCGCCGAACTCCTTGGCGAAGTTGGCATAGGCCGGCGTCACGGCCTTGCGGAAGCTGTCGCCGTCGACCTTCTCCACCACCTGCATGCCGTCCTTGCGCAGCTGGGCGATGCCGTTGGCCTCGTCGTCGTTGACCTTTTTGCGCTGGGCCACGGCGGCCTTTTTGGCGGCCTCGGTGAAGACCTTCTTGTCGGCCTCGGACAGCTTGCTCCACACCGGTGCCGACACGATGATCACCGCCGGCGAGTACACATGGCCGGTCAGCGACAGGTGCTTTTGCACCTGGCTGAACTTGCTGGCCAGGATCACCGGGATCGGGTTCTCCTGCCCGTCCACCGTGCCCTGCTGCAGCGCGCCGAACAGCTCGGGAAACGCCATCGGCGTGGGCAGCAGGCCGAAGGTCTTGTAGCCCTCCATGTGCACCTTGTTCTCCATGGTGCGCAGCTTCAGGCCGGCGGCATCGGTGGCCTGCACGATGGGGCGCTTGCTGTTGGTCATGTGGCGAAAGCCGTTCTCGGTCCAGGCCAGGCCGACCAGGCCCTTGGCCTGCATCTTCTTCAGCAGCTCCTGGCCGATCGGGCCGTCCATCACCTTGCGCGCGTGCTCGTAGTCGCGAAACAGGAACGGGATGTCGACGATGCGCGTCTCGGGCACGAAGTTGCCCAGCGGCCCGGTGGAGGTGTTGACCAGATCCTGCGTGCCCAGCTGCACCGCCTCGATCATCTCGCGCTCGCCACCCAGCGCGCTGCTGGGAAAGTGCTGGCAGCTGTAGCGGTTGGCCGTGCCCTTGGTGATCTCGTCGCAGAACACCGTGGCGCCCACCCCGTAGTGCGAGGCGGTGGGCGGCGTGTAGCCGATCTTCAGCACCGTCTGGGCTGCGGCCAGGCCGGCGCCGGTGGCCAGCAGGGCGGCCAGGGTGGCGCGCAGGGCGCGCAGCGGACGCTGTGTGGAGCGGGTCATGGTCTTGTCTCCTTCGTGGCTTGTGGTGGTGGCGATCAGCGCCAGGGCCCGGCCCGGGCACCCGGGTGCCCGGGTGTCCTGGCGCGGCGCGCGCTCAGGTGATGCGGCGGATGCTCTCGGCGATCTCTTCGCGGTCGAAGACCTGGCGCCAGTCGTCGCGCAGCAGGCGCGGCTTGCCGTTGACGATGGCCTTGTTGCAGGCATCGCTGAACTGGCCGGGGATCTGCTTGAAGATCACCGCGGCCAGGATGGTCATGTGGCCCAGCAGGAAGTCGCGCGCGCAGTCGGCCGGCACGCCGCGGGCCACCACCTCGTCCATGGCCTCGCGCATGGTGTCGAGCAGGGTGGCGCAGACGGTTTCGCTGAGGCCCGGCTCCAGCAGCGCCATCTGATCAACCGTGACCCGGTAGCTGCGCAGGATGGGCTGGTACAGCGTGCGGGCGATGGCCTCGCCCAGCGCGTAATGCGCTTCAGGGCCCTGCATCAGCGCATTGACGATGCTTTGCGGCGCCGTGCCGCCGCCGAAGTAGTCGGGCGCGCCGGGGGTGTGCACCTCGGGGCTGAAGATCGTGGGGTGGCAGGGGTGGGTGACGAAGTAGCTGAGGTCGGGCCGCGCCGGCAGGTGGCCGGCAAAGGGCGCGGCCGCGTCCAGCGTGATCACCAGGGTGCCGGGCTGCAGCTGCGGCGCGATCTCGGCGGCCAGCCGGCCGATCAGCGTGTCGGGCACGGCCAGCACCACCACCTGGGCGCCGGCCAGCGCGGTGTCGGCCGGCTGGGCGCTGATGCCCAGTTCGTCGTGCAGGCGCTGGCGGCCAGCGGCGCCGGGCTCCACATGGGCCACGGTGTAGGGCGAGCCGATCAGGTTGCGCGACAGGCGCACCCCCATCTTGCCGCCGGCGCCGAACAGCGCGATCTTGGGGTTCATGGCTGGACATTCCTCACTGAAGCAGACCGAGGTCAACAAAGCATCAAACTGGTGTGATGAGTATGTGAGCTGATGATTTGATCGAGAACCGGGTTTGCCCTGATCCGCGCGTGACAGGCCGGCACGCGCGCCGGGCCGACGATCCGCCCCATCCGCCCCCGCCGGCCGCGCTCCCAGCCCGGCCACCGACCCCGCCCGGCCACCGACCCAGCCCGGCCACCCACCCGGAGAGCCCTGCATGCGCATCCGCCAGATCGTTCTTGCCACCCACGCGCTGGGCCCAGGCCGCGCGCTGCTGGCCCAGGTGCTGCAACTGCCCGCGCCCTACCGCGACCCCGGCGTGGCCGAGTTCGGCATCGACAACGCGGTGTTCTGCTTCGGCGACCAGTTCATCGAGCTGGTCTCGCCGCTGCGGCCCGACACCGCCTGCGGCCGCCACCTGGCGCGCCAGGGCGATGGCGGCTACATGCTGATCCTGCAGACCGACCACCTGGCCCGCGAGCGCGCGCGGCTCGACGCCTTGGGCGTGCGCCGTGTCTGGCAGGCCGAGTTCGACGACATCGCGGCCATGCACCTGCACCCCAAGGACATCGGCGGCGCCATCGTCTCGCTCGACGAGGCGCGGCCGGCCGCCGCCTGGCGCTGGGGCGGGCCCGACTGGCAGGTGCAGCCGGGCGAGGCCGGCCGCCAGCGCGTGCTGGGCCTGACCCTGCGCGCGCGCCAGCCCGAGGCGCTGGCACGGCGCTGGGCGCAGGTGCTGGCGCGGCCGGCGCCGCTGCCGCTGCCGCTGCCGGATGGCCGTGGTGATGGTGATGGCCGTGGCGATGGCGACGGCCGCGGCGACGGCGACGGCGACGGCGACGGCAGTGCCGCGCGTCACGGCGCGGGCTGGCGCGTGCTGCTGGACGAGGGCTTCGTCGACGTGCGGCCGCCGGCCGCGGCGGCCAACGGTGCCGCCGTCGATGCAGCCGTCGATGCAGCCGAGGCGGCCGATGCGCTGGTGGGCGTCACGCTGGCGGTGGCCGATCCGGCCGCCGTGTGTACCCGTGCCCGCGCCGCCGGCGTGGCGGTGCAGGGCCTGCGGCTTCAATGGCTGGGGATCGACTGCACGCTGCAGCCCCTGCCGGTGCCCGCTGCGGCGCCGGTTCAGGCCAGGTGATGGGGCGCCGGATCGCCCGCCTGAAGGCCTGACCCGCCCAACCGCGGCGGGGCCCGCGCCCACCGTCCGGGCCTCTTGCACCCGTACCTGTTGTTCTATACAGTCCGGCTCATCGACACTGGATGAATCAACAGGAGTTTGCGATGTACGCCCACCTGCGCCAGCACTACACCCCCAAGACCGACCGCGTGCCCGGCTGGCTGCGCCGCATCTGGTTGTGGTGCTGATCTGCGCGGCCGGCCTGGCCCGCCGGCCTTCGCGACCGTTCCCGTAGTGCGAACCGGCCCTAGTGCGAAGTGCCTTCCGAGCGCGTGATCTTGTTGAACACGTTGTACTTGCCCACCGGCTTGCGCATCGGCAGGCGTTTGATCTCCTTCCAGGTGGCGGCGTCGTAGACGATCAGCGCGCCGTCCATCTCCCACACGCTGGCCAGCGCGTGGCGGCCGTCCTTGCTGAACTCGATGTGGGCCAGCGTCTTGCCCGGCTCGCGCACCTGGCCGGCCACGCTGAGGCTGCGCTTGTCGATGATGGTCAGCGTGTCCTTGGCGCCGGGGCTCATCATCGAGTCGGCCCAGGCAAAGGGGCTGGCCTCGTGGCTGCGCACAAAAAAGCCCGGCCCCGGCATCTCGATGCGGCCCACGCGCTGCCAGGCGCGCGCATCGCCCGGCGCGGCCATGCCGCCCTCGGGGCCGAGGTCGATGATGTCCAGCGCGCCGTCCTTCAGGTTGGGGCTCATCAGCAGGCGGCGGCCCTCGCGCGCAAAGCTGATGCCCGAGCCCAGGTGCGGCATGCCGGCAATCGGCAAGGCCGCCACCTTGCGGCGGATGTCGAGGTTGACAACCTGCGCGCTGGGTTCACCGCTGGCCTTGGCGCGGGTGGCGCCCAGCACATGGCGGTAGGGCGGGTCAAAGAAGAAATCGTCCAGCGGCTCGTCCAGCGGTGTGCGGCGCACACCCAGAAATCCCGCCGTGGGCAGCGCCTCGCCCAGCCGGTGGTCGTGCACCAGGCCGTCGTGGATGGGCTCGGCCTGGCGGTCGTAGCTGATCTCCCACAGCTCGGCAATGTCCTTGAGCGCCACCACAAAGCTCTTGCGCGGCGCCGCGTCGTACACCGCCGAGACGCGTGAGCTGGCCTGGCCGTCGCGCGTGGTGGCGGCGTAGGTCTTGACCAGGTTCAGCCCGGCATCCAGCAGCACCAGGGTGTGCGGAAAGTAGTTGGCCGCCAGCACCCAGCGCCCGTCGCCCGACACCGCCACGTTGCGCATGTTCAGGCCGGCGCGCACCTCGGCCACCAGCTGCAGGCTGTAGAGATCGAACTTGCTGATCCAGCCGTCGCGCGAGCCGAAGAACACATAACGCCCATCGGGCGTGAACTTCGGGCCGCCGTGCAGGGCGTAGCGGCTGGCAAAGCGGTGCAGCACCGTGAAGCGGTCGCCGTCGAGCACGCTCACATGGTGGTCGCCGGCCTCGACCACGACAAACAGGTTCATCGGGTCGGCACGCCATTGCGGCTGCGCCGGCAGGGCCTGCGGCGCCCGGTGCGTGACCTGGCTGGCGCGGATGTCGGCCTCGTCCCAGCGCGGCGCCGGCAGCACGGGGCTGCGGATGTGGCGCGCCAGTGCCGCCATCTCGTCGGCCGTCAGGCTGGCGGCAAAGCCCGGCATCTGCGTGGCCTGCCGGCCCTCGGCAATGGTCTTGAGGGCCTCGGCCGGGCGCAGGCGCTCCAGGCTCTCGGGCAGCAGGGCCGGGCCCATGGCACCGGTGCGCTGTGCGCCGTGGCAGGCCGCGCAGTGCTGGCGGTACAGCGCGGCGCCGTCGATCTCGCCGGGGCCGGCGGCGGCCACGGGCCCGGCCAGTAGGCCCAGGGCACAGGCCACGGGCAGGGCCAGCAGGCCCAGGGCCCAGGCCAGCCGTGCCAGCCGTGCCAGCCGTGCCAGTCGGCCGCGCCGCAGGCGCCATGCCGCGGCGCGGGGTTCGGCAGGCCGGCTCATGGCGCCAGCACCAGCGGGATGTCGGCCAGGCGCGTGCCGGGCGGCTGGGTGGCGGCCTGCGGCGCGGCCGTGGCCGGCGCGGGCATGGCGGGGGCCAGGCCGATCTCGTGGTCATCGAGGTAGCAGCCCGGGTCTTCGGCCCAGGCGTTGCCGCTGACCTGCTGGGCCCGCACCCGGGTATTGCCATTGCAGATGGCCAGGTGCCGGCAGCCGGCGCAGCGGCCCTGCACCGGGCGCGGGCGCTGCTTCAGGCCGGCCAGCAGCGGATCGGACAAGTCGTTCCAGATGGCCGAGAAGGGCCGCTCGCGCACCGAGCCCAGCGTGTGGTGCCACCACATCGTGTCGGGGTGCACCTGTCCCAGGTTGTCGATGTTGGCCACCATCTGCCCCGAGGCGTTGCCGCCCCCGGCCACCAGGCGCGCGTGCAGCGCCGCGCCGAAGCGGGCATGCAGGCCGGGCTCGCGGGCCGCCAGCCATTGCAGCAGGTAGGGGCCGTCGGCGTCGTTGTTGCCGGTGACATAGTCTTCGGCGTGGGCCGTGGCGGCATCGCGCGCGGCCGACCAGGCGCGGTCGAACAGCAGGTCGAGCGCGGCGCGCGTGGCCTGGTGCCGTGCGTCCTTGGCGCGGTGGATGTTGCCGCGCCCGGCGTAGTTGAGGTGCGAGAAGTAGAACTTGTCCACCTGCTCGCGGCGCATCAATGCCAGCAGGGCCGGCAGGTCGTGGGCGTTCAGCGCGGTCATCGTGAAGCGCAGGCCCAGCTTGACGCCGCGCTCGCGCAGCAGGCGCACGGCCGCCAGGCTGCGGTCGAAGGCGCCGGCCAGGCGGCGAAAGCGGTCGTGCGTGTCGCGCAGCCCGTCCAGGCTGATGCCCACGTAGTCGAAGCCCAGCGCGGCCAGGCGGTCGGCCTGCCCGGCATCGATCAGGGTGCCGTTGGTCGACAGGCCCACATAGAAGCCCATGGCCTTGGCGCGGGCCGCGATGTCCGCCAGGTCGGGCCGCAGCAGCGGCTCGCCGCCCGACAGGATCAGGACCGGCACGCCAAAGGACTTCAGGTCGTCCATCACCGCAAACACCTCGGTGGTGCTCAGTTCGCCGGCATAGTCGTGGTCGGCCGACAGCGCGTAGCAGTGCGTGCAGGTGAGGTTGCAGCGGCGGATCAGGTTCCAGATCACCACCGGGCCGCTGGGGCGTGGCGGGCGCTGCGCGCTGGCGGCCGGGTAGTGGCCGCTGCGCTGGGCCTGGGCCAGCTCGCGCATGAACTGCGAGATGCGAAACATGCGGGTCTCTCCGTCGTGGGTGGGGCGCGGCTCAGAGCCGCAGGCCGGTCTTCTTGAGGATCGCGCTCGAGTACAGGATGTCGTGGCCGCGGCAGGCCGGCCCCAGCAGGCAGTGGATGGCCAGCGCCTGGCGCTCGACCTCGGCCCGGCTGCGGCCGTGCAGCATCGCGAACAGGTTGTAGGGCCAGTCGGGCAGGTGGCGCGGGCGCCGGTAGCAGTGGCTCACGCCCGGCAGCGCGCCCACGCGCTCGCCCAGCGCGTCAACCTCGGCGTCGTCCACGTCCCACACCGTCATGCCGTTGGCCGTGAAGCCCAGGCGGTAGTGGTTGGGCACCGCGCCGATGCGGCGCACCAGGCCTTCGTCGAGCATCTGGCCCAGGCGTTCGCGCACCAGCTCGCCGCTCACGCCCAGCATCGCGCCCACGGCCTCGTAGGGCCGCGCCACCAGCGGCAGGCCGCCCTGGGTGGCGGCCACCAGGCGGCGGTCAAAATCAGACAAGGGCATGCAGGCCTCCGGCAGGGCTGGCGGGTGCCGTGATCGGCAGGCGCAGCTCGACGAAAAACTCGCGCTGCTTGGGAAAGGCCAGCACCGGCAGGCCGGTCTCGCGCTCGATGGTGGCCAGCACGCCGTCCACCGCGGCGGCCGACTCGGCGGCCAGCACGAACCACATGTTCAGCCGGTGCTCGCGGCGGTAGTTGTGGGCCACCTCGGGGTGGGCATTGACCTGCTGCGCCACGGCCTCGAAACGCGCCTCGGGCACGGCCATGGCCGCCAGCACGAAGCGCCCGCCGGCGCGCTCGATCTGGAACAGCGGGCCGAAGCGGGTGAGCACACCGTGGGCCAGCAGATGGCGCAGGCGCTCGATCACCGCGCTTTCGCTGCAGCCCAGGTCCTGGGCCAGATCGGCAAAGGGCCGATCGCTCAGCGGCAGGCCGCCGTGCAGGCGGGCGATCAGCTGCAGGTCGGCGGTGTTGAGGGGCTCAGGCCGTGGCATGGCGGATCTCCGGCGGTTCGGGGGGCGCTTGCAGCGCATGGGGCGCCGGGCTGCCCGGCGGCAGGGCGCGAAAGCGGCGCGCACCGGTCTGCTTGAAGCGCCGGCACGAGAACAGCACCTGGTGGTGGAAGGCCTGCAGCCCGGTGGTGCGGCGCAGCGCCGCGATCTGCGCCAGCACCTCGTCGCGGTGCTGGCCATGCACCATGCAGTACAGGTTGTAGGGCCAGCCGGCGGCGCGCTCGCGCCGGTAGGCCAGCGTGACGCCGGGCTGGCAGGCCAGGCGTTCGCCCAGACCGTCCACCTGCGCATCGGGCACGTCGAAGACGGTCATGGCATTGGCCTGGTAGCCCAGCTCGTGGTGCCGCACCACGGTACCGAAGCGGCGCAGCACGCCCTGATCGAGCCAGCGCTGCAGCGTGGCCAGCACCTGCTCGGGCGGCCAGCCCAGGGCCTCGGCCCAGGCATCGAAGGGGCGGCTGAGCAGCGGCAGGCCGTCTTCCACCAGGGCCGCCAGCGCACGCTCATGATCGGCGATTGGCGGCACCTGGCCCGGCTGGCCGCGGCCGGCGCGGGAACGGCTTCGTCCGGGGTTTCGCGCGGGGGTGTGGGCGGTATCGAGGTCAAAGCCCAGATCGATGCGATAGGCCCGCCGCATGCGCAGACTCAGCGCGTGCAAGCCGGTGGCGCGCTGCAGCAGGGCGATCGCGTCGTCCACCGCGTCGGGGTCCTGGCCGGTCATCACGAACCACAGGTTGTAGGCGTGCTCGCGCTGGTAGTTGTGGTTCACGCCGGGATGGGCCGACACGGTGGCGGCCACCGCCTCCAGCCGCGCGGGCGGCACCTGCATGGCCGCCAGCAGCGCGGCGCCGCCGGCCTCGTGCGCAAACACGCCGCCGATGCGACTGAGGCTGCCCTCGTACTGCAGCCGGCGCAGGTGGCGCAGCACCGCGGCCTCGGGCAGGCCGCTGGCCAGCGCCAGGCGCGCATACGGCGCCCGCTCCAGCGGAAAGCCGTGCTGCCAGGGGTTGAGCAGGGCCAGGTGCAGCTCGCTGGGCGCGCACAGGCCGGCGGGGGTGGGGCGGTGGAGGGGCATGGCGGGCGGGTTCAGAAGCCGGTGCGCGCGGCCCGCGCGGTGAAGAAGATGCCGCTGGGCGAATCCAGTGCCAGGCGCGCCACGGGCAGGCGGCGCCGGGTGTCGTAGACCTGCACCTGGTTGTCGTCGCGGCAGCTGATCCACACCTGCTCGCCGCGCGGCGTGAACTCCATGTGCAGCACGGCCTTGCCGGGCTCCAGCGTGTCGATCACGCGCTGGCTGGGGGTGTCGATGACCTGCACGCGGTGGTAGTCGGGCAGGGCGAAGTTCACCCACACCTGGCGGCCGTCGGGCCGCGCGATCACGAACACCGGCTGGCCGGCCACCGGGATGCGCGCCACCTCCTGCCAGCTGGCGGTGTCGACCACCAGCACCTCGTGGCGGCCGATGGCCGGCAGGTAGGCATGGCGGCCGGCCACCGCCCAGCCGCGCAGGTGCGGCATCTTGTACACCGGCAGCGGCTGCTGGCCGCGGCCATAGCCGCCCAGGATGCGGCGCGCCTGCGGCTGCGGCGCCCACAGATCCACCATCGCCAGGCCGTCCTCGCCGAACAGGCCGGCGATGTAGTGGCGGCCATCGGGCGTGACCAGCGCGTCGTAGGGCTGGCGGCCGATGCCGGGCAGGCGGGTGATCTGCGGGCGGGTCGGGTCCTGCGACAGATCGGCGATCCAGATCGCATCGGCATCGAACAGGCTGAAGGCAAAGCGCCGGTCGGGCAGATCGACCAGGCCCACCACGCGCGAACGCCTGCGCCCGCCGTCGCCGGCGGTGGCTTCGGGCCCGTACCAGGCCGGGATGTCGGCCACCAGGGCCAGCGTGCGGGCGTCGAACACCTTCACGCCACCGGGCGTGTAGTTCTGCGCCGCCACCAGCGTGCCGTCGGCGCTGACCGCGCCGCCGATCGAGTTGCCGGCCTGCATCACGCGGTTGACGATGCGCTGGGTGAGCAGGTTGACCTGGGTGAGCCCGCCGTCGCGGCCAAACACATAGGCGTGCAGGCCGTCGCGCGAGAACACCACCGAGGCATGCGACAGGTCGCCCAGGCCCGGCACCTCGGCGCGCACGCGGCGCTGCGTGGTGTCGACGATGGCCAGCGTGCCGCGGGCGCGCTCGATCACCACGCCCAGGTCGCCGGTGCCGACGGGTTCGGCCACCGGTGCAGCGGCTGCCGGCGGCGCCCCGGCGCAGCCAGCCAGGTTGCCCAGCAGCGGCCAGGCCGGCAGCGTGGCCGCCAGTGTGAACATCGATCGGCGGTTCACCGCGCAGACTCCTCGGGAAAGCCGGCCACCAGGCGCTGCGCGATCCAGTCGGCCTCGGCCTCGGTGAGCAGGCGGCGCCAGCCGGGCATCGGTGTGCCCGGGCGGCCGTGGAAGATGGTGCTGGCCACAAAGGCCAGCGGCTTGTCGGCCAGGGCCTCGCGCGTGAGCGCCGGGCCCAGGCCGCCGCTCAGGCGCATGCCGTGGCACGAGCCGCAGTCCTGCCGCACCATGCGCACCAGTGCGCCCTGGCGTTCTGGCGCGGGGGCCATCGGCGCGCCGTCGGCGGCATGCGCCGCAGCACAGGCCAGCCACAGCAGCAGCGGCAGGACTCGATTCAAGGCATGCGCTCCGGCAAAGGCCGTGTCAACCCAGCGGCCACCAGGCCGCTTCGGGGGGGGACTAGTAAACGTCGTGCTGGGTGTTGTGCACGTTGAAGTGCCCGGTGGGCGTGATCAGGCGCGGGTCCTTGATCACGGCCTTGAGCTTGAGCGTCTTGTCATCCACGATGACCATCGCGCTCTCCTTGTTCTTGGCACTCCACACCGCGAACCAGACCTCGTCGCCGGCCTTGTTGTACTCGGGCTGCACCACGCGCTTGGCGCCGTCGTCCTTCAGCCCGGACCACTCGGCAATGGGCAGCACGGTGAAGCCCTTGGCCAGGTTCTTCACATCGAACACCGCCACCGACTGCGAGAGCTTCGGATCGGGGTTCAGCGGCGTGTCCACGTACAGGTGCTGGCTCTTCGGGTGGCTCTTGATGAACAGGTTGCCGCCGCCCTGGCCCTTGAGCGTCTCCACCACCTGGAAGGCCTGGGCCTTGTGCTTGGCCGGGTCGGTGCCGATCAGCGAGATGGTCTCGTCGCCGAGGTGGCCGGTGGCCCACACCGGCCCGAACTTCGGGTGCACGAAGTTGGCGCCGCGCCCGGGGTGCGGGATCTTGCCCACCTCGATCAGCTTGGTCAGCTTGCCTTCCTTCAGGTCGACCGCGGCGATCTTGTTGCTCTGGTTGGCGGCCACCATGAAGTAGCGGCCGGTCGAGTCCAGGCCGCCGTCGTGCAGGAAGCGCGCGGTGCCGATGGTGGTGACCTTCAGCGCATCGATGTCCGAGTAGTTGACCAGCAGGGTCTGGCCGGTCTCCTTGACGTTGACCACGAACTCCGGCTTGTAGTGGCTGGCCACGATCGAGGCCACGCGCGGCTCGGGGTGGTACTCCTGCTTGTCCACCGTGTTGCCGCGGGTCGACACGATCTTCAGCGGCTCCAGCGTGTCGCCGTTCATGATGGTGTACTGCGGCGGCCAGTAGCTGCCGGCAATGGCGTAGCGGTCTTCGTAGCCCTTGTACTTGCTGGTGTCCACCGAGCGGGCCTCGAGGCCCACGCGGATCTCGGCCACGTTGTCGGGCTTGGGCATCCACAGGTCGATCATGTTGATCTTGGCGTCGCGCCCGATCACGAACAGGTAGCGGCCCGAGGCCGACAGGCGGCTGATGTGCACCGCGTAGCCGGTCTTGACGATGTTGATGATCTGCTTGGTGTCGCCGTCGATCAGGGCCACCTCGCCGGTGTCGCGCAGCGTGGTGCTGAAGATGTTGGCGATGTTGTAGCCGTTCATCTTCTTCTTGGGCCGGGCCTCGGGCGGCACGATCAGCTTCCAGGTGGCCTTCATCTGCTCGAGCCCGAACTCGGGCGGCGTGGGCGCCTCGTGCTGGATGTAGCGCGCCATCAGGTCGACCGTCTTGTCGTCGAAGTCGCCGCTGGTCAGCCAGTTGGGCATGCCGGCCGGCGAGCCGTAGGCGATGAACACCTTCAGGTAGTCGGTGCCCTTGGCCTGGGTGAGGTCGGGGGTCAGCGGCTTGCCGGTGGCGCCCTTGCGCAGCACGCCATGGCAGCCCGCGCAGCGCTCGAAATAGATCTGGCGCGCGCGGTCGAACTCGGCCTGGGTCATCGGCGGTGCCTTCGGGTGGCTGCTCTGCACCATCGGCTCGGCGCCCAGCGGCGAGGCGCCGGCCTGGTAGTTCATCTCGGCCGGTGTGACGGCCTTCTTGTCCTGCGCCATCGCAGGGGCCAGGGCGCTCAGCGCGATGGCGGTGCCCAGCACGGCGGCCAGGGGGTTCAGTCGGAGAAGCTTGGCGGGCATGTGTCCACTCCTTGGGTTGGTTCCTTGTCGTGGCACGCATGCTTGCGGCGCAGCGGCCGGGCGTCCTTGAACCAGTTCAAGGACGCTCCGGCAGGCGCTGCCAAGAATCGACTCACCCCATCCAGCGCAAACCGGAGGCGCCATGCGACGCATCGATGACGACCTGTCAGCCCCGCCCTGCCGGCCCTGCGGCCTGCGCCCGCCGGGCCGCGTGAGCCTGGTGGGCGCCGGCCCCGGCGACCCCGATCTGCTGACCGTCAAGGCCGCTCGCCTGCTGGGTCAGGCCGGGCTGGTGCTGCACGACGCCCTGGTGGGCCCCGGCGTGCTCGACCTGGTGCCGCCGCAGGCCCGGCGCATCGACGTGGGCAAGCGCTGCGGCCGCCATGCGCTGCGCCAGCACGAGATCACGGCGCTGATGATTGCGCTGGCGCGCGGCGGGCGGGCGCTGGTGCGGCTGAAGGGCGGCGACCCCTTCGTGTTCGGCCGCGGTGGCGAGGAGGCCGAGGCGCTGGCCGCAGCCGGCATCCCCTTCGAGGTGGTGCCCGGCATCAGCGCGGCGCAGGGCGCGGCGGCGGCCTTCGGCCTGCCGCTGACCCACCGCGACCATGCCCAGCGCCTGGTGCTGGCCACCGGCCATGGGCGCGACGACGAGGCCGGCGGCGAGCCCGCGCTCGACTGGCCGGCGCTGGCCCGGCCCGGCCAGACCCTGGTGTTCTACATGGGTCTGCGCGCCTTGCCGCAGATCTGCGCGGCCCTGGTGGCCCATGGCCTGCCGGCCGCCACGCCGGCGGCCACCATCGAGCGCGCCAGCACGGCGGACCAGCGCATCACCCATGGCAGCCTGGCCACGCTGCCGGCGCGCGTGCTGGCGCAGCAGGTGCAGGCGCCGGCGCTGATCGTGGTGGGCACGGTGCTGGCGCTGCAGCCGGTGCTGGCGGCCGCGCTGGCGGTGCGGCCCGCGGCACCGGCCTTGGTGCCTGCCGCGTCCATCGCCGCGGTCAATGTCGCGGTCAATGTCGCGGTGAGCGCCGCGGTCAACGTTGCAGTGAGTTCGGCGCTGAGCGCCCCGGTGCCGGCACGGGCCGTGGCCGAGAGTCCGGCTTGACCTGAGTCAAGTCCGACGACGCAGCGGCTTCCCACAATGGCGACTCCGCTGCGACGCGCCAATGACGGCACGTCGGCGTAACGCCAGTTGCCATGCCGTCACCCTGCGTCTTTGCGTGCGAGCCGTCCGGCTTGCCATTGCCATTGCCATCGCAATCGCAATTTCCATTGCCATTGCCGGTTGCGGGCCCGCCCCCAGACCTGCTCCAGCTCCAGCCCCAGCCCCAGCCCCAGCCCCAGCCCCAGCCCCAGCCGCCAGCGCGGGTCGGGCCGCTGCGCCGCTGCTGTTGCAGGCGCAGGGCCTGGTGGCGGCGCGCGCCGGCCGCCCGTTGTGGGGGCCGCTGTCGCTCAACCTGGAGGCTGGGCAGCTGCTGCATGTGCAGGGCCCCAATGGCTGCGGCAAGACCACGCTGCTGCGCACGCTGGCCGGCCTGCGGCCGCCGGCGCTGGGCCAGGTGCGGCTGCAGCGCCCGGCTGCCGGGCTGTGGTGGCTGGGGCACACGCTGCCGCTGGCCGACGCGCTGGACGCCCGGCGCAACCTGCACCAGTGGCTGATGCTGGCCGGCGAGCCCGACGGCGGCACGCTGCCCGCGCGCATCGACGCCCAGCTGGCGCAGCTGCAGGTGCCGCCCGCGCAGGCGCTGCGCACGCTGTCGGCCGGCCAGCGGCGCAAGGTGGCGCTGGCGGTGCTGGCCCTGCTGCCGCGCGCGGTGTGGCTGCTGGACGAACCCTTTGATGCGCTGGATTCGGCCGGCTGCGACTGGCTGGCCGCCCTGTGCCAGGCCCAGCTGCGGCGCGGCGGCGCGGTGGTGCTCAGCTCGCACCAGGCGCTGCCCGCGGCCCTGAGCGGGGCCCAGGTGCTGCGGCTGGCCGCCGCGGCGCCGCCGCCGGCCCGCGCGCCATCGTCCAGCCGGTCAGCGGGCCTGGCATGGGCCTGACCCCGCCATCCGCCGCGCTGCCGCTGGCCGGCCTGCAGGCCGCGGCCGATCGGCACTGGACGCCGGCGCTGCGGGCCATCGTCGGCCGCGAATGGCAGCTGGCCTGGCAGCGCCCGGCCGATCTGGCGCTGCAGGCGGTGTTTTTTGTCGTCGTGACCAGCCTGTTCCCGCTGGCGCTGCGGCCCGAGGCGGCCACGCTGCAGCTGCTGGCGCCCGGTGTGCTGTGGGTGGCGGCGTTTCTGGCCGTGCTGCTGGCCAGCGCGCGCCTGTTCGACGACGACCTGCGCAGCGGCTGGCTCGACCAGTGGCGCCTGGCCGGCGTGCCGCTGGCGCTGCTGATGGCCGCGCGCATGGCGGTGCAGTGGGTGCTGGCCGCGGTGCCGGTGCTGCTGGTGGCGCCGCTGGTGGCGCTGCAGTTCGCGCTGGCGCCGCAGGCCCTGGGCACCTTGCTGCTGGCGCTGGCGCTGGGCACCGGCGTGCTGGCCCTGCTGGCCGCCGCGGCCGCGGCACTGTGCGCCGGCGCGCGCGGCCAGGCTGCGCTGGCGGTGCTGCTGGTGCTGCCGCTGGCCACGCCGGCGCTGGTGTTCGGCACGCTGGCCGTGGCCCAGGCGCAGCGTGGCCTGCCGGCCGCAGCCGAGCTGTCTTTGCTGGGCGCCCTGCTGGCGCTGGCCGCGGTGCTGGCGCCCTGCACCGCGGCGGCCGCGGTGGCCGCGGCGATAGAGGAATGAGCGGAGCAAGACCATGTCGCTGAACCGAATCGTGTTCTGGTTTGCCAGCCCGCCCCGCGCCGATGCGCTGGCGCGGCGCCTGATCCGCCCGCTGTCGTGGCTGGCGCTGGCCCTGGCCGTGCCGGGGCTGTGGCTGGGCTTCGTGGTCACGCCCGCCGATGCCGTGCAGGGCGAGGGCTACCGCCTGATCTACCTGCATGTGCCGGCCTCGTGGCTGGCCATGTTCTGCTACGCCATGCTGGCGCTGTGGAGCGCCGTGGGCCTGGTCTGGCGCACCCGGCTGTCGTTCGTGATGGCGCAGGCGCTGCGGCCCAGCGCGGCGCTGTGGGCGGCACTGAGCCTGGCCAGCGGGGCGCTGTGGGGCCGGCCGATGTGGGGCAGCTGGTGGGTGTGGGATGCGCGGCTGACCTCCTCGCTGCTGCTGCTGCTGCTGGTGCTGGGCCAGCTGGCGCTGCAGCGCGCGCACGACGACCCCGAGCGCGCCGACCGCAGCACCGCGCTGCTGGCGGTGCTGGGTGCGCTGAACCTGCCGGTCATCTACTTCTCGGTGCAGTGGTGGAACACGCTGCACCAGGGCGCCACCATCACCAGCAGCGGCGCCCGCATGGCCACGCCGATGCTGGTGGCCCTGCTGCTGTGCAGTGCTGCCGCCTGGGCCTGGACGGCCGCCGTGGTGCTGCGCCGCTTCCGGCTGCGCCTGGCCGCGCGCCAGCGGGCCAGCCACTGGCTCGACGCCTTGCGCGGCCAGGCCAGCGGGCCAGGCCCCGCCGTCAGCGCCATGGCCGCCAGCGCAGCGGCCCCGCTGGGGCGGGCCAGCCACCACACCGTCCACGGAGCGCCTGGCCATGCCTGACTGGTTGAACACCCTGCTCACCCCCTGGTGGCCCGATCTGGCGGCCTTTGCGCGCATGGGGCGCCACGGCGCCTATGTGTGGCCCACCGTGGCCCTCACCGCGCTGGCCCTGGCCGCCGAGTGGGCCTGGCTGCGGCGCGAGCAGGCCGAAGCCGGCCTGGCGCAGGGCCCGGAGGCTCGGCCATGAAGCCGCGCCACCGCCGCCTGCTGCTGGGCCTGGCCGTGCTGGGCCTGCTGGGTGTGGCCGGCACGCTGGCCGCGCGCGCGCTGCGCAGCAACCTGGTGTTTTTTGTCACGCCGGCCCAGGTGCTGGCCGGCGAGGCCGCCGGCCGCGAGCAGCTGCGCCTGGGCGGCATGGTGCAGGCCGGCTCGATCCGGCGCGGGGCCGACGGCATGCAGGTGCAGTTCGTCATTGCCGACCGCCGCCACGCCGTGCCGGTGCTGTACCGCGGCGTGCTGCCCGACCTGTTTGCCGAGGGCCAGGGGGCGGTGGCGCAGGGCCGGCTGCAGCCCGATGGCAGCCTGCTGGCCAGCGAGGTGCTGGCCAAGCACGACGAGAACTACCGCCCGCCCGGCGTGGAGATGCCGCCGCAGGCCACCGCCGCGGCGCCCCTGGGGGCCCGGCCATGACCGGCGAGCTGGGCCAGCTGGCCCTGGTGCTGGCCTTTGCCGCGGCCGCGCTGCAGGCGCTGGCCGGCCTGGCGCCGGCTGCCTGGGGCGCGCCGCCGCGCCTGGCGGCAGCGGCACTGCGGGTGCAGGCGCTGGCGGTGGCCGGGGCCTTCGTGGCGCTGGCCGCGGCCTTTGCGCAGCGCGACTTTTCGCTGGTCTACGTGGCCCAGCACAGCAATGCCCAGCTGCCGCTGGTCTACCGGCTGGCGGCGGTGTGGGGCGGCCACGAGGGCTCGATGCTGCTGTGGGCGCTGGTGCTGGCCGGCTGGAGCCTGCTGGCCGCCCCGGTGCTGCAGCGGCGCGACGCCGCGCTGGCGCGCAGCAGCGTGGGCGTGCTGGGCGCCGTGTCGGTGGCCATGCTGGGCTTCGTGCTGCTGGCCTCGAACCCCTTTCTGCGCCTGCTGCCCGCGGCGCAGGACGGACAAGACCTCAACCCCATGCTGCAGGACCCCGGCCTGGTGTTCCATCCGCCGCTGCTGTACCTGGGCTATGTGGGCACCGTGGTGCCGTTTGCCGTGGTCATCGCGCGGCTGCTGCGGCCCACCGCCGACGAAGCCTGGGTGCGCCTGCTGCGGCCCTTCGTGCTGGCCGCGCTGGCCTGCCTGACCCTGGGCATTGCGCTGGGCAGCTGGTGGGCCTATTACGAACTGGGCTGGGGCGGCTGGTGGTTCTGGGACCCGGTGGAGAACGCCTCGCTGATGCCCTGGCTGGCCCTGGCCGCGCTGCTGCACGTGCTGCCCGCGCGCGAGCAGCGCGGCAGCTTTGCGCTGTGGACCGGCGTGCTGGCGGTGGCAGCCTTCGCGCTCAGCCTGGTGGGCACCTTCCTCGTGCGCTCGGGGGTGCTGACCTCGGTGCATGCCTTTGCCAGCGATCCGCGCCGCGGCGTGTGGATGCTGGCGATGGTGGCCGCCACGCTGCTGGTGGCCACCGCGCTGCTGGGCACGCAGGCCGCGCGGCTGGCCGCGCGCCGCGCGCCCGGCCCCTGGACGCTGGCCTCGCGCGAGGCCGGCCTGGCACTGGCCGGCGCGCTGCTGATGGCGGCCTGCGGCTCGGTGCTGCTGGGCACGCTGTACCCGCTGGCCATCGATGCGCTGCAGGCCGGCAAGCTGTCGGTGGGCGCACCGTACTTTGACGCCGTGCTGCAGCCGCTGCTGCTGCCGCTGCTGGCACTGGCCGGCCTGGCGCCCTGGCTGCGCTGGGGTGGCGCCCGGCTGCGCCGCGATGGCACCACCCAGGCCGCGCAGGCGCCGCACACCGCCAAGCGGCCCCAGCAGGCCTGGCACACCCGGCTGCCGCGGCCGGCCCTGGCCGGCCTGGCGCTGGCGTTGACGGGCGTGGCGCTGGCCTGGCTGCTGCAGGCGCGGTTTGGCCAGGTCAGGCCGGCGGTGTGGCTCACGCTGTGCCTGGCCGGCTGGCTGGCTGGCGCCACGCTGGCGCATGCGCTGCCGCGCCTGGGCCGGCTGGGGGCCAGTGCCTGGGGCATGACGATCGCCCACCTGGGCGTGGCGGTGTTTGCCGCCGGGGTGGCCATGGTCAACGGCCATGGCCAGGAGCGCGATGCCACGCTGGCGCCGGGCGAGCAGACCCGGCTGGGTGACTGCCTGCTGCGCTTTGACGGCGTGCGGCCGCTGCCAGGGGCCAACTACGACGCGCTGCGCGGCCGCTTCACGCTGCAGTGCCCGGGCCAGGCCGCGCTGGCGCTGCAGCCCGAAAAGCGCGCCTACCCCGGCGCGGCCATGCCCACCAGCGAATCGGCCATCGTGCCGGGCCTGTGGCGCGACCTCTATGTGGCACTGGGCGAACCGGTGCTGCCGGCCGGCGCGGCGGGCCTGACGGCCGGGCGCGCCACGGCCACCCAGGCCGACGCCCTGGTCTTGCGCCAGGCGCCCTGGACGCTGCGCCTGCAGGTCAAGCCGCTGATGCGCTGGGTCTGGGCAGGCGCGCTGCTGATGGCGCTGGGGGCGGCCATTGCCGCGCTGGCCCGGCGCTACCGGCAGCCGCTGCCGCGCCCCGGCGCGGCGCCCCACGCCGCCTTGCCCACCCGCAGGCCCCACACCTGGGCTGGAGACCCGACATGAGCCTTGCTTCAGCATCCGCCTCCGCCTCCGCCGCCGCGGCGCCGCCCCAGCCCGCGCTGCCGCCAACGGCCACGCCGCGCCGGCGCTGGCCGCTGGGGCTGGCCCTGGGCGCGGTGGCCGCCTTGCTGGGTCTGCTGGCGCTGGGTCTGCGGCAGGACCCGACGGCGCTGCCCTCGGCGCTGCTGGGCCAGCCTTTCCCGGCCTTTGACCTGCCCCGCCTGGGCGCCGCCGATCCGGCCGCCCAGGCCGCGCCGGCAGGCCCGGCGCTGCGCCACACCGCACTGGCGGGGCGAGCGCGGGTCATCAACGTGTGGGCCAGCTGGTGCGGCACCTGCCGCGAGGAACACCCGGCGCTGCTGGCGCTGGCCGCCGAGCTGCGCGCGCAAGGCCGCGCCGATCAGCTGCTGGGCCTGAACCACAAGGACCACGACGCCGCCGCCCGGCAGTGGCTGAGCCGCCAGGGCGGCGACCCCTATCACGCCAGCATCGTGGATGCCGATGGCCGCCTGGGCCTCGAGCTGGGTGTCTACGGCGTGCCGGAGACCTTTGTCACCGATGCCGCCGGCCGCATCGTGCACCGCCATGTCGGCGCGCTGACGCCGCAGGTGATCCGCGAGCGCATCCTGCCGCTGCTGGCGGCGGGCGTGGCCGGAGCCGGCCGATGAGCGCGCGCCGAGCGCTCCTGCGGGCCCGCGTGGCGGCCAGCGCGGCCGGCCTGTGCGCCACGCTGGCGCTGGCCGCGCCCGGCACCGCCCCGCAGGCACCGCAGACACCGCAGGCCCTGACAGAGCCCACCATGGCGGCGCCGTACGACGAGGCGCTGCAGCAGCTGCTGCGCGAGCTGCGCTGCGTGGTCTGCCAGAACCAGAGCCTGGCCGATTCAACCGCGCCGCTGGCGCAGGACATGAAGCGCGAGATCACCCAGCGCCTGGCCCAGGGCCAGACGCCCGAGCAGGTGCGCCACTGGCTGGTGGCGCGCTATGGCGACTTCGTCACCTACCAGCCACCGCTGACAGCCGCCACCGCGCTGCTGTGGGTGGTGCCCGGGCTGCTGGCCTTGGCCGGAGTGGCCACCGTGGCCCGCGCGGCCCGGCGCCTGCCCGGCCCGGCGGCCCCACCCACAGGAGATCGCGCATGAGCGCCGACATCGGCCTGGCCACCGCCAGCACCCTGGGCTGGGGCGCCTGGCCCTTCATGGCCGTGGCCGGCGCCGGCGTGGCGGCGGCCGGTGCCTGGCTGGCGCAGCAGACCGCGGCGGCCGAGGTGGCTGCGGTGGCCGATGTGGCTGCGGTGGCCGGAACGCCCGAACCGGCCGGGGCCGCACCCGCCACTGCATCCGCCGAACCTACCGCTGCACCTGCCGCCGCGCTGGCCCTGCCGCGCGCGCCGCGTGCGCGCCGCCTGTGGTTCTGGGGCGTGGCGGCCGGGCTGCCGCTGGCGGTGGCCGCGCTGTACGCCGGCCAGGGTGAGCTGCGCGCGCTCGACCCGGCCCAGCACCGCGCCGCGCCCGATGCCGCCAGCATGGTTCTGCGGCTCGAGCGGCGGCTGGCCGCCGCGGCCGGGCAGGCGCGCCCCGAAGAGTGGGCCATGCTGGCACGCTCATACCGCGTGCTGGACCGCCAGGCCGAGGCCGCGCAAGCCTACGAGCGCGCGGCGGCGCTGGCGCAGGGCGATGCCGATCTGCTGATCGACTGGATCGAGGCCCGGCTGATGGCCGCCGGGCGGCGCTTTGACGCGCGTGCGCTGCAGCTGCTGGCGCAGGCGCAGGGCCTGGCGCCGCAGCACCCCGGCGTGCTGCTGCTCGACGGCCTGGCCGCGCTGCAGCAGGCCGACCGGCCGCGGGCCCAGGCCCGCCTGCAGGCCTGGCTGGCCACCCAGCCCGACGACACCGCCGATCGCGCGGTGGTGGTGCAGGCGCTGGCCGATCTGGCCGCCGGGCGCGATCCGCGCCGGCCCTGAGCGCTGCGCCGGCCGCTGCGGCCGGCGTGGCCGCTCAGCGGCCCCTAGGTTGACCTCTTGGTTGACCTCTTGGCCGACCTCTTGGCCGACCCACTGGCCGACCCACTGGCTGACCTCTTGCCGGACCCTCAGCCGCCGCTGGCCGCGCTGGCGCCTGCCGCAGGGGCCTTGGCGCCTTCGTCGGCCGCGTGGTGCGCCGGGGCCATGGCCGGGGCCTGCACCGCGGCGGCCTTGTCGGCGCCGATGTGCTGCTCGATCGGCGGCAGCGTGTGGGCAATGCCCTTGTGGCAGTCGATGCAGGTCTGGCCGGCATTGAAGGCCACCTGGTGCTTGGTGGCGGCGCGGCGGTTCTGCTCGGCGTAGTCCATGTAGCTGAAGTCGTGACAGTTGCGGCATTCGCGGCTGTCGTTCTTCTTCATGCGGTCCCACTCGTGCTGGGCCAGCTCGGCGCGCTTGGCGTTGAACTTCTCCGGCGTGTCGATGGTGCCCAGGATCTTGTGCAGCACCTCGTTGCTTGCCTGGATCTTGCGGATCATCTTCGGGCCCCATTCCTTGGGCACGTGGCAGTCGGGGCAGGTGGCGCGCACGCCGGTGCGGTTCTGGTAGTGGATGGTGTTGCGGTACTCGGCGTAGACGTTGTCGCGCATCTCGTGGCACGAGATGCAGAAGGCCTCGCGGTTGGTCCACTCCATCGCGGTGTTGAAGCCGCCCCAGAACAGGATGCCCAGTGCAAAGGCCAGGCCGAAGCCGCCGGTGGCCAGCAGCCAGAAGCGGCGGATCAGGCCGGGCCGGGCCCGGCTCTTGTCGTTCTCGTGGTCGTTCACGTCATGTCTCCTTCAATGCGCGGTGCCGGCACGCCGGCCGCTGCCTCGGGCCGGCGGATCACTGCAGCCCCCGCGCACGCTGGAAGCTGTTTTCCACCAGCGGCTTGGCATCGGTCTGCGGCACATGGCACTGGGTGCAGAAGTAGCGGCGCGGGCTGATGTTGTCGAGCTCGGTGCCCTCGCGCGACTTGAAGTGCGTGACGCTCACCTTGGTGGCCCCGGTGTTCTTGGTCTTCTGCCAGGCATGGCAGTCCATGCACTTGTTGAAGTTCTTGGTGATCTGGTAGCCGTGGATGGCATGCGGGATCAGCGGCGGCTGCTGCACGAAGTCGCGGTCCATCGGCGCGCGGTCGCGCTCCTGGTGGCCGCCTTGCGGCGGGTTGTCCTGGGTCAGCGGCGTGCCGCCGCGCAGCGCCTGGATCTTCACCGGCGCATCGGCGGCCTGCACCGAGGCGTTGTGGGCGCCCAGGGCCACCAGGGTGGCGGCGAGCAGGATCTTGGCCAGGGTGGGGGCCAGGGTGGGGAGTCGCATGGTCAGTCCCTCTTCGTGTCGAATCGGTGGGTGTAGCGGAAGACATCGGGGCCGCAGACATCGATGCAGCGGCCGCAGTTGGTGCAGTCCCGGTCGGTGATCACCGGGCCGTGGCCCTGCTTGCCCTTGAGGGGCGCCACGATCACCTGGGGTTCGGGGCACACGGCATAGCAGTCGGCGCAGTCGTTGCAGCGGCTGGCGTGGGTGGCCGCCACGCGCAGCAGGCTCTTGTGGCCGATCAGGCCGTAGGCCGCGCCCACCGGGCAGACATGGCCGCACCAGCCGCGCGGCATCACCGCCAGATCGAACAGGAACACCGCCGCGGTGGCGCCCCAGGCCAGGCTGCCGCCAAAGATCAGCGCGCGCTGGGTCATGGCCACCGGGTTGACGCTCTCCCACACGGCCAGGCCGGTGATGGCGCTGGCCAGCAGCACGGCGCCGGCCAGCCACAGGCGCAGCGGGCCGCGCGGCGCCCGGCCGCCGCCGATCTGCAGGCGCCGGCGCAGCCAGGCCGCGGCATCGGTGACCACGTTGACCGGGCACACCCAGCTGCAGAACACGCGGCCGCCCACCAGGCCGTAGAAGGCGATGACGATGGCCGCGCCGAGCAGCGCGCTCAGCTCGGGCACGTGGCGCGTGGCCAGCACCTGGGCCAGGGCGAACGGATCGGTCAGCGGCAGCACGCCCAGCGTCAGGCTGCTGGCGAGGTTGCCCTTGACGATCCACAGCCCGGCCCAGGGGCCCAGCAGAAACAGCGTGACGATGGCCAGCTGCGACAGGCGCCGCAGCAGCAGCAGGCGGTGCGCGCGCCACCAGCCCTTGGCCTGCACGGCCTCGCGGCCGGGCGCCGGCACGGGCGCCGGACGGGGGGGTGTTTGTCCAGCGGTCTGGCTGGCCGACGCGGCGTTCATCGGGCACGCTCGCTGGCGACAGGTGCCACAGGTGCGGCGGGTGCGGCCGGTGCGGCCTGGCTGGCCTGGCGGGCATTGCGGGCCGTGGCGCCGGCCGGGTCGTAGGCGGCGCTGCCACTGCGCAGCGGGCCCAGGTCACCCGGCACCGGCTGGGCGGGCAGGTTCTGCACCGGCAGGTCGTACTGCGGCTGGCCCTGGCGGTTGGCGCTGTCCCAGCCCTTGCGATAGTGCCGGCCCGGCGCGCCGCGGGCGATGGCCATCGGCAGCACCTTGATCGCGGCCTGCTCGAGCACGCAGCTCTTCTCGCACATGCCGCAGCCGGTGCAGGCCTCGGCATGCACGGTGGGCAGCAGCATGGCGTGGCGGTCGCTGCGCGGGTTGCTGATCTTGTCCAGCGTGATGGCCTGGTCGATCACCGGGCACACGCGGTAGCAGACATCGCAGCGCAGGCCCAGGAAGTTCAGGCAGTTCTCCTGGTCGATCAGCACCGCCACGCCCATCTTCGCCCGGGTGATGTCGGTCAGTGCAGGGTCCAGCGCCCCGGTGGGGCAGGCCTTGACGCAGGGAAGGCTCTCGCACATCTCGCAGGGGATGTCGCGCGCCACGAAAAACGGCGTGCCGATGGCCACGTCCACCGCCACACCGCGGTCACCGGTGCTGAGCCGCAGGTTCTGCGGCGGGCAGTCGCGCACGCACAGGCCGCAGCGCACGCAGGCGCCGAGAAAGTCGTGCTCGGCCAGCGCACCGGGGGGCCGCAGGGCCTGCGCCGGCCGGGCCAGCGCCGGCCGCGCGAGCAGCGCCGCACCGCCGGCCATCAGGCCCGCGGTGGTGGCACTGGCGGCGCCTTGCAGCACCTGCCGTCGACTGATCGCCATGGTGTTTCTCGGAGTCGGGCTGTTACCCGGCGCAGGCCGCAGATCCGGCCCGGCCGGGCTGCTGGCGTGGCCCCCTCGAAGGGCAGGCCGCGCGGGCGCCACGGGGGTGGGCCAGGCTCACGCCCGCACCACCTTGACCGCGCACTTCTTGAAGTCGGTTTCCTTGCTGATCGGGCAGGTGGCATCCAGGGTCAGCTTGTTGACCAGCTTGCCTTCGTCGAAGAAGGGCACGAACACCAGGCCGCGCGGCACCTTGTTGCGGCCCTTGGTCTCGACGTGCAGCGCGATCTCGCCGCGGCGCGAGGCCACCTTGACCTGCATGCCGCGCTGGATGCCGCGCGCCTTGGCGTCGTCGGGGTGCATGAACAGCACCGCCTCGGGCACGGCACGGTGCAGCTCGGACACGCGGCGGGTCATGGTGCCGGTGTGCCAGTGCTCCAGCACGCGGCCGGTGCACAGCCACAGGTCGAAGTCCTTGTCGGGGCTCTCGGCGGCCGGCTGGTAGGGCAGGGCGAAGATCACCGCCTTGCCGTCCTTGTGGCCGTAGAACTTGACGCCTTCGCCAGCCTTCACATAGGGGTCGTAGCCCTCGCGGAAACGCCACAGCGTCTCCTTGCCGTCGACCACCGGCCAGCGCAGGCCGCGCACGCCGTGGTAGGTGTCGAACGGGGCCAGGTCATGGCCGTGGCCGCGCCCGAACTCGGCGTATTCCTCGAACAGGCCCTTTTGCACATAGAAGCCGAAGGCCTGGCTCTCGGCATTGGTGTAGCCCTTGATGTACTGGCCGTTGGTCTTGCCCAGTTCGGCCAGCGGGAACTTGTCGACCTTGCCGTTGCGAAACAGCACGTCGAACAGCGTCTTGCCCTTCAGCGCGGGCTTCTTGGCGATCAGCTCGGCGGGCCAGACCTCCTCGACCTTGAAGCGCTTGCTGAACTCCATCATCTGCCACAGATCACTGCGCGACTGGCCCGGCGCGCTGACCTGCTGGCGCCAGAACTGGGTGCGGCGCTCGGCATTGCCGAAGGCGCCTTCCTTCTCCACCCACATGGCCGCGGGCAGGATCAGGTCGGCGGCCATCGCGCTGACCGTCGGGTAGGGGTCGCTGACCACCACGAAGGCTGCCGGGTTGCGCCAGCCGGGGTACATCTCGCCGTTGATGTTGGGCCCGGCCTGCATGTTGTTGTTGGTGGTGACCCAGTAGCACTTGAGCTTGCCGTCCTTGAGCGCGCGGCTCTGGGCCACGGCGTGCAGGCCGATCTTGTCGGGGATGGTGCCTTCGGGCAGGCCCCAGATCTCTTCGGTGTGCTGGCGGTGCTGCGGGTTGGTGACCACCATGTCGGCGGGCAGGCGGTGGGCAAAGGTGCCCACCTCGCGCGCCGTGCCGCAGGCGCTGGGCTGGCCGGTCAGGCTGAACGGGCTGTTGCCCGGCTGGCTGATCTTGCCGGTGAGCAGGTGGATGTTGTAGACGAGGTTGTTGGCCCAGGTGCCGCGGGTGTGCTGGTTGAAGCCCATGGTCCAGAAGCTGACCACCTTGACCTTGGGGTCGGCATACAGCCTGGCCAGTTCCTCGAGCTGCTTGACCGGCACGCCCGACAGCTGGCTCACCTTCTCGGCGGTGTAGTCGCTGACGAACTTGGCGTACTCGTCGAACGAGATCGGCTTGGCATCGTTGGGGTTGCCCTTGGGCTTGCCGTCGGCGCCGGCGTAGCCGTTGCTCTTGGCGTCCTTCTCCAGCGCATGGGCCGGTCGCAGGCCGTAGCCGATGTCGGTCTCTCCCTGCTTGAAGTTGACATGCTTCTTCAGGAACTCGGCGTTGACCTTCTTGTTCGAGATCAGGTAGTGCGCGATGTAGTTCAGGATCGCCAGATCGGTCTGCGGCGAGAACACCATCGGGATGTCGGCCAGGTCGAAGCTGCGGTGCTCGTAGGTGGACAGCACGGCCACCTTGACATGCGGGTTCGACAGGCGGCGGTCGGTGATGCGGCTCCACAGGATGGGGTGCATCTCGGCCATGTTGCTGCCCCACAGCACAAAGGCGTCGGCCTGCTCGATGTCGTCGTAGCAGCCCATCGGCTCGTCGATGCCGAAGCTGCGCATGAAGCCGGCCACCGCACTGGCCATGCAGTGGCGGGCATTGGGGTCGAGGTTGTTCGAGCGGAAGCCGGCCTTCCACAGCTTGGAGGCAACATAACCCTCCCACACCGTCCACTGGCCCGAGCCGAACATGGCAATGCCGGTGGGGCCGTCCTTGGCCAGGGTGTCCTTCCACTTGGCGGCCATCAGGTCGAAGGCCTCGTCCCAGCTCACCGGCACGAAGTCGCCGTTCTTGTCGTACTTGCCGTCCTTCTTGCGCAGCAACGGGGTCGTCAGCCGGTCCTTGCCGTACATGATCTTCGACAGGAAGTAGCCCTTGATGCAGTTCAGGCCGCGGTTCACCGGCGACTCGGGGTCGCCCTGCGTGGCCACCACCTTGCCGTCCTGCACGCCCACCATCACCGCGCAGCCGGTGCCGCAGAAGCGGCAGGGCGCCTTGTCCCAGCGCACCGCGCCATCGCTGGCCGGCGGCGCGCTGGCGGTGGCGGCGGGTGCGCCGTGCACCACGATCGGAATGCCCGCCACCGCGGCGGTGGCGGTCAGGGCCTGGGTCTTGATGAAGTCGCGGCGGTTGGCTTGCATGGCGTGGTGCGTGTGGGCGTTGGACGTCGTTCGGAGTGGCCGCAATGCTGTGGGGCCAGTGGGGTCTTGTCCTTGAACTGGTTCAAGCACGTTCGGGGGTGGGCGGCGCCGGGTCGTCGGGCTTGTGCGCCCTCAAATCGGCCAGGCCGTTGCGCCAGTCGGCATAGCCCTGCACCGTGGTGGCCGCCTCGGGCAGGTCGGGGCCCGAGTACTCGTAGACCAGCGCAGTGCCGAGCACCTGCGGCCACAGCGCCACCTCGGCCATGGTGGCGGCCGCGGGCCGGCCCTGGCTGTCTTCGATCACCACCACCAGCCGGCCGTCGCCAGCCTCGGGCGGCAGGGCCAGATCAACGCCGGGCAGGGCGCGCAGCGCCTGCTCGGTGCTGTCGCGGTGCTCGGGGCGGATGCGCACGATGACGCCGAGGATGCTCATGCCTCAGGCCGTCTCGTTGCACAACAGGAAAACTGAGCGTTCGGTCGGTGTCATGTCTGCTTCGCGTTGTCGCGTTGCCGCGTTGTCGAGGTATGCGGCCGCACGCTGCTGCGGCCGTCCGGCCATGCGGCGGCGCAGGCCGCTGCGCCCGGGATGTGCTCCGGACGTGCTGCGGGCCGCCATCGCCAGCGTGGTGGGGTGAACGGGTCAGGGGCGGTGTCGCACGCGGTGCATGCGCAGCAAACCCCATGGGCGCCCCCGTTGCCTGCGCCGTTACAGGCTGGGGGCCGGATGCCACGCCCGGCAGCAGGCCAGGGTGTGAAGCATCGATGCCGCACTGTGCCCAAGGCGCGGCGTGGCCGACTTGATGCGGATCAACTGCGGCCTTGCAGGGCGCTGCGGGCCGGCAGCGCGCGGCCAATCTTGAACCGGTTCAAGGAACGAAGCCGGGCGCTTCACTAGGCTGTGCCCCTGTCACATTCAGCAGAGCAGGAGGCCGGCGATGGGCGCAGGCGCAACAGGGGGCGGTCGTGGTGGATTCACCAAGCAGATGGCCCGCAACATCTTCTACGGCGGCACGGCCTTCTTCGTGCTGCTGTTCATCGCGCTGGTGACCGACAGCGCGCGGCAGATTCCGCAGCGCTCGAACCAGGCGGCACTGACGCCGGCGGTCGAGCGCGGCAAGCTCATCTGGGAAACGCGCAACTGCATCGGCTGCCACACGCTGCTGGGCGAGGGCGCCTACTTCGCCCCCGAGCTGGGCAACGTGGTGCCGCGCCGCGGCGCCGAGTTCGTCAAGGCCTGGATGAAGGCGCAGCCCACCGGCGTGCCCGGCCGCCGGCAGATGCCGCAGTTCCACCTGAGCGAGCAGCAGCTCGAGGACCTGGTGCAGTTCCTCGACTGGAGCAGCAAGATCAACACCGAAAAGTGGCCGCCCAACATCGAAGGGTAAGGCCGGACGTGAGTCCGTCCCTGCGGACGGAGGAACGCCTGCCGCACCGCCCGGCCATGCAAGGGCCGGGCGTGGGTGGGCAGCTGAGCCACTAGGAGATTTGAGATGCAACCCGCAACCCTGAAATTCAAGTCGCAGGCCGTCGCGAAGTACTACTTCGTGGCCGCCCTGGCGCTGTTCGTCGGCCAGATCGTGTTCGGCATCAGCCTGGGCCTGCAGTACGTGGTCGGCGACTTCCTGTTCCCCTACATCCCGTTCAACCAGGCGCGGATGGTGCACACCAACCTGCTGATCGTGTGGCTGCTGTTCGGCTTCATGGGCAGCGCCTACTACCTGGTGCCGGAAGAAAGCGAGACCGAGCTGTGGAGCCCGAAGCTGGCCATCGCGCTGTTCTGGATCTTTCTGGTGGCCGGGGCGCTCACCATCGTCGGCTATCTGGTCGTGCCCTATGCCAAGCTGGCCGAGCTGACCGGCAACGAGCTGCTGCAGACCATGGGCCGCGAGTTTCTCGAGCAGCCGCTGCCCACCAAGCTGGGCATCGTGGTGGTGGCGCTGGGCTTCCTGCTCAACGTCGGCATGACGGTGCTCAAGGGCCGCAAGACCAGCATCACCCTGGTGCTGATGATGGGCCTGGCCGGGCTGGCCCTGCTGTTCCTGTTCTCGTTCTACAACCCCAGCAACCTGGTCCAGGACAAGATGGCCTGGTGGTGGGTGGTGCACCTGTGGGTCGAGGGCGTGTGGGAGCTGATCCTGGCCTCGCTGCTGGCCTTCGTGCTGGTCAAGACCACCGGCGTTGACCGCGAGGTGATCGACAAGTGGATGTACGTCATCGTCGCGATGGCGCTGATCACCGGCATCCTGGGCACCGGCCACCACTACTACTTCATCGGCCTGCCCGGCTACTGGACCTGGATCGGCAGCATCTTCTCGGCGCTCGAGCCGATCCCGTTCTTCATGATGACGGTGTTCGCCTTCAACATGGTGCAGCGCCGCCGCCGCGAGCATCCCAACCAGGCCGCCCTGCTGTGGGCCGTGGGCACCTCGGTGATGGGCTTTCTGGGCGCCGGGCTGTGGGGCTTCATCCACACGCTGAGCCCGGTCAACTACTACACCCACGGCACGCAGATCACCGCGGCCCACGGCCACCTGGCCTTCTACGGCGCCTACGTGCTGGTGGTCATCGCGATGATCAGCTACGCCATGCCGATGCTGCGCGGCCGCGAGGCGGCACCGCGGCGCGCCCAGAGTGTCGAGATGTGGAGCTTCTGGATCATGACCATCGGCATGGGCGTGATGGTGCTGGCGCTCACCGGCGCGGGCATCCTGCAGGTGTGGCTGCAGCGCCTGCCCACCAGCGGCGCGATGGGCTTCATGGCCACGCAGGACCAGCTGGTGTTCTTCTACTGGCTGCGCCTGGTGGGTGGCGTGGGCTTCCTGGTCGGCCTGATCACCTACCTGGCCAGCTTCTTCATCGGCGAGTCGGCCGACGAGCGTGCGGCGGCCGGCCGCAGCGGCGGTGCGGGCCTGATGACCAGCCCCGCCAGCCCGCTGCGCGGCCATTGATCCGGCGCCGGCCCGGCAGGAGACGGTGATGGACTTGTGCGATGCCCGCGTGCTGCAGCGCGGCCCCGGCGCGGCCGCCGACGGCCTGCCGTACTACGCGGCGCAGGCCGACGAATGCCGGCTGTTCGAGCATGCCGCGCGCTGCGGCCTGCCGCTGCTGATCAAGGGCCCCACCGGCTGCGGCAAGACCCGCTTTGTCGAGCACATGGCCGCGCGCCTGGGCCGGGCCCTGGTCACGGTGAGCTGCCACGACGACCTCAGCGCGGCCGACCTGGTGGGCCGCCACCTGATCGCCGGCGGCGACACCCGCTGGAGCGACGGCCCGCTGACCCGCGCGGTGCGCGAGGGCGCCATCTGCTACCTCGACGAGGTGGTCGAGGCGCGCAAGGACACCACCGTGGTGCTGCACCCGCTGGCCGACGACCGGCGCATGCTGCCGATCGAGCGCACCGGCGAGTGGGTGGCGGCGGCGCCGGGCTTCATGCTGGTGATCTCGTACAACCCCGGCTACCAGAACCTGCTGAAGGGCCTGAAGCCCAGCACGCGCCAGCGCTTCGTGGCGCTCGAGTTCGGCTACCCGGCCAGCGAGGTCGAGTGCGCCATCGTGGCCACCGAGGGCGGGGTGGACGCCACCACCGCGGCCCGGCTGGTGGCCCTGGCCCAGGCGCTGCGGCGCCTGACCGAGCACGACCTCGAAGAGACCGCCAGCACCCGCCTGCTGGTGATGGCCGCACGCCTGACGGCCAGCGGCCTGCCGCTGCAGCAGGCCTGCCGCGCGGCCATCGTGCAGGCGCTCTCGGACGATGCCGACACCGTGGCGGCGCTCGACGAGCTGGTGCGGGCCGTGCTGGGCTGAAGCGCCTTGCAGCGCCGCCGCCGCATCTTCCAGGGCGCGTTTTTCGCGCTGTTCCTGCTGGCGCCGGCACTCGACTGGCTGCGCTTCGATCTGCACGAGACCCAGCTGTGGGTGCTGGGTCAGCGCTGGTCGCTGGGCATCGAGGCCTTCCAGCAAGGCCGTGCCACGGCCAGCGAAACCGCGCTGGCCATGCTGTGGCGCGGCCTGCTGCCGGCGGTGCTGCTGGTGGCCGGCTTTCTGGCGGTGGCCTGGCGCCACGGCCGGCTGTACTGCGGCTGGCTGTGCCCGCACTTCGCCATGGTGGAGGCGCTGAACCACCTGCTGCACCGCGCCTGCGGCCGCTTCAGCCTGTGGGAGCGCCGCGGCCCGCCGGCGGCCCGGGCGCCGCAGCGGCGCTGGTGGCCCTTGTTCGCGCTGGCCTGCCTGCTGATGGGCTTTGTCTGGGCCATCACGCTGCTGAGCTATCTGCTGCCGCCGGCCGAGCTGTGGTCGGGCCTGCTGCAGGGCCGCATGAGCGCCAACCAGAGCCGCTTTCTGCTCATCGCCACCACGCTGTTCACGCTGGAGTTCGCGTTGGCGCGGCACCTGTTCTGCCGCTTCGGCTGCGCGGTCGGCCTGTTTCAAAGCCTGGCCTGGATGGCCAACCCGCGCGGCATGGTGGTGGCCTTCCGCCGCGAGGCGGCGCGCGACTGCCGCAGCTGCACGCCCGCGCCGGGGTCGGCCTGCGACCACGCCTGCCCGATGCGCCTGCATCCGCGCGACATCAAACGCATGATGTTCTCGTGCGTGCAGTGCGGGCGCTGCCTGGCCGCCTGCCAGACCAGCCAGGGCGCGCAGCAGCGCCCGGCCCTGCTGGGCTGGGCCGTGGGCGAGCGGGCCCTGCGCGAAACCCTGCGCCAGCGCGGGCCCGCACTGGCCCGACCGCTCGAGCGGCGCGACTGAGCATGGAAGAGTGGATCGGCGCCCTGTGGCACCGCGCGATCACGCGGGCCGCCGAGCCACGGCATGCCGCGGCCGTGGTCACGCTGGCCGAGATGCGGCCGCTGCTCGGCCTGCTGCTGCGCGCCGGCGGCGGCGCGGCGGCGGCGCGCCTGGTGCCGGCCGGCAACACCGCGGTGGCCGGGGCGGCCGGCGCGCGCCACTGGCTGCAGCGCCTGGCCCATGCCGGCACGCGGGCGCCGCTGCCGCAGTGGTCGGCCGAGGTGCTGGCGCTGCCGCCCGAGCTGGCGGTGTTTGACAGCCGGGCGCTCAACCGCGACCTGTATGTCTGGCTGGCGGCCGTGGCGGCGGTGTACCAGCCGGGTGCGGCGGGCAGCTGGATCGGCGACAACCAGCTGGCGACGCAGCGTGCGCTGCAGGTGTTTCCCGGTCTGGCCGGGCGCCATGGCCGCCTGGTGGCGGCGCAGCTGGCGCAGCGGCCCGATGCGCGCGGCGCACCGGCCGAGGCCCGGGTGCAGGCCGCCCTGCGCGCGCAGGCGCTGGCGGCCCCGGTCGACCTGACCGACCTGACCCACCTGGCCGACCCGGCCGTGGCCGATGTGCTGCCGGCCCAGGTGGCGCCGGTGTGGCTGTGGTGGCATGCCAGCGGCACGCCCGAGGCCGGGGCCGCCGCCGCGCCGCCCGGCGAGCCGTCTGCGGCCACGCCGGCGCCCACCCCGGCCCAGCACGACGCCACCCGGCGCCGCGCCCGCCGGGTGGACGACGAACGCCGCCGCGCGGCGCTGATCCTGCCCTTCCGGGCCGAGGCCCTGCTGAGCTGGTCGGAGCTGGTGCGCGTGGACCGCGCCACCGACGACGACGAGAACCCCGATGCGCTGGCCGCCGCCGCCGATCTGGATCATCTGAGCCTGGCCCGCGACGGCCGCAGCAGCGCCTCGCGGGTGAAGTTCGACCTCGACCTGCCCAGCGCCGCCGCCGACGACCTGCCGCTGGGCGACGGCCTGGCGCTGCCGGAGTGGGACTTCAGGCGCCGCGTGCTGCGCGCCGGCCATTGCCGCGCGCAGTGGTTCACCGTCGGCGCCGATGCCGCACCCGGCCCGGCGCCCGGCCCGGCCCTGCAGCTGGCCGCCACCCGGGCGCGCCGCCAGCTCGAGGCCCTGCGGGCGGCCCCGGCCTGGCAGCGCGCCCAGCGCGACGGCGACGAGCTGGATCTGGACGCCTGGGTGCGCCACGCCGCCGGCGCCGCGCCGCGGGCCGCAGCCGGCGGGCCGGCCGATGCCGCACCGCCGGTGCACGCGCAGCGCCGCCGCCAGGCGCGCAGCCTGGCCACGCTGCTGCTGGCCGACCTGAGCCTGTCGACCGATGCCTACGTGCCGGGCGTGGACGAGCAGGGCCGGGCGCAGCGGGTGATCGACGTGGTGCGCGACGCGCTGCAGGTCTTTGGCGAAGCGCTGTCGGCCACCGGCGATGCCTTCGAGATGTTCGGCTTCAGCTCGGTGCGGCGCCAGCAGGTGCGGCTGCAGCACCTCAAGCACTTCGACGAGCGCTGGGACAGCGCGGCCCGCCAGCGCGTGGCCGCCATCCGCCCCGGCTACTACACCCGCATGGGCGCGGCCATCCGCGTGGCCACGCAGCGCCTGGCACGGCGCCCCGAGCGCCAGCGCCTGCTGCTGCTGCTGACCGATGGCAAGCCCAACGACCTGGACCTTTACGAGGGCCGCTACGGCCTCGAAGACACCCGCCATGCGGTGCAGGCCGCGCGCGCCGCCGGCCTGCTGCCCTTTGCCGTGACCATCGACGACCGCGCGCACGACTACCTGCCCTACCTGTTTGGCCGGCAGGGCTGGCTGCTGGTGCGCCGGCCGGCCGAGCTGGTCAGGCGCCTGCCGATGCTGCAGGCCCAGCTGATGCGCTGAACGGACCAGGCCGCCGGCGCGGCGCTGTCACACCGGCCCCCGGGCTCGGTGCCGGGGCCGCGCCGGCCCGCCCGGACTTGACCAAACGCAAGACCATGCCGGGCGCGTGTGCGAAGAATCCGCCCCCTCAAGCCCGCTGTCAGGGCTTGTTGTCGGGAGACACAGACCATGGAAGCCCGCTCGTTCGATGTACCGCGCTACCTGTCGGTGCTGCCCCTTTTCAACGACATGCGCCCGCATGAGCTGGAGCACCTGGCCCAGGGCTGCACGCTGCGCCGCATGGCGCGTGGCGACTCGGTGTTTCGCGTGGGCGACCCCTGCGAGGCCTTCCATGTCACCGTGGTCGGCCAGGTCAAGCTCTTTGCCATCTCGCCGGCCGGCCAGGAGAAGGTGATCGAGCTGATCGGCCCCGGCCAGAGCTTTGCCGAGGCGCTGATGTTCACCGACCGCCCCTGCTTCGTGAACGCCCAGGTGCTGACCGACACGCTGCTGCTCACCGTCGACAAGCGCGCCGTGCTGGGCGAGATCGACCGCGACCCGCGCTTTGCGCTGCGCATGCTGGCGGGCATGTCACGCCGCCTGCACGGCCTGGTGAGCGACGTGCAGGCCTATGCGCTGCACAGCGGCATGCAGCGCGTGATCGGCTACCTGCTGCGCGAGCAGCCCGACGATGACGACGGCGCCAGCAGCGCCCAGGTCACGGTGTCGCTGCCGGCCAGCAAGGCCACCATCGCCTCGCGCCTGTCGATCACGCCGGAGTACTTCTCGCGCGTGCTGCACGAGCTCGAGGCCGAAGGCCTGATCGAGATCGACAAGCGCGACATCCGCATTCCCGATCCACGCGCGCTGGCCGGCTTTCAGCCCGCCTAGCTGCGGCGGCCGCTCAAGCGCCCTGCACGCGCTGCAGCTCGTCCAGCGTGTTGGCGTTGACGAAGGCCCCGGCGTCGTCAAACAGCACCTCCACGCAGCGGTGCTGGGCGGTCCAGCGGTCGATCCGGCGCTGACCGCCCTGGATGAAGCGCACCAGGCTTTCCATCAGCTCGGCCTTCATCAGGCAGAACACCGGCTGCACCTGCACGCGGCCGTCTTCGGGCGTGGCCACCATCGCGATCTCGGCATCGGCCGCGCTCAGGGCCATCGCCAGGCGGGCCACCAGATCGGTGGGAAAGCGCGGCGAGTCGCAGGGCACGGTCACCAGATAGGGCGTCTCGCACTGCTCCAGCCCGGCCATGAAGCCCGCCAGCGGGCCGGGATGGTCGGGCAGGGGGTCGGGCCACACCGGCACGCCCATGGCCTCGTAGGCGCCCAGGTTGCGGTTGGCATTGAGCATCAGGGCGCCCACCTGCGGGCCCAGGCGCAGCACGGCATTCAGGGCCAGCGGCAGGCCGTTGTAGTTTTGCAGGCCCTTGTCGACGCCGCCCATGCGGCTGCCGCGGCCGCCGGCCAGCACCAGGCCGGTGATGTGTTCGGTGGGGATCATGGCCGGACGCTCACTCGATCATGTCGAAGGCCTGCGCCTCGACCTCGACGAAGGCGCGGGTCAGCGCCGCCAGCTCGCGCATGAGGCGCGCGCGCGGGTGCTGCGCCACGGCCTCGCACAAGGCCTCCACCCAGGTCTGCACATGGCTGCGGAAGAAGCGGCGCTGCTGCTCGAGGTTGCACACCGCCACGTCGTCGCCGGCGATCAGCCAGCGCATCACCTCGAACACGAAGGCGATGTGGTCCTCGGTCTCGCTGCGCTGCTCGTCGCGGCCCAGGCCCAGCAGGGCCAAGTCGGCGCGCAGCGCGGCCAGCGGCTTCTCGTTGAGAAAACCGGCCAGGTGGTAGGAGCCGTAGACGAAGATCTCGGGCTTGCCCACGCCGCCAAACAGCGCCTCGTACTCGGCCGCCGCGGCGTCGGCCGTGGTGGCGCGCATGGCGGCCACCAGGGCCTGCCACGGTGCCTCGAGGTGGCCACCGGGCTCGGGCGCCTCGGTCACGGCCACCTTGAACTGGGTCAGCAGCTCGGCATCGGGCGGCGCGAACCACAGCCGCGACAACAGGCCGTACAGCTCGGCCCGGGCCAGCTCGTCGTGGTCGTCCATGCTGGCAAAGCCCAGCGCACGGATGCCGGCGCCGCCGTCTGCGGGGCTGTTGCCGGCGCTGTCTGAAACGCCTTGCGGCTGGCGCTGGGGGGCGCTCATAGGTCGGTGATCCTGGTTTCGTTGGGGTTGCTGTACATGTCGACCACGCGGCAGTCCTGGCACATCTTCAGGCGCTGCAGCGCCGCGCCCTGGAAGGCGCTGTGGCCGGCCAGCTTGGCCACCATGTTTTCCACGGCCTTCAGGGTGCCGAAGGGCTTGCCGCAGCTCACGCAGGCATAGGGCGGCACCTCATGCAGCACCCGCGTGGCCTTGCGCGCGCGGCCCTCGTCGGCCAGCCACAGCCGCGGCTGCAGGGTGATGGCCTGCTCGGGGCAGGTGCTGGCGCACAGGCCGCACTGCACGCAGTTTTTCTCGATGAAGCGCAGCTGCGGCCGCTCGGGGTTGTCGGCCAGGGCGCTGGACGGGCAGGCGCCAACGCAGGACAGGCACAGCGTGCAGCGCTCGGTGTCCACCCGCAGGCTGCCCAGGGCCGCGCCGGCGGCGGGCAGCGCAATGGCCTCGGGCGGCGCCGTGGGGGCCATCACGCGCAGGTGATCGAGCGCCAGCTCCAGCGTGCCGCGCTTGTCGGCCTGGGCGGCCATGCTGGCGGCCTGGCGCACGGTGGCCGCCGGTGCGCAGCGCAGGGCGGCGTCCAGCGCCGGCAGGTCGCGGGCATCGCGCGCCTCGATCAGGCGCAGGTGGCCGTCGCCGTAGCCCAGGCCGGCCAGCAGCGCCTGGCCTTGCGCCATCTGCTCGGCCAGCGCCTGGCGGTACTCGGGCGCCTCTTCGGCGGTGAGCAGCACCATCACCTGCGAGGCACCCTGGGCGATGGCCATCAGCCACAGCTCGAGGCCCACGCTGGCGGTGTGCCACAGCGGCACCGGGATCACGCGGGCCGGCAGGCCGTGCAGGCTCTTGTCGAGCCGCGCGGCGCGGCCCAGTTCGTCGATCAGGCGCAGGCCCGCGCCTTCACTGTGCAGCAGCAGCGCGGCATGGCGCCCGCCGGCCGCGGCATAGGTGCCCAGCAGGGTGCGCAGACGCTGGCCCTGGTGGGCCGGGCCCGGGTAGGCAAAGCGCATCGCGCCGCTGGGGCACACGGTGCTGCAGGCGCCGCAGCCCACGCACAGCGCCGGCTCGACGATCACGCCGCCGGTGGGGCCGCCACCCGGGCCCACCGGCGTGGCGGCCGGCAGCGGCATGCGGCCGCCGGTCTTGCCCTTGAGCAGCGCGTCGCTGCGGATGGCGCGGGTGGAGCACACATCGATGCAGGCGCTGCAGCCGGTCTGCTGGTTGCGGCTGTGCGCGCACAGGCGCTTGTCGTAGTGGAAGAACTTGGGCTTGTCGAACTCGCCCACCAGCTCGCGCAGCGCCAGCAGGGCCTCGAACAGCCGGCGCTCATGGTCGGCCCCCGGTGCCACATGGAAATAGCCCTGCGGCGGCTGGTGCTGGCCAAAGGCCGGCGCGGCGCGCAGGTCGAGGATCAGGTCGAAGCGCTCGTCGCCGGCCAGCGGTGCGCGGGCAAAGTCGATGGCGCCGGCGGTGTCGCACACGCGCACGCAGTCGCGGTGGCCCGTGCAGGCGGCCAGGTCGATCTGGTAGTCGAGCCCGATCGCGCCCTCGGGGCAGGCCTCGACGCAGGCGTTGCAGCGCGTGCACAGGTCGAGGTCGATCGGGTTGTGGTTCTCCCACGCCACGTCGAAGGCGCCCAGCCAGCCGGTCAGCCGGGTGATGCGGCCGCTGTGCACCGCGTGGTCGCGGCGCTGGGCCAGCGCGCTGCCGGTGCCGTCGAGCAGCAGGCTCACGTCCAGCTTGTCGGCCAGGCGCACGGCGGCGGCCTCGGCGGCTTCGGCGGTGCCGATCACCAGGCAGCGCCCGCCTGAGCGGTAGGTGTGGGTGGCCACCGGCTCGGCCGGCGGCAGCTGGGCGGCGGCAATCAGCGCGGCGATCTTGGGCGTGGCCTGGGCCCCTTCGCGTGACCAGCCGGCCGTCTCGCGCAGGTTGACAAAGCGAATCGGCTGCTCGGCCACCGGGCGCGCGCCCTCGGTCAGGTCGTTCAGCTCGACGAACAGGCGCTGCTCCTGGGTGCAGGCCACCAGCAGCTCGTCGCCGCTGGCGGCGGCCTGCTTGGCAGCGCGCTGGAAGGCCGGCGCCTCGCGCCGGCACAGGCCGGTGTGCAGGCTGTCCAGGCCCTCAGTGCTGGTGCCCGGGCGCCGGCTCAGCGCCTGCTGCAGCGCCGTCGGGTCCAGCGGCAGGGTGTGGTTGCAATCGCAGATCAGCGTCTTCATGGGGCAGGGCGGCAGGGGCGTGGGCAGGGACGGGATCGGCGGAAAGGTCGTGCGCGTCGTTCGGGGCTGGTGGGTCGTGCGGGTCGAGCGGGGTTGGCGTGGCCGACGTGACCGACGTGACCGACGTGGGGGCCAGGCTCGCCGCGCCCGGCGGCCCGGGCTGGGCAGGCGTGGCGCCGTCCTTCTCGTCTTCGTCGTCGAACAGGCCGAGGAAGCGACTTTGCACCATCTGCCGCAGCATGGCGGCCGGCAGCGGATCGGGCTTGCCGTAATCGTCGATGTAGATGTCCAGCCCGTCCATCACGTTGAAGTGCGGATCGCTGAACAGCTTCTTCAGCGCCGCGTTCTTGACCTCGGGCTGCACGCCACGCGCGACAAAGCGCGAATAGTCGCCGGCATCGGCCGGCAGGCGGGCCACGTCGTCCAGCGTGGGCGGTGGCGGCGCGGCAGGCGGCGCAACGGGCTGAGCGCATCGGCCGTGGCCTGCACGGCTGGCGCGGGCACCGATGCGGGCACCTGCGTGGGCACCCGCGCGGGCACCGGTGCGGGCACCGCCGCGGCGGGGGGCTCGGGCAGCGGCTGGCCCTGGCGGGCCAGCAGCTTGCGCTGCGACCAGCGCGACGGGAAGGGGGCGTCGTCGGCCATCGGGGCGGGCGGCGGGGGCGGTGGGCGCTAAGGGGCGGGCGGTGGGCTGGCCGGGCGGCGGATGCGGCCGGCTCAGCGCCGCTCGGGCGCGCGGAACGAGGCCGGGCGCTTGCGCTGCTTGGGTTCGGGCCGGTAGTGCTGGTCGGCATAGGCCTGCAGCCAGTCGCGCACCGCGGCGGGCAGCGGCAGGTTGTCCACCCGCTCCTGGGCGTCCAGCCAGCGGCCGGCCTCGTTGTACGACACGCTCACCGCCTCGGGCCAGGCGCGCGAGGGGTCGGCCTCGTCGCAGCGCCACATCACGAACCACACCGGATTGCCGCTGCTGAGGTTGAGGTAGTAGCCCTCGCCCTCGTCGGCGTACAGCGCCAGGTCGAGGCCCAGGTGCAGAAACTGCGCCGTCTTGCCGTCGTCACGCAGCAGGCGCGCACGGTCTGGCCGGGCACCCAGGCTGCCGTCGGCGCCGGCATGGCTGGCGGTGTTGACACCGTCGAACTGGCCTTCGTCGAGCAGCACCTCGGCGATGCGGTGGCGCCAGTCTTCCCAGCGGTTGGGCTGGTGCTCGCGCTCGATCAGCACCGCCACCCGCAGGCTCGGCCGGCTCGGGTTCATCGCGGGCTCCGGGCGGGCCGGCGGCTCAACCGGCCACCACGCGCACGGCCGGCGGCTGGGCCGGCGGCAGCGGCTCGGCATCGAAGCGCTCGAAGCCGGTGTAGCACAGGAAGTGGCGGTTGGCGGCGCGGCCGAACAGCGTCATGCCCAGGCGCGTGGCCAGCTCGTGGCCCATCTGGGTGACGCCATTGCGCGAGACGACGATGGGCACGCCCATCTGCGCGGCCTTCATCACCATCTCGCTGGTCAGGCGGCCGGTGGTGTAGAACTGCTTGTCGGCGCCGCCCACACCGTGCAGCGCCATCCAGCCGGCGATGGTGTCGATGGCGTTGTGGCGGCCCACGTCCTCGACGAACATCAGCATCTGGCCGCCCTGGAACAAGGCGCAGCCGTGCACCGAGCCGGCCCGCCGGTGCAGGCTGTCTTGCTGGCGCACCACCTCGAGCAGGGTGCGCAGGCCGGTCTGGCTGATGCGCGCGCTGCGGGCGTCGGGCAGGTGCACCGATTCAACATGCGACAGCACGTCGCCAAACACCGTGCCCTGGCCGCAGCCGGTGGTGACCACCCGCTGCGAGGTGCGCGACGCGATCTCGGCCACGCCGCCGTGCGTGGTGACCGCCGCGGCGCCAACCTCCCAGTCGACCTGGATCGAGGCGATCTCGTCCAGCCGCTGCACCAGGCGCTGGTTGAACAGGTAGCCCAGCACCAGCAGCTCGGGCTGGGCGCCCAGCGTCATCAGCGTGACCAGCTCGCGCTTGTCGACATAGACGGTCAGCGGCCGTTCGAACGGGATCAGGATGCGCCGGCGCTCGCCGTACTCGTCCACGATCTCGATCTCGCGCAGCGGTTCGACCCGCGCGCACGACAGAACCGGTGCGGCGGCGGCCACGGCAGGGCCGGCAGGCGGTTCGGCGTTGGCCAGGGCTTCGGGCAGCATGCGCATCGGTGCTTGGCAAGCGGGGGTGCGGGCGCGGCTTACTTCTTGGCCGGTGCGGCGGCCGTGGTGGCAGCCGCGGTGGTGGCTGCCACCGCGGCAGGCGCGGCCGGTGCGGCCGCCACCGGGCCCGAGGCCGGCGCCGGCGGCGTGTAGACGAAGGGGCCGGGGTCGGCGCAGGCCGGCGTCTCGGTGGCCGCCGAGGCGGCCTTGCCGGCCTTCTTGGCGCCATCGCGGTAGGCGCCGGCCACGCGGTCCATGCTCTTGCACAGCTGGAACTCGGCCAGCTTGTTGCCGTGCGCGGTCTTGGCCGCGGTTTCGGCGGCCTTGGCCTTGGCCTCGTCGCTCAGCGGCGGCAGCTTGGCCAAGGCGGTGGTGGCCAGCAGGGTGATGCCGCTCAGGGTCAGGGCGCCCAGGGTCGGGATGCGCTTCATCGGTCGGTCCTCGAATCGTTGGCCGGCGGCGTCAGGCGCGCGCCACCGGGCCGGCCACACCGCCCGGGGCGGGCTGTCCAGAGCGTTGGGCGGGGATCTTGCCGGCCTTGACGTCGTCGTACCACAGCTCGTGGTGTTCCTTGGCCCAGCCTTCGTCCACCCAGCCGGTCTTCATGGCGCCCAGCGCGCCCTTCACGCCGATGGTGCCCATGTAGATGTGGCCCACCAGCGCGGTCATCATGATCATTGCCGCCACGGCGTGAACCATGTGGGCGATCTGCATCTCGCCACGCAGCTCGCCGAAGCCCGGCACCAGCTTGTCGAGCACCAGGCCCGAGGCCACGATCACGATGCCGGGCACCGTGACGCCCCACCAGAACATGCCCTTCTCGCCGGCGTTGAAACGGTGCGAGGGCACCTCGCCGCTGCCGCCCAGCATGCCGCCGGCGCGCTTGAGCCAGACGAAGTCGGCCGCGTTGGCGATGTTGTCCTTGATGAAGGTGACGATGACGATCAGCAGCGACACCGCGAACAGCGGGCCGACGAAGTTGTGCAGGTTCTTCAGCAGGAAGCTCAGCCAGCCGAACAGCGTGCTGCCGATGACGGGCAGCAGGAAGAACTTGCCGAAGGCCATCACGATGCCCGAGACCGCCAGCGCCACGAAGGCCCCGGCATTGGCCCAGTGCGCGGCGCGCTCGAACGGCGTGAAACGCTCGATCTTGCGGCCGGTGTCGGCCTGGTGGCCGCCCAGCGGGCCCTTGGTCTTGTAGAAGATGGCCAGTGCCAGCACCGCGATCAGCAGCAGCGAGCCGCCATAGGGAATGATCCACTGGTTGCGCACCTGGCGCCAGGCTTCGCCGGCGTTGGTCAGGCGCGAGCCCGGGTACTGCACGAAGCTCTGGATCAGCGTGCCCTTCTCGGCGCCCGGCAGGCTGGTGTAGCCCTCCTGCTGGCCTGATTCGCGCACGGCGCGCCAGAACGGCGCGTTGTTGCCCGGCTGGCTCTTGGCGCGCTGGGCGTTGGTGTCCTCGGGCTTGGGTTCGGGGGCGGCCACGGCCGCCGGGGCCGAGGCCGCCGCGCCTGCCGCGGCCGGCTGTGCGCCGGCCGTGCCGGCCAGGGCCAGCACCAGGCCGAGACCCAGCGTCGCTTGACGCATCCAACCATGTCGCATGGAGGCTCCTTGCAGCGGCGCGGTCAGCGCGCAGTCTGGGTGCGGTTGTATTCGTTCTGCGCCTGGCCGCGCACGCGCAGCTGGGTTTCCCAGGCAGCAGCGTCTCCGGCCTTGAAGCCCGCGGCCACATAGGCCGCGTTGGCGTTGTCCCAGGGCTTGTCGTCGGCCTTGCGGCTGGTGGCGGTCTGCGGCTTCTCGCTGCAGGCCGACAGCGCGACGGCAGCGGCCAGGGCGCCCAGCAGGGCGATGGGCGAACGCATCATGACTTGGAGGTCTCCGGCTTGGCAGGGGCGGGCGTGGCGCCGCTGCTGGGCTTGCCGTAGGCCGTGCCCCAGCCCCAGACCTCGCTGCCCTTGTTGCGGGTGAGCACACGGGTGCGGAAGATGTCGGCCACCACATCGCCGTCGCCGCCCAGCAGGGCCTTGGTGCTGCACATCTCGGCGCAGGCCGGCAGCTTGCCTTCGGCCAGGCGGTTGCGGCCGTACTTCTCGAACTCGGCCTCGCTGCCATTGGCCTCGGGGCCGCCGGCGCAGAAGGTGCACTTGTCCATCTTGCCGCGCAGGCCGAAGCTGCCGTTGCTGGGGAACTGCGGCGCCCCGAACGGGCAGGCGTAGCTGCAGTAGCCGCAGCCGATGCACACGTCCTTGTCGTGCAGCACCACGCCTTCGTCGGTGCGGTAGAAGCAGTCGACCGGGCAGACTGCCATGCAGGGCGCATCGGAGCAGTGCATGCAGGCCACCGAGATGCTCTTTTCGCCGGGCTGGCCGTCGTTGAGCGTGACCACGCGGCGGCGGTTCACGCCCCAGGGCACGTCGTGCTCGGCCTTGCAGGCGGTGACGCAGCCGTTGCACTCGATGCAACGCTCGCTGTCGCAGATGAACTTCATGCGGGCCATGGGTGCTCCTTATGCCGTCGCTTTTTCGATCTGGCAGACCGTGGTCTTGGTCTCTTGCATCATCGTCACGCTGTCGTAGCCGTAGGTGGTGGCCACGTTGACCGACTCGCCGCGCACCACCGGCATGGCGCCTTCGGGGTAGTACGGCGCCAGATCCACGCCGCCCCAGCGCCCCGAGAAGTGGAAGGGCAGGAAGACGGTGTCGGGGCCCACGCGCTCGGTGACCAGGGCCTTGACCTTGATGCCCTTGAAGTCGGGCACGGCCTGCATCGGCGGGGTCTTGACCCACACGTACTCGCCGTTGCGGATGCCGCGGTCATTGGCCGCCTTGGGGTTGAGCTCGACGAACATGTCCTGCTGCAGCTCGGCCAGCCAGGGGTTGGAACGCGTCTCTTCGCCACCGCCCTCGAACTCGACCAGGCGGCCCGAGGTCATCACCAGCGGATACTGCTGGCCGATGTCCCGGTTTTTCTGCTGCACGGTCTTGTAGAGCGTGGGCAGGCGCCAGAAGGCCTTGCGGTCGTCGTGCGTGGGGTACTTGTCGACCAGGTCGGCGCGGTTGCTGTACAGCGGCTCGCGGTGCTGCGGAATCGGGTCGGGGAAGTTCCAGACCACGGCGCGGGCCTTGGCATTGCCGAAGGGGTGGCAGCCGTGGTTCTTCATAGCCACCTTGATGATGGCGCCCGACGGGTCGGTCTTCCAGTTCTTGCCTTCGGCGGTCTTCTTCTCGTCGTCGGACAGCTCGTCCCACCAGCCCAGCTTCTTGAGCAGCAGGTGATCGAACTCGGGGTAGCCCATGGTCAGGTCGGCGCCGGCCGAGTGCGAGCCTTCACCGGCCAGCAGCGAGACGCCGTCGCGCTCGACACCGAAGTTGGCGCGGAAGTTGCCGCCGCCATCCATCACGTGCTTGCTGGTGTCATAGAGATTGGGCGAGCCGGGGTGCTTGAGCTCGGGCGTGCCGTAGCAGGGCCAGGGCAGGCCGAAGAAGTCGCCATCGAGCTTGTAGCCGGTCTCCTTGTCGATGCCGCCCTTGGCGCGCAGCGTCTTGACGTCGAAGACGTTCATGTTGCGCATGTGAGCCTTCAGGCGCTCGGGGCTCTGGCCCGTGTAGCCGATGGTCCACACGCACTTGTTGATCTCGCGCAGGATGGACTCGGTCTCGGGCTCGTCCATGCCGCCCTTGCCCTTGACCATCTTGTAGTTCTTGACCAGCTCCTTGTCGAAGCCCAGCTTCTGCGCCAGCTGGTACATGATCATGTGGTCGGTGCGGCTGTCCCACAGCGGCTCGATGACCTTCTCGCGCCACTGGATGCTGCGGTTGGAGGCGGTGCAGGAGCCCGTGGTCTCGAACTGCGTGGTGGCCGGCAGCAGGTACACCGCGCGCTTGGCGTTGGCGCCCTGGCTGGGCATCGCGGCCATGGCCGCGGTGGCGCTGGGGAAGGGATCGACGACGACCAGCAGGTCGAGCATGTCCATGGCCTTCTTCATCTCCAGACCCCGGGTCTGCGAGTTGGGCGCATGGCCCCAGAAGAACATGCCGCGGATGTTGCTTTCCTGGTCGATCAGCTCGTTCTTCTCCATCACGCCGTCGATCCAGCGCGACACCGTGATGCCCGACTTGGCCATCATGCCCGGCGCGTACTGCTTCTTGATCCACTCGAAGTCGACGCCCCAGGCCTTGGCGAAGTGCTTGAACGAGCCTTCGGCCAGGCCGTAGTAGCCGGGCAGCGAGTCAGGGTTGGGGCCGACGTCGGTGGCGCCCTGCACGTTGTCGTGGCCACGGAAGATGTTGGCGCCACCGCCGCTCTTGCCGATGTTGCCCAGCGCCAGCTGCAGGATGCACGAGGCGCGCACCATGGCGTTGCCGATGGTGTGCTGGGTCTGGCCCATGCACCAGACGATGGTGCTGGGGCGGTTCTCGGCCATGGTCTTGGCCACCTGCAGGCAGGTGGCTTCATCGACGCCGGTCACTTCCAGCACCTTCTCGGGGGTCCACTTGGCCAGCACGTCCTCGCGCACCTTGTCCAGGCCGTAGACACGGTCCTCGACGTACTGCTTGTCTTCCCAGCCGTTCTTGAACACGTGGTACAGCACGCCGAACAGGAACGCGATGTCGGTGCCCGAGCGCAGCCGCACGAACTGGTCGGCCTTGGCCGCCGTGCGCGTGAAGCGCGGGTCGACCACGATCATCTTGCAGCCGGTTTCCTTGGCATGCAGCACATGCAGCATGCTCACCGGGTGCGCCTCGGCGGCGTTGGAGCCGATGTAGAGCGCCGCCTTGGCGTTCTGCATGTCGTTGTAGGAGTTGGTCATGGCGCCATACCCCCATGTATTGGCCACGCCGGCCACGGTGGTGGAGTGGCAGATGCGCGCCTGGTGGTCGCAGTTGTTGCTGCCCCACAGGGTCATCCACTTGCGCAGCAGGTAGGCCTGCTCGTTGTTGTGCTTGGACGAGCCCACCACGTACACGCTGTCGGGGCCGCTTTCCTTGCGCAGCGCCAGCATCTTCTGGCTGATCTCGTTGAGCGCCTCGTCCCAGCTGATCTTCTTGTACTTGCCGTCAACCAGCTTCATCGGGCTCTTGAGCCGGTACTCGCCATGGCCGTTCTCGCGCACCGCCGCGCCCTTGGCGCAGTGCGCGCCCAGGTTGATGGGGCTGTCGAACACCGGCTCCTGGCGCACCCAGACGCCGTTCTCGACCACCGCGTCAATGGCGCAGCCCACCGAGCAGTGGCCGCACACGGTGCGCTTGACCTCGACCTTCTTGCCGCCGTCGGCAGCGGCCTTGGCATCGGCGGCCTGCACCTTCTTGACCAGCGTGAGTTGGCTGGCGGCGATGCCGGCACCCACGCCCATGCCCGAGCGGCGCAGGAACGCGCGGCGGTCCATCGTGGGCACGGCGCGGGCAACGCCGCGTGCAAGGCTGTTGACGAGGCCCGAGGCATTCGGGCTCGTTGACGTGGAGCGGCGGGTCAGCAACATGGCTTCTCCAGATGACGTGGCAGGACCGCGCGGACTGCGCGGCCGTCAGGGCAGATGGGGTGGCGTCAGACCTTGGCGGTCTGGTAGTAACGCTTGACGTGATCAGTGAGCTGGTAGCCGCCGCCGGCCTCGGGCGCCGGCTTGGCCGCCTCGGCCACCACCTCGGCCGGTTCGCTGCGCGAGACCAGCGCGGCCACCCCGGCCAATGCACTGGCGGCCCCTGCGCCGGCAAAGACGCGGCGGCGGGACAACGGTGCGTGCTTCGAATCGCTCATGGCAGGTACTCCTGGAGGACGGTCGATATGCGTGGGCAAGCATACCTCGCCGCATTAGCGCATCCCGTGTCCAGCGGAGGCAATCAGTGCGGCCCCGCATCTTGTTGCGACAGCCTGTCGCGCCGGCCTGGCAGTCTGACGCGGCGGGCCGTTGTGGGCGCCGTGGCCCGGTGCCGGCGCCGCTGGTTTTGGCGGCCGCCCTCAGGGTGGCGCGATGCGCCCGGCCACCTGCCAGGCCCCGCCCTGCCAGCGCAGCTGCACGCCTTCGCCCGAGGCCGGATGGATGCCGGTGAGCGCGGTGATGTTGACCTGGTGCGTCACCACCACCAGCAGGCCCGGCGCGCTGCGGCCGCTGTGCCAGCGCCGCAGCAGCGCCTGGGCCGCGGCGGTTTGCGCCTCGCGCCGGGCGGGTTCGTCGAAGAAGGACGCAAAGGCCGGCTGATCTTGCACTGGCTGACCGGCAAAGGCCAGCGCCGCCGTCTCGCGCGTGCGGCACCACGGCGAGGCCCACAGCGCCGCAATGCGCAGGCCGCGCGCGCAGCGCCTCGCCGATGCGGCGCGCCTGCTGGCGGCCGCTGTCGTCCAGATTGCGCTGGGTGCTGCAGTCGCCCAGCCGCCAACCCGGCGGATCACCACCGCCCGGCGCGATGGCATGGCGGTAGAGCAGCACGTCGCCGTCCATCAGCGCCGGCGTGGGGCCGGGCGGTGGCGCGCCAGTCTGTGCCTGGGCCTGTGCCTGTGCCTGCGCGGGCCCGGTCGCGGCCATCAGGCTGCCGCCAATGATCAGGCCGGCCAGCCCGCCGGCGAGTGTCCGGGCCCCGATCCAGGCCCAGGCCTGGGGCTGGTGCCCGTGCATGCGGTGCCAGCGCGCGCATTGCCCGTGCATCTGTTGCGCCTGAATGTGCTGCCCTTGCATGTGTTGCCGCCGCATGGTGGGAATGTCGGTGTGCCCGGGCCACCGGGCCAGGGCCGGGTTGTAGCGCGACCGCGCCGCCACTGCACCGCCCAGGGGCATCGGCCTGGCGGGGCAGGCGGTGGCCGGCCACGGGGCGCAACCTGCCGCTGGTGCGCCAAGGGCCTCGGCGCAAGGCATGGCATCTGTCCGCAACTAGACATAAGCTTGTGAAATCGCGGAAACGAATCGCTTGAGCTTGAGCTTGAGCTTGGGCATGGGCATGGGCATGGGCATGGGCATGGGCATGGGCCGGCCCCGACCGGTGGCCGGGGCCAACGGCCACGAAGGTGAGGGCACCGCAGCTGCTGCAACTGCCGCGACTGCTGCAACTGCCGCGACTGCCGCAACCGGCGTGGCTGCCGTGGCCGCTGCCGCTGCTTCAACCGCCGAGGCCGCGGTCACGCCAGGCGACGGCCCGCCGGCGCGGGTGGTGTCGGGTCTGCGCGGCCATCCAGGTCTGGCACGATGGCAGGCCCTTGCGCTCATGCCGCCGGCCCAGGCCCACCGCACCACGCCCACCACCCGCCACCCGCCACCCGCCACCCGCCACGCCAACCGCCACGCCAACCGCCCACTGCCCCATGCACGCCACCCTGCCCCTGCTTGCCTCCACCGACTTTCCGGCGCTGCGCCGCCAGGCGCTCGACACGCTGCAGGTCAACCTGGGCTACCGCTGCAACCAGAGCTGCCTGCACTGCCATGTGGCGGCCAGCCCGCAGCGCACCGAGATGATGGACGGCGACACCGTGGCGCTGGTGCTCGAGGTGCTGCGCGTGCGCGGCGTCGGCACGCTCGACCTGACCGGCGGCGCGCCCGAGCTGAACCCGCACTTCCGCCGCCTGGTGCGCGGTGCGCGTGCCCTGGGCGTGCGGGTGATCGACCGCTGCAACCTCACCATCCTGAGCGAGCCGGGGCAGCAGGATCTGGCGGCCTTTCTGGCCGACATGGAGGCCGAGGTCACGGCCTCGCTGCCGTGCTACTCAGCGGCCAATGTCGACCGCCAGCGCGGCGACGGTGTGTTCGATCGCAGCATTGCCGGCCTGCGCCAGCTCAATGCGCTGGGCTATGGCGACGGCGTGAGCGGCCGCGTGTTGAACCTGGTCTACAACCCGCAGGGGCCATCGCTGCCGCCGCCGCAAGGCCCGCTCGAGGCCGACTACAAGCGCGAGCTGCTGCAGCATTTCGGCATCCGCTTCGACCACCTGTTTGCGCTGACCAACATGCCGATCCAGCGCTTTGGCAGCACCCTGGTCAGCCAGGGCCGCTTTGCAGACTACATGGCCCTGCTGCGCGGCAGCTACCGCGCCGACAACCTGGGCACCGTGATGTGCCGCAGCCTGCTCAGCGTTGATTGGCAGGGTGATCTGTACGACTGCGACTTCAACCAGATGCTGGGCCTGCCCGCCAGCCTGGGGGCGCAGGCCCGGCCGCAGCTGCGCGACCTGCTGCAGCACGATGCGCTGGGCAGCGACATCCGCGTGGCCGAGCACTGCTACGGCTGCACGGCCGGGCAGGGCAGCAGCTGCGGCGGTGCGCTCGAAGCCGGCGCCGCGGCACTGCAGGCTGCGCCCGCCGGGGCGGCCTGATGGCGGCTGCGCGGCGGCCGGCGCGCGCCTGGCTGTGGGCGGCGCTGGGCGTGCTGGCGTTGCTGCTGCTGTGGGCCTGGCAGCACCACGGGCTGGGCGCGCTGCTCACGCTCGATCAGCTCAAGGCCAGCCGCCACCTGCTGCAGGCGCGGGTGCAGGCGCAGCCGCTGCTCAGCGCGGCCGCCTTCTTTGCGCTGTACGTGGCGGCCACGGCGTTGTCGATCCCGGGGGCGGTGATCCTCACGCTGGCCGCCGGCGCGATGTTCGGCCTGGGCTGGGGCCTGCTGATCGTGAGCTTTGCGTCCAGCCTGGGGGCGCTGCTGGCGATGCTGGTGGCGCGCCACCTGCTGCGCGACGCGGTGCAGGCGCGCTTCGGCCAGGCGCTGGCGCCCATCCAGGACGGCGTGCGCCGGGACGGCAGCGCCTACCTGCTGACGCTGCGCCTGGTGCCGCTGTTTCCGTTCTGGCTGATCAACCTGCTGATGGGCCTGACGCCGATGGCTGCCGGGCGCTTCTATGTCATCAGCCAGCTTGGCATGCTGCCCGGCACCGCGGTGTACGTGAACGCCGGCACGCAGCTGGCGACGCTGGGCGCCGCGGGCGACATCGTCTCGCCGGCGCTGCTGGGCAGCCTGCTGCTGCTGGGCCTGTTTCCGCTGCTGGCCCGGGCTGGCGTGGCCTGGCTGCACAGGCGCCGGCTGTATGCCGCCTGGCCACGGCCGCGGCGCTTTGATCGCAACCTGGTGGTCATCGGTGCCGGGGCCGGCGGCCTGGTCACGGCCTACATCGCCGCCGCGGTGAAGGCCCGGGTCACGCTGGTGGAAGGCCAGCGCATGGGCGGCGACTGCCTGAACACCGGCTGCGTGCCGAGCAAGACCCTGATCCGCTCGGCGCGGCTGGCGCAGCAGCTGCGCCGGGCTGGCGAGTTCGGGCTGGTGGGCGCCAGCGCCCAGGTCGACTTTGCCGCGGTGATGCAGCGCGTGCAGCGCGTCATCGGCCAGATCGCGCCGCACGACTCGGTGGCGCGCTACACCGGCCTGGGCGTCGAGGTGCTGCAGGGCCGGGCGCACATCACGAGCCCCTGGCAGGTTGCGGTGACGCTGGCCGACGGCACGCAGCGCACGCTGAGCACGCGCAACATCGTCATCGCCACCGGGGCCAGCCCGCGCCTGCCGCCGCTGCCGGGCCTGGCCGAGGCCGGCTGCCTGACCAGCGACACGGTGTGGGGCCTGCGCAGCCTGCCGCGCCGGCTGCTGGTGCTGGGCGGCGGGCCCATCGGCTGCGAACTGGCGCAGAGCTTTGCGCGCCTGGGCAGCCAGGTCACGCTGCTGGAAGCCGCGCCGCGCATCCTGGCGCGCGAGGACGCCGAGGTCTCCGACCTGGTTGCCGCCGCGCTGCGCGCCGATGGCGTGCACCTGCTCACCGGCCACCAGGCCCTGCGCGTGCAGGGCGCGGCCGGTGCGCGGCAGCTGGTGGCCCGCCCTGGCGAGACCGGCGCCGAGCGGGTGATCGCCTACGACGAGCTGCTGTGCGCGGTGGGGCGCAGCCCGCGGGTCAACGGCTTCGGCCTGGAGGCGCTGGGCATCGCGCTCACCGCGCAGCAGGCCATCGCCACCAATGACTGGCTGCAGACCCGCTTTCCCAACATCTATGCCGTGGGCGACGTGGCCAGTGCCGAGCAGTTCACCCATGCCGCGGCCCATCAGGCCTGGTACGCGGCCGTGAACGCGCTGTTCGGCCGCTTCAAGCGCTTTCGGGTCGATCAGCGGGTGATTCCGCGCGCCACCTTCACCGACCCCGAGGTGGCCCGCGTGGGCCTCAACGAGAGCCAGGCGCAGGATCGCGGCATCGCCGTCGAGGTCACGCGCTATGCGCTCGACGACCTCGACCGCGCCATCGTCGACGGCAGCACCCAGGGCTTCGTGAAGGTGCTCACCGTGCCGGGCAGCGACCGCATCCTGGGCGTCACCATCGTTGGCGAGCACGCCAGCGAGCTGCTGGCCGAGTACGTGCTGGCCATGCAGCACCGCCTGGGCCTGAACAAGCTGCTCGGCACCGTGCACACCTACCCGACGCTGGGCGAGGCCAACCGGCACGTGGCCGGCGAATGGCGGCGCGCGCACGCGCCGCAGCGCCTGCTGCGCTGGCTGGCCCGGCTGCATGCCTGGGAGCGGCGATGACCCAGGCCGGGAGCGCGCATGACGCCGGGCGGGCCGCCGGCATGAGCCCCGCGCTGACGATCGTGATGCCGGCGCTCGACGAGGCGGCGGGCATCACCGCCACGCTGCAGGCGCTGGCACCGCTGCGCGCGCGCGGCGTCGAACTGCTGCTGGTGGATGGCGGCAGCCGCGACGGCACGCCCGGGCTCGCCGCGCCCTGGGTGGACGCCGTGATCGCCTCGCCACGCGGCCGCGCGCTGCAGATGAACGCCGGCGCAGCGCAGGCGCGCGGCGGCAGCCTGCTGTTTCTGCATGCCGACACGCGCCTGCCGCCGCGGGCCGATGCGCTGGTGCTGCAGGCGCTGGCCGCCGGGGCCTGCTGGGGCCGCTTCGATGTGCACATCGACGGCCGCGCGCGCCTGCTGCGGGTGGTGGCGGCGATGATGAACCTGCGCTCGCGGCTCAGCGGCATCGCCACCGGCGACCAGGCGATCTTCGTCACGCGGGCGGCCTTCGACCAGGTGGGCGGCTTTGCGGCCCAGCCGCTGATGGAGGACATCGAGCTGTCGCGCCGGCTCCGGCGCCTGGGCCGCCCGGCCTGCCTGCGCGCGCAGGTGCACACCTCGGGCCGGCGCTGGGAGCAGCGCGGCGTCTGGCGCACCATCGTGCTGATGTGGTGGCTGCGCTGGCGCTACTGGCGCGGCGAGTCGCCGGCCCGCCTGGCCGAGGCCTACCGGTGAGCACCACCGTGATCGTGTTTGCCAAGGCCCCCGTGCCCGGCCTGGCCAAGACCCGCCTGGCGCCGGCGCTGGGCCTGGATGGCGCCGCGGCGCTGGCCGAACGCATGCTGCGCCATGCCCTGGCCCAGGCCGGCGCGGCCGCGCTGGGCCCGGTGGAGCTGTGTGCCGCGCCCGATGCCAGCCACGCCGCGCTGCGCCAGGCTGCCGCGGCCTGCGGGGCCAGCCTGGCCGAGCAGGGGCCGGGCGACCTGGGCCAGCGCATGCACCGGGCCTTTGCCCGCCACCTGCCGCAGGCCGGGCGCGTGCTGCTGATCGGCACCGACGCGCCGGCGCTCGACGCGGCCATGCTGCGCCAGGCCGCGGCGGCGCTGCACAGCCAGGCGCTGGTGTTCGTGCCCGCGCTCGATGGCGGTTATGCGCTGGTGGGCCAGCGCGAGGCCGATGCGCGCTGGTTTGACGGCATGCGCTGGAGCCATGACCAGGTGATGGCCCACACCCGCGCCCGCCTGCGTGCCGCCGGCGTGGCCTGGGCCGAGCTGGCGCCGGTGGCCGACATCGACGCGCCGGCCGATCTGGCCCATCTGCCGCCGGGATGGCACCCGCCCGGCGTTGCTGCCGGGCCGGCGCCACACCCGCACGGCGCAGCCGGGCCGGCCCGATGAAGCGCCTGGTGCTGGTGGGTGCCGGCCACGCCCATGCGCTGGCCTTGCGCGCCTGGGCGCAGGCACCGCTGCCCGACACCGAGCTGCTGCTGGTCTCGCCCGAGCCGCTGGCGCCCTACTCGGGCATGGTGCCGGGCTGGCTGGCCGGCCACTACCGCTTTGCGCAGATCGCGATCGATTTCGAGCCGCTGGCCCGTGCCGCCGGGGCCCGCTGGTGGCCGGGCGAGCTGCAGGCGCTGGACCCGGCGCAGCGCCAGCTGCGGCTGGCCGACGGCACGCTGCTGGCCTACGACCTGCTGTCGCTGAACATCGGCTCGACGCTGCGTCCGCCGCCGGCCCGGCATGCCGCGCTGCTGCCACTGCGCCCGCTGGGCCTGCTGCGCCAGCGCTACGAGGCGCTGCTGGCGCGCTGGTGCCAGGGCGCCGCCGGTGACCGCGCCTTCGTCGTCCATGCCGTGGGTGGTGGGGCGGCCGGTGTCGAGTCGCTGCTGGCGGTGCTGCACCGGCTGCGCCAGCTGCGGCCCGACCGCGCGCTGCGCTCGGCGCTGCTGACCCGCAGCCCGGTGCTGCTGCCGGGCCTGGCGCCGGCCGCGCAGCGGGCCGCGCAGCGTGCGCTGGCCCGGGCCGGTGTCACGCTGCAGACCGGCAGCGGCTGGAGCGAGGCGCTGGACGATCACAGCGACCTGCTGCTGTGGGCCACCGGTGCCGAGGCCCACGACTGGCCGCGCGACCCCGGCCGCCGTGGCGCGCTGGCGGTGGATGCGGCGGGCTTCGTGTGCATCGACGCGCAGCTGCGCTCGCTGTCGCATCCGCAGGTGTTTGCGGTGGGCGACTGCGCCAGCTGGCCGGGCCAGGCCCTGCCCAAGGCCGGGGTGCATGCGGTGCGCATGGGCCCGGTGCTGGCGCACAACCTGCGCATGGCGCTGGCCGGCCGCAGCGACGCGCTGCGCACGCACCGGCCGCAGCAGCAAAGTCTGGCCCTGCTGGCCACCGGCGATGGCCGCGCCATCGCCGCGCGCGGGCCGCTGGGTGCCGCCGGCGCCTGGGCCTGGCACTGGAAGGATCACATCGACCGCGGATTCATCGCCCGGTTTCAGGGCGACACGCCGTGAGTGCCCGGGGCGCCGAGGCCGCCACGGCGGCTACGGCGGCCTCGGCGGCCGGCGCTGGCGCTCAGCGCCGCTGGCGCCTGCCGGCCAGCAGGCCCACGCCCGCCAGACCGGCCAGCAGCAGCGCCCAGCTCTCGGGCTCGGGCACCGCGCTGGTCAGGCTCACCGCGTTGAAGCCCTGCAGCTCGAAGCTCTTCTCGTAGACCGTGAAGGCCAGCAGGTCGGTGGTGCCATAGCCTTTTTCCAGCATGCACTGCTCGACATTGGCCACGCCCGTCACGTTGAGCGAATAACACGCGGCCTTGATCTCGAACAGCGGGTCGATGCTGAGCGAGGTGCTGTTGGTCAACTGGGTGTCGTCGCTCAGGCTGTAGGTGCGCTCGAGCAGGCGGCCCACGGTGCCGGTGAACACCAGGTCGGCTCCTTCGTCGAGGTCGAAGCTCACCGTCTTGCTGGCCGCGAAGGTCTGGCCGCGGTAGGTCATGGTCACGGCCTGGTCGAAGGTCAGCGTCACCATGAAGTCGGCGTCCAGGCTCAGCGACTGGCTCATGCCCAGATCGACCCCGCCCTGCAGGTTGACGACCACGCCGCCGATCGAGCCCGGGCCGGCGCTCACCGAGGGCTGCAGCACGTCGGCCGGCACGCCCAGCGCGGCCTGCGCGATGCCGCCGAAGTCGGCCGTGGCCTTGATCACCGACTGGTGCGTGTCCAGCGCCAGCGTGCTGCCCGACACGGTGCCGCCGCTCTGGTCTTGCGGCAGGGTCACCACCACATGGCCCACCGTCTGCGCCCCGACATTGATCGGCAGATCGACGCCCGAGACGATGGGCAGCGGCAGGCCCAGCGCCGACACGGTGCGCGACGAGGCGGTGTTCAGCGTCACGATCTCGAAGCTCTGGTCGATGTCGGCGCTGCTGCTGCTGGAGCTGCAGCCGGCGCCAGCGAAGCAGCCGGTGGCGCCGAGATCGTTGCTGGTCTGGATCACGCCGGTCACCGAGGCCTTCAGCGAGGCGGCCGACACCTTGATGCTGGCGCTGCTGTCGATGGTGGCCGTGCCGGCCACATGCACCGACTGGCCGCTGACAAACTGCGTGGGCAGGTTCAGCGTGGCCTGCACCGGCAGCTTCACGGCCACCGCGCCGGCCGTGGCCGCGGCCTGCACCTTGAAGCCCAGCTCACCCGAGGACGTGACCGCCACCGCGGCGCCGGTGCGGGTGTCGCCATACACCGCGGGCACGGCCGGCACCACGACGGCCGGGATGGCCGCGCTGTACACCGCCGGCACGGCCACCGAATAGGTGGCCGGAATGGCCGCGCTGTAGACCGCCGGGATGGCCGGTGTGACCTGCTTCTGGTAGGCCGGCGTGACCACCACGCCCAGCACCTTGACCGCCGGCACCGTGATGTAGGTGGCCGGCACGGCGGGCGAGATCAGCTGGGGCGCCACATAGGGCGTGAGTTCCTTGGACGGGATGGCCGGCGAGATCAGCTGCGGCGGCACGCCGGGGATGGTGTAGCCGGGCACCTCGGGCGTGATCAGGGCATTGGCCGAGCCGGTGATGCCGCTGATGCCCAGGCTCACCGGCGACGAGGCCGAGCGGCCGCCGCCCCAGGTGCCGCCGATCAGGCCGCTGTCATAGCGCCAGCCGCTGGCTGCACCGCTGGACCACAGGCTCTGGTTGCTGGTCTCGAACACCAGCAGGTCGTTGAAGGTCTGCGCCTGTGCGCCGCCGGCCAGGCACAGCAGCCCGGCCTGCAGTGCCAGGGCGACGGCCTGACCCACCGGACGGCGGCGCCAGGCCGGGCCGGCACTGGCCCGGTGGCGACGTGAAGAGGTGGCGGCGTACGGCGTGTGCATGTTGGTTTCCCTGAGCGGTGGTGGACTGGTTTGTCGGGTGCATCAAGCGCCTCGGCGTGCGTCGGGCCGGCAGAATCTGCCGGGCCGCGAGCGGTGGCTGCGTTGATGTCTGCATCGTCAAGCCAAGTGAAGCGGGCGTGTGCGACAGTGAAGCGGGGGTGCGAGACATGTAACGACGCAGGGCGACGTCTGGCGACGAAATGCGACGCGGCTGTCGCAATGCGGCGCTGGCGCCGGCGCTGCCGTACCATGCCCGGCCTGTCACCAGCCTGGGTCGAGCCAGCCGCCTTGCCCCATGTCACCACCGCTGGTCCTGATCGTTGACGACGACGCCGAGCTCTCGGCCATGCTGGTGCGGCTGCTGCAGGCCGAGGGCTGGCAGGTGCAGGCCGCGCTCAGTGCCGCGGCCGCCGAGCAGGCCATGGCCCGGCAGGCGCCCGACGTGGTGCTGCTCGACGTGATGCTGCCCGACGCCAACGGCATGGAGCTGTGCCGCCGCTGGCATGCCACGCAGCCGGCCATCGGCATCCTGATGCTCACCGCGCGCGGCGACCCGATCGACCGCGTGCTGGGCCTCGAGCTGGGCGCCGACGACTACCTGCCCAAGCCCTTCGAGAAGCGCGAGCTGGTGGCCCGGCTGCGCGCCCTGCTGCGTCGCAAGGCGCCGGCCGCCAGCCTGCCGACCACCCACTGGACCTTCGGCCAGCTCACCATCCATCTCATCCGCCGCGAGGTGCTGGTGGACGGGCGCGCCGTCGCGCTCACCAGCACCGAGTTCAAGCTGCTGGTGGAGCTGGCGCGCCAGCCCGGCGCGGCGGTGTCGCGCGAGCAGCTCAGCGACGCGGTGCAGTCCAGCGCCTACCGGCCGCTGGACCGCACGGTGGACGTGCAGGTGGGCCGGCTGCGGCGGCGTCTGGCCAGTGCCACGCCGGGCAGCGACTGGATCGAGACCGTGCGCGGCGAGGGTTATGCCTTCGTGCCGCGGGTCAGCCCCCCCGAGCCGCCGCGACGCGATGATCCTGGCGCGGCTTGACTCGCTGTTCATGCGCCTGCTGCTGGCGCAGCTGGTGCTGGTGCTGTGCTGCGTGATGATCTTCGGCTGGCTGGTCATCACCGAGCGCAACCTGCTGCAGGTGCCGCAGTTTGCCGAGGTGTGGGCGCCCTTGTACAAGAGGGCGCTGGTCGAGCCGCCCACGCGTCATCCCGGCCCGGTGATGGGCCTGCCCGGCGGCTACCAGAGTCATGCCGGCCCGCCGCACGGGCCGAGGCTGGAGGTCACCGGCTGGCCCTCGGCCAAGGTCTTGCGCGAGGCTCTGGCCGCACGCGGCGTGGTGGTCGACCAGATCTGGGTGGCGATCCCCGATGGCCGGCTCCGGCTGTGGACGCATGTGCAGACCGGCCGCGCGGACGGCGTCTGGTTCAGCGGCCGCGCACCGTCGGTGCTGCCGCGCTGGACCGGGCGCACCACGGTGACCTTCGGCCTGCTGCTGCTGGTGGTGGCCGGGGTGAGCTGGCTGTTTGCCCGCCGCGTCACCGGGCCGCTGCATCGGCTGCGCACGCGCATGCTGGTGCACGCCGAGGCGGGCAATGCCTCGGCCCCGCCGCCACCGGCCGGCCTGAACCGTGGCGCGCCGCCCGAGCTGGTCCAGATGGACACCGCCTACACCCAGCTGGCGCAGCGCCTGCAGCGCAACGAGCGCGAGCGCGCCCTGCTGCTGGCCGGTGTGTCGCACGATCTGCGCAGCCCGCTCAGCCGCATCCGCCTGGCCGCCGAGATGCTGCCCGAGACCTCCGACAACCACGATGGCGTGGTCGCCATCACGCGCAATGTCGATCACGCCGACCGGTTGATCGGCAGCTTTCTGGAGTTTGTGCGCGCCAGCACGCTGGACCTCGATCTGGAGGACGAGGTCGACCTGGCCGCCACGGCGCGCCAGGTGGTGGCGCGCTTCGAGCAGCCCTTGCCCGTGCTGCGCCTGGCGGCGCCCGAGCGGCTGGCCTTGCGCCGCGCGCCCGGCCTGCTGCTCGACCGGGTGATCGTCAACCTCATCGACAACGCCTTCAAGCATGGCCGCACGCCGGTGCTGGTGGAGGTGCTGGCCGATGGCGACGACGCCGTGATCCGCGTCATCGATGCCGGCGTCGGCCTGCCGCCTGGCGATGCCGAGAACCTGCTGCAGGCCTTTGCCCGCGGCGATGCCAGCCGCAGCGTGCCGGGCTTCGGCCTCGGGCTGGCGATTGCCCACCAGGTGATCACGCGGCTGGGCGGCCGCCTGTCGTTCGAGCTGGGCAGCACCGGCCACCGCGTGCAGGCCCGCCTGCCGCTGCAGCGCCCGCCCTTGCGATAGCCGGGCCTACAGGCGGCCGGCTTCGCGCCGGAAGGCCAGCCGGCACAGCATGCGCGAGCTCATGTTGGCGCCCATCATCAGCGCGAACCAGCGCTGCCTGGGCTGCACGAACAGCGCCGGCCCGCTGATGCCCGACCAGGCGCCTTCACCGGCGCTGCTGGGCATGGCCGCCGGGCCCCAATCCAGCCGGATGGCCAGGCCCAGGCCGAAGCCGTAGCCCGGGCCGCAATAGGCCGCCGGGCCGTCCACGCCCGTGGGCAGCTGGTTGCGAAACATCTCGGCCATCAGCGCCTCGGACAGCAGGCGCCCGCCACCCGCCACACCGCCGTCGGCCAGCAGGCGCGCGAAGGCGGCGTAGTCATCGAGTGTGCTGATCAGGCCGCCGCCGCCGCTGTCGATCCACGGCGCGCCCGGCGTGCGCCGGCCGATGGGCGGGATGGTGGCGTGCCAGGCGGCATCCTCCGGGTGGGCCTCGGCCAGGTCGGCGGCCTCGCCGGGCTGCAGTTCGAAGCCGGTGTGCGCCATGCCGAGCGGCGTGAACAGGCGGCGCTGCAGCGCCTGGCCCAGCGGCACGCCATCGAGCGCCTCGACGATGCAGCCCAGCACATCGGTGGCGTAGCCGTAGCGGAAGGCGCGGCCGGGCTCGGCCACCAGCGGCAGGCCGGCCACGCAGGCCTGGAAGCTGGCAGGGGTGAAGCCGCTCATCGCCGCCGAGATGCCGGCGCCCAGCCAGGTCTCGCGCAGCGCCGCATCGGCGATCTCGAACGGATAGGCCAGGCCCGAGGTGTGGCGCATCAGGTCGCGCACCGTGGGCGCGCGCTGCGGCGCGGCGCCGCCGGGCAGGCGCAGGTCGCGCAATGCGGGCAGGTACTCGCCCAACGGCGCGTCCAGCGCCAGCCGGCCTTCGTCCACCAGCATCAGCGCGGCCACGGTGACCACCGGCTTGGTCAGCGAGGCGATGCGAAAGCGCACGCCGGCATGCATGGCGGTGGCGCCATCGGGCCGCACATGGCCCGCGGCCTCGCGCGCCAGCACCTGGCCGGCCTGCTCCACCAGGGCCAGCGCGCCGGGGCAGTGGCGGGCGGCCACCTGGTGGGCCAGCAGATCGGCAACCGGGTTCGATGGGGCTGGGGGCATGGCGGGCTTCTCCGGGCTGCACGGCCGGCACCGCGCCGGCAGACGATGGCGCAGCATAGGCCGAGGCCGCCACCGCTGGCCGACGCCCAGGCGCCAACCGAACCCCGGAGATTCCCCGATGAACGCCGACCCACCGTGCGCGCTGCGGGCCGGCCAGCCGCGCTGGGTTTCACCTGCGGCGGCGGCTCTTACTGCATGACCGCCGTCTTCAAGGCCGAGTCCACGGCCAGCCGGCGGGTGTTGTCCCAGGCCGTGAAGCGGTAGGCCACCACGTCGCCGCGCTTCAGGCCTGCGGCGGTGTAGCGGCCGGTGCCGCCGGCCTGGGCCATGCGCACGGTGCGCGTCTCGCCGCCGTTGACGCTGTAGTGCAGGTCAACCCAGCCGCTGGCCGGCGCGCTGAAGGCCAGCATCGCGGCGCCGGTCTGGCTGGCCTGGCCCGACAGGGCGGCCGGGCGGGCGCCGGCGGCCGCCGTGGCGCCCACGGCCGGCAATGCAGCCGCGGCCACCTTCACCGGGCTGCTGCCCGGCACGCCGGAGTCCCAGACGATGTCGTCGAAGGCCATCTGGAAGGGCGCGCCCGGGTTGGCGCCGTCGACGCTCAGGAACTCGAACAGCGAGTTCATGGACTGCAGCGCCACCAGCGGCCCGGCGATCTCGGCCACCGGGATGGTGGCCGTGCCCCACTCGCCATTGCGCACCAGGCCGTAGGCGGTGGTGTTGGCCGGGAAGGTGACCCAGCCGTGGTTGGTGTAGGTGTCCAGGATGCCGATGCGGAAGGCGAGGTTGGCGGGGGCCTTGATCTTCAGCCTGATGCTGCCGTTGCGAAAGCCGCTCATGTCGTGCGCCTGGCGCGACTGCACGGCGCCGCCAAACCACTGGCCCGGCGCAAAGTAGTTCAGCGCCAGCACCTGGGTGCCTTCAAACGGCGCCAGGCTGCCGCCGCTCATCGAGCCGGTGTTCCAGATGAAGAAGTCGGCCGATGCGCCCAGCGTCTGGCCGTTGTTCACCGGCGTGGTGTCGGTGAACACGCCGAAGCGGCCGACCTCGGGCTGGATGCCCACGCCCAGCCGCACCTCGCCCAGGCCGTCGAGCTCGTAGACGCGCACATAGTCCACATAGGTCGTGGCCGGCAGGGGTGCCGTCACCTGTGCCGGCGTGGCCGCAGGGGTGAAGTTGCCCCCCACCGCCATGTTCAGCAGCAGGTAGAACGGCGCCTGCAGCGATGACGAGGCGATGGTGATCGGCGCCTTGTACATGTCGTACTCGCGGCCGTTGTCCAGCACCGTGAAGCGCATCTGCGTGTCCGTCCAGTACAGGCGGTAGGTCACGAAGCGGTTGGCCAGCGAGCGGCTGGGCGTGTACCAGTTCTTGGTCTGCCAGGCGGTCGATGCGGCACAGCTCTCGTTGCCCGGCACGCAGGCGTCCGGGTGGTGGAAGATGACGTTGGCGCCGACGAACTGGTCGGACGAGATGGCCGGCAGGCCGGCCGGCTGGCGGCCGCCCTGTTCCATGATGTCGATCTCGCCATTGCGCGGCCAGGCTTGCGGACTGGTGCCCAGCAGCCAGGCCGCCGGCCACAGGCCGACGCCGGTCTTGGGCGTGGCCATGCGCACCTCGATCAGCCCGTACTTCACCTGCACCTTGCCCGACGAGTCGATCTTGCCCGAGGTGAACTGGTTGCTGCCGCTGACCTCGCGTCGCGCCGTGATGGCCAGCGCGCGCGTGCCGGCCTCGAAGGGCACGTTGGCGATGGTCAGGTTGTTCGGGCTGTAGGACTGCAGCTCCTGGTTGCCATAGCCGCACAGGCCGATCTGGCAGCCGTTGCCGTTCGAGGCGGTCCACAGCGTGGTGTTGAGGCTGGCGCCGTTGAATTCTTCCGACCACAGCAGCCGGCCGATCACGGGGCTGGTGACGCTGGCCGAAGCGGCCGCGCTGGCGGCCAGCAGGACGGCGCCGAGCAGGCGGCCGATGCGGGAGGTGCATTGCATGGTGTTCATCCCTGGCGTGCGTGGGCCGAGCGGCGCAGTGCCGCGGCGACGATCAGGCCGCCGGCCAGCATCAGGCCGACGCTGGCCGGCTCTGGCACGGCCGCCGCCACGGTGATGCGGGCGCCGGGCATGCCGAGAAAGCTGGAGGTCTGCGGCGTCCAGCTGCCGGGGGCGGTGGTGTAGGCCCAGTCGCCGCTGTCGTCCTGGGTGGCGCTGATCCACTGGCCGGCAAAACCGCCGTCGGCCGTGGCCAGCAGCCAGTACGCGCCGGCGGCCAGTGCCCAGCCGCTGGGCGTGACCGTGGTGTTGACGGCCGGGTCTTCCAGCCGGGTGCTGTAGAGCCAGGCCGCGGCCGTGGGCGTGGCGCCCTGGCGGTGGGCGATGCCCAGCGTCACGCCGCCGCTGCTGGGCCAGTCGGTGTTGCGTTCGATGGCGGTCAGGATGGACTGCACGGTGGCGCCGCTGCCCAGCTGGAAGGGCACGGCGATGCTGTTGGCGGCGGTCAGCGGCGTGGGCCAGCCGTCGAGGTGGCCGATGTCGGGGCCGTAGGTGTCGAGCACGACCACGCCGGCGGCGTGGGTTGGCGCGGCCAGGCCGGCAAGCAGCAGCACGGCCGCCGCTTGCCGCAGCGCGCAGCCGCGGGCGCTGAACAGGGGATGGCGAGGCAGGTTCATGGCGTACCTTTCTGCGCTCAGCGGCGGCGGCGGGCGATGGCGCCCAGGCCGGCCAGGCCGGCGGCCAGCAGCAGCACGCTGCCAGGCTCGGGCACGGCGGCCGTGGTGAGCATGAACTGCAGGTCGTCCACCAGCACGGCGTTGGGGCGGCCGTCCAGGAGGGGGCCGACGGCGGTGCCGATCTCCAGGAACAGCGTGCCCGTGCCGCTGGGGATGGCCGCAGCCTGGAAGCTGATCTGCGACCAGCTGTCGGGGTTGATCAGGGCCTGGAACTGCCGGTCCAGCGCCAGCACGTTGCCGCTGGCGGTGAAGTACTGCAGCTTCACGAACGCATTGCCGGTGGTGCCGGCGTCGCCCTTGGCCCAGAAGCTGAGCCAGGGCGTGTCGCCGACGTTGGCTGCGGTCAGCGGCGGCAGGCCGCCGTGGCCGACCGAGTCTTGCAGCGCGATGGATGCGTCAAAGCCGTTGGGTGCGCTGAGCCGCAGCGCGTAGCTGCCCGAGTGGGCCTCGGTCGAGCGCGACGCCGGGCTGTTGGTGGCGGCCGTCAGCCAGCCGGCGGCGATCTGGCCGCCGCCGCCATCGGTCTCGAAGCCGCCGTTGGCAAAGCCGTGGGTGGTGGCGGCGCTGGCGGCGCCGGCCATGCATGCGGCGGCGATGACCGCCATGGTCTTCATCTTCAGCATGTTGTCTCCTGGATGCGTGGGCTCTGGCGTCCCGATGGAAGGCGCCGGCCTGCTGCCGACCGGCGACCCACTGGAAAGCGCTTTCTGAAATCGCTTTCACAATGCCGCAGGCTAGGCCTGCACATCCAGGCTGTCAATGTGGCGGGCCCTGAGAGCCCGGGGTTTTTTGCGGCCCGGGCCAACGGCAGCGTGGCCCTGGCGCCTGCGTGACGCGCCCCGGCCAGGCCCGGGCCTAAGCTCGCAGGCTGTCTGAACACACCGTCTTCCGCCCCATGAGCTTTTCCACCCCCATCGCCTTGTGCGGCCCGCTGCGCCAGCCCCGGCAGATGCTGGCCGAGCAGAGCTACGCCGGCCACACCTCGATCCACGACGACGCCATGGCCGAGAAGCTGGGCTTTCGCGCCGGGCCGATCGAGGGGCCCACGCACTTCAGCCAGTTTGTGCCGCTGCTGGCTGAAGCGTGGGGGCGTGACTGGTTCGAGCGCGGCAGCTTCAGCTGCCACTTCCTGAACATGGTGGTCGAGGGCGAATCGGTGCGCGCCTTCGTCGAGCCGCCGGCGCCGGGTGCCACCCGCACCCGCTGCTGGGCCGAGAAGGCCGACGGCACGCCGGTGCTCGAGGCCAGCGCCACGCTGGGCGCGCAGCCCACGCTGCTGGCCGAACGTTTGGGCCAGCTGCGCCCGCCCGGCCCGCTGGTGATCCTGCAGGATCTGCGCGTGGGCCAGCGTGGCGTGCGCGACGAGCCGGTGACCATGGGCGCCAGCCAGCACATGGGCGCGCTGTACCCGTTCTCGCTGGCCGACAAGCTGGGCAAGATCACCGAGAACTCGCCCTGGTATGCCTCGGGCGAGGGCGGCAACCCCTGGGGCCGCGCCATCGTGCCGCTGGAGATGGTGAGCGTGCTGGCCGAGTACACCAACGGCCAGGCCGGCTTTGTGGTGAAGCAGCCGGTGGTGGGCCTGTTTGCCGATCTGGAGATCCGCATGGTCGACGGCCCGCTGTTCGTCGACGAGCCCTATCTCATCCGCCGCGAGATCGTGGCCCTGGCCGAGAGCAAGCGCACCGAGAGCTACTGGGTGCGCTCGCAGATCTTCGACGCCAGCGGCAGCACCTGCAAGGCCGAGGTGCTGCTCAACCACGCGGTGCTGAAGGCCTCGTACGAGGGCTACGAGGCGGCGCGGGCGGCGCGCTGACCTGGCCTGCGGCGGCAGGCGCCGCCCGCCCGCGTCAGACGATCCGCGACGCGTGCCCGGCCCAGTAGCGGTCTTTCAGCAGGCGCTTGTAGAGCTTGCCGGTGGGGTGGCGCGGCAGTTCGGCGTCGAAGTCGATGCTCTTGGGGCACTTGATCGGTGACAGCTGGCTGCGGCACCAGGCGATCAGCTCGGCTTCCAGCGCGGGGCCGGCGTCGGCCATGTCGCGCGGCTGCACCACGGCCTTGACCTCTTCGCCGAACTCTTCGTTCGGCACGCCCAGCACTGCCACATCGGCCACCTTGGGGTGGGTGATCAGCAGGTTCTCGGCTTCCTGCGGGTAGATGTTCACGCCGCCCGAGATGATCATGTAGGCCTTGCGGTCGGTGAGGTACAGAAAGCCCTCGGCGTCCACATAGCCCACGTCGCCCAGCGTGGTCCAGCCCCTGGCGTTGGTCGATCCTGCCGTCTTGGCCGCGTCGTTGTGGTACGAGAAGGGCCGGCCGTTGGCGAAGTACACCGTGCCGGGCTGCCCCACCGGGGCCTCGTCGCCGCTGTCGTCGTCCACGATCTTCAGCTCGCCGATCACCGCGCGGCCCACGGTGCCCGGGTGGCTGAGCCAGTCCTTGGCATGCACCATGGTCACGCCATTGCCCTCGGTGCCGGCGTAGTACTCCCACAGCACCGGGCCCCACCAGTCGATCATCTGCCGCTTCACCGGGATGGGGCAGGGCGCCGCGGCATGGATGGCGCACTGCAGCGTGGCCAGGTCGTACTTCTGGCGCACCTCTTCGGGCAGCTTGAGCATGCGCACGAACATCGTGGGCACCAGCTGGCTGTGGGTGATGCGGTGCTGCTGCACCAGCTGCAGGTAGCGCTCGGCGTCGAAGTGCTCCATCACCACCACCGTGCCGCCCAGGCGCTGCACGGCCATGGTGTAGCGCAGCGGCGCGGCGTGGTACAGCGGCGCGGGCGAGAGGTAGCGGGTGTGCTCGGTCACGCCGTACAGCTTGCCGAGGATGTCGGTCATCGGCCCGGGGGCGTCGATGGCGGTCTCCTGCGGCGGCACGAACACGCCCTTGGGCCGGCCGGTGGTGCCGCTGGAGTACAGCATGTCGCCGCCGGCCTGCTCGTCGGCAATGCGGCGGGCGGGCTGGGCCGCCACGGCGGCTTCATAGTCTGCCCAGCCGGGGCTGGCGCCGTCGAGCATCAGCCAGTGGCCCACCTGCGGGCATTGCGCCGGCAGGTGGGCCACGGCGGCCTGCATGGCCTGCGAGGCGATCACCGCCTTGGCCGCGCAGTCGTTGACGATGTAGCTCAGCTCGCCCTCGGTGAGCCGGGTGCTCATCGCGGTGTAGATCAGCCCGGCGCGCTGCGCGCCCCAGCAGATCTCGAAGAAGCGCGGGTGGTTCTCGAGCATCAGCGCGATGTGGTCGCCGGCCTTCAGGCCCGAGGCCCGCCACAGCTGCGCCACCTGGTTGGAGCGCTCGTCGAGCTCGCGGTAGCTGATGCGCAGGCCGCTGTCGGCCATGATCAGCGCCGGCTTGTCGGGCGTGGCCTGGGCGTGGAAGTAGGGGTGCAGCACGGGGTCTCCTGGCGGTCGCGTCGCGTGGTGCGGGCATGGCGCCCGGCAGGCTGTGTTTCTAGCGCGGCGGCTGCGCGGCGAACAGTCGCCTGCGGGTCAATCGGCGCGCGCCGGCCCTCGTGTTTCTGGAAGCATGGGTTTACCCCGGGGGGCGGCCGGGCAGCCGTGCCGGCCTGGCCCGGCACGTTGCGGCTGACCCCAGCGTGGGCGCGCCCGATTTGCGGGCGGCCCCAACTGGCGGGGCGGGCCGGGCGCGGCTTCAATCGCCGCAGGCGCCCGCCATCGGGCGGCAGGAGCAGAACCCATGAGCCCAGTGCAGACGCACCGCGTGCAACGCGGCGACACCCTCAGCGACATCGCGCGCAGCCACGGCGTGGCGCCCGAGGCCCTGATGCGCGCCAACGGCCTGGACCCGGCGCTGGCCGATGGCCGCATGGGCGCCAGCCCGCGCGACCCCGACCGGCTGCAGGTGGGCCAGCGCCTGCTGATCCCGGTGGCCACGCCCGGCCTGGAGCGCCAGCACGAGGTGGCGCCTGATGAAACCCTGGCCGGCATTGCCGAGCGCTGGGGCGTGGCGCTGATGGACCTGCTGCGGGCCAACCTGCCCTTCCTGGACGCGGCCGGCGGCCCGGCAGCCCCGGCGCCGGCCCCCACCGGCGCGGTGCAAGGCGCGGCCGCGGCCCCCACCGCCGCGGTGCAGGGCGCGCCCGCGGCCACCCCGGCCAGCGGTCGGCTCGACCTGCAGGCCTTCACCGATCCGGCGCTGGGCTCGCATGCGGCGGCGGCCATCGTCATCGGCAGCGCCGAGGGCACGCGGCGGCCCGATGGCGGCTTCACCCCGGCCTATGGCGGCCATGCCGATCCGGGCAATGCCGCGCACAACCGCGGCTCGTTTTCGTACCAGCATGCGGCCAGCAGCCCGGCCGATGCCGACCGGCGCCAGCTGGCCAGCCTGCGCGCCACGCTGCCGGCCTACGAGGCCGCGGCGCAGCGCGCCGGGCTCGACCCTGCCGATGCCCGCCTGGCCTCGGCCTACCTCGACCTGTACAACCAGTCGCCCAGCGCCGCGAGGCGCTTCGTGGCCCAGCTGGGCACGCTGAGCGGCCAGCCGCTGGACTCGGCCCACCTGACCCAGCTGCGCGTGAACAGTTTTGTCGATGCCAGCACCGGCCAGCGCTTCGAGCTGGCCGGCGGCGGCCAGGCCGGCAGCGGCTTTGCCAACATCGCCCGGGCGCGGCTCGGGCGCACGCCCACCGAGGCCGAGGTGCAGAACGTGCTGCGCGCCGACCAGCAGCGCCGCATGGACGCCATCGAGAGCGCCCTGGGCCAGCAGGGCCTGCTGGCCGGCGCGCCGGCCGCTGCGGCACCGGCCGCTGCGGCGCCTGCGGGTGCGGCGCCTGCGGGTGCGGCCACGGGCACGCCGCGCCATCTGGACATCGCGCTGGGCGAGCTGGGCACGCGCGAGATCCGCGGCGCGGGCGACAACCCGCGCGTGGTCGAGTACCACCAGGCCACCAGCCTGCGGGCGCGCGACGACGAGACCTCGTGGTGCTCGTCCTTCGTCAACTGGACGATGCAACGCGCCGGTGTGGCCGGCACCGACAGCGCCGCCGCGCGCAGCTGGCTGCAATGGGGCCAGGCCGTGCCGCGCGACGCGGCCCATGTGCAGCCGGGCGATGTCATCGTCTTCCCGCGCGGCAACAACCCGGCGCAGGGCCATGTGGCCATCGTCTCCGAGGTGCTGGCCGATGGCCAGGTGCGTGTGGTGGGCGGCAACCAGCGTGGCGAGCTGCAGGCCGACGGCACGCGGCCCGATGCGGTGACCGAATCGGTGCGGCGCCTGGACGATGCGCTGGGCGTGCGCCGCGCACCCTGAGGGCGAGGCCTAACAGCGCGGCAGACCGTGCGCGCTTCGCCGATACTGCCGGCCGTCCCCCGCCAACCCCTGTGCCCATGACCCTGCGTGGCCTGCTTGCGCTCAGCCTGATCCTCACCGCGCCCTTCGCTGCCCAGGCCGCCCAGGCCGCTCAGCCCGCCAAGCCCGGCCAGGCGGCGTCGTCGGCCCCGGCGGCCCCGGCCCTGCCCACACGCCTGGCCTGCACCCCCGATCCAGGCCACCGCGTGGCCTTGAGCCTGGACGCGCAGGGCGTGCCGCTGGGTGCCAGCGTGGCGGTGGCGGCCGGCGCGCGCGAATGCGATCTGACCACTTCGGGCGCGCCGGTGCTGCAGGCCGATGGCCGCTGGCGCTTTGCCTGGCGCGACGAGCGCCTGGGCAGCGAGCAGCTGCTGATCGTGCAGCGCGGCCCGGCGCACTACCGCATCGCGCTGCAGCCGGCGGCCTGCGGTGCGCTGCAGCTGCCCGCGTTTTTTGTGCTGGCGGCCCAGGCCCCGGGCTGCAGCGTGACAGTCGACCGCCAGGCGGCCTTTGCCCAGTTCTGGCAGGCGCTGCGTGAGGCCCTCGCGCGCGACGACGGCGCGGCGCTGCAAGGCCTGTCGCTGCCCCGGCTGTCCTTCGTCGAGGGCCCCGACGAGGTGACGGCGCCGGCCAGCGTGATGCGCCAGGCCGCGCGCTGCGTGCCCGGCGTGCCGGCGCCGGTGCAGCGCCTCAGCCTGGGCAGCCTGCTGCAGGCCGCCGAGGCGCCGCGCCTGGACATGCCGCCGCTGCACCTGCGCCAGAACCGCGAGATCAGCGTGGCCGGCGCGATGACGCTGGCCTGGACGCCGCAGGGCTGGCGCATCCAGGGCTTCAACGCCTCGCCCTCGGTGATGCGCGACTGCCAGCGCGGCCGCTGACCCCACCCCGACACCCCCCGAGGCGGGTTTACCCGCGTGCTGCGCCGGCGATGCTTCACTACACTGATCATCAGTGTGCTGATTAAATAACCGGAGCAGGCAGCATGGCCAGCGCAGCGTCTTCCGTGGTGTCGGGCCCGCCCGTGCTGGTGGCCGGTGGTGGCATTGGCGGCCTGGCCGCGGCGCTGGCCCTGGTGCGCCAGGGCTTCGCAGTCAAGGTGCTGGAGCAGGCGGCCGAGATCGGCGAGATCGGCGCCGGCATCCAGCTCGGGCCCAACGCCTTCCATGCCTTTGATGCGCTGGGCGTGGGCCCGCAGGCGCGCAGCCGCGCCGTCTACACCGACTGCATGGTGATGCACGACGCCATCGACGAACACGAGGTCGGCCGCATCCCCACCGGCGAGGCCTTTCGCCAGCGTTTCGGCAACCCCTATGCGGTGATCCACCGGGTGGATGTGCACCGCTCGCTGCTGGCGGGCGCGCAAGACAGCGGCCGCGTCGAGTTCCTCACCGCCACGCGGGCCGAGCGCATCGAGCAGGATGCCGACGGCGTGACCGTGACCGACCAGCACGGTGCCAGCCACCGCGGCGTGGCGCTGATCGGCGCCGATGGCGTCAAGAGCGTGGTGCGTCAGCAGTTCGTGGGTGATGCGGCGCGCGTGACCGGCCATGTGGTCTACCGCGCGGTGGTTGACAGGCAGGACTTTCCGCCCGACCTGCAGTGGAACGCCGCCAGCATCTGGGTGGGCCCCCACTGCCACCTGGTGCACTACCCGCTGCGCGGTGGCGAGCAGTACAACGTGGTGGTCACCTTTCACAGCCGCCAGCCCGAGCAGTGGGGCGTCAGCGAGGGCAGCCGGGACGAGGTGCAGAGCTACTTCCAGGGCCTCTGCCCCAGGGCCCGCCAGCTGATCGACCTGCCCCGCAGCTGGAAGCGCTGGGCCACCGCCGACCGCGAGCCCATCGGCCAGTGGACGTTTGGCCGCGTCACGCTGCTGGGCGATGCCGCGCACCCCACCACGCAGTACATGGCCCAGGGCGCCTGCATGGCGCTTGAAGACGCCGTGACCCTGGGCCAGGCGCTGCGCCGCCATGGCAATGACTGGGCGCAGGCGCTCGCGCTGTACCAGCGCAGCCGCGTCACGCGCACCGCGCGCATCGTGCTCAGCTCGCGCGAGATGGGGCGCCTCTATCACGCCAAGGGCTTGGAACGCCTGGTGCGCAACGCGCTGTGGCAGGGCCGCACGCCCGAACGCTTTTACGACGCGATGGAATGGCTTTATGGCTGGAACGCATCCAACTGCCTGGCCGATTGAGCCGGCCCCGCAGCGCCTGCGGCGCGTGCCCGGCAAGGCGGCTTGCTTTCTGACGGAGAACTGCGATGGGTGATGAGCTCGCTCTCGGCCGGCTGGAAGACCTGCCGGCCGACTACGTGGCCGAACTGCGGGCGCTGAACCTGGTGCCGCTGTGGCCCAGCCTGCGCGCCGTGCTGCCGCCGGCCAGGCCGCGGCCGGCCACGCAGGCCACGCACTGGTCTTACCAGGCGCTGCGTCCGCTGCTGCTGCGCGCCGGCGAGCTGACGCCCATCGAGAAGGCCGAGCGCCGCGTGCTGGTGCTGGCCAACCCCGGCCACGGGCGCGAGAACATGAAGGCCAGCCCGGCCATGTACCTGGGCATGCAGCTGCTGCTGCCCGGTGAATGGGCACCCAGCCACCGCCACACGCCCAATGCCGTGCGCATGGTGGTGGAAGGCGAGGGCGCCTGGACCACGGTGGACGGCGAGCAGTGCCCGATGCTGCGCGGCGACCTGATCCTCACGCCCACCGGCCTGTGGCACGAGCACGGCCACGACGGCAGCGCGCCCGTGGTGTGGCTGGACGTGCTGGATCTGCCGCTGGTCTACTACATGGAGGCCAGCTACCACGTCAACGGTTCGCGCCAGGCCCTGCGCGACCGGCGGGCCGATGCCGGCGTGGCGGCGCCCCCCGCCGGGCAGCCGGCCGATGGCGCACCGGCAGGCCTGGGTTCGGGCCAGGGTGCTTGCCATGGTTCGGGCCATGGTTCGGGCCTGGTGCCCACGCCGGTGTTCGGCGACGCCGTGCAGCGCTACCCGATGCTGCGCTACCCCTGGGCCCAGGCCCGCGCGGCGCTGCTGGCGCTGGCCGATGCGCAGCCCGCGCGGGCCACGGTGCAGCTCACCTATGTGAACCCCGAGACCGGTGACGACGCCGAGAACATCCTCGGCTTCCACGCGCTGATGCTGCGCCCGGGCCAGACGCTCACCCTGCCGGCCAGCTCACCGGCCCAGGTCTTCCATCTGATCGAGGGCGGCGTCGATGTGCAGGTGGCCACCGACCCGCCCAAAGCCTTCACGCTGGCCGAGGCCGACACCTGCTGTGCGCCGGGCTACACGCCGGTCACGCTGCGCAATCGCGCGGGCAACACGCCGGCCTTCGTGTTCGTGGCCGACGAGTCGCCGCTGCACCGCAAGCTGGGCGTCCTCGAGACGCGCTGACCTCACCCCTCCTCATGTTGCTCTCAGCCCTGAACCCCATGACCCCCACCTACCTCTGGGCCCCGCCGCCCGTCGTTTCGCTGCCGGTGAGCGGCCGTGGCGAGCGCCTGCCGGTCAACCGCGTGTTCTGCGTCGGCCGCAACTACCACGCGCATGCGCTCGAGATGGGCAAGCCGGTCGACAAGCGCGTCGAGCGGCCGTTCTACTTCACCAAGTCGCCCCAGGCCGTGGTGGCGAGCGGGGTCACCGTGGCCTACCCGCCCGAGACCACCAGCTACCACCACGAGATCGAGCTGGTGCTGGTGGTGGGCCAGGCGGGCTTTCGCATCGCGGCGGCGCAGGCCCACGCGCACATCTTTGGCTATGCCTGCGGGCTGGACATGACCCGCCGCGATCTGCAGCTGGCCGCCCGCGACAAGGGCCGGCCCTGGGATCTGGGCAAGGACGTCGAACAATCGGCCGTGTGCTCGGCCGTGCTGCCGATGCCCGGCGTGGTGATCGAACACGCCGCCATCGCACTGTCGGTCAACGGCATCACCCGGCAGCAATCCGACGTGAACCAGCTGATCTGGAACCTGCGCGAGATCCTGGCCGATCTGTCGCTGTTCTACCACCTGCAGCCCGGTGACCTGATCTTCACCGGCACGCCCGAGGGCGTGGGCGCGGTGCAGCCGGGCGACCGCCTCAGCGGCCAGGTGGCCGGTGTGGGCGAGGTGGCGCTGACGGTGGGCCCGCCGGCGTGAATGGGCTGAGAGGCTGAGAGGCCGGCGCCGGGCCGCCAGGTGCGGGCCGCCAAGTGCCCGCCGCCAAGTGCCCGCCGTCAAGTGCGCGCCGGTCGGGTCGGCCGCAGGGCTTGGCGTGCGCCGGCCAGCACGGCCGCAGTCAACTGCTGCAGCAGGCCCGAGGCGGCGCGGGCATGCTGCCAGTACAGCGGCACGTCCAGCGGCGTGTCGGGCACCAGCTCCACCAGGCGGCCGCTGCGCAGGTGGGCGGCCACCAGGCCTTCCTCGTGCAGGCCCCAGCCCATGCCGGCCAGCGCCGCCACCACGAAGGCCTGGGCCGAGGGCAGCATGTGGCGCGGCAGCTCGATCGGGCGGCGGCACTGGCGCCGCACCCAGCGCGCCTGCAGTTCATCCTTCAGGTCGAACACCAGGCTGGGCGCACGGGCCAGCGCGCCCGCGTTCACGCCCGCGGCAAAGTGGCGCGCCATGAAGGCCGGCGTGGCCGCGGCGCGGTAGCGCATGGCGCCCAGCGGCTGGCCGTTGCAGCCGGCCGGCGGCCGCGCGGCGCTGGTCACGGCGGCCAGCACCTGGCCCGTGCGCAGCCACTCGGCAGTGTGGTCTTGGTCGTCCACCGCCACCTGCACCAGCACCGGGGCGTCGGCGGCATAGGCGGCCAGCGCCGGCGCAAACCACGAGGCCAGGCTGTCGGCATTGACGGCCACCGGCAGCGGCACCCGGGTGCGGCCATCGCGCGTCAGCGCGGCCAGCGTGGGCAGGTCGCCGCGCAGGTCCTGCTCCATCAGGGCCACCCGATCGACATGCTGGCACAGGCGGCGGCCGGCCTCGGTGGCGCGGCAGGGCTGGGCGCGCACCACCAGCGCGCTGCCCATGCGCTCTTCGAGCGCGCGGATGCGCTGCGACACCGCCGAGGGCGTCACGTGCAGCACCTGCGCGGCGCGTTCGAAGCTGCCCTCGCGCACCACGGCGGCCAGGGCCGACAAGGCGGCGTAATCGAGCATGATTCAGTTGAGCTTCATCTGGCTTAGAAGCTTTAGTTTGTCTTCACCGGCCAGGGCTGGCAAGCTGGGCACCGCATGAATCACATTCCACTCCTCCCGCACGCCGTGCCGGTGTTTCTGCAGGCCCTGGCGCTGAGCCTGGGGCTGATCGTGGCCATCGGCGCGCAAAACGCCTTCGTGCTGCGCCAGGGCCTGCGCCGCGAGCATGTGGCCAGCGTGGTGGCCTTTTGCGCCGTGGCCGATGCCTTGCTGATCGCCGCCGGCGTGCTGGGCATGGCCCAGGCGCTGGGCCGCAGCCCGGGGCTGGCGCGCGCGCTGGCGCTGGCCGGTGCCTTGTTTCTGGCGGCCTATGCCTGGCAGGCGCTGCGCCGGGCGCGCCAGCCGCAGCGCCTGCAGGCCGCCGCCGATGTGCTGGGGCAGGGCACGCGGCGCGCCGCGGTGCTGGCCCAGGCGGCGGCATTCACTCTGCTGAACCCGCATGTCTACCTGGACACCGTGCTGCTGGTGGGCAGCATCGGTGCGCAGCAGCCGGCGGCGCTGCGCGGCTGGTTCATCGCCGGGGCCAGCGCCGGCAGCCTGCTGTGGTTCACCGCGCTGGGCTTTGGCGCACGCTGGCTGGCGCCGTGGTTTGCGCGACCCCGCGCCTGGCAGTGGCTGGACGGGCTGATCGGCATCACCATGGCCTTGCTGGCGGCGCTGCTGCTGCGCCACGCGCTGGGCTGAGGGGCTGAGCAGGCCCGCCCGGCATGGGGGGCACGCGGGGTGGGGGGCACTCAGGCCGGTGCCCTCAACTCTGCCGTACCAGCGCCTGCACCATGCGGCGCGCCAGCGGCGCCACCACCAGCACCACCGGAAAGGCCACCAGCCAGGCATGTGGTGAGCCAGGCACTGGTCCACAGCGCCGCGAAGTCCGGGCCCAGGCCCACGGCGCGGCCGGTGGAGATGCCCGAGACCAGCAGCGACATCAGGCCGGACAGGATCAGCCCGAACAGGGCCGGGGCAAAGCGCGAGGGGAACATGCGAGTGCTTTCGTTGGGGGGGGCGATGGCCGACCGTGGCCGGCGGTGGGGGGATGGGGTGGCGGGCCACGGCTGCTGCGCAGGCCAGGCCCGGCTCAGGCCAGCGCAGCGGCCGGCGCACCGGCCAGCAAGCGCGCGCACAGGTAGAGCCCGACGCCAAACACCATGTGGTTGAGCGTGCTGCGCAAGCAGTTCTTCAGCGGCGTGGCGGTGCGCCGCGACGCGAAGCCCGCGCCCATGGCCGGCTGCATGACGAACAGCGGCGCCACCACGCTGGCCAGGCCGAAGGCCAGGGCCGGAAGCGGCGTGGGCTGGCGCACCCAGGCCATGCCCTGCCAGGCCACCAGCGCAGCGGCAAAGGCCACGCCCACCGCATAGTGGCTGAGCCAGCCCAGCGCCAGCTCGTGCCGCACCGGTGCGGCCTGGGCAATGGCGGGGTGGGTCAGGCGGCCGCGCGCCAGATGGCCGATCCAGCGGCCCAGCGGCGCGAAACCGGCGCTCGGCTGACCCAGGCGGCGCAACAGCAGCAACCAGGCATCGAGCACGGCCGTGGCGCCGATGCCGATCAGCAGGATGTGGACGGCAGTGGTGATGTCGGGTGGGTTCATGGGGCGCGCTGGCTTGACCTGTGGTGCGATGGATGGCACTGTAGAACTTGAACTCAACTTCAAGTCAAGCGCGCATGGACATCTCTGAAGTGGCAAAGCGCTCGGGCGTGGCGGCGTCGGCCTTGCGCTTCTATGAGCGCAAGGGCCTGATCCGACCGCTGGCCCATGGCGGTGCACGGCGCCGCTATGCGCCAGTCGTGCTGGATCAGTTGGCGCTGATTGCGCTGGGGCAGGCTGCCGGCTTCTCGCTGGATGAGATCCGCGCCATGTTCACGCCCGAGGGCCAGTTGCAGATTGACCGCGCCCGGCTCGCCGCCCGGGCCGACGAGATCGATGCCATGCTGCGCGGGCTGCAGGCCCTGAGCGAGGGGCTGCGCCATGCGGCGGCATGCCCCGCCCTGGATCATGCCGCCTGCCCGTCGTTCCAGCGCCTGCTGAAGGCGGCGGCCCAGGGCGTGCTGAGTGCGCCGCAGGGCCGCCTGGCGCCGCGTCAGGCGCGCCTGCCGCCAGGCCCCTCCCAGGCCCACAGCGGCCCGCTGGACGAGGTGTTCAGCGTTTGGCAGCGGGTCAGGCGGTCGCGCCCCGCATAGGCGCAGCGAGGCCTGCCGCGGCTTGCCGGCAGGCATCTCGCGGTGCAGGCTGGCGCGCCGGGTCTTCGCCGCCGTGTCCCGGCCCCGGGTTCATCCCGAGGCCGGCGCAGCAGTCAGCGGCGGATACTCTAGTCCTATAGAGGACTAGAGATGTCATCCGTTCGCCTTGTCGACTCCGAACCCGGCCAGAGCCGCTACGCCGCGCTGGCGGCGGCCATGCGGGCGCGCATCGTGGGTGGCGAGTGGCCGCCGGGCAGTGCCATCCCGGCCGAGCAGACGCTGGCCGCCGAGCATGGCGTGGCGCTGGGCACCATGCGCCGGGCGCTGGAGCTGCTGGCCGAGCAGGGCCTGGTCGAGCGTGTGCATGGCCGCGGCACCTTTGTGCGCCAGGGCCTCAGCGGCGCGCCGATGCTGCGCTTCTTCCGCTTTGGCGCGGCGCGTGGCGAGGCGCCGCGCTCGCGCATCCTGGCGCGTGACACGCTGGCCGCGCCGGCCGAGGTGGCGCGCGCGCTGGGCAGCGGCCCCGGCGAGCCGGCGCTGCGCCTGAGGCGCCTGCGCAGCCTGGGCGGCCAGCCGGTGCTGCATGAGGAGATCTGGCTGCCGCTGCCGCTGTTTGCGCCGCTGGCCGAGGGCGACGCCGCGGCCTGGGGCGACCTGCTCTACCCGCTGTTTGCCGAGCGCTGCGGCGTGCACGTGCACCGCGCGGTCGACAGCATCGGCTTTGGCAGCCTGGGCGCCGCCCAGGCCCGTTCGCTGCGCCTGCCGGCCGGCCACCCCTGCGCGCGGGTGCAGCGCCAGGCCTTTGATCTGGCCGGCCGCTGCGTTGAATGGCGCGCCTCGCTGGGCGATGCCAACGCCTTCCACTACACCGTGGCCATCACCTGAGGACCCCCATGACCCGAGCCCATGCCCCCACTCGCCGCGCGCTGCTGGCGGCCGGCGCCGGCCTGCTGGCCGCGCCGGCGGCGCCCGTGCTGGCCGCTGGCGACATCGCCGCCGGCAAGCCGATCACGCTGCTGGTGAGCTACCCGGCCGGCGGTGGTGCCGATGTGATGGCGCGCCTGATCGCCCCGCGCATGGCCGAGGCGCTGGGCCAGCCGGTGGTGGTGGAGAACAAGCCCGGTGCCAGCGGCACGCTGGCCGCCGCCCAGGTGGCGCGCGGGCCGGTCGATGGCTCGCTGCTGCTGCTGGATGCCTCGTCGTACGCGGTCAACCCGGCGCTGTTCGACAAGCTGCCGTACGAGCCGGCCACGGCCTTTGCGCCGCTGGGCGTGCTGGCGCTGTTTCCCAATGTGCTGGTCTGCACGCCCGGCTTCGAGGCGCGCACGCTGGCCGATGTGCTGCGCCTGGCGCGTGCCCAGCCGGGCAAGCTGGCCTATGCCTCGTCGGGCAATGGCTCGGCCCAGCACCTGGCCGGCGCGCTGTTCGAGGCCATGGCGCGGGTGGAGATGCTGCACATCCCCTACCGCGGCGGCGGCCCGGCGCTCAACGACGTGATGGGCGGCCAGGTGCCGCTGTTCTTCGCCAACCTGGCCTCGTCGCTGGGCCACATCCAGTCGGGCCGCCTGCGCGCGCTGGCGGTGAGCTCGCGGCTGCGCTCGCGTGTGCTGCCCGATCTGCCCTCGCTGGACGAGGCCGGCCTGAAGGGCTACGAGGTGCTGGAATGGAACCCGCTGCTGGCGCCCGCCGGCGTGCCGGCGCCGGTGCGCGCGCGGCTGGCCGCGGCGCTGCGCAAGGCCATGGCCGAGCCAGAGCTGCTGGGCCGCGTGCGTGCGCTGGGCGGCGAGGTGTTTGGCGGCGGCGAGGCCGAGGCCGGCGGGTTTTTGAAGCAGCAGCAGGCGCTGTGGGCGCGCGTGGTGCGCGAGCGGCGCATCACCCGTGAGTGAGGTGCCTGCGCCGCCGTCGCCGCAGGCCACCGCGCCCGATCTGCCCGCCATGGCCGATGGGGCCCACGGCGGGGCCGGCAACGCCCTGCCCGGCGGCTGGGACTGCCATGTGCACGTGTTCGATGCCGCACAGCCGGTGCGCCCCGGCCACTACCAGCCGGTGCACCGGCCGCTGCCGCAGATCGAGGCGCTGGCCGCGCAGCATGGTGTGGGCCACCTGGTGCTGGTGCAGCCCAGCGTCTACGGCTGTGACAACACGCTGATGCTGCGCGCGCTGCAGGCCGGTGGTGGCCGCCACCGCGGTGTGGCGGTGGTGGCGCCCGATGTCGGCGATGCGGCGCTCGACCAGCTTCACGCCGCCGGCGTGCGCGGCGTGCGCTTCAACTGCGTGTCGCCGGCCGGCCACGGCGCTGCGCCGCAGGCCCTGGCGGCCGAGCTGCAGCACCTGGCGCCGCGCCTGCGCGCGCGCGGCTGGCATGTGCAGTGGTACGTCACGGCCGACACCCTGCCCATGCTGCCGCGCTGGCAGGCCGATACCGGCCTGTGCTTCGTGCTCGACCACCTGGCCGGCCTGCATGCCGGCCTGGCCGACGAGCACCCGGCCTGGGCCGCCGCGCAGGCCCTGGCCGAGGGCGGCGCCTGGCTCAAGCTGTCGGGCTGGTATCGCCTGGGCGCCGCCGCCGCCGGGCCGGCGCAGCCCGTGGCACCCGCGCAGCCTGAGGCGCCCGTGCCGCCATCCACCGCGCCCCACGCGCCCTATGCCCTGTTGTGGCCGGCCATCCGCCGCGCCGCCGCGCTGTTCGGCCCGCGCCTGGTGTGGGGCTCCGACTGGCCGCACACCAGCTTTGCCCCTGATCGTCTGCCGGCCTATGCCGCGGTGCTCGATCCGCTGCGCGCGGCCCTGGGCCCCCTGGCCGCCCACCGTGTGCTGCACCAGGGCGCCGCCGCGCTCTACCGTTGACCCAAGACCCCTGACCCAAGGAGACCTGCCCATGAAGCCCGCCCATCCGATCAGCTCACGCCGCCAGTGGCTGGCCCATGTGACGGCCACCGGCGCCGGCCTGGCGCTGCCGGGCCTGGCGCGTGCCCAGGCCTGGCCCGCCAAGCCCGTCCGCCTTGTGGTGCCCTTTGCGCCGGGCGGCAGCTCGGAGATCGTGGCGCGCAGCACCGCGCTCGAGCTGGGCCGCCAGCTGGGCCAGAGCGTGTACGTCGAGAACAAGCCCGGCGCCGCCGGCAACGTGGCCATGCAGGAGGTGGCGCGCGCCGACGACCAGCACACGCTGATCCTGGGCCACATCGGCACGCTGGCGGTCAACCCGTACATCTTCGACAAGCTGCCCTACGACCCGAACAAGGACTTCCGCCCGATCTCGCTGCTGGCCAAGGTGCCCAGCCTGTACCTGGTGCGCCCCGACCTGCCGGTGAAGAACCTGCGCGAGCTGATCGCCTTTGCCAGAAAGAACCCGGGCAAGCTCAACTATGGCTCGGCCGGCAACGGCAGCGCCGGCCATCTGGCGATGGAATACCTGAAGATGGCCAGCGAGACCTTCATGCTGCATGTGCCCTACCGCGGCACCGGCCCGCAGCTCACCGACCTGCTGGCCGGCCGGCTGGATGTGGCCTCGGTGGGCGCCCCGGCGGTGATGCAGTTCATCCACGCCGGCAAGCTGCGCTGCCTGGCCACCGGCACCACGCAGCGCCTGGCCCAGCTGCCCGATGTGCCCACGGTGGCCGAGCAGGGCTTTGCCGGCTTCGAGATGACCCAGTGGTACGGCCTGCTGGCGCCGGCCTCGCTGCCGCAGCCCGCCGCCGACCGCCTGGCCACCGCCGCCGTGGCCGCGGTGCGCGCGCCGGCCACCGTGGAGCGCCTGAATGGCGACGCCGCCATGGCCGTGGGCAACACGCCGGCCGAGTTTGCGAAGTTCATCGCGCTGGAGCAGCAGCGCTGGAAGGCGGTGGTGGCGCGGGCGAAGATCAAGCCCGACTGAGAGGGTGTCCCCGAAATGAGAGGCACCCTCTGAGCTGCCGCTATCATCCGCCGCGGTCCCTGCGCATCGTGCGGCCACCGCTGGCCGCGGCCTGTGGCCCCACCGAGGCCTTGTGCGCGCCGCCATGCTTGTACCTCCCCCACGCGCTGCCGACGACGCCACCCTGCAGGCAGTCATCACCCACGTTTCGCGGCTGGCCGCGGTGCGGGCCACCGAGCTGCTCGACACGCCGGCCGAAGACAGCTTCGACCGCCTGACCCGCCTGGCCACGCGCCTCATCGGCGCGCCGGTGTCGTTCATGACCCTGGTGGACGAGGGCCGCGATTTCTACAAGAGCCACAGCGGTTTTGCGGAGCCGCTGGCCAGCGTGCGCCAGCTCGAGGGCCGCACCTTCTGCCACTTCGGCCTGGTGTGCGAGGGCCCGCTGGTGCTCGACGATGTCACCGCCTATCCGGGCTTTCGCGAGGTGCCCACGGTGCGTTCGCTGGGCATCCGGGCCTATGCCGGCGTGCCCCTGATCACCGACGACGGCCTGTGCCTGGGCAGCTTCTGCGCGGTGGACTTCGCGCCGCGCCAATGGCGCGAGCAGGACATCGCGCTGCTCGGCGAGCTGGCCCATGCGGCCATGCGCGAGATCGTGCTGCGCCAGGCGCTGCGGCGCGCCGAGGCCGCCAGCCGCGCGCGCAGCGCGTTCCTGTCGAACATCGGCCACGAGATCCGCACGCCGATGCATGCCATCGTCGGCCTGAACCATCTGATGGCCCGCGACAACCGCGATCCGCTGCAGCGCGAGCGCCTGGGCCAGGTGGATGCGGCGGCACGCCGGCTGATGCAGCTGATCAACGACCTGCAAGACCTCTCGCGCATCGAGTCCGGCCGCCTGCAGCTCGAGCCGGCCGAGTTTGCGCTCGACGCGATGTTCAGCGCCTGCTTCGAGCAGCTGGCCAGCCAGGCGCAGGGCAAGGGCCTGGAGCTGGTGCTCGACACCCATGGGCTGCCGCGGCGCCTGCGCGGCGACGCCCAGCGGCTGCGCCAGGCGTTGCTGCACCTGCTGTCGAACGGGGTGAAGTTCACCACCCAGGGCTCGGTGCGCCTGCACGGCGAGCTGCTGCGCGAGGCCGGCGCACGCGTGCTGCTGCGCCTGGAGGTGCGCGACACCGGCCGGGGCATCGCGCCTGCGGCCCAGGCCCGCTTGTTTGATGGCGATGCGCCGGCCGACGAGCACCGCGCCCGGCCGGCCGGCTCTGGCCTGGGCCTGCTGCTCACGCGCCATCTGGCGCAGCTGATGGGCGGTGAGGTGGGCGTGGCCAGTACGCCCGGCCAGGGCAGCCGCTTCTGGTTCACCGCCTGGCTGGAGCGCGCCGCCGACCAGGTCGAGGCCGACGAGCCGGTGCGCCTGCAGAGCCTGCGCGCCCTGGTGGTGGACGACCTGCCCGAGGCGCTGGCCAGCCTGGGCCGGCAGCTGGGGCAGCTGGGCCTGCAGGTGCTGGGCGTGCCGGGTGGCCGCGAGGCGCTGCAGGTGGTGCAGCAGGCGATGCTGCGCGGCACGCCCTTCGACCTGCTGCTGATCGACCGCGACATGCAGCCGCTGGACGGCCTGGCCACGCTGCGCGCGCTGCGCAAGGCCCTGGGCGATGGCATGCCGCCGGCCATCCTGATGGCGTCCGGCGAGGGGCCGGCGCAGGCCTGGCAGCCGCCGCGCGGCCTGCGCTGCGAGGGCGTGCTGAGCAAGCCGGTCCTGCCCTCGGCGCTGCACCGGCTGCTGATGCAGGTGCTGCGCACGCCGCAGCCGGTGGCCGCCGCGCAGCTCACCGGCCGCGCGCTGGCCGAGGCGGCATTGCGCCGTGGCCATGCCGGCCGGCGCGTGCTGGTGGCCGAGGACAACCCGATCAACCAGAGCGTGCTCTACGAGCTGCTGCGCCTGGCCGGCCTGGAGGTGCTGCTGGCCAGTGATGGCGCGCAGGCCCTGGCGCTGGCCGCCAGCCAGCCGGTGGATCTGCTGCTGCTGGGCGCGCAGATGCCGGTGCTCGATGGCCTGGCCACCGCGCGCCGGCTGCGCCCGCCGGCCGGCGCGCCAGGGGCTGCCGGGCCGGGTGCTGCTGGATTGGGCGCTGCCGGGTCGGGCGCTGCCGGGCCGGGTGTGCCGCCCGCCTCGCCGCGCGGCGCGCGCCCGGCCATCGTGATCATGAGCGCCGATGCCTTCGGCCCCGACCGCCAGGCCTGGCACGACGCCGGCATCGACGACCACCTGGCCAAGCCGGTGGATCCCGAGAGCCTGTACCAGACCCTGCTGCGCTGGCTGCCGCCGGCGCCCTGAGGGCCGCGGCAGGCCCTCAGGCCGGGGCCGCAATGCCGCGGCGCAGCTCGGCGCGCACCACGCCCAGCACGCCGGCCAGCACCAGCGCCAGCCCGGCCAGCGCCGGGCCGCCCACCGGCTCGCCCAGCAGGGCCACGGCCAGCACGAAGGCCACCACCGGCTCGGTCAGCGCCAGCGTCACACCGGTGGCCAGGCTCACATGGTGCAGCGCGTGGCTGTAGAGCAGGTAGGCCAGGCCGGCCGTGACGACGCCGGTGTAGGCCGTGGCCGCCAGCGCACGCGCATCGGGTGCCGGCAGGCCGGCCTGCCACACGGCGGCCGGCAGCGCCAGCAAGGCGGCCACGCCAAAGGCCGACAGCGTGATCACCGCCGCCGGAGCCTGCCGCAGCATGCGCTGGTTGAGCAGGCTGTAGACGGCGTAGGCCAGGCCGGAGACCAGGCACAGCGCGATGCCGGGCAGCGAGATCGGCAGCGTCGCCGCAGCCCCGGCCGCCAGCAGCGGCCCGCCGCTGGCCAGCAGCACGCCACCGGCCACCGCCAGCGCCGCGCCCAGCCACCAGTGCGCCGCCGGCGGCTGCCGCTGCACCGCGGCCTGCAGCAGCCCGGCCCACAGCGGCCCGCTGCCCAGGGCGATGGCCGTGCCCACCGCCACGCCGGTGAGCCGCACGCCGGCAAAGAAGGCCAGGTTGTAGACCGCCATGCACAGGCCGGCCCCCAGCGCCGCGGCCGGCGACAGGCCGCGCCAGGCGCTGGCCCGCCAGGCCCCGGTGGCCAGCGCCAACATGGCATAGAAGGCCGCGGCAAAGGCCAGGCGCAGCGCGCCAAACCACAGCGCGGGCAACTGGGCACCGGCCAGCGCCTGGGCGGTGCCGGTGGTGCCCCACAGCATGGCCGCGCCACAGACACAGGCCACGCCCAACCAGGGACGAGCGATCGGGTACATGCCGGCCAGCATGGCGGCGCTGGCGGGCTCAACTTTCGCGCAGCGCTCGTCCTGTGGCGGCGGCCCGCAGGCGGCGTGCGCCGGTGCCGCGCTCGCGCCGCAGTGCCACCGACAGCGCGCTGGCGCTGCCATAGCCCACCTGCAGCGCCACCGCCTCCAGCGCCAGGCCGGCGCGCAGCCACTGCTCGGCGCGGGCCAGCCGGCGCTGGCGCACAAAGTGCTGCGGCGAGCAGCCCAGCGCCTCGGCGCAGCGCGCGCGCAGGCGCTGCGGGCTCAGGTGGCAGGCGGCGGCCAGCGCGGCCACGCTCCAGTCACCGGCCGGCTCGGCATCGATGCGTGCGGCCAGCGCCTCGAAATCGATCGGCCGGCGCGGCGCCAACGTGCGTGCCTGGCCCAGCAGCGCCTCGAGCAAGCCGTGCGCGGGCTGCTCCGCCAGGCGCTCGCGCCAGCCGGGCGGCGGCGCCAGGCGGCGCAGGCGCGCCAGGGCCGGCGCGTGCTCGCAATCGAACACCAGCACGCGGGCGCGGCCCTCGGCGCGGTAGCTGTGCACCTGGCCGGCCGGCACGATCAGGCCGCTGCTGGCATCGACCCGCGCATCGCGTCCTTCCACTTCCATGCACAGCGCGCCGTCCAGGCCGAACAGCACCTGGGCATGGCTGTGCACATGGCGGCCGCCCTCGCGGCCGTAGTGGCGCAGCAGCGGCCCGAGCTGGCCCAGCCCGCCCACGGCGACGGGCAAGGGACTCACAAGGCAGGGCCGCCATGGGCCCGCGCAGCAGGTTCATTCACAGCTTGTCAGGCCAGTGCCAGCAGGGCCAGGCCCAGGGCCGCCGGCAGGGCCTGCACGAACAGGATGCGGCGGCTGGCCGTGGCCGCACCGTACAGGCCGGCCACCAGCACGCACAGCAGGAAGAAGGCCTGCACCGGCCGGCCGGCCGCGCCCTGCCACAGGCCCCAGAACAGGCCGGCGGCCAGGAAGCCGTTGTACAGGCCCTGGTTGGCCGCCAGCACCTTGCTGGCGGCGGCGAACTCGGGCGTCAGGCCGAAGGCCTTGTGGCCCTTGGGCGTGTCCCACCACAGCATCTCGAGCAGCAGGATGTAGACATGGATCAGGCCGACGAGCGCGACGACGATGGAGGCTGCCAGGGACATGGGGAACATCTTTCGCGGCAATGCTGGAGCCGGCGATGCTACGCCGTGCCGCTGCCCTCGTCGTCGGGCGGCAGGCGGTGCGGCGCCACGATGCCCAGCGCCTTGATGCGTCGGTACAGCGTGGCGCGCGAGAGGCCCAGCCGCGCCGCCGCCTCGCCCACCCGCCAGCGCTGCTGGCGCAGGGCCTGCTCGATGCGCTGGCGCTCGGCCACCTGGGCCACCTGGGCGGCCGGGGCGGCCGGCGCGGCCTGCGGCGTGGCCGGAGTTGCGGCCGGGTTTGCGGCCGGGGGTGCTGCCGATGTGGTGGCCGGTGGGGCGGCCTGAGCCGGGGCCCCGACCGCGGGCGCCTGGCCTGGCGTGCGCCCGGCGCTGCCGGCCGTGGCCCACAGGTCATCGGCAAAGTCGGCGGGCAGCAGCACGCTGCCATCGGCCACCGCGCAGGCATAGCGCAGCGCCAGGCGCAGCTGGCGGATGTTGCCCGGCCAGCGGTGGGCCATCAGCTGCTGCAGGGCCTGCTCGCCCAGCAGCAGGCCCGGGCGGTTGGCGGCCTGGGCCTCCTGGCGCAGCAGCAGCTGGATCAGCTCGGCGCGGTCGGTGCGCTCGCGCAGCGGCGGCAGGCGAAAGCAGGCGCCGGCCAGGCGGTAGTACAGGTCTTCGCGAAAGCGCTGCTGCGCCACCAGGGTGGGCAGGTCCTGGTGGGTGGCGCAGACCACGCTCAGCTTCACGGCCACCGCCTCCTCGGCGCCCAGCGGCGTGACCTCGCCCTCGGCCAGCACGCGCAGCAGCCGGCTTTGCAGGGCCAGCGGCATGTCGCCGATCTCGTCGAGAAACAGCGTGCCGCCGTCGGCCTGCAGCACCTTGCCGCGGGCGCCGCGCGCGCGGGCGCCGGTGAAGGCGCCGTCGCGGTAGCCGAACAGCTCGCTCTCGATCAGCGTGTCGGGGATGGCGGCGCAGTTCAGCGCTACGAAGGGCCGCGCCGCGCGCAGGCTGGCGGCGTGCAGGGCCTGGGCGAAGGCCTCCTTGCCGGTGCCGGTTTCGCCCAGCAGCATGATCGGCATGTCGCGGTTGACGACCCGCAGCGCACGCTCGACCAGCGGGCGCAGCGCGGTGTCGCCGGTGGCCAGCTGGGCAAAGCCGCGCCCGCCGGCGGCTGCCGCCGCGCGGCCGCTGCCGGTGCCAGTGCCAGTGGCAAGGGTGCTGTGGCCTGCGGGGCTGGTGGGGCTGGTGGGGCTGCTGGCGGCCGGGCCGCCCGGGCCCGGCGCCATCTGGCGCGGCGCGCGCAGCACGCCGTGCATCAGCTCGCCGGTGCCGCAGACGCGCAGCGGCAGCGCCAGCCCGGGGGCGGCATGGGCCTGCGCCACCAGCTGCCCGGCCCCGGTCTCGAACAGCGCGGCCAGCGTGGGCTGGCTGGCCGGGCACAGGCGCTCCAGCAGGCGCCGCGCCGGCCGGTTGGCGGCCACGATGCGGCCCTGCTCGTCAAAGGCCAGCAGCAGCTCGCTGGCCGCGCCGCGGCCGCCGGCACTGCCGCCGGGCCCGAAGCTCAGGCGCCAGTGGTCGCGCAGGCGGTACTCGGCGTAGGCGTTCTCGATCAGCAGCGCCTTTTCCTGGACCAGGTTGAACACCAGCTGCTGGCTCTCGCGCTGGTAGGGCGAGTACAGGGTGCTGGCGTCGAGCACCGCGAGCAGTTCGTCGTCGAGCCCGAACACCGGTGCCGCGCTGCAGCTCAGCGCGATGTTGTCGACGCGGAAGTGGTCGGTCTTGTGCACCAGCACCGCCTGGCGCGTGGCGATGGCGGTGCCCACGCCATTGGTGCCCTCGCTCTCTTCGGCCCAGCACACCCCGGGGCGCACGCCGGCGCGCTTGAAGCGCGCGTCGGTGTCGCCGCGGTGGCGGAAGTCGAGCGTCACGCCGGCCGCATCGGCCAGCAGGATGCAGTAGTTGGCTGGCGCCACATGGCGGTCGAGCGCGTCGACATGCGGGCGCGCCAGGTCCATCAGCGCGCCCACGCGGGCGGCGGTCTCGCGCAGCTCGGCGGCGCCCAGCACGCGGCGGTAGCTGTTGCCGGCGGGGTCGAGCCGGTGGCGCTGCAGCGAGCGCTGCCACGAGGCGGCGATGTAGGCCTCGCCGCCGGCATCGCTGCCACGCAGCAGCGCGCCGGGCGCCGCGGCCTGGCCGGGCGGGGTGTTGTCGGCCTCGGGGCTGCGCTCAAGCGCGCCGAGCACGCGCTCGACATGCTGCAGGCTTTCGGGATCGCTCATCCGGGTGCGCATGGCTGGCACGCGCCGCCTGTGAACTGCCACGGCGGCAGGCGGCGCGTGCGCTGCATGCTAGGCAAGCTGGCGGCCGATCGGCAATTGGCGTATGCGCTTGCCTGTGGCGGCGAACAAGGCATTGCACAGCGCCGGGGCGATCGGCGGCACCCCCGGCTCGCCCACGCCGCCGAGTGGCAGCGCGGGGTTGGAGGGCATCAGGTGCACGCGGATTTCGCGCGGGGCCTGGGCCATGCGCAACAGTTCGTAATCCTGGAAGTTGCGCTGCTGTACGCGGCCGTTCTGGAACGTCACCTCACCGAACATCGCCTGCGACAGGCCGTTGATCACCGCGCCCTCGATCTGCGAGCGCACGCGGTCGGGGTTGACCACCGCGCCGCAGTCCACCGCCACGTCCACCCGCGGGATGCGCAGCTGGCCCTGCGCGTCCACCGCCACCTGCACCACCGCGGCCACGTAGCTGACGAAGCTGTAGTGCGCGGCCAGGCCCCGGCCGCTGCGCGGCTGCTGGCCCTTGCCCCAGCCGGCCTCCTGGGTGACGCGCTCGATCACCCGGCGCAGGCGGCCGGTGTCGATGGGGTAGCGCTCGGGCGATTCGCCGTGGTTCCAGCCATCGGCGATGGCCGCCGGATCGATCTTGCGGTCGGCCCCCAGCAGGGCCAGCAGGTAGTCGCGGTGGTCGCGGCCGGCGGCGGCCGCCAGCTCGGCCACGAAGCTCTGCGTGGCAAAGGCATGCTGGATGTTGTTAACCGAGCGCAGCCAGCCGATGCGGGCATGGGCCTCGGCGGCCGGGTTCTCGATGCGGATGTTGGGGATGTCGAAGGGCAGGCCGATCAGGCCCAGCCCGATCTCGATGCCGTGCAGGTGCTTGGGGTCGGGCATGAACAGCGACATGAAGGTCTGCTCGGCGGCGCGGTGCCGCCAGGCGATGAGCTTGCCGTCGGCGTTGATGCCGGCCTCCAGGCGCTGCGCCGAGATGGTGTGCAGGTAGTCGTGGGCCAGGTCGTCCTCGCGGGTCCAGGTCACTTTCACCGCCGCGCCGTCGAGTGCCTGGCTCAGCAGCGCCGCCTCCACCGCGAAATCGGGCTTGCTCTTGCGGCCGAAGCCGCCGCCCAGCAGCGTGACGTTGACCGTGACCGCGCCGAAGTCGAGCTTCAGGCGCTTGGCGATGCGGTCGCGCGCGGCCTGCGGCGACTGCACCGGTGCCCAGCACTCGCAGCGCCCGCCGACGATGCGCGCCACTGCCACCGGGGTCTCCATCGACACATGGGCCAGGTGCGGCACGTGGTAGTCGGCCTCGACGCGGCGTGTCGCCACGGCCAGCGCCGCGCGGGCGTCGCCCTCGTTGCGCAGCAGCTTGCCGTCTTCGCTGTTGGCGGCGGCCTGCAGCGTGGCGCGGTAGGTGCTGGTGTCGTAGCTGGCGTGCGGGCTGTCGGTCCACTCGATCACCAGGGCCTTGCGGCCCTCGATGGCCGACCAGGTGTCGCGTGCCACCACGGCCACGCCGCCCAGCGGTTGAAATTCCGACGGCGGCGGCGTGCCCGGCAGCTCGATGACCTTGAGCACGCCCGGCACCTTCAGCGCCGCGGCGGCGTCGAAGCGCTTGACCGCGCTGCCCAGCACCGGCGGACGCGCCACCACGGCAAACAGCATGCCGGGCAGCATCACGTCCTGGCCGTACTGCGCGCGGCCGCTGACCATGTCGGCCCCGTCCACCGACAGCATGCTGTCCTTGCCGATGTAGCGCCAGTGCTCGGGCGTCTTCAGCGTGAGCGCGCTGCGCTCGGGCACCGGCAGGGCGCCGGCGGCTTCGGCCAGCGCGCCGAAACCCAGGCTGCGCTTACTGGCGGCATGCACCACCTGGTGGTTCTTTGCGGCCACCTCGGCCACCGGCACGCCCCACCGGGCGGCGGCCGCGGCCTCCAGCATCTGGCGCGCCGCGGCGCCGCAGCGGCGCATCGGCTCGAACCAGTGGCGCATGCTGCGCGAGCCGTCGGTGTCCTGGTTGCCGAACTTGCCTTCGTCGCCCGGTGCCTGCTGCACCCTCACGCGGGCCCAGTCGGCCTCCAGCTCGTCGGCCACCACGCGCGGCAGGCTGGTGCGGATGCCCTGGCCCATCTCGCTGCGGTGCACCACGATCGTCACCCGGCCGTCGCGGCCGATGGCGATGAAGGTGGCCGGGCTGTCGCGCCAGCCATTGGGCATGCCGTCGGCGCCGTACTTGGGGGCTTCCTGCGCCTGGGCGATGCGCGGCAGGCCGTCCAGGCCCACGGCCAGCAGCAGGCCGCCTGCGCCGGGCAGCAGCTGCAGCCAGCGGCGGCGGCTGAGTCCGTTGCCACTGTGCTCGCGGGGGGCGGTGTGCGGTGTGCGCGTGGTCATGCCTTGCCTCCTGCGGGTTGGCCGGCAGCCTGGTGGATGGCCGCCCGTATCCGGGTGTAGGTGCCGCAACGGCACAGGTTGCCGCTCATGGCCTGGTCGATCTCGGCGTCGGTGGGCTTGCTGCGGCTTTTCAGCAGCGCCGCGGCGCTCATCAGCTGGCCGCTCTGGCAAAAGCCGCACTGGGCCACGCCATGGGCCTGCCAGGCTTGCTGCAGCTGGCGGCCCACGGGCAGGGCCGCGAGGCCTTCCACCGTGGTGACCTGCTTGCCCGCCACCGCCGACAGCGGCGTGGTGCAGGCCCGCACCGCCGTGCCGTTGAGGTGCACGGTGCAGGCCCCGCACACGCCCACGCCGCAGGCGTATTTGGTGCCGGTGGCGCCCAGGCGGTCGCGCAGTGCCCACAGCAGCGGCATCTCGGGCGCGGCATCCAGCTGCACCGGCTTGCCGTTCAATTGAAAACTGGTCATTGCAATGTTGCTCCTATCGAAGCAGGTCTCAGGTCGAACCCAGCGACCGCCGCGGAACCGGCTTTGCCGGGCCGCTGGCGGTGCCCCCTGGGGGGAAGCGCCGAAGGCGCCTCGGGGGGGACTTATTTCGGCAGCTTGTAGACCATCAGGTTGCCGCCCTGCGGCACCGTGGTGGTGGTCTTGAACAGGCTGTTGAAGGCGCCCTGCATGCGCTCGGCATCCACGCCCCAGCCCGAGAGCACGGCCACGTACTGCTCGCCGTCCACCTCGTAGGTGCTGGGCACGCCGGTCACGCCCGAGGGCGTGGCGGTTTCCCACAGCGTCTTGCCGTTGCGGGCGTCAAAGGCGCGGAACATGCGGTCGTTGGTGCCGCCGGCAAACACCAGGTTGCCGCCGGTGGTCATCAGCGGCGCCCACAGGAAGGTGTTGAACTTGGTGCTCCAGGCCAGCTTGCCGGTCTTCATGTCCCAGGCCTGGATCTCGCCGATGCTCTGGTCGGGCTTGGGCACGCGCACATTGCTCAGGATGCCTTCGAGCGGAAAGCCGATCCACAGCTCGCCGGGCTTGTACTTCTCGGCAATGCCGCCGGGCAGGTAGCTGCACAGGTTGTTGTTGGCCGGCACGTAGAACAGGCCGGTGCCGGGGTTGTAGGCCTCGGGTGTCCAGTCCTTGCCGCCCCACAGGCTGGGGCAGTAGTCGGCGCCCTTGCCGAGGGCCGGCTTGCGGCTCATGTCGTAGCTGGGGCGGCCGCTGGTCTTGTCGAGGCCGGTGAACACGTTGTTGTTCACATAGGGCCAGGCATCGACAAACTTGAGCTTGCCGCCGTCGCGCTCGAGCACCCACATGTAGCCGTTGCGCCCGGCACGCACGGCCGCCTGGATCTTGCGGCCCTTGAACTCGGTGTCGAACAGGATCGGCGGCGAGACCTCGTCCCAGTCCCAGCTGTCGTTCCAGGTGTACTGGTGGTGGCCGGTGATCTTGCCGGTGTCCACATCGAGTGCCACGCTGGACGAGGTGTAGAGGTTGTCGCCCTGGCGCGTATCGGGTGTCCAGGGGGCCGGGTTGCCGGTGCCCCAGTAGGCCACGTTGCGCGCCGGATCGTAGGTGCCGGTGATCCAGATGCTGCCGCCGCCGGTCTTGTAGCTGCCGTTGTCGGGCCAGGTGTCGCCGCCGGGCTCACCGGGGGCCGGCACGGTGTAGGTGCGCCAGGCCTGGGCGCCGGTCTCGGCGTCATAGGCGGCCACGAAGCCGCGCACGCCGAACTCGCCACCCGAGCTGCCGACCATGATCTTGCCCTTGGCGGCCAGTGGCGCCAGGGTCATGTAGTAGCCGGTCTTCCAGTTCTCGACCGGCTTCTCCCACAGCACCTTGCCGGTCTTGGCATCCAGCGCCACCAGCATGCAGTCGAGCGTGGCGAAGTACAGCTTGTCGCCGTACAGCGCCACGCCGCGGTTGGTGGGGTGCAGCTGGGTCAGCTCGGCCGGCAGCTGTTTCTTGTAACGCCACAGCTCGGTGCCGGTCTTGGCGTCGAGGGCCACGATCTGGCTGCCCGGCGTGGTGATGTACATGTAGCCGCCGTTGACCATCGGCGGGCTCTGGTGGCCTTCGACCTGTCCGGTGCTGAAGGCCCAGGCCAGCTGCAGTTTGGCCACGTTGGCGTTGTTGATCTGCTTGAGCGGGCTGTAGCCCCAGCCGCCGTAGTTGCCGCGGTACTGCAGCCAGTTGGCCGGCTCGGGGTTGGCCAGGCGCGCATCGGTCACCGTGGGGTAGGGCCGCGCGCTCTGCGCCAGCGCGGGGCCGGCGGCGAGGGTGGCGCTGGCCGCGGCAAGGGCCAGCCAGTGCAGGCGGGGACGGAGGGTGCGGGAACGGGGCATGGTCGGTCTCCTGGGCTTGTGGGTCTTGGGGAACGGCGCGCGGCACGTTGGCCACGCTGAGGGAAACGGGTTCAGGCCTTGTGGCCGCCGGGGGGCTGGCTGAAGCCGCCGGCCACCACCAGGCGGCCGGCTTCCACCCGCAGCGGCAGCGCGGGCAGCGGGCGCGGCGCCGGGCCGGCCACCACCGCGCCGCCCTGGGCCGGCTGGAACTGCGAGAAGTGGCAGAAGCACAGCAGGGTCTTCTCCTGCTCGCGCCAGGCGCTCACATCGCAGCCCTGGTGGGTGCATACCGACGAGTAGGCCATCACGCCCTCGGCGGCGCGCTGGGCCGACGGGGCGTCCAGCGCACTGGCCTCCAGCCGCACCAGCAGCACGCGGTTCAGGCGCGAGCTGTCGCGCAGCGCGCGGGCCTTGGGGTCGAAGGGCCAGGCCAGCTGCTGCTTGGCGTTGGGCTTGAGATCGGCCACGGTCAGCGGCACCGGGGTGTCGGCGTCCACCGACACCAGCCAGTCGCCGGGCTGCGGGCCCTCGGCGGCCGACCAGGCCTCGGCGGTGGACAGGCCGCCGGCGGCGGCGGCGCCGCAGGCCAGGCGCTGCAGTGCGGCGCGGCGGCCGGTGTCGCAGCCGGGGCAGGGCGGGGATGCCGGGGATGCCGTGGACAGGCCGTTGGGGCCGGCAGGCTGCAGGTGGGTGAGGATGGCTGGAGAGGGGGGAAGGACATGGCGAACCAGGGGCGGGTGGATGGAAGCGGTGGATGGATGCGGTGGCCTGGCTGTGGTCGGGCGCCGCAAGCGGGCTGTGGCCAGGCGCCGCAATCGGGCAGGCTGGCGCTCACGCTGCGGCCGGGCGGCCCGGCAGGTGAACGGGTGAGGGCAGGGGGCTGGGCGGTGCGGGCCGCCCCGGGCGATCAGCCGCTGGGCGTGCGCGCTGCGTGGGGGTTGGGCCGGGGCCACGGCCGGGGCTGGTGGCCTGCGGGCGGTGGCAAGGCCTGGGTGGTGCTCGGCGTGGGCAGGGCGCGATGGACTGGCATGCTGGGTGTCTCCTCAGACGACCGCGGCGCATGCATGGCGCCGCCGGTTCCTGCCGCTGTACGCGCAGGATGCGTGCCAGGCGCTGCCTCAGGGATAGCCCGGTGGTCGGACGGCCGCGACGGGCGCCGCAGGCCTGTTCGTCGCAGCCCGGCTGCGACGGCCGTCTCAAGCGGCCAGGCGGCCGGGCCGGGCGGGGGTGCGACTTGCGTGCGACTTGCGACGGGGCCGGGCGGCCCCGCAGGCCCCGCGAGACCCGCCTGGGGCCATGCGCACCGGGCGCCGATCAGCGCACGCCAGGTGCAGGCAGCGGCGTGGTCTCCAGCCCCGGCAGCGTGCCGTCGCGGCGCCATTCGTCGAGCAGGCGGATGAACACCGTGGGCCCGCGCCAGAACTGGCCGTTGCGCTCGCTGCGCTCGTCGTACACGCCTTCGTTGTTGTAGTAGCCGGGCGTGCAGGCGGCCAGGTAGTCACGCCGCGCGCGGGCGTACTTGACGATGGTGGCCGTCCACCGGGCCTCGGCCTCGGCGTCGGCCTCCAGCGTGGCCAGGCCACGGGCGCGCACCTCGCCCAGCACATGGGCAATGTGGCGCGACTGCTCGTCGAGCATGTGCTGGAAGTTGGCGCTCTGGCCCGACTGCTGGGTGCCGGTGATGAACAGGTTGGGAAAGCCGCGCGTGAACAGGCCGTGGAAGCTGCTGGCACCATCGCGCCACTTGTGGCTGAGCGTGAGGCCGTCGCGGCCGGTGACCTCGAAGCCCAGGCGGCGGGTGACATCGGTGCCGACCTCGAAGCCGGTGCCGTAGATCAGGCAGTCGAGCACGTACTCGCGCCCGGCCACCACCACGCCGCGCTCGGTGATGCGCTCAACGCCCTGGCCCTGGGTGTCGACCAGGTGCACGTTGGGCCGGTTGAAGGTGGGCAGGTACTGGTCGTGAAAGCAGGGGCGCTTGCAGAACTGGCTGTACCAGGGCTTGAGCGCCTCGGCGGTGGCCGGGTTGCGCACCACGGCGTCGATGCGCGCGCGCACGCGCTGCATCTTCAGGTCGTCGGCGTGCTGGATCAGGGCCTCGGTGTCTTCGCGGCTGGCCGGCGCATCGCCCGCCTTGCGCGCACGCCGTGCGGCCAGCAGGATGCCGGTGATCAGGTCGGTCCAGCCATCATCGACCAGGTCGACCTCGAAGTCGGCGCCCGAGATCACGGCGGTGAAGTTGTCCATGCGCTGGCGCTGCCAGCCGGGCTGCAGGCCCTGCACCCAGGCCGGGTCGGTGGGCCGGTCGTTGCGCACATCCACCGCCGAGGGCGTGCGCTGGAAGACGAAAAACTCCTGCGCCGCCGCGCCGATGTGCGGCACGCACTGCACGGCCGTGGCGCCGGTGCCGATCAGGCCCACGCGCCGATCGGCCAGGCCGGTGAGCGGTGCGCCGGACGCGTCGCCACCGGTATAGGCGTAGTCCCAGCGGCTGGTGTGGAAGCTGTGGCCGCGAAAGCTCTCGACGCCCGCGATGCCCGGCAGCTTGGGCCGGTTGAGCGGCCCGCCGGCCAGCACCACGAAGCGCGCGTCAAGCTGGTCGCCGCGGTCGGTGCGCACGCGCCAGCGCGCGGTCTCGGCCAGCCAGCGCATGTCGGCCACGGTGGTCTGGAACAGCGCCGCCCGGTACAGGTCGAAATGCCGGCCGATGCGCTGGCTGTGCGCCAGGATCTCGGGCGCGCGGGCGTACTTGCTCAGCGGCATGTAGCCGGTTTCTTCGAGCAGCGGCAGGTAGATGTAGCTCTCGGTGTCGCAGGCCGCGCCGGGGTAGCGGTTCCAGTACCAGGTGCCGCCGAAATCGGCCGCCTGGTCCAGGATGCACAGGTCGTCCCAGCCGGCCTGGCGCAGCTGCGCGGCGGTGAGCAGGCCGCCGAAGCCGCCGCCCAGGATCAGCACATCCACCGTGCGCTGCTGCGGTGCGCGCGGCGTGGGCGCCGCGGCGTGCGGATCGTCGCGGTAGCGGGCCAGCTCGCCGGCGGCCTCGAGGTACTGCGCATTGCCGTCGGCCCGCAGGCGGCGCAGTCGCTCGGCCTCGTAGCGGCGGTGCAGTGCGGCCGCGTCGAAGCGGTCGTCGGCCGCTGGAAGGACATGGGTCGCGCTGTCGGCCATGGGGCGGGCTCCGGGCGGGGGCAGGGGGCGCCCAGGCCAGGGCAGCCGGCCGGGCCGCGCCACTCTAGGCGCGGCGGCGGGCGCACCGGTGTCGCGCAGGGCTCATCCAGGGTTTGCCCGGGCCGCGCCGGCCCGGCTCAGCCCGGCTTGCGGTAGCGGTGCGTGAAGCGGTCGGATTCGCCAATGGCCAGGAAGCGCTCGCGCGTGGCCTCGCCACCGCGCAGCGTGGGCGGCAGCGACCACACGCCGTGCGGATGGTCGCGCGTGTCGCGCGGGTTGGCATTGACCTCGCTGCGCGCCTCGGCCACAAAACCGGCCGCGCGCAGGCGCTCGGCCACCAGCGCCTCGGTGAGGTAGCCGGTCTTGATCTGCTGGGCCAGCGGCGTGTCGGGCGCCGCGCGGTGATCCACCACGCCCAGCACACCGCCGGGGCGCAGCAGCGCGAAGCTGGCGCGCAGGATGTCGTCGAGCTGGCTGTCCTCGAGCCAGTTGTGCACGTTGCGGAAGGTGAGCACGCAGTCCACGCTGCCCGGCGCCAGCGGCAGCTCGCCAAAGCGCGGGCCCAGCGGCCCGCCCGGCAGCGTGCCGACCAGCACGCGGTCGTACAGCTCGGGGTGCTTGGCGAGCTTGGCCTCGAAGTTGGCGCGGCCGCGGCGGCGGTAGTCCTGGGCATCGTCACGCGCGAAATGCGCCACCGCCAGGCGGCCACGCTCGCGCAGCCAGGGGGCCAGGATCTCGGTGTACCAGCCGCCGCCGGGCGACAGCTCGAGCACGCTGTGCGCCGGGCGCACGCCGAAGAACTGCAGCGTCTCGGCCGGGTGGCGTGCCGCGTCGCGGGCGCGGTTGTTGGCGCTGCGCTGCGGGCCGGCCAGCGCGGCGGCCAGCGCCGCATCGGCGCCGGCCTCGGGCTGGGCGCGGGCGGGGCTGCCGGCCAGCGCGGCCAGGCCGGCGCCCCAGGCAGTGCCGAGGCTGGCGCCCAGCTGGGCAAGATGGGTGCGACGGCGGATCGGCAGCGCTGGCATGGCGGGTTCTCGGCAAGGGTGACTGGGGGTTCCCCTTGAATGATGGCCGAGGATGGCGGCCGGCACCGGCGCTCTGGCAACATCGGGATACAAAAACCGGGGCCTCGGCCGCGCCCGGCCCTCCAGGACAGCCCGCAGCACCCCATGACCGACCTCCTCGCCGCCTACCGCCACAGTGCCCGCAACCAGGCCGAGATCGAAGCCAGCACGGTGTGCGGCTGCTTCAACTGCACGCAGATCTTCCCGCCCGACGAGATCATCGCCTGGGGCGGGCTCGATGCCAGCAGCTTCGACGACCCCGATGCCGCCGCGCAGGACGCCACCGCGCTGTGCCCGCGCTGCGGCGGCGAGACCGTGATCGGCGACCGGTCGGGCTTCGCCATCGAACTGGAGTTTCTGCGCGACATGAACGAGGCCTGGTGCCAGCGCACCATCATCCGGCCGAAGAAGCCGCAGGTCTGACGGGGCGGCGCTGGCGCTTGGCGCGATGATGCGCCAGCGCCCACCGTGCACGGGCGCCATGGCCACATCAGGAACCACCGCATGACCATCCCCAAGAACACCGTGTGCCTCTGGTTCGACGGCACGGCCCTGGAGGCGGCGCAGTTCTATGCCGCCACCTTTGCCGACAGCGCGGTGGGCGCGGTGCAGCTGGCGCCGGCCGACTATCCGTCGGGGCGGCAAGGGGATGTGCTGACCGTGTGTTTCACCGTGCTGGGCATGGCCTGCCTGGGTTTGAACGGCGGGCCGGTTTTTCCGCAGACCGAGGCCTTCTCGTTCCAGGTGGCCACCGACGACCAGGCCGAGACCGACCGGCTGTGGCAGGCCATCGTCGACAACGGTGGCCAGGCCAGCGCCTGCGGCTGGTGCAAGGACCGTTGGGGCGTGTCGTGGCAGATCACGCCGAGGGCGCTGACCGAGGCCCTGGCCGACCCCGACCGCGCCGCCGCCCGGCGCGCCTTCGAGGCCATGATGCAGATGGGCAAGATCGACATCGCGGCGATCGACGCGGCACGCCGCGGTTGAGCGGCTGAGCCCGGGCGCCGCCCGCCGCACCGGGCTGGTGGGCCCGTCTTGCCGGGCCGTGCCCGGACTCAGGCCGCCGATCCGGGCGACCGGGCGAGGCCAGCGAGCAAGTCGCGCACCGATTGCACCGCGCAATCGATGGCCTGCATGGCCACCGGATCGTGGCAACCCAGCAGCGATTGCAGGCGGGCCTGCGGGTACACAGCGTGTTCGACGCAGAGGTTGCGCCAGGTCCAGGGCAGGGCCGGGTCACGGGCGGTCTGCAGCAGCAGCTCCAGGCAGCGCCGCTGCGTCGGCAGTTCGGGCCAGGCCCCTTCGGCCGCCACCCGCCGGCCGGCTTCCAGGTACAGGCGCACGGCACAGGCGCAGCGGGGGTTGTAGGCGCAGCGCACGCCGATGCCGATGCGGTCCCACCAGCGCAGCAGCGCGGCCGGCGGAGGGGTGTCGTGTGCGCGGTGCGCTGTGGTCATGGTCTGGTCCTGGTCACGGTGGGTGCCGGCCCGCCTGGCGTCAGCCCAGGGCGGTGTCCAGCGTCATCATCAAGGTGAAGCCGAGCAGCAGGCCGGTGGTGGCCCAGCGCTCGTGGCCCTGGCGGTGCGACTCCGGGATGACCTCGTGGCTGACCACGAACAGCATCGCGCCCGCGGCAAGTGCCAGGCCCCAGGGCAGCAAGGCGCCCGACAGTGCCAGCGTGGCCGCGGCCAGTGCCGCTGCCAGCGGCTCGACCAGGCCCGAGGCCGCACCGATGCCGGCAGCGGTGGCCCGGCGCATGCCGACGCGGTGCAGCGCCAGCGCCACGATCAGGCCCTCGGGCACGTCCTGGATGGCAATGCCGGTGGCCAAGGCCATGGCGTGTGCGGCGTTGGTGCCCGCCGCGGCCACGCCGATGGCCAGCCCCTCGGGCAGGTTGTGCAGCACGATGGCCAGCACGAACAAGGTGCTGCGGCGCATGCTGGCTGGCCCGGCGCGGCCCGATCCGCCAAAAAAATGCGCATGCGGCAGCACACGCTCAAGCCACATCAGCAGCCCTGCGCCGGCCAGCAGGGCGGCCCCGATGCCCAGCGCGCGGGGCCAGGGCCCCAGGCCTGACGCGCCCGCAGCGGCAAAGGCGGGGTTGAGCAGCGAGAAGCAGGTGGCCGCCAGCATCAGGCCGGCACCAAACCCCAGCAGGGCGTCCTGGGTGCGCTGCGTTGGTGCGCGCGCCAGCACCATCGGCAGCACGCCCAGGGCCGTGGCCAGTGCTGCCGCGGCGCCCAGCAGCAGGGCGTCCTGCACGCCGGCCAGCCGGCCCAGTGCCGCCCATGCCTGGGCCACGGCAAGGGCGGCGCCCACCGTCACGATGGTCAGGCCCAGCCACTGTCGCGGTGCCAGCATGCCGTTGCCAGTTCTTCCGGTCACGGGACTCAAGGCGTTCAGGCGCCCAGCGGAACCAGCACGTAGACCGCCAGCACCACCAGCGCCAGGGCTGCCCACTCGAGGGTTGGGCACAGCGGATGGTCGCGCATCACGGCATCCGCACGGCGCTCGGCTGCGATGCCGGCTGACCGGGCTGCGGGCAAAGGGATGGGCGTGACATGGCGGGTCCTCGAGGTGGCTATACCTGGGGCTGGCCGTGTGCTGGCATGCAGGCGCGACGTCGCATGGGCGCGCAGGGCTGGCGCGAGCGACGACAACGCCGGCATACTACATGCGAATAGTTCGCATTAGCAATATTCCGCAAGCAACCCGCTCGTCGGCCGGGAATCACGCTGCGGCGCATGCCCCCACAGAAGGCGAAGCGCAGCCATCAGCCTTCATAATGAGAAGCATTCTTCTTCTCATCAAACCATGCCGACCGCTGCCCAGATCCTCAGCCGCATTGCCGCCAGCCTGCTGGGCGGCTGGGCCTTCGTGTGGGGCTTCGTCACCCTGGCCATCACCGGGCAGGTGGCGCTCGGCCAGTCGTATGGCGAGGCCCACACGGCGGCCATGCTGCTGGCCTTTCTGGTCTTTCTGGCCGCGTTCTGCTGGGCCTTCGCGGCCCGGAGCCTGTGGCGGGTCTGGACGGTGCTGGCGGGCGGCGCGCTGCTGATGACTGGTGCCGGCTGGCTGCTGCAGTCGTCCCTGACCTGACCCGATCGAGGAGCCCCGCGATGTTTTCCAATTTCCGCCTCTCGATGGCCTGGCTGCACACCTGGTTCGGACTGGTGCTGGGCTATGTGCTGATGGCCTGCTTCTTCTTCGGCTCGCTGTCGGTGTTTGATCGCGAGATCGACCGCTGGGCGATCCCCGAGACGCGCTTCCAGCCGCAGCCCATGCCTTCGTTTGATCGGGTGCTGCAGCCGATCTTCGCCAGCCTGCAGCCCGACGCCGAGCGCTATGCCGACGAGATGACGCGGCTGATGGACCCGGCCGCGCTGGCCCAGGGCGGACTGCCGCCGCGCGCCAGCCTGAAGGCCGAGCAGTACTGGGCCTACACCACGCACCGCGACCCGGTGCTGCGCATGGGCGCCGACTTCGGCGTGCCCAGCCCGAAGGATCCGCAGGCCCACAACCACATCGGCGGCGATGTCACCATCGATCCGCGCAACGGCAGCCTGCTGCCGGGCAACCCGCTGAAGGTAGGCAGCGAGTTCTTCTACCCGATGCACTACAGCCTGCATCTGCACTGGAAGGACCTGGGCTACTGGATCGTCGGCCTGGCCGCGCTGGCGATGCTGGCGGCGCTGGTCAGCGGCGTGGTGATGCACCGCAAGATCTTTCGCGAGTTCTTCACCTTCCGCCCGAACAAGCATACCCAGCGCAGCGCGCTGGACCTGCACAACCTGACCGGCGTGGTGGCGCTGCCCTTTCACTTCTTCTTTGCCTTCACCGGCCTGGTGATCTTTGCCAGCATCTACCTGCCGGTGGGCGGCACGCTGCTGCGGCCGCTGGCCCAGGCGCACGAAGCCGCCGAGGCAGCGCGCACCGGGCTGCCGCACCAGGCGGCCGGCGTGGCGGCACCGCTGGCGTCGGTCGATGCGATGGTGGTCGAAGCCAAGCGCCGCTGGGCGCAGCGCGGCATGCCAGGTGAAGTCGGTCTGCTGTTCATGGAGCACGTGGGCGATGCAAACGGCTATGTCAGCGTGTTTCGCGCCGGCAGTGACCGCGTTGCGCTGGTGGGGCAGGGCGTGCACTTCCAGGCCGCCACGGGCCGGGTGCTGCGCGAAGACCCCCCGCCCACCGCCGTGGCCGGCATCAACGAGTTCCTCACCGGCCTGCACCTGCAGCACTTCGAGCACTGGCCGCTGCGCTGGCTGTATGTGCTGGGCGGACTGTCAGGCTGCGTGTGCATCGCCACCGGGTTCATCTTCTTCGTCGAGAAGCGCAAGAAGCAGCACGCGCGCGACGGCGTCGGCGGCAGCCGTGTCGTGGATGCCCTGGCGGTGACCACGGTGACCGGCATGCTGATCGCCACGCTGGCCCTCCTGATCGTCAACCGGGTGCTGCCGGCCGGCCTGGCGCAGCGCAACGACTGGCAGGCCTACGGGTTCTGGCTGGCCTGGCTGCTGGCCATGGCCCATGCCTTCTGGCGCACGGCGCCGGTGCAGCAGGCGCACATGGCGCCGGCCTGGCGCGAGCAGTGCTGGGCCGTGGCCGCGCTGGCCGTGCTGGCGGTGCTGCTGAACTGGGCCACCACGGGCGACCATCTGCTGAAGTCGCTGGGGCAGGGCTACTGGCCGGTGGCCGGTTTCGATCTGGTGCTGCTGGCCAGCGCCGCTGTGGCGCTGCTGGCCACGCGCAAGCTGCGCCGACGCGAGCAGGGCCTCGATGCCGGGCGCAGCCAGCAGGCCCGCGCGACCCCCGCAGCGCCGGGCGCCGAGGCTGCGGCGTCGCCCGGCATGGCGGCCACCGCCAGCCGTGGTTGAGGTGCCGACGATGAAACTGCTGTGGTGTTTGCTGGCCTATGCCGGCTGCGTGGCCGGCTTCACCTGGCTGGCCCTGGCCATGGAGCCGCATGGTCGGCAGGTGCGACCCGCCGGGCCGCTGCCGCCGCCGCGCCTGTTGCGCAGCCTGGGTGTGGTGGCCCTGCTGCTGTCGCTGCTGGCCTGCTTGCGTGCCGACCACCCGACGATGGCCGCCCTGGTGTGGGTGATGACGCTGGCGGCGGCGGCGTTGACCGTGACCTTCACCTTGAGCTGGCGACCCTGGCTGCTGCGGCCGCTGGCCTTCTGGCCGCTTGCTGCCGCAGGCAACGTTGCCGAGAAAGGGTGATCGCATGCCTTCCGGCCGCTTGACATGGGCGCTCGATACCAGCGCGTTGTAGGAGCGCGCCCTCACCGTTGACGGGCTGCCCAGACGGCACACGATGTTCTGTCGCGTTCTTCCGGCTGGCCCCATCGTGTCGCGCTTTTCTTCGGATCGCTGTCGGTGTTTGATCGCTATTCGACCTCGACCGAGCCGTTGGCGACCTGGAGCGCTTGCAGCATGGACTCGAGCGCGCGAGCAGCTGCGCTGGCTTGCGAGGCCGGTATCAGTGCGGCCAGTTGAGAGGCCTGCGCATTCCAGATTGCGTCGGCCTTCCGATACAGAGCCAAACCCTGTGGCGTGAGGGCGTAGAGCGGAGACCGCCTGTGCCCCGGGTTTGGGCTCACATCGACAAGCCCCTGCTCGAGCAGCAAGTTGAGCTGCTTCTGCGCGCCCTGGCGCGTGACGCCCATGGCCTCGCTCAACTGCGGGGCCGTCAGGGGTACGCCGGCCAAGGCGACGGCACCCAGCATCTGCCAGCGTGCGCTGGTCAGTCCGAGCGGTGCAACCAGCCGGTCACCCCAGTTCAGCAGCACGCCGTTGAGGCGGAACACCGCCAGCGCCAGGTTGGTGATGGTTGTGGCCCCGGTCCCTGCCGGGTTTGGTTGTCGACTGTTCATGACAACGAGTTTCCACCACTGGCAACTGGTTGTCACGTTCTTGCGAGTGCACGGTTGACAACCGGTTGCCAACAATGGAAACTGGTTGTCATCATTGACTCTTGCTGGAGATTGCCATGTCACTGTCCCTGCGCGCCATTGCCGCCACGTCTATCGTGGTCGCGCTCCTTCACGCTGTGCCATCGTCGGCACAGCCGCCGGCAAGCGAGGGTGTGGTGCTGATCAACACCTTCGAGGTTCTGCCTGGTCGGGAAACCGAGTGCCTTGCCGTGTGGGACCGCGCGGCCGCGTTCCTCTCGCAGCGGCCCGGCTTCGTTTCCACGCGGCTTCACCGCGCTCTGCGCCCCGACGCCCGGCTCCAACTCATCAACGTGGCGCAGTGGGCATCGCCGGCGGCCTTCCAGGCGGCGGTCGGCGACCCAGCGTTCCGCAAGCTCAGCGAAACCGAGGCCTGCAGCGGCAGCCCGGCGCTGTATGGCGTGGTGCGATCCCTCTGACCGAACTTGCCGCCAGCAGCGTCGCTTGCGGTGTTGACGGGACGGGTTCAATGCATCCTCTGGGTCGACTGCGCCGGTTCGAGACCGAGAGATGCGGTTGGAGGGATTGCGCCGGCGGTCAGGCGTCCGCCATCAAGTGCTGCAGCGTCTCCTGGCCAAGGGCCAGGCCACGGCACTCCAGCAGCTTCTCGCGGGCCAGCGCGGGGCCGAAGTCGGCGTAGCCTTGGCGCACCTGTGCGATGGCCTTGGCGGCCAGGCCGGGTTCGAGCTGGTGCTTGCTCGGCCGGCCGCGCCGGCGCGAGACCCGCCCCGCAGCGTCTTGCGCGGCGCGGGGCAGCGCAGCAGCATGCGTTCGACTTGCCGCAGGCTGACCCCCAGCCGCTCGGCCGCCTGGCCCACGCGAAGCATCCGGTCAAGCACCGCCTGGATCGTCTAGAACTTGGCCCATGCATTCTCGGCCGTGACGATGATCATTATGTCTAGTCAAGGGCCAATTGGAACCTGTCGATCCTGCTCTCGGCTCATAGCGGTATGTGGACGAGGCAGACCCTCGCGATCGCAAAGCACCCGAGACATCTTCACTGGCGGTCCCGTCTTGGCCGTACCCACGGCAAGTGGCAAGCGGCCGATGCTCAGCCGGCCAGCGGGATCCTGGATCGCGCTGCGGCTTTCAGTTCACGCGCGCTCAGCACGAACTCGCGGTTGTCGACGAGCCGCTCCACCGCCAGGTCCACGAAGGCCCGCACGCGCGCCGGCTGGGCGGTGCGGCTGCCGTAGTAGACGAAATAGCTGTACCGGTCCGGGTGGAAGTTGCTGCCCCCGCCGAGGGTGAGCGCAGCGTCGTTGACGCCATCGCCGCGGGCTCCCGCCTGATCGACACCGCCGCCTCGTACCCGAACGAGGTGGCCGTGGGCCAGGGCCTGCGCCGCAGCGGCGTGGCGCGCGACGAGCTGTTCGTCACCAGCAAGCTCTGGGTGCAGGACGTGGGCTACGAGCGCACCACCAAAGCCATCGATGCCTCGCTGCGCCGCCTGCAGCTGGACCACCTCGACCTGTACCTGATCCACCAGCCCATTGGCGATGTGCATGGCGCCTGGCGCGCCATGGAAGAGGCCTACCGGGCCGGCAAGTTGCGCACCATCGGGGTCAGCAACTTACACCCGGACTGGCTGATGGACATCACGTTGTTCAACACGGTGAAGCCGGCGGTCAACCAGATGGAGGTCCACCCCTTCCACCAACAGGAAGAGAGCGTGGCCTTCCTGCGCGAGCACGGCGTGCAGGCCGAAGCCGTGGCGCGGCCCCGGCTCGGGCCGCAGGAGGTCTTCCCGGTGGGGCTGGGCTGCCAGTGACGGCCCATCGCGGCGCCGGGTGTGGTGGTCGATTCGTACAGCAGCCGCTTCGATCGCCTGGCCGCCATCCGCCTGATCCGCCAGGCCATGGACCATGGGCTTCACGCTGATCGAAACGGCCGAGGCCTATCGCCCCTTCCTGTCGGAAAAGTTCATCGGCGAGGCGCTGCAGGGCATCCGCGACCAGATGGTGTTGGGGACCAAGTTCGGCTTTGACATCGACCCCGGCACCAGCGCGCGCCAGTCGGGCGGCTGCAACAGCCAGCCCGAGCACATCCGGCGGATGGTGGACGCTCATCTTCGGAGTTTGCGCACCGACCGTATTGACGTGCCGGTCCAGCACCGCGTGGCCCCTAACGTGCCCATCGAGGATGTGGCCAGTACCGCCAGGGACCTGATCGGCCGGGGGCCGCGGCCCTCTCATTCAGCGCGCAGTAGCTGCAGCAGCTGAACGCCGCCGTGACAGCCATTCGCATCCAGGGCGATCGTCTGCCGCCGGCCGTGGCGGCGTGTCCGGCGTGGAGGCCGCGCCGAAGCGCTGAATGGCGGCGGTGCCAGGTGCCGGGGATGGTTGCCGTCCCGGGCTCATTGGATGGGCGTCGCCTGGATCCCGGCCCCGTCGAACCAGCAGGTGCGAAATGGGCGGCCGCCGCCCGTCACAGGCTCAGGGGAGCGACGGGCCACAGCGCCGCTGCAGCAGCGGCAGTGGAAAGGCATCGGCCATGGCCTGGTAGCCGGCCATCGAGGGGTGCAGGCCATCGCCGATGTCCAGATCGGCGCGCAAGCGTGCCGGCGCCTGCGGATCCTGCATCCAGGCGTCTAAGTCCAGCACCGCCGCAAAGCCAGGATAGCCGCGGATCCAGGTGTTGAGGGTCTGGCGGTCGGCCTCGTTGTCCGGACCGGGGCGGTAGTAGCCGCTGCCGGCATAAGGCAGCACCGTGGCGGCGATCAGGCACACGCCCTGCGCCTGCGCCTGCGCGGCCAGCAAGCGCAAGGCCTGCTGCAACTCGTCCAGCAGCGCGGCGCGCTGCGGCGGGCTGTCCGCGCCGGCGCGGCGTTGGGCTCCGAGGTCGTTGACACCGATCAGCACCACGGCGTGGGTGATGCCGCTGCGGCCAGCCACGTCGCGCGGCCAGCGTGCCAGCAGCGCCGGGCCCAGGCCTTCGCGCAGCAGGCGGCCGCCGCCGATGCCGGTATTGACCACTGCGGCGTCGATGCCCGCAGCCGCCAGCCTTTGCGACAGCCGATCGGTCCAGCGCAGGTGGCTGGCCAGCGGCACGCCGTAGCCATCGGTGATTGAGTCGCCGGTCGCCACCAGCACCGGGCGCTGGCGCGCCGCACCGTCTGCGCGAACGTCCAGCGCCGAGAGGTACCACCAGCCGGCCCGCGGCGCGGCTCCGGTCCAGTCGTCGCGTGCGGTGGCGTCGCCGGGCAACGCCCAGCTCTCGATGCGCGAGCCGGGATGCGTGCTGGCGGGTGTGGCGGCGGTTAATGGTAGATGCAGATCCACCAGCAGGTCGGCATGTCGGGTCACGGCCAGCGACACCGGGTCACTCCACACCTCAGCGCCGGGCGGCAACTCGATGCGGGTGCGGCCACCGAAGCGCAGGAGTTGCCGGCTGCCGGCGCGTGCGCGCGGGGCTGGGCTGACCGCAGGCGGGCTGCCGGTGAGGCTGGCCACCGCCTCGCCAGGCTCGGCCAGCGCCACACTGGCCGAGCCCAGCACCAGCGGGTTGCGCCCGAAGACGTTGCTGATCTGCACGCGCAATGCGCTGCCGGCCGCGCTGCTGCGCAGCACCTGGCGCAAGGTGACACCGGTGAGGGGCTCGCGCCAAACTGCCGCGGTACCGCCGCCGGATGGGTCAGCCGGCCGAGCCGCTTCATGCGCCAGCTGCGCACTGGCCCACGCCGCCTGCCAGCGCGCAGGCTCTGAAGGCGCTATGGTTGCGCACCCATTTAGCACCCAGGCCGCCAGCACCGCCACACAGACAAGAGGCCGACGCAACCCACTGCGCCCCCGGGCCAGCCTAGATTCCGGGGCGAACAGCGCCGCGGCCTCACGACCCTCTTCGCGCTCGATGGCCTGCTTCGACTTGCCGGATTGACCCTGCGCCACAGTTCCTCCAAATACCGAGGAATGATAGCGTTACCTTTTATGCTGTCATACACATGGCTGGTGGCGACACGGCCACTGACTGGCACAGAACGGCATGGCCACTGCGTCCTCAAGGCCTGGCGGGTGCATCCACCTGCCGCGCCGGTGCAGCGTCGGCAAAGGCCGGCAGTTCCGCGCAGGCCCGGTCCACGGCCACGATGTGCGGCCAGCGCGACATCTCCACGCCAAAGCGCCTTGCGCTCTCCACCTGCGGCACCAGGTAGACATCGGCCAGGCCGGGCGTGTTGCCGAAGCAGAAGCGTCCGCGCCGGGTGTCGGCCGACAGCAGTGCCTCGATCGCATCGAAGCCGGCGCCGATCCAGGTGCCGCACCAGGCGTTGATCGCCGTGTCGTCACAGCCGAACTGGCGGCGCAGGGTCTCGAGGATGCGGCGGTTGTTGATCGGGTGGATGTCGCAGCCGATGATGGCTGCCAGCGCGCGCACCCGGGCACGGTCCTCGGCGCCGGCGGGCAGCAGCGGCGGCGTCGGGTGGCGCTCTTCGAGCCACTCGATGATCGCCGGCGACTGGATCAGCACCTCACCGTCGTCCAGCGCCAGCGCGGGCACCAGCTGCTGCGGGTTGATGGCCTTGAAGCTGTCCTGCAGGTGCGCTTCGGTACGCAGGTCCACCGCCACGTAGTCGTATGACAGGCCCTTGAGGTTCAGGGCGATGCGCAGGCGATGGGACGTCCCGCTGCGAAAGAAGTTGTAGAGCTTCATGCGCATTCAAGCGGCCGGGCCGACGACCAGCTTGACCGAGCCCACGCCGTCGACCGATCCTTCGATCACGTCTCCCGGCAGCACCGGACCCACGCCTTCTGGCGTGCCGGTGTAGATCAGATCGCCGGGCTGCAGGTGATAAAACAGCGACAGGTCGGCGATGAGCTCGCGGATATTCCAGATCAGCTTGTCGATGTCCGACTTTTGGCGCACCTGGCCGTTGACGCTCATGCTCAGCGCGCCCTTGTCCAGCACCACGCCGGGCAAGGGTTTGATCGGCGCGCAGACGGACGAGCCCTCGACGTCCTTGCCCAGATCCCACGGGCGGCCCTTGTCGCGGGCCACGAGCTGCAGGTCGCGGCGGGTCATGTCCAGGCCGCAGGCGTAGCCGTACACCAGTTCGTGCGCCCGCTCGGCCGCCACGCGAAAGCCCGGCTGGCCAATGGCCACCACCAGCTCCATCTCATGGTGAAAGTTGCTGGTCTCGCTGGGGTAGGCCGCGGTGGCGCCCGACTCCACCAGGGTGCTGGGTGACTTGGTGAAATAGAACGGGCGCTCGACGCTCTTGTCCACCGGCTTGCCCATCTCCACCGCATGCGCGTGGTAGTTTCGGCCGACGAAGAACAGGCGGTTGACCGGGAAGCGCTCGGAGCGGCCTTCGATCGGCAGGGAGGCGACGGGGGCGGGAGGAAACAGATAGGTCGTGGTCATGGCGCTGGGTTGGTGTGATGGGTACGGACGACAGAGCTCGCGCCCTGTACGGGCACAGCGTGGAACGGGATCAGGCGGACACCGTGCCGCTCTCCAGCCCGATGACATGCGGATGTCGGGAAGCTGAGCGGCGGTGGTCGATCAACAGCACCGCCGCCATGCCGATGACGGCAGGAAAGGCGATGGCGACGAAGTTCTGCTCCCGCGGCAGGTTCATGCCAACCAGAACACCGATCAGGATCGGCGCCAGGATGGCGCCGCTGCGGCCAATGCCCAGCGCCCAGCCCAGCCCGGTGGCGCGGATGGCCATCGGATAGAACTGTCCGGCATAGGCGTTGGCCACGATCTGGGTGCCGATGGTCGACGCCCCCGCCAGCGCGACGAGCACGAACAGCGCCCAGGTGGGCAGGCGCAGGCCCAGCAGCGTGATCGACACCGCGGCCAGCGCATACATCGCCGCCAGCACCCGCTTGATGTTGAAACGGTCGGCCAGCCAGCCGCCGCCCACCGCGCCCAGCACGGCGCCCAGGTTCAGCACCAGCACGAAGGTGAGCGCGGAGCCCAGGCTGTAGCCCGCACCAGCCATCAGCTTGGTGAGCCAGGAACTCAGCGCGTACACCATGAACAGGCAGGTGAAGAAGGCGATCCAGAACATGACCGTGCTGAACCCGCGGCCGTCCTGAAACAGCATGCGGATCGGCGCCAGCTGGGTCTTCTGCGCCGCCGGCAGCAGCACCCGGTCTTGCGGCTGGGGCTTGAAGCTCGGGTCCAGGCGTGCGGCGATGACCTTGAGTTCATCCTCGCGATGGTGTGCCAGCAAGAAGGCCATCGACTCCGGCATGGCACGGAGGATGATCGGGATCAGCAGCACCGGAAAGCCAGCGGCAAAGAAGACGGACGACCAGCCGTACTGCTCGATCAAGCCCTTGCCCAGCAGGGCTGCAATGACGCCACCCACGGCGTAGCCGCTGAACATCAATGTCACCAGCGTGGCGCGCAGCCGCTTGGGCGCGTATTCGGTCATCTGCGCCACGACGTTGGGCATGACGCCGCCGATGCCCAGCCCGGCCACGAAGCGCACAGCCGCGAATTCCCATGGTGTCGTGGCCAGGCCGGTGGCCGCGGTGAAGATGCTGAACAGCGCGACGCAGAGAGCGATCGTCCAGCGGCGCCCGATGCGATCAGCGACCGTTCCGAATGCGATCGCGCCGAACATCATGCCGAACAGTGCGGAGCTGATCATGAAGCCGGCATTGGCGGGCTGAACGCCGTAGGCCTTCATGATGGAAGGCAGCGCCACGCCGACCACGGCAAGGTCGTAGCCATCGAAGACGATGATCAGGGCGCACCACAAAAGTACCAGGGCGTGAAACGAGTTGAATCTCGCTTCATCGACCATTCGCTGCATGTCGATTTGACGCATGGCGACTGTCTCCAGAGATCAGGATGAGCGCGCTCGGTGGCGCTTCGGGACGAAGCCACCCCTCACGGCGCCGCAACGCGCCGTGACAGTGGACCGGCCCTCCAAGAGGCGTTGATTCAGACGGGCCGCAGGCCCGGGGGGCCGATCAGCCCAGGGCGAGCCAGACGCGCCCGTTTTCGATGCGCACCGGGTAACTGGTCACCGGCTCGGTCACCGGCGCGCAGCTGGGCGCGCCGGTGCGCACGTCGAACTTGCCCTGGTGCAGCGGGCACTCGATCTCATGCCCGTCCAGGAAGCCGTCGCACAAGCGGGCATTGCCGTGCGAGCACAGGTTGTCGGTGGCATAGACCGCGTCGCCCACGGTGTAGAGGGCGATGTCCCGCCCCGCGACATCCAGGCCGATCACGTCATCGGTGGGCAGGTCGGCGGCAGCGAGCACATCGGTCCATTCGGCTTGGCTCATGGGGGCCTCAGATCGGGTAGATGATGGAGTTGGGGATCATTTCGCTGTCGTAGATGCACTGCCGCGACGCGAACTTCAGACCCTGGGGCGTGCGCACCACCACGTCGATGTACCGGCCCACGTTGAACACGCTGGACTCCTGCGACAGCTTGGTGCGGAACACCGCGTAGTTGGCCTCGCTCTCGATGCGTCCGTCGGCCACGCGACGGATCACCGGCGTGCCCACCACATGGCGCTGGTAGTAGGGGTCGTGGAAGATGGTCTCGGTGATGCCGTAGACGCGGTCTTTCAGCATGCCCTTGCTGGTGAAGGCCAGCGTGGCCAGCGGGAAGCCGCGCTCGAAGTTCTCGCGTGGCTGCAGGCGGTAGACGCAGTCATCGGTGAAGAACTCGGGCCACAGGCTCCATTGGCCCGAGTCGACGGCGGCGGCGTAGTCCGCATACAGCTGGTTCAGCGCCAGCCAGTCTTGGAAGGACAGTTCGGTGTTCATGGCTTGCTCCAGCATGGCTCAGGCTTCCATCACGTCGCGCCAGTAGCGGTACATGCCGCGGATCAAGGTCTCGGTCACCATGTGCTCGGTGTCCTCGACACCCTTGCCACCCAGTTCCGCCACCGCGCGGTGGAAGGGCTTGCTCTCGAAGCCTTCCTGCGAGAACTCGATCACCTCACCGTCGTCCGCGGACACGAAGCCCGCAGGCCCGAACAGGTTGGCCTGGCGCAGCCGGCGCTGCGTCATTTCCTCGGAGTCGTCCTCGAACCCGAAGTGCGTCCAGACGAAGTCGAAGCTGCCGTTGCCGTTGGGCTGGATGTGGCGGGTGGACACGCTGTTGACCTGCTGCTGCAGGATCACGCTTGGGAAGATGGTGGTCATCACGGCGGTCGGTCCGCCCCACCACGCTTCGGGCACGATGTCCAGGAAGCTCGGGTCGTTGAGCTTCATGCTTTCCTTGAACGAGGAAACACTGGTCACCTGGTCGGACTTGCCGCCCTGGCCACGGGTGCTGATCATGGCCGCGTGGCGGTGCTTGTCGTCCATGCGCAGCTGGCTCTTGTTGTCGGCGCGCCAGAGGCCGAAGGTCACGAACCAGGTGTGCAGCAGGCCGGGGTGGTACGGGTCCTTGATGTTCTCCTGCATCAGCTTCCAGTTGCCCGGGATGCGCTGGCGGTTGTAGCCCAGCACCTTGAGCTTGCGGCCGTTGAACAGCCGGTCGAAGTAGCCCAGGATGGTGGGTCCCAGGAATTCTTCGAAGGGCACCACGTCGTGGTCGAACGACGCGAAGACCACCCCCCCGCGCACGGCCACCTTCAGCTTGGTCAGGCCATGGTCTTCGGTGCGGAAGTCCGACGGCATGCCGCCGTGCACCTGGCCATCCTGCTTGACGCCGCGGCGGAACGGCACGCCCTGCAGGTCGCCCTTGAGCGTGTAGCTCCACTGGTGGTAGGGGCAGACCAGGTCCTTGCGGTTGCCATGGCGCTCGCGGCAAAAGCGCATGCCGCGATGCGCGCACACGTTCTCCACCACATTGATTTGGCCGTCGGCGTCACGCACCATCACCACCGAGCGCTCGCCCACGACGGTGCGCTTGAAGTCGCCGGTGTTCGGCACCTCGGCCTCCAGGCCCACGTAGCACCAGTGGCCCTTGTAGAAGAAGCGCTCCAGCTCGCGCTGGTAGACCTGTTCGTCGGTGTAGGCCGCGAACGGGATGCGGTGGGTGCCGTCCGATTCCCATTGGGGCCGGTCGGGGAAGACAGTCGATGTCTCGCTCATGCGGGTCTCCTGGATGTGGATGTGTCGGTCATTCGGTGCGCACGGCATGGCGCCGTGGCGGGCGCTGTCAGAGACGTTCTTCGCGCCACAAGCCCAGCATCTTCTGCACGGGCCGGTCCGAGAAGCTGAAGAAGATGGACTCCTGGTCGGCGCGCATCGACAGCGTCTGCCAGGACGGCACCACGACCACGTCGTTCTCGCTCACGCGCCACACGCGCTCGCCCACCTGGAGCTCGGCGCTGCCCTGCAGGCACACATGCACGGTGCCGTCGGTACAGCGGTAGCCGCGGGTCTCGAATCCGGCCGGCAGCAGCTGGGCATACGCGCCGATGGTCGGCATGGGCGATGCGCCGGTGGCCGGATTCACATAGCGCAGCTTGTGGGCAAGGTGCGGATCGGGCTGGCCCGCGGCCTGCAGGCCGCGCAGCGCCTCGCGCGCCCGCTCAAACGGGTACACGAACACACGCGTCGGGTCGGCCGGCCGGGGATCGAAGTCGACCGGGACCATGTTGGCGCCGTAGCGGTGGAGAGAGTCGCCCTCGGGGCGCAGTGGCTGCTGGCTGGATTCGGAGGCCCGCTCGGCAAAGCCGGCATCCAGGAAGCGAACGATGGGGATGTCCAGGCCGTCCAGCCACACCACGGGCTGGTCACCCAGGTTGCCGTGGTCATGCCAGGTCCAGGCCGGCGTGATGATGAAATCGCCGCGGCGCATCGTGGTGCGCTCGCCATCGACGGCGGTGTAGGCGCCCTCGCCGTCCAGCACCAGGCGCAGCGCCGACTGGGTATGGCGGTGGGCCGGGGCCACCTCGCCCGGCAGGATCAGCTGCAAGCCCGCATACAGCGAGTTGGTGATGCACGACTGACCGCGCAGCGCGGGGTTCTCGAGGATCAGCACGCGCCGCTCGGCCTCTTCGGCCGAGATCAGACGGCCGGCCTCCATCACGCGCTCGCGCACGTCCTGGTAGCGCCACAGCGCCGCCTGGGCCACCGGCCGCGGGGTGGGCGGCACCAGCGCGCCCAGCACCTCCCACAGCGGTGTCATGTCATTGGCGCCGATGCGGCTGTAGAACTCCGCACGGGCGGCGCGCTCCTGGTCGGACAGGGGACGGGGGGTCATGGCGGTTTCCTCAGTTGCCTTGGCTGTAGAACGCGTCGGCGTAGATGTGGTCGGGCGCGATGCCGCGCTGCCGGGCCAGTTGGGTGGCGGCCTCCACCATCGGTGGCGAGCCGCACAGGTAGGCGCGCCAGCCCGTCAGGTCGGGGTGGTCTTCCTCGATGGCTTGGGTGACCAAACCGCAGCGATGCTGGCCGGGGTCACCGCCCGAGGCGACCACCACGTGCACGTTGAGCCGCGGATTGGCTGTCTGCAGCGCCGCAAGCCAGTCTGAGCCGTAGATGTCGCGTGGCGAACGTACGCCGAAGTACAGGTGGATGTCGCTGGCCAGCCCTTCGGCTGCGATGCCGCGCAGGATGGACAGGATGGGTGCCAGCCCCGTGCCACCAGCCACGCACAGGATGGGGCCGGCATGCTTGCGCCGCAGGTAGGCCGATCCCAGCGGCCCGCTGACCTTGACCGCGTCGCCCACCTTCAACTGGTCCGCGATGTAGCCCGTCACGCGGCCACCGGGCACCAGTCGGACATGGAACTCGAACTGCCCGTCGGTCGTCAGGCCGGCCATCGAATAGGGCCGGCTCAGATCGGGGCCGAACTGCAGCTGCACGTACTGGCCGGGCGAGAACTCGATCGGCTTGGCGGGCTTGAGCAGCACGCGCTTGATGTCATGCGTCAGGTCCTCGATGGCCGCGACGCTGGCCTTGACGATCCGTGCCGGATGCACCACCACCTCGTCGGGCTCCGGGATGCGGATGGTGCAGGGTTCGGTCACATAGGTCTGGCAGGCCAGCACCTCGCTGTCCTGCACATCCAGCGGCCGCTGATCGATGCCGCCGCCGGCCAGCACGTCGCCATCGACCACGCGGCAGCGGCAGGTGCCGCAGCGGCCTGACATGCACGAGTAGGACATCGGCACCTGGGCCGCCAAAAGAGCTTCAAGCAGATTGGCGCCGGGCTCGGCCTGGATGACGCGGTTGAGGGGTTGTACGAGGATGTCCATGTCGGTGTCTGATCGCCGGCGGCATCATTCCCCCATCCGCGCATTCGGCAAATAGAATCGCATGAATGTGATGTATCACTGCGCGTGATGAGGTGGCCGTGGAACTGACCGACATCGACCTGAACCAGCTGGTGCTGTTCCAGCAGCTGATGGTCGAGCGGCGCGTCTCGAAGGTGGCCGAGAACCTGGGGCTGACGCAACCGGCGGTCAGCAACACCCTGGCCAAGCTGCGCCGCCAGTTCGGCGACGACCTGTTCGTGCGCACCCCCGCCGGCATGATGCCCACGCCCTTTGCCGAGCAGCTGGCCGAGCCCATCGGCTATGCGCTGGGCATGATCCACAGCGGGCTGAACCAGCACACCCGCTTCCTGCCGTCCAGCGTCAAGCGCACGATCACCATCGGCATGACCGACATCGGCGAAATCGTGTTCCTGCCCGCCCTGGTGGAGCGCCTGCGCCAGGAGGCGCCCGGCCTTTCGCTGGCCACGGTGCGCACCACGGCCACCACGCTGCGCGACGACATGGAGGCCGGCAAGGTCGATCTGGCCATCGGCCCGCTGCCGCAGCTGAAGGCCGGCTTCTTCCAGCGCCGGCTGTTCCGCCAGCGCTATGTGTGCCTGTTCCGCAAGGGCCATGCGCTGGACCGCAAGCGCCTGACGCTGACCGACTTCAAGGCCGCCGAGCACCTGGTGATCGTGTCGGCCGGCACCGGCCACGGCCGGGTCGACGAGCTGATCCAGCGCGCCGGCATCGAGCGCAGCACGCGGCTGACCGTGCCGCACTTCGTCAGCGTGGGCCACATCCTGCGCCGCTCGGACATGCTGGCCACGGTGACCGAACGGCTGGCCGAGAGCCTGGCCGAGCCCTTCGAGCTCACGTTCCGCAAGCATCCGCTCGATCTGCCCGAGGTGGCGATCAACGTGTTCTGGCATGCCAAGGTGCACCGCTCGCCGGTGCACCAGTGGCTGCGTGGCATCGTGTTCGACCTGTTCGGCGAGGATAAGACCGCACCTGCGGAGTGAGCTGCCGCCCGCTGCATCACCGCCAGTGATGCACCACATTCGCGCCGCGCCATTGGCGCCGGGGCGGTGCAGCAGGCAGGATGGTGCCCCGGTCTGAAGCCTTGCGCGGGCGCGCGGCGCGGCCGGTTTCGGGTTGCCATGAACCATCTGCCGCACACGCTCTTTCCCCAGTCCCGGCCGGCCCGCATCGCGCAGGCGCGACAGCGCTTCTTCGAGGAAGGCCAGGCACCCACCGGCGTGGTGGGCGAGGCGGTGTTCGAATCCTGGGCGCGCTGCCTGCGCCTGCTGGGCAGCCCGCGTGAGCGCGCCGAGTTCCAGCCGGTGACGGCCAGCCGCACCCAGCTGGCGCTGATGAAGAACCGCCATCTGCGGCAGGCCTGGATGGACGAGTTGCCACGGCTGGAGACCGTGCTGTCGGCCACCAGTTGCGCGGCCATGCTGACCGATGCCTCGGGTGTGCTGATTGGCGCTTCCTGCGTGGGCCGCTCGCACGAGGAACTCATGCCTGTCGCCACACGCCTGGGCGTGAACCTGTCGGAGGATGCCGTAGGCACCACGGCGCCCGGTGTCGCGGCACGCATCGGCAAGGCCGTGTGTGTGCTCGGCGGAGAGCACTTCTTCGACAGCGTGCAGGAGATGCATTGCGCCGCCGCGCCGATCCGCGACATCCACGGCCGGCTGGCGGGTGTGCTCGACCTGTCCAGCGAGCGCATCCCGTTCGCATTCGATGCTGCGGCCGTGGTCGGCCTGTATGCCGGTGCCATCGAAAGCCGCCTGCTGCTGGCGCAGTCGACCGAGCACCTGGTCATCCGCATTCAGGTGGCACCCGAACTGCTGGACTCGGCGATGGTGGGCCTGATCGGGGTGAACCAAGGGGGCCGCCTGGCCTGGGAGAACGGGGTCGCCAAGAGCCTGCTCGGGGCCGGCGGGCCGTCCTCGCCGGGCGGACCAGGCGGACCAGGCACAGCGCCAGCGCGGCGAGAGCCCGCCGAGCCCGCGCCCGCCTTCGCCTGGCAGCAACTGGCTGCGCTGCCCTTGACCGGCGCCGCGCCACTGACCCTGCCAAACGGCCTGCAGGTGTGGGCACGGGCCGAGATGCGTGCACCCGACGGCCGCCGCGGCATGGTGGCGGTGGCGCCATTTCCCTTCCCGGTGGCCCCTCCGGCCTGGCATGCCGCGCCGCCCGCCGAGCCCGCGCCGGCGGTGGCTGCGACCGAAGCGCCGTCCGCACCCGTATCCGCACCCGCACCCACAGCGGCGACGGCCACGCCGGCCTCTCCCCAGCGGCTGCGTGAATCCGATCTGCACCTGATCCAGCAGACGCTGCAGGCCTGCGGTGGCAATGTGTCGGAGGCGGCGGCGCGGCTTGGTGTCTCGCGGGGCCTCATCTACCGGCGCCTGCGCGGTGCCAGGGGCCGCGACGGATCGCCCGCGGCCTGAAGGCGCGTCAGCGTGTTCCCAAACAGAACACGCCCGACCCCGCGTTAACCCGAGGTTCGTGTCGACGGGTCATGCCCTCTACCGTTCGGTCCCGCGTCGCAGGGCAGCCCGCTGGCCCGCGACCCGCCGATCGCACCGAACGTTGGAGACACGCATGAGCAAGAACGATGTTGGATTGACACCCGACCCGACCTGGCTGGACAGCCTGGAGCAGGCCCTGATTGCCGGGCGCATCAACCGCCGCGGCTTCCTGCGCGCCGCCACGGCCGCCGGCCTGGCCGGCCCCAGCCTGCAGGTGCTGGCCGATGAGCTGGACGCCATCCGCGCCAACCAGGCCGAGCGCGCCAAGGCGCTGCAGCCCGCTTACGACTACATCGTCGTGGGCACCGGCAGCGCCGGCTCGGCCCTGGTGGGCCGCCTGGCCGCCGCCAAGCCCGATGCCAGCATCCTGGTGCTGGAAGCCGGTGACTGGGACACGGCGCCTTCGGTGATGGACCCGGGCGTGTGGTTCACCAACCTGGGCAGCGAGCGCGACTGGAAGGACGTGGCCATCCCCTCGGCCGGCACCAACGGCCGCGCCATCCCCGAGCACATGGGCCGCGTGGTGGGCGGCGGCAGCAGCATCAACGCCACGATCTGGGCGCGCCCGTTCAAGGCCGATCTGGAGCACTGGGCCGCCGAGAGCGGCGACAAGGCCTGGGGCTATGAGCACGGCCTGTCGATCTACCGCCGTGTGGAGAACTGGCAGGGCAAGCCGGATGCGCGCTACCGCGGTCAGGGCGGCCCGGTGTGGTGCCAGCCCGCTGCCAACCCGCACCCGCTGGCGCCGGCCATGCTGGCCGCCTGCCGCAGCCTGAACCTGCCGGTGCTCGACGACCAGAACGGCGCCCGCGAGGAGGCCAGTGCCGGCTTTGCGCTGATGAACCAGATCATCCGCGACGGCCGGCGCCAGAGCATGGCCCGCGCCTACCTGTACCCGGTGCTGTCGCGCAAGAACGTGACGCTGCTGGTCAACACCCATGTCGACCGCCTGAGCTTCGCGGGCACCCGCGCCACCGGCGTGGAACTGGGCGGCAGCACCGGGCCGCGGCGCATCGAGGCGCGCAGCGAGGTCATCGTCTGCTCGGGCGGCATCAACACCCCCAAGCTGCTGATGCTCAGCGGCATCGGTGACGAGGCCCAGCTCAAGCGCCACGGCATCCAGACCCGCGTGCACGCGCCCGAGGTGGGCCAGAACTTCCAGGACCACCTGCTGCATGGCGGCTGCATCTTTGAACCCAAGGAGCACATCCCGCACCGCAACAGCGCCGCCAACGCGGCTGGCTTCGTCAAGAGCCAGGCCGGCCTGGCCTCGCCCGACGTGAACCTGGTGCAGATCGAGCTGCCCTATGCCAGTGACGTGGTCGGCAAGCGCTTCTCGCCGCCCAACACCAGCTGGGCGCTGTGCGCCGGCCTGGTGGCGCCCAAGAGCCGCGGCGAGGTGCGCCTGAAGTCGGCCAACCCGGCCGACCGGCCGATCGTCGACGCCCGCTTCCTCAGCCACCCCGACGACGTGAAGGCGCTGGCCTACGGCATCGAGCTGGCGCGCGAGATCGGCAACTCGCCGGCGATGAGCGCCTTTGTCCAGCGCGAGGTGGCGCCGGGCAAGAAGCTCAGCGGGCAGGAGATGGAGAACTTCGTGCGCGACGGCGCCACCACCTACTTCCACCAGGCCGGAACCTGCCGCATGGGCAAGGACAACCAGGCCGTGGTCGATGCCCAGCTGCGCGTCAACGGCGTGAAGAACCTGCGCATCGCCGACAGCTCGATCATGCCGCGCATCGCCTCCGTCGCCACCATGGCCAGCTGCGTGCTCATCGGCGAGCGCATGGCCGAGATCCTCACCCAGCGCAGCTGAGCCGCCCGCTCGCTGCGCCCCCTCATCCCACCCAAGGAACCTGCATCATGGAAGCCCAACTGTTGATCGACAACGAGAGCCGTCCGGCCAAGGCCGGCACCGTCTTCGAGCGCCGCCATCCGGTGAGCAACGAGGTCGTCACCCGCGCGGCCGCCGGCGGCGTGGATGACGCCGTGGCCGCCGTCGAGTCGGCTGCCAAGGCCTTTGCCGCCTGGCGCCACTCGCCGCCGTCCGAGCGCCGCCGCATCCTGCTCAAGGCTGCCGATGCGCTGGAGGCGCGCACGCCGGCCTTCATCGAGGCCATGGGCGCCGAGGTGGGCGCGTCGGGCCTGTGGGCCGGCTTCAACGTCTACCTGGCCGCCAACGTGTTCCGCGAGGCCGCCTCGCTGGCCACGCAGATCCAGGGCGAGACCATTCCCACCGACAAGCCCGGCGCGATCTCGATGACCGTGCGCCAGCCGGTGGGCGTGATCCTCAGCATCGTGCCCTGGAACGGCCCGGTGGTGCTGGCCGCGCGCGCCATCGCCTACCCGATCGTCTGCGGCAACACGGTGGTCTTCCGCGCGTCGGAAGCCAGCCCGCGCACCCATGCGCTGGTGGCGGAGGCCCTGGTGGAGGCCGGCCTGCCGGCCGGCGTGCTGAACATGATCATCAACGCGCCGCAGGACGCGCCCGAGGTGGTGGATGCGCTGATCGCCCACAAGGCCGTACGCCGCATCAACTTCACCGGCTCCACGCGCGTGGGCCGCATCATTGCCCAGAAGGCGGCCACGCACCTCAAGCGCTGCCTGCTGGAGCTGGGCGGCAAGTCGCCGCTGGTGGTGCTGGACGACGCCAACGTCGACGAGGCGGTGAAAGCCGCGGTGTTCGGCTCCTTCCTGTACCAGGGCCAGATCTGCATGTCCACCGAGCGCATCGTGGTGGACGAGGCCATCGCCGACGAGTTCGTGGCCAAGTTCGCCGCCAAAGCCGCCGAGCTGCCGGCCGGTGATCCGATGAAAAACGCCGCCTGCGTCATCGGCCCGATGGTGGCCAGGGAATCGGGCCCGCGCCTGAACGCGCTGATCGACGACGCGCTGGCCAAGGGCGCCACGCTGGCCACCGGCGGCCGCGCCGATGGTGCGGTAATGCCGGCCACCATCGTCGACCATGTCAAGCCGGGCATGAAGATCTACGACGAGGAGACCTTCGGCCCGATCACCACCGTTGTGCGCGTGAAGGGCGCCGACGAGGCCGTGCGCGTGGCCAACGACACCGAGTACGGCCTGTCGTCGGGCGTGTTCGGCCGTGACGTGACGCGCGCCCTGCAGGTGGCGCTGCAGATCGACTGCGGGTCGGTGCATGTGAACGGTGCCACCGTGCAGAACGAGGCCCAGGCGCCCTATGGCGGCATGAAGAACAGCGGCTATGGCCGCTTCGACGGCCGCGCGGTGATCGACGAGTTCACCGAGCTGAAGTGGATCACGCTGGAACCCGCGGTGCAGCAGTACCCGGTCTGAGCCCGGTGGGTCAGGTGGCCGGGTCGTCGCAGGCCACGCCCAGCACATGCCCCAGTCGGCGCTGCTTGGTCATCAGGTAGGCGCGGTTCTCGTCGGTGGGCGGCGTCTGCAGTGACAGGCGCTCAGCAATGTGCAGGCCGAAGTCGGCGATGCCCTGGTACTTGGCCGGGTTGTTGGTCATCAGGCGCATGCTGGTGATGCCAAGATCCTGCAGGATCTTGGCGCCCACCGTGTAGTCACGCGCATCCACCTGCAGCCCCAGTTCCAGGTTGGCATCCACGGTGTCCAGCCCGCTGTCCTGCAGCGCATAGGCGCGCAGCTTGTGCGTCAGGCCGATGCCGCGGCCCTCGTGGCCGCGCAGGTACAGCACCACGCCCCGCCCGGCACGGCCGACCGCGGCCAGCGAGGCCTCCAGTTGCTGCCGGCAGTCACAGCGCAGCGAGCCGAAGGTGTCGCCGGTGAGGCATTCGGAGTGCACGCGCACCAGCACGTCGTCGGCCCCGTCGACCTGGCCCATCACCATGGCCAGGTGCTCGTGCACACTGCCCGGCTCGCGGTAGACGCAGGCCGTGAACACGCCGTGGCGCGTGGGCAGCCGCGCCTCCGAGGCGCGCTGCACGCCCACCTGCCGTCGCCGGTAGGCGATGAGGTCGTGGATGGAGATCATTCGCAGCCCGTGCTCGCGGGCAAACACCTCCAGCTCGGGCCGGCGCGCCATGCTGCCGTCCTCGTTGACGATCTCGGCCAGCACGCCGCCGCGGCGCAGGCCGGCCAGGCTGGCCAGATCCACCGCGGCCTCGGTGTGGCCGGGCCGGTGCAGCACGCCGCCGGGCACCGCGCGCAGCGGAAAGACATGGCCCGGGCGATTGAAGTCCTGCGCCACCACCTGGGGATCGACCAGGGCGCGGATGGTGGCGGCGCGGTCGGCGGCCGAGATGCCGGTGCTGGTGCCGTGGCGGAAGTCCACCGTCACCGTGTAGGCGGTGTGCAGCGACTCGGTGTTGCGCTCCACCATCAGCGGCAGCTCCAGCCGGTCCAGCCGATCACCGGGCAGGCCCACGCACAGCATGCCGCTGGTGTGGCGCACCATGAAGGCCACGGCCTCGGGTGTGGCGTACTCGGCCGCCAGGATCAGATCACCCTCGTTCTCGCGGTCCTCGTTGTCGACCACCACCATCATCTCGCCGCGCGCAAAGGCCTGCAGCGCGTCCTCGATCCGATCGAATGCCATCTGTTCTGTCTCCTGGGTCGTGTGGAAGGTGTGCGGATGCACGGTTGACCCAGGTCACTGCGATCTTCATGCCCGGCGATGGCCGGCCGGTCATTCAAGGACTTGCGCGCGATGCCGTGTCGCAGCGCAATGCCCTGCGACACCAGCTGTCGCACGGCAGCGCGCGATGCGACAGCGCGCCAGGCGCTGGTTGCGCCCGACTCAGGAGGGCTTGCGGGGCGTGTCGCCGTCGGCGCCATTGCGCGGACGCGCGATGCCGAACTGCACCAGCCGGCGGTGCAGCGTGGCGCGTGAGATGCCCAGCAGCACGGCGGCAGTCGACACGTTCCAGCCGCTGCGTTGAAGGGCGTCTCGCACGGCGTCGGCATCGGCCGGCACGCGCGCGGCCTGTGCTTCGGCCCCAGCGGCCGCGCGCGGCGGCCGGTCCGCGGCACACAGCGGCGGTGGCAGGGCCTCCAGGCCGATCACCGGTGAATCGCTGATGGCCACCGCGAAGCGCGCCACATGCGCCAGCTCGCGCAGATTGCCCGGCCAGGGGTGCTGCACCAGCGCACGCAGCGCCGCGTCGGTGAGCGCCAGTGCGCCCAGATGCGCCTCGGCAGCGGCGCGCTCGAAGGCCTGCTCCACCAGCACGCGACGGTCACTGCGCTGGCGCAGCGCGGGCAGCACCAGCGTGGCGCCGCTCAGGCGGTAGTACAGGTCTTCGCGGAAGCGGCCCTCGCGCACCAGCTGCTGCAGGTCGCGCAGACTGGCGGACACAAGCGCGAAGCGCACATGCACCGGCTCGGACGCGCCCACCGGCACGAACTCGCCTTCAGACAGCACCTGCAGCAGGCGCGCCTGCAGCGCAAAGGGCATGTCGCCGATCTCGTCGAGGAACAGTGTGCCGCCATGGGCCGCCAGCAGGCGTCCCGGCGAGCCTTGCTTGGACGCGCCGGTGAACGCGCCGCCGCGGTGCCCGAACAGCTCGCTCTCGATCAGGTCGGCCGGGATGGCCGCGCAGTTGATGGACACGAAGGCGCCGGCACGATGTGGCCCCGCGGCATGCAGGGCCCGCGCCAGCTGGGTCTTGCCGCTGCCGCTCTCTCCCTGCAGCAGCAGCGGCAGGCCACGCGCATGCAGGCGCTGGGCCTTGCCCAGCTGGGCCACCATGACCGGATCGCTGCCGACGATCTCGTCGAGCGTGGGCTGGTGCCGTAGGGCCGCCTCGCGCGGATCGGCGCGGCCGCGCACCACGCGCGCCAGCTCGACCGGGCCACGCGCCAGCGTGGGCGTGGTCCGGCGCGGCGGATCGGCCACCCGCACATGCACGCGGCCCTGCGCCAGCTCGATGGCGGGTGAACGCGCATCCAGCAGGCGGTCCACGCTGGGCACACCGGCCACGGTGCTGAGCTTGCGGCCGATGAGCGGCGCGTCGCCCTGGGCGGCCGCGGCGCCGGCAAAGAATTGTTCAGCCAGCGGCGTGGCATCGATGATGCGGCCGCCATCGTCCAGCGCCAGACGCGCCTCGGCCGCGCCATCGCAGAAGTCGTCGTGGCGCGACAGGCGCAGGATGCGGCCCCTGGCGTGGCGACGGTCGAAGTAGAGGTTCTCGATGCGGCGGGCCGAACTGGCCACCAGCTCACGCAGCACGGCCTGCAGCGCATGGTTGGTGCTGTGCATCGAGGTCACGTTGAGCACGCCGGCCAGGCGCCCCTCGGCGCCGAAGATCGGGGCCACGGTGCAGCTCAGTGGCGTGAGCTTGGTGGCGAAGTGCTCGCCCATCACCACCGACAGGGGCCGCTGCTCGCGCAGGCACAGGCCGACGCCGGTGGTGCCCTGGCGCTCCTCGGTCCAGATCGAGCCCGGCAGCACGCGCAGGTTGCTGCAGCGGTCCACCACGGTGGCGGCGCTGCGGAAGTGCACCACCACACCATGGGCGTCGGTCAGCATCACCACCTCGGCATGGTCGGACAGCCGCTGGTACAGGCGGTCCATCTCCGGGCTGGACAATGCGCTCAGCTCCTCGATGGGCGCGCGCCGCTCAAGCAACTCTGACCGCGTGAGCACGTCGGGCTCGACGATGCGGTCGGGCTCCAGTCCATGCTGGGTCACGCTGCGGACCCACGACGCGCGCAGCACCTCGTCGACATCGGTGGCCAGATGGGGCCGGCGCCCGTCCAATGCGGCCATCACGTGGTGGGCGTGGGCGTTCATCGGTGTCCTTCTCCTGCGGGTTGCGGGCGCAATCTACCGGCAAGGCCGAGCGGCACACAGAGGGGGAACCCGCTCGTGCAGAGCCGTGCGTGCCGCGCTGTGCGGGCGTGATGACTGTCGCATCCGGCGTGCTGCGACACCCCACTGTCGCAGCACGGCCGCCTGCGACACATGCGTGCCGTGCAAGTGCTTGATTTGACTCGGCTCAAGGGCTGGCACGTCCTTCGCAGTGGCTCCTGGCATCGCACCGGATGTCCGATGTCCGGTGAACAAGGAGGAGACCGCAGATGCAATCCCCAGCAAGCCCGACGGCCTGGGCCGAGCCGGCGATTGGCGCCTTCCGCGAGGCCATGCGCCGCCTGGCGGCCTCGGTGATGATCGTCACCACGCGCGACGGCGAGGGCCATCCGCACGGCATGGTGGCCTCGTCGGTGATTCCGGTGTCGATGGAGCCGCCGTCCATGCTGGTGGCCGTCAACCGCGGCGCGGGCCTGCATCCGGCGCTGTCGGCCAGCGGCCGCTTCTGCGTCAACCTGCTGGCCGGCCACCAGCACCATTTGCTGGCCCCGTTCTCGCAGACCAGCCTGCGCGTGGAGCGCTTCCGCTCCGATGACTGGGCCGACGCCTGGTCCCTTGCCGCCGACCGGCTGCCCTGGCTGCCGCAGGCGCCGGCCGCGATCGAATGCGCCGTCGACCTGGCCACCGACTACGGCACGCACACGCTGTTCATCGGCCGTGTGCTCAGCGTGCATTGCCCCGACGCCACGGCCGGCGCCATGTCGCCGCTGGTGTGGCTGGCCGGCGAGCGCGCGGCGCTCACGGCCACCGCCTGAGCCGGCCCGCCGAACCGCGCCAGCGCGCCCGCACAGCCAACGCGCCGGCACCACTTTCCCGTCCACGCCGCACGGCGTATTCCACCCCAGAAGGAGACTCGCGATGAAACTAGGTCTGTTCGGCATGCCGCTGCACCCGCCCACCCGCCCGATGGCCGAGAGCTATGAGGAGGACGCGGCCAAGGTGATCCACGCGGACGAGGTGGGTTTCGACGAGGTGTGGATCGGTGAGCACATGTCGTGCACCACCGAGCCGATCGCCTCGCCGCTGATGTTCATGGCCTCGCTGATCAACCGCACGAAGCATGTGCGCTTCGGCACCGGCGTGATCGCGCTGCCCAACCACCACCCGGCCGTGGTGGCCTCGGAGGTGGCGCAGTTCGACCACATGAGCCGCGGACGGCTGATGCTGGGCATCGGCCCGGGCGGCCTGGCCAGCGACATGGAGCTGTTCGACGTGCTGGACAACACCTACCGCACCGAACGCATGATGGAGTCCATCGACACCATCCTGCGCCTGTGGCGCCAGGATCCGCCCTACCGCATCGATGGCAAGCACTGGAAGATCAAACTGGCGGACACGGTGATGCCCGAGCTCGGCGTGGGCTACATCCCCAAGCCGCTGCAGCAGCCGCATCCGCCGGTGATGATGACGGCGATGTCGCCGTTCTCGGACAGCTGCAAGACCGCAGGCATCCGCGGCTGGGGCCCGATGAGCGCCAACTTCTGTCCCGAGTACATCATCGCCAGCCACTGGAAGAAGTACAAGGAAGGCTGCGAGGTGGCAGGCCGCACGCCCAACGGCGACAACTGGCGCGTGGCGCGCAACATCGTGCTGGCCCGCAGTGACTCCGAGGCACGCGACCGCGTGATGGACCCCACGGGCAGCAACTACTACTACTTCGAGTACCTGTGGAAGGTGCTGCTGGCGGTGAACTACACCGCGGTGATGAAGGCCGATCCCAAGCAGCCTGATGACAAGGTCACCGTCGAGCAACTGATCGACAGCATGGTCATCTACGGCTCGCCCAAGACCGTGACCGAGAAGCTGCTGGCCTTCCGCGAGCGCACCGGGCCCTTCGGCGGCCTGCTGATGGCCATGATGGACGGCTCGGGCGCAAACCGCGCACGCGAGTTCGAGACCATGACCTTGCTGGCGCGCGAGGTGATGCCGGCCGTGCGCAGCGCCATCGGGCGCTGACCAGGCACGTTCACGGGCCAGCCGCGGCCCGCTCTCCCCACGAGCCGGCCCATGCGCCGGACGCCGACGCGACGGGGCGCCGGGCAAGCGCCCGGCGCCCCGTCTGCCATGCAGCGGCCAGATGGCGGCGGCCATGTGGCGGCGGCGCATGCCGGCCACGCGGCTGCGCCGCGTCCATCCCCTGCATGCCGCAAGGCCCCCAAGAAGGGGATCCCCAGGGTTAACCACCAAACTGCGCGTGTAACACGGCGATACACTGAAATGGTTGCGCTACCACTTTTGGTATGCCGACCATTTGCCGCGGCTAGGGCCGGCCGCCGCGTCGATGCACGGCGGCGCGCCGGCCCGGACACAAAAAACCTGCCGGCGTTTCGGCAATCACCAAGGAGAAGCGTGAGATGACCCGAAGAAGAACCCTCAGCGCCCTGTGCGCCCTGTTCACCGGCCTGGGCCTGCTGGGCGCCACGGCCCAAAGTTCGGCGCAGACGATCAACATCGATCCCGGCACGGTGCATCAGCTGATCCGCGGCTTTGGCGGCCACAACGGCGCGGGCTGGATCAATGACCTGACCCCGGCCGAGGTCGACACCGCCTTCGGCACCGAATCCGGCCAGGTCGGCCTGTCGATCATGCGCATGCGCATCGACTCGAACAGTGCGAAATGGGCCACGCAGTTGCCCACGGCCCAGCGCGCCAAGGCCAAGGGCGTGACGTTGTTCGCCACGCCCTGGAGCCCGCCGGCCGCCTGGAAGTCCAACAACAGCCTGAACAACGGTGGCACGCTGCTGCCCGAGAACTATGGCAAGTACGCCGATCACCTGCTGAGCTTTGCCAACTACATGAGTTCGGGCAATGCGGCGTTGCACGCCATCTCGTTGGCCAACGAGCCCGACTACACGCCCACCTACGAGAGCTGCAACTGGACAGCTGCGCAGCTGGTGAGCTTTCTGCAGGCGCATGGCTCGAAGTTCGGCAGCCTGAAGGTCATTGCGCCGGAGTCGTTCAACTTCAAGAAGTCCCTGTCGGACCCCATCCTCAACGACAGCGTCGCGGTGCAGCACCTAGACATCGTCGGCGGCCACCTGTACGGCCCGACGCCCAGCGACTATCCGCTGGCCCGTGCCAAGCGCAAGGAAGTGTGGATGACCGAGCACTTCACCGACAACGTCGATGCGAACAACTGGACCTCGGCCATGCCTGTCGCGCGGGAGTTGCACCGCGCCATGGTGGCCAACTACAACGCCTATGTCTGGTGGTACATCCGCCGCTCCTACGGCCTGATCACCGACGATGGCCGCATCAGCAAGCGCGGCTCGATCATGGCGCAGTACGCGCGCTACATCCGGCCCGGCTATGTGCGCATCGCGGCCACCGAGAACCCGCACACGGACGTGTTCGTCACCGCCTATCGCAACTCGGCCGGCAAGCTGGTGGTCGTGGCCACCAACACCGGCACCTCGCAGCGGCGCATCGTGCTGAACCTGCTGGGCGGCACGGTCACGAGCTTTTCCAAGACCCGCACCTCGGCCAGCTACTCGAACGAGGCTGCCGGCACCTATGCCGTGGTCGATGGCCAGGCCACGGCCTACATCGATCCGGGCAGCGTGAACACCTTCGTGAGCCAGTGAGCCCGCGCAGCCGGCGGCGCTGTGCCGCTTCCGCCATGAACACAGAGAAAGTGAATTGAGAGCATGACGATCAAGTCAGTCATCGCCGCGGCGGCCCTGGCGCTTTGCGCAGGCCTGACCCAGGCATCCGTGGTGTTCGACAACCAGGTCACGGTGGTAGGCGGCTTCGCCAATGACGCCGCCGACTGGGTACAAGCCGACAACTTCTCGGTGGCCACCACCACCCCGATCGTCGGTGCCACCGTGTGGCTGGAGTCGCAGGGGGGCGGCTTTGCCTGGGACGGCACGCTGAACTACTTCATCTTCGAGTCGATCAACGGCGGCGCCCAGCCTGGCGCCATCCTGCAGACGGGCGCGGGCACCCTGCTGCAGCAGATCGACACGAGTGTGCTGGCCCAGGGGCGGCGCGACAACGTGCAGAAGCTGGTGTTCGCCTTCGATGCCGACTTCCTGGCGCAGGTCGGCACCGAGTACTTCTTTGGCCTTCAGCTGGGCAGCAGCGGGGTCGGCTGGTCGGGTGCGGCATCCGGCAATGGCGTCGAGTCGTTCTACTACGGCTCGCTGGACGACTGGTTCGGCAATGGCCGCGAACGCGCCTTCACGCTGCAGGGGCCGTCACCGGTGCCCGAGCCTGGCTCGCTGGCCCTGCTGGGGATGGCCTTGGCCGGCCTGGCCTTCACCCGCCGCCAAGGCGCACGGGCCGCATAGGCCGCTGCGCTGTAGCGGCCCGTCAGTCACCCCCCCGCGGTGACTGACCCCGAGACCGCCCCGGTCTCGTCGACACCGCGCGCCGGGCGCGCCGCCACCCTGGGCGTGGCGCGCCGGCCCACCGATGCCGCGCCAGCAGGCGCCGGGTGACCACCCCTCCGGTCACCGCCCATCGCCCCCCTCGCCCTATCCTTCGGGCCTTCCTTCGGTCCCCCTCGGGCCACCGGCCTGTCGCCCACGCCGCGGCTCCGCCCGGTGCCGCTCCTGCAAGCTCCCCCCAACGACTTGAACGTCCCGGCGTCCCGGCGTGCCCGCGTCCCCGCGTCCCCGCATCTCTGCATCTCTGCATCTCTGCGTCTTGGCGTCTTGGCGTGAGCGTCTGGCCGTCCCATCTTGACGAGTGGACTGGCCCCGTTGCTATGGCCTGGGCTTGACCGCCCCGACGAAGGCAACACACTCCACCAGGTTGAGCGCGCCCAGCATGAGGTACTTCTCCGCCTCGGTGCGAACGCCCATCAGGTCGTGTTCGTCGAGCCAGCCGTATACGAAGGCCAGCAGGTAGCGCTCGGCATGTTCAGTGTGGAACTGTTCGACGACCTTGGTCGCCAGTTCCTGCGGCAAGCCTTCGTTGAAGCGCGCACGGGCCGTCAGGCGCTGCAGGCAGCCGTCCTGGATGTCCTCGGTGATCAGCGGCCACTGGTGCCCGCTGAGCTTCATCGCCTGGAAGGTGACCAACAGGACGTGCAGCGCCACCTCCAGCTGCGACATGTCCGCCCCCATGCCCGGCAGCGCCAGGATCGAGGCGAGCATGTTGGGCTGCTGGGCGTAGATCTCGTCGGCCAGGCGCACCTTCTGGTCGTGGCTCATGCGGCGCACGGCGACGTCGGCCTCGATCACCACCCACTGCGCGAGCCGTCCCATCAACTTCAACTTCAGTCAGGCCGGCCGCCAGCGATGCGGCAGCAGTTCGTCCAGCCGGTGGCTGGGGTGCAGGTGGATGCGCGCCAGCACGTCGCGCAGGTAGGCCCACGGATCCAGGCCATTGAGCTTGGCCGACTGAACCAGGCTCATCACCACCGCCGCGCGCTGCCCGGCCAGCGCGCTGCCGGCGAACAGCCAGTTCTTGGCGCCCAGCTTCCACGGCTTGATCTGCCGCTCGATGAGGTTGTTGTCGATGGCCACCGCCCCGTCGTCCAGGTGCAGCGTGAGCGCCTTCCAGGCGTTCAGGCTGTAGTCGATGGCCTCGGCGATCTTGGTGCCGTCCGGCACCTGCGTGCGCTGCAGCTTCAGCCACACCTCGAACTCCTCCCACAGCGGCCGGCTGAAGCCCTGACGTGCGTGCCGACGCTCCTCGCAGCCCATCTCGGCGAAGGCGGCCTCGGCCCGGTAGATTCGGCTCCAGCGCAGCATCGCCTCGGTGGCCACCACGCTGGCACTGTGGCCGCCGCGGCTGAGTTCCTCGAAGCGGCGCCGGGCATGCGCGGCGCAGGCCGCTGCCTTGCGCTGCGGGTAGACCTTGGCATCGAGTACGCCGTTGTAGCCGGCGTACTGATCGGTGATCAGGGTGCCGTTCCACACTGGCTCAGGCGATGGCGGCCCCTTGCCGCCCAGGAAGGCCACCGGGTATTGCGCCCCGCGTCCCAGGCAGAACTCGTAGATCACGCCCGGGTGCGGATCGTGGTGGCTGCGCGCCCAGGCCCAGACGTAGACCTTCTTCGTCTTGCCTGCGCCCGGGTCCAGCAGCGGCAGCGGCGTCTCGTCGGCGTGCAGCACCGTGCAGCTGAGGATGAAGCGCCGCTGCAACTCGAACAGCGGCTCCAGCGATACGCCACCGGCGCCGCCCCAGGATGCCAGCGTCGAGCGCGGCGTGTGCACGCCCGAACGTGCGTTGATCGGCGCCTGCCGGTAGTACGGCAGGTGGTCGACGAAGCGGCTGATCAGCGTGTGCGCCACCAAGCCCGCAGCCGGGATGCCACCGTCGACCACGTCCGGCTCGGCCGGCTCCTGGTGCAGTTGCTGGCAGCACTTGCAGGCCCACTTGCCGTAGATGTGCCGGTGCACGAAGAACTTCGCCGGGATGATGTCCAGCTTCTCGCTGACGTCCTCGCCGATGCGCTGCATCGGCCGGCCGCAGTCGGTGTTTGGGCAGGTGGTGTCCTCGGGCTCGTGGCGGTGCTCGACGCGCTCCAGGTGCTCGGGCAGTGCCCGGCGACGGGGCTTGCGGGTGGCGCCTTCGGGGCCTTGGGTGTCTCGGGCAAGCCGCGCTGCAACTCGGCCAGCTTCGCCCTCAGGCTGGCCTCGTCCTCGGCCATGACTTCAGCGAACAGCAGCCGCTGTGCGGCCGTCATCGACTCGGTCTTGGCGTCGAACTTCCAGCGCTTGAGCCGCGCGAGCTCGAAGTTGAGCTTGTCGATCTTGACTCGGGCCAGCGCAATCTCGCGCTCGCGCCGGGCCAGCTCATGCGCATCGGCCTGGGCCTGCTGCTTCAATCGCTCAATCAGTGCGGCCACCTCGGCCGGCAGGCTCGTCACATCGATGGCGTCGGCAGATTCACCCGGCATGCGCAGCATGGTGCCGCGCCTGCCGCCACGGCACCATTGGCACTTGTGCTGTCAACGGCCCCCGGCCGTCGTATTGCTCGATCAGCAGCGGCGGATGGTGGCCAGTTCGCCCAGGCGCTGCCAGGGCAGGCCCAGCGTCAGCGCCTCGAACTGCTGCGTGCTGAGCTGCAACGCGCAAGCTGCCGAGCCCGCCTCGGCCGTGTGCCTGACGAAGCGGCCAGCATGCAGCCGGCGCGTGGCGCACCACACGCCGAAGCCGTCGTGCACGAGCAGCTTGAGCCGGCTTGCGCGCGCATTGGCGAAGAGGTAGCCGTGGTGCGCGCGCGCCTCGCCCAGCGTGTTGACCACCACTGTCAGCAGCCGGTCGGCACCGGCACGCATGTCCTGCGGCTGGGTGCACAACCACAGCGTGTCGATACGGATCAACGCAGCCACTCCCGCAGCCAAGCCCCGCACTCGCTGGCGGCCTGGCCGGGCCAGATGATGCTCACGGTGGTCGCGCCACGGCGCAGCTCGATGCGGATGTCCGGCAGCGCGCCGGCCGTGCTCGGCGGCAGCGGCAGCGCGATGAACTGCGGGGCTGGAGTCGCAGCATTCGCGTCCTGTGCGGCCGCTGCAACCCGTTCCTGCCGGCGCCAGGCATGCACCATGTTCGCGTTCAGACCGTGCGACTGCGCCACACTGGCCACCGATGCGCCGGGCTGCTCGCATTCCGCCAGCACCTGTTGCCTCAGCGCGGGGGGATGCTGGCGCACCTTCTTGCGTGTCGAGTGTTCCATCGTGTCCATGACAGAGTTGTCGTGGACACGAGACTGGCGCGACGATCGCTGTCGTTCAAGATGGGATGGCTAGCCGCTCACGTCTTGGCGTCTTGGCGTCACGTCGCCACGTCGCCACGTCGTCACGCGGCATCGCTGCCTTGCCGGGCCGCTGAGCGCCGGCCTGCGAATCGGTCGCACGCGATCGGCCTGTTGTTGCCCGGCGGTGCCCATGCAGGCGCCCGCGGGCCAGGCCCGGCGGCCGTTGCGTCACGCCGCCGAACCGCCCGGCAAGTCACCCGGCAAGTCACCCGGCAAACCACCCAGCCAACGCAAAAAGGGCCGACGCGAGCCAGCAGCTCGCGTCGGCCCCTCGGCACCCTCGGGTGCCGCTGGATCAGAACTTCATCTGCGCCGACAGCTGGTAGGTACGGCCCGGATCCCAGTAGGTGCGCGTGGCGTACTCTTCCTGCACGAAGGTCTTCTGCTTGGCGGCCGTCAGGTTGGCCACGTCGAAGTTGACCGACACGCCAGGCTTCCAGCCCACCCAGTCACCGATCTCGAGCCGGGTCGACAGGTCCATCTGCAGATAGGCGCGGTTGTACTTGTTCAGCCGCACCGCCACGTTGCCATCCGAGGCCATGGTCTCGAGAACGCTCTGGGCCTTGTAGCTGCCGCTCAGGCGCACCGAGCCGCGGCTGTTCTCGAAGTAGCCGGTCAGGTTGATCGTGTAGGGCGAGACACCGATGGGCGACTGGCCGCTGGTGCCAGCGTCCTGGGTCGTGCGGGTGTAGTTCGCGATGAAGCCGAAGCCGTTCATCGGCAGGTAGCGGTCCAGCGACTGCGACCAGGTCAGCTCCAGGCCCTTGAGCTTCATCACGTCATCGGTGTTGACCGGCTGGCTCAGCGTGATCAGGTGCTTGTCCGGACCGCCGCTGGCGGTCACCGCCGCCTCGGCGGCGCTGCCGGCCGAGTAGGTCAGCGCGGTCGGGCCGAACAGATCACGGATCTGCGTCAGCGTCAGCTGCTGCGTCACTGTCTTCGGGAAGTTGCTGATGTTCTTGGCGAAGAACGCGGCCGCGAGGTAGCTGCCCTTGCGGTCGGTGTACCACTCCCAGCCCAGGTCGAGGTTCTTCGACGAGAAGGGCTTGAGCGCCGGGTTGGTGGCCGAGGCCGTCTGGAAGGCCACGTCACTGGACGTCACGGTGAGCGGCCGCAGATCGCTGGGGTTGGCGCGGGTGATCGACTTGGAGCCGGCCGCGCGCACGATCATGTCGTTGCTCAGGTTGTAGGCCAACGTCGCGCTGGGCAGCGTGCTGTTGTACGAGGTGCGCTGCGAGGTCTCGACAATCAGCAGCGGATACCGCGCGCCTTGCGAAGCCGATGTCGTGCCACCGCCGGTCAGCGCCAGCGTGCGCGGATCGGGCGCCGTCGCGAACACGCCGATGGTCTGCATGGCATGCGTGTGGCGCAGGCCCACGTCGTAGCGCAGCAGGCGGTCGAAGATGCGGGTACGGCCGTTCGCCTGCACATAGGTGCCGATGATGTCTTCGCCGAAGCGCTGCGCGGAGACGCCGCTGAAGCCGTTGCTGGTGGCCTGCACCAGGTTGTTGGCCAGGTCGTAGTAGTGCGTGGCCTCGGCAAAACGCGCCCAGTCCAGCGTCACGAAGCCGCTCTTGCCCGGCGACAGGTAGCTGCTGACATTGGGAACGGCCGAGCCCAGGTAGGCCAGCGGCGCGGCGCCCGTGGTCCAACCGGTGCCAAACCCGGGGTACTGCGACTTCACGTTCACGGAAGACGCATTTGCGGCCGTGATGCTGCCGTTGCAGGTGTTGGGGTTCAGGCTGTTCGGCGAGGCCATCGTGAAGTTCAGATAGCCGCCGCAGGTGATGTTCTGCCAGCGGCCGTCGTCGGTCAGGCCGGTGATGCTGCGCGCGTACTTGTCATAGGCCATGCCGCCCTTGATGGTGAGATCCTCGTCTCCCCATGCCAGGTTCCAGCGTGCACCGCTGGTCTTGATGACCCGGCCTTCACCGTTGATCGAGATGTTGATGCCGGTCGGGCCGCCGGGATACCAGCCGAAGTTGGCCGGGTCATTGGGGTCGATGCTCGGCGTGTAGACCGGGAACTCGCCGTTGTGGCTGATGGTGGTGGTGAAGGGCTTGGCGCTGTTGGTGGGGATGTGCAGCGTGGGCGCCAGGCGCTCGAAGGTGCTGCGCGCAACGTTCAGCTGACCGTCGAGCGTCCACTTGTCGTTCACGCGCCACTCGAAACCCGGCGTGATCGAGCTGAAGTCGGTCTTCTCGTCCATCCGGCGCCATTCCAGGAAGCCGGCGGTGTTCAGGAAGGTGCCGCCGGTCGCGAAGCAGTAGCTCGAGCAATCCGCGCTGTTGTAGGTCATCCCCATCGGGATGGCCGCGGAGTTGCGGATGCTGACGTTGAAGTCGGAGCGCTCCTGCTTGTTCGTCTTGTTGCCCGCGAGCAGGTCGACATAGGTGTCCAGATCGGACGTCGGCCGGAACTCGAAGCTCAGCAGTGCGTTCAGGCGCTTGCGCTGGCCCTCGAAGTACACCTCGCGCGGCAGGCGGGGCACATAGCCGTTGTCCAGTTGCTGCACCGTCGCGTTGGGGTTGAGCTGGCTCAGCAGCGCCGCGTTGACGGCCTGGCCGGCCGTCAGCGTGCGCGTCAGGCCACCGACCGTGTAGGTGCCGGCGGCTGCCGACGAGACCGTGGTGGGCACGTTCCACGCGCCCGCGGTGGTGCCCGAGGTGCCGCTGCCCGATTGCGCCGGATTGGCCAGGCGCGGCGTGATCCAGTCCTGCACATAGCCCACCTCGAAGCCACGCGTGGCCACGCGGTTGTCGGCAAACGAGATGCCGGCCAGCACACCGAACTTCTTGTCGAAGGTGGTGCTGTAGAGCGCCGTGCCGCGCGTGCTGGCCTGGGGCGACGGGTCGTTCTTGGCGAGTTGCAGCTTGACCACGCCGCGCGAACCCGGCTTGTCGAACGGGCGCGCCGTGCGCATGTTCACCACACCCGCAATGGCGCCTTCCAGCAGGTTGGCGGTCGGGCTCTTGGCCACCGAGATGTTGGAGAACAGGTCGCCGGGCAGGAAGTCGAGGTCGACCTCGCGGTTCGCATTGGAAGCGCTGCCGAAGCTGGTGCCCGCCGACGCCACCGGCGCACCGTTCAACAGGATGCGGGTGAAGTTCGAGCCCAGGCCGCGCACCTGGATGTTGAGGCCCTCGCCGGTCACGTCGCGGTTGACCTGCACCCCGGGCACGCGCGAGACCGACTCGGCCAGGTTGTTGTCCGGGAACTTGCCCATGTCCTCGGCATGGATCGAATCCGTCAGGCCGATGTTGTCGCGCTTCTCGCGTGCAGAGGCGGCGAGCGAGCTGCGGATGCCGCTGATGACGACAGTCTCCTGAACGCCGGCACTCTTGGCGTCGTCGGCCTTGGCGCCCGCCGATGCCGGCGCCGACTGCGCATAGGCCATCGTGATCAGGCTGCTCAGCAACGTTGTTGCAAAGACTTCCCGCGCGCCCATCGACTTGCGAGGCACCCCCATAGAACGATTCATGTTCGACTCCTGCGTGCGGCTCGGTGGCCTGCTGTTTGCCATGCGCCCCGGCTTGTCGTGGCTGCTCGACCGCACCAATCACACCATCGTGTTTGGTAGCGTATCAATCAGTTGGTAGCGCAATCAGTTCAGTATAGCGAGCGACCTTTGCTTGCGATCCCTGGTTTACCCCGACGCCGCAAGGCTTCGCAGCGGCTGCTGCAGGTGGCGAAGGTGGCGGTGTCGCTTGGGCGGCCGGGTGCGCGTGCGGCACCCGCGCAGCAGGCTGGCAGGCGCCATGCCTATCGGTCAATCAGCGCGTCCAGGTTACGGTGTGATGCGGCCTGGCCCAAGCCCGACCCCGCACAGGTGCTAGCTGCGCGCATTCAGCGTCTGCATGCATGGCAAGCCCGCACAACTGCCGTCGCGCCCCGGCGCCGGCCGGGCGCGTGCGAGGCTGGCTCACACCTCGCTGGGGCGCGATGCAGTGACCCGCAGCGGCGGGCGGAACCGCGGTGCGGCGTCCGACTGCCGCCTCACCAGTTCAAAGTCCATCAGCATCTGCTCGGGCGCAATCGATTCACCGTTGCGCCGGCTGCGAACCTGTCGCACCACCAGGTCCACGGCGGCAGCGGCCATCTCTGCAATGGGCTGCCGCACGGTGGTGAGCTCGGGCCAGATCGTGGTGGCCAGCGGCGCATCGTCGAAGCCGACCACGGTCAGATCGCTGGGAACATCCAGGCCCATGCGGTGCGCGATGGCCACTGTCGCGGCCGCCATGTCGTCGTTGCTCGCGAAGATTGCCGTGGGGCGCTGCTCGTCGGAGAGCAGAACTTCGGCGGCATCCAGCCCGGAGCGGTAGCTGAACAGGCCCTGCGCCACCAGCTCATTCGAAGCGCCCAGCCCGGCGTCCGCCATCGCCGCGTGAAAGCCGGCCAGACGACGGTCGCTCGAGGTCTGCTTGGGATCGCCGACGATGAAGCCCAGCCGCTGATGCCCCAACTGCAGCAGATGGCGGGTCATCACATAGGCGGCGCGATAGTCGTCGATGCCCACGGCACAGACCTGCGCACCCGGCAGCCCGCTCGAGACCGTCACGGCGGGCGTGTCGGTCTCCGCCACGAGCTTCAGCAGCGCCTGCGAGTCACAGAACGGCGGCGGCAGGATCAGGCCGTCCAGGCCGTTCTGCAGCATCTCGGCCACCATCGTGGCCTCCTGCGCCCTGACGTCGCAGCGCTGCACCACCAGGCGCACATTGCTGAGGCTCGACTTGTTCAGAAGGCCGATCAGGAACTTGTTGAGGTAGCTGGCGCTGGGATCGTTGTAGATGACGCCGATGCGGATCAGGTCCGAACCGGCGAGATTCCGCGCCGCCTGATTGGGCACGTAGTTCAACGCCGCCAGGGCCGCCTGCACCTTCTGCCGGGTTTCGAGCCGAACGTTCAACTCGCCGTTGACGACCCGCGAGACCGTCATCGGCGACACGCCCGCGTGGCGCGCAACGTCGGCGATCGTGGCAACCTTGGGACTGCGCCCAAGGCGTGTATCGGATTTCAATCCTCACCCCACCTGTTCACGCCATCGAACGGCGCGTTCTTGAGTCATTCATGCGGCCCCTGGCCTCTGTACCGGCCGCTTCGCAACGCCTCGCCGGAGCTCCGGCGGCGTGACACCGGCGAGCCCCAGGGGCAGCGTTCATGGTTCCGCAATCATAGGGCAAGGCGCCCAGGTGGCCGGCCGGCGTCAACCACCGTGGCCGGGGGCGAAGGGAAATCGCAAGCCCTTGTAGTGCGCCAGCGGATGCTCCGGCGGCCGCGTGCCTTCCGGCAAGGGCAGGCCATTGACGGACTGGAAGTAGGCCACGCAGGCGTCGCGCCACCAGCGCGCCTCGCGCTCCTGCACCACCAGTGCTGCCGCCACATCGGCGTGCCGTTGCGCGTCCACATGGGGGCGCAGGGCCTCCCATCGACGGCGGAACTCGGTGACCTTCTCCGCTCCGCGGTCGTAGCGCAGCACCAGCTCATGCCACAGGCTGCGGCCGGAGGCCATGCGGTGCTGCCACGGCAGATGGTGGAACCACAGCAGCAGGTTCTCGGGTGTGTCACGCACCTGGGCGAACTGCCGTGCCAGCGGCGGCGCGTACTGGGCCACGGCATTCGATCCGCCAGGCGTGCGGTCGAAGCCGATGCCGAGCCGGCTTGCGCGATGGAAGTAGGTCGGGTTCCAGTCGGCCCGCTCCAGGTCATCGACCCAGGGTGCCGGGCCGTAGTGATGGCCGGTGCCCATCAGGTGATGCAGGCCCAGCGGTGTCATGTAGTCCACCGCCGCCTCGCGCGAGGCCAGCATGATCGACACGATCTCGTCGAGGGCGGCCGGCGCGGAGCCGAAGGTCTGGCCGGCCCACTCCCTGGCCACGGCCGCCGGGCTCAGGTCCGGGTCCCAGGCCATCCGGCCGAAGGCATACCAGTTGGCCTGGTCGAAATGCGAGCCCGTCCAGTTGCGGTCGCTGCCGATGTTGGCCACCCCGGCCATGGCCCCTGGCAGCGCCGCGGGCCCGCCGCCGGCGATGACGCGGGCCACCGTGCTGCCCGGGCCCTGCTGCAGCGTGTCGGCCTTCAGCACCTCCTCGAACAGCGGGCCCAGGTAGACCAGGTGGCTGGCGAATCCCAGGTACTCCTTGGTCAGCTGCACCTCCAGGGCCATGGCGGTCTTGGGCATGCTGCCGAACAGCGGGTGGAAGGGCTCGCGGGGCTGGAAGTCGATGGGACCGTTCTTGACCTGGACGATGACATTCGACGCAAACCGCCCGTCCAGGGGCTTGAACTCGTCGTAGGCCTGTTGCGCACGGTCGGCACCGACCTCGGGCGAATAGACGAAGGCCCGCCACATCACGCGGCCGCCGTGCGGTGCCAGGGCCTCGGCCAGCATGTTCGCGCCCTCGGCATGGCTGCGGCCATAGTCCTGCGGGCCGGGCTGCCCTTCGGAGTTGGCCTTGACGAGAAAGCCGCCGAAATCGGGGATGCGCTGGTAGATCTCGTCGGCCTTGGCGCGCCACCAGCGCCGAACGGCCGGGTCCAATGGATCAGCGCTCTTCAGGCCGCCGATCTCCATCGGCGCTGAAAAGCGGGCCGACAGGTAAACGCGAATGCCATACGGCCGGAACACCTCGGCCAGCGCCGCGGCCTTGGCCAGCCACGGCGCGGTGAGCGATTCGGCCTTGGCATTGACGTTGTTCAGCACCGTGCCATTGATGCCCAGCGAGGCATTGGCCCGTGCGTAGTCAACATAGCGGGCGCTGCGCATGTCGGGCAGCGCCCACCAGTCCCAGATCGACGATCCGGCATAGCCACGCTCGACGCTGCGATCCAGATTGTCCCAATGGTTCAACACACGCAGCGCCACGCGCGGGGCCGACTGCTGGTTCAGCGCCTGCAGGTCGGCACCGGACTGCGCGGCGCGCAGCCAGGCAAAGCCGCCATACAGCAGGCCGGTGTCGGTGTTGGCAGCGATGAGCGTCACGGCCTTGCCCCGCCAGCGCAGGCTGCGCAGCAGGTAGCCCTCGCTGCCCAGCGCCTGCAACGGCAGCTTCAGCGCCCTGAGCGCCGGCATCGCCTCGGGCGTGGCCAGCACCAGGGCGCCGGCGCACAGTTCACGCGCCACGGGCAGGCGCTGCCCGCTCAGGCCCTGCACGCCCAGCCGGAGTTCGGCCACCGCGGCCTGCAGCTGCAGGGATGGCGTGCCCGCCGTCACCAGGCAGCGTGCCGTCGATGCGATGCGGGCGCCGAGCTGCGGCGTGGCGCTGCGATACCGCAGCCAAAGCTGGTAGCCGTCCTCCACGTCGTGGGCGGCAGCACCGATCGGCGTCGCCAACAACAGGCAGGCCAGCAGTCGAAACAACATTGCCATCGCATCCCTCTCGGCACTTTCGGCACTCGGTTCACGCGGCATCGGGCGCCGCCTGCACAAGCCGTCGCCGATGCCCGTGCCGGGCTAGTGCATCGACCGCTTTTCGCGCGGCAATGGTAACGCTATCTCTCTTGCCAGAGGCGCCGTCGAACCAGATCTTCGATCAACCGCCGACACCCACCCCACCGGCCGGGCATTCCTAGGTGTTTGGCCTAGATGTTCAGGCCGCAATCATCTTGATAATCCGCCCCTTGGAACGCGCCTGAACCACATTGGCCAGGCATCGCTCCACTCATTGTTGATAACGCAACCATTTTGTGGGATGATGTCTCCGGTCCGAACCTGCCATGGCCGGCATGGGGCACCAGGCAGCGGGTGCTGCCGGGCGTTTCCAGAGGTCAAAGCGCAGGATCGCGGCGGCCCTGCCCGGCGTCGTCGCCTGCCCACCGCGCCATGCCGTCAACCCGTGCGGCAGACGGGCCGGCACCGACCGGCCTTGAAATCCGTGGCCGCGGCCCACGCCCGGCCGGCGCGCCCGGCCCCGGCTCGGACGGCGCATCGGCATGGGTCCGGCGCGAGCCTTGAACTGCAGTGCAACGGATCGACAGCCCACGGCATGAACGATCCATCCGAGAAAACGATGAATTCTGCTGACCCCCGCACGCCTGCCGTGCAAGGCTTCCAGCGCCTGCTGCTCACCGGCGCGGCCGGTGGCATCGGCCGCCATCTGCGGCCGCGGCTGCGTGCGCACTGCGCCGCGCTGCGCGTGTCCGACATCGGCCCGCTGGGCGAGGCCGCGCCGGGCGAGGAACTGGTGCCCTGCCGCCTGGAAGACCGCGCCGCGGTCGAGGCCCTGCTGCAGGGCGTGGACGCCGTGGTGCACCTGGGCGGCATCTCGGTGGAAGACCGCTGGCAGCCCATCCTCGATGCCAACATCGTGGGCGTCTACCACCTGTACGAAGCGGCGCGCCACCAGGGTGTGAAGCGCATCGTGTTCGCCAGCAGCAACCATGTCACCGGCTTCTATCGCCAGAGCGAGACCATCGACGCGCTGGCCCCGCCGCGGCCCGACGGCCTGTATGGCGTGAGCAAGGCCTTCGGCGAAACGCTGTCGCGCCTGTACTGGGATCGCTACGGCATCCAGACCGTGTGCCTGCGCATCGGCAGCGTGACGCCGGCGCCCGAGAACCGCCGCATGCTGGCCACCTGGCTGAGCATCGACGATCTTGAGCGCCTGGTGCTGGCCAGCCTGCGCACGCCGGTGGCCGGCCACAGCATCGTGTTCGGCATGAGCGACAACCACCAGGTCTGGTGGGACAACCGCCACGCCGCCCACATCGGCTACCGGCCGCAGGATTCCAGCGAGCCCTGGCGCGCGCAGATCGAAGCCGCCGAGCCGCCCTGGCTGGATGCCCGGGCAGCAATCGTCGCCCATCAAGGCGGGCGCTTCGTGGCGCTGGGGCCGTATGACGACCCACCGGCCTGATTCGCGGCAGCGGGCCCACGCCGACGGACCCACTGCACACACCACTGACTCCAGCGCCCTGGCGACAGCCGCGCGGCGCACTTCTCAAAGGTTTCACATGTCCTGCTCCTCCCTTTTTTCACCCTGGCTGCGCCGTGTGGCCGCCCTCACGATGGGTGTGGCCTGCGTCGCCGCCCAGGCCACCCAGTTCCGCGCGGCCGACGTGCACAACGCCGACGACTACCCCACCGTGGCCGCCGTGCGCCACATGAGCACGCTGCTCGAGAAGGCCAGCGGCGGCAAGCACAAGATCAAGGTCTTCAACAAGGGCGCGCTGGGCACCGAAAAGGAGACCATCGACCAGGTCAAGATCGGCGCGCTGGACCTCACCCGCGTGAACATCAGCCCGATGAACGCGGTGTGCCCGCTGACCCAGGTGCCGACCATGCCCTTCCTGTTTCGCTCGGTCGAGCACATGCGCCATGCGCTCGACGGCCCGGTGGGCGACGAGATCCTCAAGAGCTGCGAAGGCGCCGGCTTCATCGGCCTGGCCTTCTACGACTCGGGCGCGCGCAGCATCTATGCCAAGAAGCCGATCAAGAGCGTGGCCGACGCCAAGGGCCTGAAGATCCGCGTGCAGCAAAGCGATCTGTGGGTGGCCCTGGTCGGCGCGATGGGCGCCAACCCCACGCCCATGCCCATTGGCGAGGTCTACACCGGCCTGAAGACCGGCCTGATCGATGCCGCCGAGAACAACCTGCCCAGCTTTGACGGCTTCAAGCATGTGGAGGCGGTGAAGTTCTACGCCAAGACCGAGCACTCGATGGCGCCCGAGATGCTGCTGATGAGCAAGCTGGTCTGGGACAAGCTGCCCAAGGCCGAGCAGGACATGGTGCGCGCCGCGGCCAAGGCCTCGGTGGCCTTCCAGCGCCAGAAGTGGGACGAGCAGGAGGCCAAGTCGCTGGCCGCCGTCAAGGCCCAGGGCGGCCAGGTGGTCGATGTCGACAAGGCCTCGTTCCAGGCCGTGATGGGCCCGGTCTACGACAAGTTCATGACCACGCCTGAGCACAAGCGCCTGGTCAAGGCCGTGCAGGACACCAAGTAACTCCGGCGGACGGGCGCGCACGATGTACACGCAGTTCTGCGCCGGGCTGTCCCGGCTGTGCCTGATGGCGGCGGTGGCCCTGCTGCTGGCGGTGGTGCTGAGCGTGCAGTGGCAGGTGTTCGGCCGCTACGTGCTCAACGACACGCCCACCTGGGCCGAGGCCGTGGCCCTGCTGGGCGTATTGTTCGTCACCGCGCTGGGCCTGGCGGTGGGCGTGCGCGATGCCGGCCACGTGGGCCTGGAGTCGATGGTGGCGCTGCTGCCCGAGGCCTGGCAGCGCCGCATCGAGCTGCTGATCCATGCCCTGGTGGGCCTGTTCGGCGCGCTGATGTGCCATGGCGGCTGGACCTGGGCCGCCGCCAAGTGGGGCGAAAAAAAGCCCATGCTGCCGGTACCCGACGGCATCGACTATGTGCCGCTGATCATCGCCGGCGCCTTGATCGTGCTGTTCTCCATCGAGCACATCCTGGCCAACCTGCGCGGCAGCGTGGTGGAGCCATCGTGGAACTGACGGTCCTGTGTGTCTCGTTCGCAGCCCTGCTGCTGCTGGGCGTGCCGGTGGCCTTTGCCATCGGCCTGTCGTCGGTGGCCACCATCCTGGCCGCGGGGCTGCCGATGGCAGTCGTCTTCCAGAAGATGGTGGGCGGCATGCAGGTGTTCAGCTTTCTGGCCATCCCGTTTTTCGTGTTCGCCGGCGAGCTGATGCTCTATGGCGGCATCGCCGAGCGCATCGTGCGCCTGGCCAACAGCCTGGTGGGCCATGTGCGTGGTGGCCTGGGCATGAGCAATGTGCTGGGCTGCACGCTGTTCGGCGGCATCGTCGGCAGCCCGGTGGCCGATGTCTCGGCCATGGGCAGCGTGATGATCCCGCTGATGAAGAAGCAGGGCTACGACGCCGACTACGCGGTCAACGTCACCACCCATGCGGCGCTGGTGGGGGCGTTGATGCCCACCTCGCACAACCTGATCCTGTTCACGCTGGCCACCTCAGGCATCGCCTCGGTCAGCGTGATGGGGCTGATCCTGGCCGGCGTGCTGCCGGCGCTGCTGCTCACGCTGTGCAACCTGGGCGCCGCCTGGTGGGTGGCGCGCCGGCGCGGCTATGCCACGCAGGGCGAGTTTCCGGGCTGGGCGGCGGTGGCGGTGGCCTTTGCCGCCTCGCTGCCCGGGCTGCTGGTGGTGGCCATCATCCTGGGCGGCATCCTGAGCGGCCTGTTCACCGCCACCGAGTCGGCCGCGGTGGCCGTGGGCTGGGCGCTGCTGGTCACCGTGGGCGTGTACCGCTCGCTGAGCTGGGCGCACTTTCTGAAGGCCTGCGCCAAGGCCTGCAAGACCACCGGCGTGGTGCTGCTGCTGATCGGCATCTCGGCGGCCTTCGGCTACTTTCTGGCGCTGTACGAGGTGCCGCAGAAAACCGGCGCGCTGATGCAGTCGCTGTCGAGCGACCCGTGGGTGATCTTCCTGCTGATCAACGTGCTGCTGTTCGTGCTGGGCACCTTTCTGGACATGGCACCCACCATCCTGATCTGCACGCCGATCTTCCTGCCCATTGCCCAGCAGTACGGCATGGACCCGCTGCAGTTCGGCATCGTGATGCTGATCAACTGCGCGCTGGGCCTGAACACGCCACCGGTGGGCACGGTGCAATTCGTGGGCTGCGCCATCGGCGGCATCTCGGTGGGCCAGGTGATGCGCTCGATCTGGCCGTTCTACGGCGCGCTGGGCCTGTGCCTGCTGGCGGTGACCTATGTGCCGGCCTTCTCGACCTGGCTGCCGGGCCTGATGATGAAATGAGCGCCATGACCCACAGCTCCGCCATCAGCCCCGCCATCAGCCCCGCCATCAGCCTGCAGCAGGGCCCGGCCCTGCCCTTCGTGCCCAGCACGCGCTACCCCGATCCGGCCATCGAGATCCTGCACCCCAGCTTCGCGGCGCTGCGCGTCTACAGCAGCGGTGTCGAGCAGATCGCCAGCGGCTGCCGCTGGGCCGAGGGGCCGCAGTGGTTTGGCGACCACCGCTGCCTGCTGTGGAGCGACATCCCCAACAACCGCATCCTGCGCTGGGATGCCGCCACCGGGGCGGTGACGCCGTTCCGAACGCCATCAAACCATGCCAACGGCCTGGCGCGTGATGCCCAGGGCCGGCTGCTGGCCTGCGAGCACCACACGCGGCGCGTGACGCGCACCGAGCACGACGGCCGCATCACCGTGCTGGCCGACACCATCGACGGCACGCCGGGCGGCGCACGGCTGAACTCGCCCAACGACATCGTGTGCCAGCGCGACGGCACGGTGTGGTTCACCGACCCCGAGTTCGGCATCCATGGCTGGTGGGAGGGCGAGCCGGGCATACCGGCGCCGCACCAGGGCGTGTACCGCATCGACGCCGCCACCGGCCGGCTGAGCTGCCCGATCACCGACCTGGCCGGCCCCAACGGCCTGGCCTTCAGCCCCGACGAGCAGGTGCTCTACGTGGTGGAAAGCCGGGCCCGGCCCACGCGCAAGATCTGGGCGTGGGACGTGGGGCCCGGCGGCGCGCTGACGAACAAGCGCCTGCACATCGATGCCGACGGGCCGGGGGCCTTCGACGGCATCGCGGTGGATGCGCAAGGCCGTATCTGGGCCGGCCTGGGCTCCGACGGCAGCCCGGGCGTGGCCAGCGAGGGCCTGGACGGCGTGCGCTGCTTCGACCTGGACGGCCGACCCCTCGGCCACATCCACCTGCCCGAGCGCTGCGCCAACCTGTGCTTCGGCGGCGACCGCCGCAACCGGCTGTTCATGGCAGCGAGCCACTCGGTCTATACCGTGGCGGTGAATGTGCAGGGCGCCTGAGCGCCCGCGTTCGTCGATGGCTTGCGCCAGGTTCGCACTGCCCACCCCCTTCTCGCCCGCCGAGCTTTCACGACACGCCCAATCCTGCATCGCACACACACCATGACCGATCCTGCATTCCGGCAATTCACGCGCCGCCAACTCACCCTTGCCATGGCCTGCGCCGCCGTGGCGCCTGGCCTGGCGCTTGGCGCTGCGGGCAAGCCCGTGCCCTCGCTCGGCCAGGCGCTGGGTCCGCGCCTGCCCTTCGGCATGGCCGTGACACCCGCGCAGATGGCCAGCAGCGACGCGGCCTTGGTGCAGCACCACGCCTCGATCATCGTGGCCGAGAACGCGATGAAGCCCTCCGAGCTGTCACCGCGTGCCGAGGGCCAGTACAGCTTCGAGGTGGCGGACGCCATGGTCAACAAGGCGCTCGAACTCGGGCTCAAGGTCCGCGGCCACACGCTCATCTGGCACCAGCAGACACCGCCGTGGATGTTCCTGGAGAACGGCCAGACGGTGTCGCGTGCCACGCTGATCGAGCGCATGCGCCGCTACATCACCGACGTGGTGACGCACTTCAAGGGGCGCGTCTACGCCTGGGACGTGGTCAACGAGGCCTTCTGCTTCGGCGAGGCCAACGTGAAGACCGATGCCGAGGGCATGCGCATGAGCCCGTGGCGCGAGATCATCGGCCCGGAGTTCATCGACATCGCCTTCGAAGCCGCCTCAGCCGCAGACCCGAATGCCCTGCTCTTCTACAACGACTACGAGACGCAGAACGCCGACAAGGTGAAGGCCGTCTCGCGGATGGTGCGCCAGCTCAAGGGCCGGGGCATCAAGATCGACGGCATCGGGCATCAGAGCCACATGACCGTGACCCACCCGCGGCTCAGCGAGGTCGAGGCCTCGCTGATCGCCTACGCCGAACTGGGCGTCACGCAGCAGATCACCGAGCTGGACATCGCGCTGAATGCCGACCTGACGAAAAACCAGGTGCCGCGCGCCACGCCGCGCCTGCTGGCCCTGCAGGCCCAGCGTTATGCCGACATGTTCCGCCTCTTCCTGAAGCACCGCGACAAGCTCAGCGCCGTGGTGGTCTGGGGCGTGGATGACCGCCAGAGCTGGCTGAACTACTGGCCGATGCGCCGCTTCGAGGCGCCCCTGCTGCTGGACCGCCAACAGCAGCCCAAGCCGGCGTTCTGGGCCGTGCTTGAAGTGGCCAAGGCCGCCAAGACGGCGCCCTGAAGCCTGCACCGGCGCCGCAGGCGCCGATCGTGCCATGCGCGCCGCGGGCACCGAGGCCGTGCGCGCCGCGGGCGCCGATGTCCGTGCGCGCCGCGCGCCGCCATCGGCGCTCGGCGCGCACCCGGCCCGTCAGTGCTTCAGGCAGGCCAGGGCCGCATCCACCACCGCCGGCACGGTGATGCCGAAGTGCGTGGCCAGCGCGGCGGCGGGTGCCGATTCGCCGAAGGTGTCGATGCCGACCACGGCGCCTTCCAGACCCACGTACTGGCGCCACAGCGCGGTGACCCCGGCTTCCACGGCCACGCGCGGCACGCCCGCGGGCAGCACCGACTGACGCCAGGCCGCATCCTGCTGCTCGAACATGTGGCACGAGGGCATGGAGACCACCCGTGCATTGACGCCCTGCTGCGCCAGCACTTGTTGCGCCTTGACCGCCAGGTCCAGCTCGGAGCCGGTGGCGATCAGCACCAGCTGCAAGGCCTGGTCCGCGGCCTCGCGCACCAGCACATAGCCGCCGCGCGGGATGGCCGCCAGCGTCTGGGCATCGCGCGGCTGGTGCGGCAGGTTCTGGCGCGACAGGATCAGCGCGGTGGGCGTGTGGCGGTGGCGCACCGCCGTCTGCCAGGCCACCAAGGTCTCCACCGCATCGCCGGGTCGCCACAGGTCCAGGTTGGGCACCAGGCGCAGCGTGGCTACCTGCTCCACCGGCTGGTGGGTGGGCCCGTCCTCGCCCAGCCCGATGGAGTCGTGGGTGAACACGTAGATCGGGTTGGTGCGCATCAGCGCCGCCATGCGGATGGCGTTGCGCGCGTACTCCGAGAACATCAGGAAGGTGCCGCCGAAGGGGCGGTACCCGCCGTGCAGCGCAATGCCGGTCTGGATGGCCACCATCGCGAACTCGCGCACGCCATAGTGCAGGTAGTTGCCGCCTTCGGCCGCCTTGGCCACCGAGCGGCAGCCCGGCCATTGCGTGAGGTTGGACGGCGCCAGGTCGGCCGAGCCGCCCAGCAGCTCGGGCAGCAGCGGCGCCAGCGCGGTGATGCTGTTCTGCGACGACTTGCGCGAGGCCGCGGTCTCGGCCTTGGCGGCCGCGGCGCTCAGCAGCGCGGCGGCCTGTTCGTCGAAGCCGGCCGGCAGCGCGCCGCGTACACGGCGCTCGAACTCGGCCGCGCGATGCGGCTGGGCGAGGCGGCAGGCCACAAGCGCGTCTTCCCACGCGCGCTGGGCCTGCGCGCCGCGCGCGCGGGCGTCCAGCGGCGCGCGGGCCGCGTCGGGCACCACGAAGGGCGCATGCGGCCAGTCCAGCGCCTGCCGCACAGCGGCCACCTCGGCGGCGCCCAGCGGTGCGCCATGCACGTCGTGGCCGCCGGCCTTGTTGGGCGAGCCCTGCCCGATCACCGTGCGGGCGCAGATCAGCGTGGGCTTGCCGACATCCTCGGTCGCGGTGCGCAGCGCGGCATCGATGGCGGCGAGGTCATGACCGTCCACGCCGCGCAGCACGCGCCAGCCATAGGCCTCGAAGCGGGCCGGCGTGTCGTCGCCGAACCAGCCCTTCACGTCGCCGTCGATCGAGATGCCGTTGTCGTCGTAGATCACCACCAGCTTGCCCAGGCCCCAGGTGCCGGCCAGCGAGCAGGCCTCGTGCGAGATGCCCTCCATCAGGCAGCCGTCGCCGGCGAAGACGAAAGTGCGGTGGTTCACCAGCGTGTGCTCGGCGGTGTTGAACTCGGCGGCCAGCAGCTGCTCGGCCAGGGCCATGCCCACGGCGTTGGCCAGGCCCTGGCCCAGCGGGCCGGTGGTGGTCTCGACGCCGGGGGTCAGGCCGACTTCCGGGTGGCCGGGCGTCTTGCTGTGCAGCTGGCGGAAGGACTGGAGCTCGTCGATGGCGAGGTCATAGCCCGACAGGTGCAGCAGGCCGTACAGCAGCATCGAGCCGTGGCCGTTCGACAGCACGAAGCGGTCACGGTTGGGCCACTGCGGATCGGCCGGGTTGTGGCGCAGGTGCTTGCTCCACAGCACGGCGGCGATGTCGGCCATGCCCATGGGCATGCCCGGATGGCCGGAGTTGGCCGCCTGCACCGCATCTACCGCGAGCATGCGCAGCGCGTTGGCGGCGAGGGTGAGTTCGTGTCCCATGGTGGGGGGCTATCCTTGTGTGGAGCGGATCAACTGTTCAAGCGCCTCGGTGTCGGCGACGAACTGCGCAATGCCTTCGGTGAGCTTTTCGCGGGCCATCGCGTCGGCGTTCAGCGCGGCCTGGAACTCGGGCTCCGACAGCGCGGGCGGCGGCGCTTCGGGCGCGCCGGCCGGCGGCAACAGCTGCTGCTGCACCGGCGCCGTGGACTGGGCCAGCTCGGCCAGCAGCGCGGGGCTGATCGTCATCAGGTCGCAGCCGGCCAGGGACAGGATCTGCCCGCTGTTGCGGAAGCTGGCGGCCATCACCTCGGTGCGGATGCCATGGCGCTTGTAGTGTGCGTAAATCGCGCGCACCGACTGCACGCCGGGGTCGTTGGCCCCGGCCATCGCGGCCTCGTTCCACCGGCTGCCGGCGGCGCGCTTGAACCAGTCATAGATGCGGCCCACGAAGGGCGAGATCAAGGTCACGCCCGCGTCGGCACAGGCCCGGGCCTGCGCCAGGCTGAACAGCAGCGTCAGGTTGGTGCGGATGCCCTGGCGCTCAAGCTGGCGCGCGGCCTGGATGCCCTCCCACGTAGACGCTAGCTTGATGAGCACGCGTTCGCGGGCGATGCCGGCCGCGGCGTAGTGGCCGATCAGGCGCTCGGCCATGGCCACCGAGGCCGCCGTGTCGAAGGACAGACGCGGGTCGATCTCGGTGGACACGCGGCCCGGCACATGGCGCAGGATCTCCTGCCCGAAGGCGACGAGAAGGTGTTCGGCCACCACCGCAGGTGTGGCGCCGGGGTGGTCGGCGACCGCCCGTTCCAGCAGCATCGCATAGCGGGGCTGCCGTACGGCCTTCAGCACCAGCGACGGATTGGTCGTCGCGTCGCGCGGCTGGTACTGAGCCAGCTGGTCGAAGTCGCCGGTGTCGGCGACGACCGTCGTGTAGCGACGCAGGAATTCGAGGCTGTTCATGCGCAGTGGACGGTGCGGCCGTCGGGCGAGGGTTCGGACACCGGCGCCGCCGGCAGGGGCGTGGCGAACTCGCTGCGCAGCGCGTCGTACAGCCGCTTGAAGCGGGCGTGGCGCGGCTGCAGCGTGGCCGCCAGCCGCGCATCGGGCTCGGCCACGCGGGCGATCTCGGGCATGCGGCAGACCTGGTCGACCGTGCCGCCGGTGGCCAGCCAAGCCAGGCGGGCGGCGCCCAGCGCGCCGCCGGCCTCGGCCCCCACGCCGTTGACCAGGCGCACGTTGAGCATCGAGGCCAGCAGCTGGGCCCACCACTCGCTGCGGGCGCCGCCACCCACCAGCCACAGTTGCTGGGCGCCGCCGCCACCGGCCAGCAGCGCCTGCCAGCCGTCCAGCAGGCCGAAGCCCACGCCTTCCAGCACGGCATAGCCCAGCGCCGCGGCGTCGTGCTCATGCGTGAGGCCGAAGAACACCCCCTGCGCATGGGCATCGTTGTGCGGCGTGCGCTCGCCACTCAGGTAGGGCAGGAAGATGGGTGCCTGCTGGCGCTGGCGCTCGTCCATCGCGGCCACCTTGGCGATCAGCGTGGCCTCGTCCTGCTCGCCCAGCAGCTGCGTCACCCAGCGCAGCGCGCTGGCCGCGCTGAGCATCACGCTCATCTGGTGCCAGGTGCCAGGCAGCGCATGGCAGAACGCGTGCACGGCGCGCGACGGGTTGGGGCTGAAGGCCTGGTTGCACAGGAAAATCACGCCCGAGGTACCCAGCGACAGGAAGCCGTCACCGGGCCGGACCACGCCCATGCCCACGGCGCTGGCCGCGTTGTCGCCGCCGCCACCGGCGATCGGGATGCCGGCCGGCAGGCCCCAGCGCAGCGCCAGCTCGGGCTTGAGCACGGCGCTGACATCGCTGCCCTCCACCAGGGCCGGCATGTGCCCTTCGTTCAGGCCGGTCAGCGCCAGGGCCTCGGTCGACCAGCGCCGGCGGGCCACATCCAGCCACAGCGTGCCCGCGGCATCGCTCATCTCGCTGAGGTATTCGCCGCTGAGCTTCAGGCGCAGCCAGTCCTTGGGCAGCAGCACGGTGGCCACCTGCTCGAACAGCGCCGGTTCATGCTGGCGCATCCAGGCCAGCTTGGGCGCCGTGAAGCCGGGCATCGCCAGGTTGCCGGTGATGGCCGGCAGTTCCGGGCAGGCGGCCATCATCTCGGCGCACTGCTGGCCGCTGCGGCCGTCGTTCCAGAGGATGGCCGGGCGCAGCACGCGGTCGGCCATGTCCAGCGTGACGGCGCCGTGCATCTGGCCCGACAGGCCGATGCCGCGCACGCCGGCCATGGCCGCGCCATGCGTGCGGTGCAGCTTCTGCATGCCCAGCTCGAGCGCCTGCCACCAGTCGTCGGGGTCCTGCTCGCTCCACAGGGGCTGCGGGCGCTGCACGGTCAGGCCCACGCCGGTGGTGGCGACAATTCGGTGCTGGTCATCCAGCAACAGCAGCTTCAGCTCGGACGTGCCGAGATCAATGCCCAGGTACATCGGGACTCTTTCTTGGTGGACGGCGCGCGGCCGTTGGACTGCAAGGCGCGGCGGGCTTCAGACGAAGCGGTTGACGACGTTCTCGAGCCGCTCCTGGCGGCCCGAACGCGGTGCCGGCGAGACGCCGTTCTGATGCACCAGCTTGGCCAGTTCATCGAGGCTGGCGCCCGATTCAATGGCCTTGCCCAGCGGGCCCTGCCAGCCGGCATAACGCTCGGCCACCACGCGCTCCAGATCGCCGCTCTCGTACAGCGCCGCGGCACTGAGGAAGGCGCGGGCCATGGTGTCCATGCCGCCGATATGGCCCTCGAGCTGGTCGATCGGGTCGATGGACTGGCGGCGCACCTTGGCGTCGAAGTTGGTGCCGCCGTTGCCGTAGCCGCCAGCGCGGATCAGCTCGAGCATCGCCGGCACCAGCTGCACATGGTTGTTCGGGAACTGGTCGGTGTCCCAGCCCAGCTGCTCGTCGCCGCGGTTGGCGTCCAGCGAACCGAAGATGCCCAGCGCGCAGGCGGTGGCCACCTCGTGCTCGAAGCTGTGGCCGGCCAGCGTGGCGTGGTTGACCTCGATGTTGACCTTGACCTCGTTCTCCAGGCCGTAGGTCTTGAGGAAGCCGTACACCGTGGCGCTGTCGTAGTCGTACTGGTGCTTGGTGGGCTCCTGCGGCTTGGGCTCGATCAGGATCGTGCCCTTGAAGCCGATCTTGTGCTTGTGCTCGACCACCGAGGCCAGGAAGCGCCCGTACTGCGCCAGCTCGCGCTTGAGGTCGGTGTTGAGCAGGGTTTCATAGCCCTCGCGGCCGCCCCACAGTACGTAGTTGGCGCCGCCCAGGCGCTGCGTCCACTCCAGCACATGCTTGACCTGCGCCGCGGCGTAGGCATAGACCTCGGGGTCGGGGTTGGTGGCCGCGCCGCTCATGAAGCGGCCATGCGAGAACAGATTGGCCGTGCCCCACAGCAGCTGCACCTTGCCGTCCTGCATCTTCTTGGCGGCGGCCTCGAGCAGGCCGTCGAGGATGCGGTTGGACTCGGCCAGCGTCGCGCCCTCGGGGGCCACATCGCGGTCATGGAAGCACCAGTACGGCAGGCCCAGCTTGCCGAAGAAATCGAAGGCCGCGTCCAGCTTCAGGTAGGCAGCCTTGACCGGATCGGCCTCGGCGAACCAGGGGCGCTGGAACACGGTGTTGCCCAGGCCGAAGATGTCCTCGCCCTTCCAGCAGAAGTTGTGCCAGTAGCAGACGGCGGGGCGCAGGTGCTCGGCCAGGGTCTTGCCGAGCACCACGCGCTTGGCGTCGTACCAGCGGTAGGCCAGCGGGTTGGTGGACTGGGGGCCTTCGTACTGGACGACGGGCAGATCGGAATAGACGGTGCTCATGGCGGGTTCCTTGCGGTGGTTTCGGGGTGGTGAGGCGGGTCAGGCAGCGGCGGGCACGGCGCCGGCCTGCTGGCGACGCTGGGCCAGTTCTTCCGCCATCGTCGTGGTGGTCTTCTTGTCCAGCTTGTTGGCCAGCAGCGACAGCGTGCAGGCGGCGAACAGCGCGCCCACCGCCAGGCTGGACAGGACGCGGTAGCCCTCGATGGCATTGGCGGCCGCGGGCTGTTGCGTGTCGTAGCCGAAGAAGCCGGCCAGCAGCCACAGGAAGCTGGCCGAGCCCAGGGCCAGGCCGGTCTTCAGCGCGAAGCCGATGGTGGCGAACACCATGCCGGTGAAGCGCCGGCCGGTCTGCCACTCGGAGTAGTCGGCGGCGTCGGCATACATCGACCACATCACGGCGACGCTGGGCGCGTAGACCGCGGCACCCAGCACGGCCAGGCCCAGCATGGCCCACACCGCCGTGGGCGGCAGCAGGTACAGCGCGCAGGCGGTCAGCGTGGACAGGCCGAAGCAGCCGATGCCCACCGCGCGCCGGCCGAAGCGCGCCGACAGCCCGGTCGACAGCATGATCACCACGATGGTCACGGCCGTGCCGGTCATGTTGATGATGCTGTTGAAGACATCGGCGACGTTCGAGTTCGCCACCTGATCGCGCGTGCCGTGCACGATGTAGCCCAGCGCATCGGCCAGGCTGCCGGTGCCGGCCGGATCGGGCGTGGTCAGGCCCAGCGCGGCGATGAAGTCGAACATCGCCGCCTTGTCGACGTAGTGGTGGTAGTAGTTGTAGTGCGCGCCGCCGCGAAACGACAGCAGCGCGAAGTGGAAGATGGTGTAGACCACCAGCGCGATCCACGGGCCGTTTTTCAGCAGGTCCAGGAAGTCCTGCTTGGGCGAGGCCTGCTCGCCCGAGATCGGCTTGATGCGCTCGCGGGTGGTGAAGAAGGTCACCAGGAACAGCACCAGGCAGGCCACGGCCCACAGCGTCATGGTCACCTGCCAGCCATGCGCCCGGTCATGGCCCTGCGCGAACTTGGCCACCAGCGGCAGCGTCAGCCCGCCGACGATGAACTGCGCCGCATTGACCGAGACGAAGCGGAACGAGTTGAGCTTGGTGCGCTCGTTCAGGTCACCGGTCATCACGCCGCTCATCGCCGAGTAGGGCATGTTGTTCATCGAGTACAGCGTCATCAGCAGCGTGTTGGTGATGCCGGCATAGGCCACCACCATGCCCGTGCTCCAGCCCCAGGCCGGATCGGGTGCGGTGTAGGCCAGCACCATCACCACCGCCCAGGGCACGGATGTCCACAGCACCCAGGGGCGGAACTTGCCCCAGCGCGTGTTGGTGCGGTCGGCCAGCACGCCCATCACCGGGTCGAAGATGGCGTCCCACAGCCGCGGCCACAGCAGGATCGCCGCGGCCGTGTTCGCGCTCAGGCCGAACACGTCGGTGTAGAAGTTCAGCTGGAACAGGATCATGGACATGAAGACCAGGTTCGCTGCGGCGTCGCCGCAGCTGTAGCCAGCCTTCTCGATGAACGACAGTCGTTCGTGGACGGTCATCGGGGTCTCCTCATGTTGTCGTACGTGCCATGGCAAGCCTGCCGGGCGGAAGGCATCAGACCCTGGCCTCGTAGCTGAGGTAGTCGAAGTCCGCCGTCTGGCGCGTGCCGGCCAGGTCCTGGCAGGCCAGGCCGATGAAGTTGCCGGTGAAGCCGAAGCTCTCGGCAAAGCCGTTGACGAAGCGCGTGGCGAACTCGTCGCTCAGCATGGCGGTGTCCAGCGCCGGGCCGATCGACCGCCAGGCGCCGCCGTCCTGGCGGAACTGGAACTGGTAGGTGTCGTGGTTGAACTCCACGGCCAGGTCCACCGGCCCCGCGGCCAGCGCCACCGGATCGGCCGGGCCGCTCATCTGGCCCTGCCGGTTCACGGTGAGGCTGACCACTCGCTGCTGGCTGTCGGGATCGCGCGTCACGTGCAGGTAGGCGTGGTTGCGCGTGTTGTAGTAAGCGGTCAGGCCGGCCATCTGGTGGAAGCTTTCGGGCTCGAAGTCGACGCGGGTCTCGACACGGCAGCGGAAGTGCTGCTGCCGGCGCGCCAGCAGGCTTTGGTCGAACAGGCTCATCAGCGACTCGCGCCCGGTCAGGCGCAGATGACCGGGCCGGGCGGTCAGCGATGCCCAATTGGCATCAACCGGCCGGCGCAGGGAGTTCAGGTGGCCGCTGAGCGTGGGTGCGTCGAAGTCATCACGCACCGGCTCGGCCGGGAACGGATGCGCAGGGAGCTGCGGCGGCTCGATGTGCATGCTCGGCTGCTGGCCATGGCCCCCAACCAGTTCGGGCCAGTCGTCGTCGCGCCAGTGGATGCGCTGCAGCGCCGTCTCGCGGCCCAGCGGGCAGTGCAGGCCGTCGTAGCCGGCTTCGGGGTTGTTGCGCGCGGCGTTCGGGCCGCTCCACTCCAGCGGGCGGCCGCACAGGTGCGCCATGAACCACTCGCCATGCGCCGTCTCCACCAGGCTGGCGTGGCCGCTGCGCTGCAGGCCGTCGGTGGGCTTGCGCCAGGCCGTCATCAGCGGATTGCCGGGCAGCGTCTCGTACGGCCCGTCGATCTGGCGCGAGCGGGCCAGCGTGACCGCATGCTCGTAGTAGGTGCCGCCCTCGGCCGTCAGCAGGTAGTACCAGCCCTTGCGCCGGTACAGGTGCGGGCCTTCGACGACGCCCAGCGCGGTGCCGGCGTAGATGTTCTTCACCGGGCCCACCAGGCGCCGCGCCTCGGCGTCGTACTCCTGCAGCAGGATGCCGTTGAAGTTGTGCTTGCCGGGCCAGTGCGTCCACTGCTGGTTCAGCAGCCAGTGCCGGCCGTCGGCATCGTGGAACAGGCTCGGATCGAAGCCCGAGCTGTTCAGGTACACCGGCTCGCTCCAGGGGCCCTCGATGCTCTGCGCGGTGATCAGGTAGTTGTGCGTGTCCTTGAACGCCCCCACGGTGGAGCGCACATCGGTGTAGATGAGCCAGAACTTGCCGTGCGAATAACTCAGGCACGGCGCCCAGACGCCGGCCGAATCGGGGTGGCCGGTGAGGTCGAGCTGGCTGGTGCGCGTGACGGCATAGCTGTGGTGGCGCCAGTTCACCAGGTCACGCGAATGGTGGATGCGCACGCCCGGCCACCACTCGAAGGTGGAGGTGGCGATGTAGTAGTCGTCGCCGTCCACGCCGGGCACGCGGCAGATGGACGGATCGGCATGAAAGCCCGGCAGGATGGGATTGGCAATCATTGGCAGGAAGAGGGTTCAGGTGCGCGGTTGAAGACACGCATCGGGTTGGGCGTCGACGGGTTCACCCGTGTTGGCATGGGCACGGCCGGCGTGCAGCAGCAGGCCGCCGATCAGCACCAGGCCGCCGGCGGCGGTGAGGGCCTGGGCCGCGCCGGAGAGCTTGGCGGCGGCCACGCAGTCGCTCCAGTGCGTGGCGATCAGCCAGACCAGCACGCTGCCCAGCGCGGCAACGCTGGCGCCGGCGGCCAGCAGCGGGCGGTGGGTCTGCGTGAGGTCGGGGCTGGTCGTGGCGTCCACGCGCTGGAAGCGGCCCTTGAACCAGACCCAGAAGATCGCCAGGCTGGTCAGGTGCATGACCCCGGCATAGACGAAGGCCCATTGCTGGGTGCCCGTCCATTGCACGGTGAGCGCCGTGAGCAGCGCGATGAACATGCCGCCGATGCCGCCGGCCGTGGCGCCCAGGCCGACCACCGCGCCCGAGATGCGCGACGGGAACAGGTCGGTGGCCGAGGTCAGAAGATTGGCCGACCAGGCCTGGTGGCAGGCCGTGGCCAGCGCGATCAGCGCCACGCAGACGGCAAAGCTGTCGGTGCGGTAGGCCAGGATGCTGCCCGGCATGCACGCGGCGAACAGGCCCATGGTGGCCAGGCGCGCCTTGCCCACCGGCCAGCCACGCTTGGACAGGTGGCCCGACAGCCAGCCGCCCAGGACGGAGCCTGCGCTGGAGCACAGGTAGATCAGCGCCACCAGGCCGGCGCTCTTGAGCGGGTTCTGGCCGCGCTCGCGCTCGAGGTAGGACGGCAGCCAGAACAGGAAGAACCACCAGACCGGATCGGTCAGCATCTTGCCCAGCAGGAAGGGCCAGATCTCGCGGTAGCGCAGCAGCGCGGTCCAGGGCAGGCGCACCGCGGGGCCCGCGGGCGCGTCGCCGTGGCGGATATGGGCCAGCTCGGCGGCACTCAGCCGGGGATGATCGTCCGGCGCATGGAAGCCGCGCTGCCAGAACACCAGCCACAGCAGCCCCGCCGCGCCGATGGCGACGAAGGCCGCCTGCCAGCCGAAGCTGAGCGCCAGCCACACCGTCACCGGCGAGGCCACGATGCCCAGCGCCGTGCCGGCGTTGAACACGCCGGTGGCCAGGGCGCGCTCGTTCTGCGGAAACCACATCGCCACGGCCTTGATGGCCGCCGGGAAGTGCGCCGCCTCGGCCATGCCCAGCAGGAAGCGCACGACCACCAGGCCCAGCACCGTGGCCACCAGGCCATGGGCCGCCGAGGCCAGCGACCACAGCACCAGGGCCACGGCCAGGCTGCGCTTGACGCCGAAGCGGTCGATGGCCGATCCGATCACCGGCGGGAAGGCGGCATAGGCCGCCGTGAACGCGAAGGTGATCCAGCCATAGTCGGCATCGGTCAGCGCCAGCCCGCCGGCCGACAAGGGCTGCTGCAGGCTGGTCTTGAGCACCGACAGCGCGTTGCGGTCGATGTAGTTGATGGTGGTGGCGGCGAACAGCAGCGCGCAGATACGCCAGCGCAAGGCCTTCGTCCACGGGACCGGGGAGGTGGCGGTGGTCATGGCGTGGCTCATCGACCGGCCGCAGCGCGCCAGCGCGCGAAGTGCCCCGCCACGTCGGCATCGGTGGGGGGGTACAGGCCCAGCACGCTGCGGCCGGCCAGCACCTGCTCCTGCACATAGTCCTCGAACACCGTCATCTCGGTGGCCTCGGCGGCGATCTCGTCGGCCAGGTGCGCCGGGATGACCACCACGCCCTCGGCGTCACCGACGACGATGTCACCCGGAAACACTGGCGTGTCACCACAGCCGATGGGCTCGTTGATGCCGATGGCCTGGTGCAGCGTCAGGTTGGTCGGCGCGCTGGGCCGCTGGTGGTAGGCGGGAATCGCCAGCCGCGCGATGTCGGGGCTGTCGCGGAAGCCGCCGTCGGTGACCACGCCGGCCACGCCCCGCACCATCAGGCGCGAGACCAGGATGCCACCGGCCGACGCGGCCCGCGCATCCTGGCGGCTGTCGATGACCAGCACCGCGCCGGCCGGGCACTCCTCGACGGCCTTGCGCTGCGGGTGCGCACGGTCGGTGAAGACGGCGATGCCGTTCAGGTCTTCCCTGGCGGGCATGTAGCGCAGCGTGTAGGCCGGGCCCACCATGTTCGGCAGCGCGGGGTTCAGCGGGCGCACGTTCTGGATGAACTGGTGGCGCAGGCCGCGCTTGAACAGCGCGGTGCACAGCGTGGCCGTGCTGACGGCCATCAGCTGGCGGCGGGTGTCGGGCAGCATCGTGGCAGGCCTCAGTAGATGAGTGGCTCGGGCACCGGGGCGCCGAAGCTGGTTTCCAGGAAATCGAAGTCGCAGCCCTCATGGGCCTGCAGGATGTGGCGCGAGAAGATCCAGCCGTAGCCGCGTTCATAGCGGTCGGGCTGAGGCTGCCAGTCGGCCCGCCGCGCGGCCAGTTCGGCATCGCTGACCTCGAGGTGGATGGTTCGCGCCGGCACGTCCACGGTGATGCGGTCGCCGGTCTTCACCAGCGCCAGCGGGCCGCCGACGAAGGCCTCCGGGCTGCAGTGCAGCAGGCAGCCGCCGTAGCTGGTGCCGCTCATGCGTGCATCCGACAGGCGCAGCATGTCGGTCACCCCCTGCCGCAGCAGCTTGGTGGGGATGGGCAGCATGCCCCACTCCGGCATGCCCGCGCCCTTGGGGCCGGCGTTGCGCAACACCAGGATGTCGTCGCCGGTGACGTCCAGGTCCGGGTCATCGACGGCCAGCTTCAGGCTGGGGTAGTCGTCAAACACCAGGGCGCGGCCGGTGTGCTGCAGCAGGTGCGGCGCCACGGCACTGGGCTTGATGACCACGCCATCCGGCGCCAGGTTGCCGCGCAGCACGGCCAGCGCGCCCTCGGCATAGATGGGATTCCCGAGAGGCCGGATCACGTCGTCGTTGAAGACCTCGGCGCCGGCGATGTTGTCACCCACGGTGCGGCCATTGACGGTCAGCGCGCCCAGATCGAGCTTGCCGCGCATCACGTTCATCAGCGCCGGCAGGCCGCCGGCGTAGAAGAAGTCTTCCATCAGGTAGCGCTCGCCGCTGGGCCGGATGTTGGCGATGACGCCCACATGGCGACTCGCCGCATCGAAGTCGTCCAGCGTCAGCGGCAGGCCGGCACGGCGGCTGATGGCGATGAGGTGGATGATGGCGTTGGTGCTGCAGCCCATGGCCATGGCCACCGCGATGCCGTTGGCGAAGCTGCCGCGTGTGAGCATCCGGGCGGGGGTCAGGTCGTCCCACACCATCTGCACGATGCGGCGCCCGCACTCGGCGGACATGCGCACATGGTTGGCGTCAGGCGCCGGGATGCTGCTGGCGCCGGGCAGCGTGAAGCCGAGGGCCTCGGCAATGCCCATCATCGTGGCCGCCGTGCCCATGGTCATGCAGGTGCCATGGCTGCGGGCGATGCCGGCCTCCATCTCGTGCCAGGCGGCGTCGCCCAGGCGCCCGGCGCGGCGCTCGTCCCAGTACTTGAAGGCATCCGAGCCCGAGCCCAGCACCTGGCCGCGCCAGTTGCCGCGCAGCATCGGCCCGGCGGGCAGGTAGATGCTGGGCAGGCCCATGCTCAGCGCGCCCATCAGCAGGCCCGGCGTGGTCTTGTCGCAGCCGCCCATCAGCACCGCGCCATCCACCGGATGGCTGCGCAGCAGCTCCTCGGTCTCCATCGCCAGGAAGTTGCGGTAGAGCATCGAGGTGGGCTTGACCAGGCTCTCGCTCAGAGAAATGGCCGGAAACTCCAGCGGCCAGCCACCGGCCTGCAGAATGCCGCGCTTGACATCCTCCACCCGCTGCTTGAAGTGCGTGTGGCACTGGTTCGCGTCGCTCCAGGTGTTGATGATCGCGATGACCGGGCGGCCGATGAAGTCGCCATGGTCGTAGCCCATCTGCAGCACCCGGCTGCGATGACCGAAACTGCGGAAGTCGTCCTTGGCGAACCAGCGCGCGCTGCGCAGGTCGTCGGCGCTGCGGCTCATGCCCGGGCCCCCGTGCAGGCGGGCGGGTTCACCGCCGCCATGGCCCCGGCCTGGACCAGAGGCTGCGGGACGCCCGTGCCAGGATGCATTCCCGGGCAGAAAGATTGCGCTACCATTTGATGATTATGCATTGACATCGGCACACAAGGTAAGAGGCCGAGACAATGGATTGATGGTGATTTCACCTAGGGAAAGCACTGACTTAGCGACGGAAGATCTCGAATAAGGTGCGATGATTGCGCGACCATTTGTGTTTGCACGTTCGCGACAAGTACCTTCTGGAGACATGCTTTGAAGAAGCGTTTGATGTGGGTCGCCGGCCTGTGGCTGGTGCTGCTGGCCCCGGCGGGCGCCGCGACCGGTGGCTGCGACACCCCGGTGTCGGTGTGCGACCGTGATCCCGGTGGCCGCGCGCTGGGCCTGGTGCGCGAGGGGCGCCCGGTGTCCATCTATGTCGATGCCGATGCCGACCCGGCCGTGCAGCGCGCCGCGCGCAGCCTGGCCTCGGATCTTGAGCGTGTCTCGGGCCAGCGCGCGCTGGTGCACCACCGCGTGGCCGACCTGCGCGGCGAGGTCGTCATCGTCGGCGTGCCGGGCCGCAGCGCGCTGCTGGACCGCCTGGCCGCGCGCCGCCTGGTGAAGACCGACGACCTGCGTGGCCAGTGGGAGGCCTTCCGCCAGGCCGTGGTGGAGAAGCCGCTGCCCGGCATCACGCGGGCGCTGGTCATCGCCGGCGCCGACCGCCGCGGGGCGGTCTTCGGCATCTACGACCTGGCCGCGCGCATGGGCGTCAGCCCGTGGGTGTGGTGGGCCGATGTGCCGGTGGCGCGCCGGCCAGACGTGTTCGTCAAGGCCGGCGAGCGGCGTGACCAGCCGCAGGTCAAGTACCGCGGCATCTTCATCAACGACGAGGCGCCGGCCTTCAGCACCTGGTCGCACACCCGCTTCGGCGGCGCCAACTCGGCGATGTACGAGCATGTGTTCGAGCTGATGCTGCGCCTGAAGGCCAACTACCTGTGGCCGGCGATGTGGCCGCCGCGCGCCTTCTATGCCGACGACCCGCGCAACATGGTGCTGGCCGACGAGATGGGCATCGTCGTCGGCACCTCGCACCATGAGCCGATGACACGCGCGCACGACGAATGGGCGCGCTTCAAGGGCGGCGCCTGGGATTACGGCAAGAACGCCACGCAGCTGCGCCAGTTCTGGCGCGGCGGCATCGAGCGCCTGATGAGCCGCCCCGACGGCAGCGCACGCGACACCCTGGTGACCGTGGGCATGCGCGGCGACGGCGACGAGCCGATGAGCGAGGACACCGCCACCTCGCTGCTCGAGACCATCGTCAGCGACCAGCGCAAGATCATTGCCGAGGTGACCCGCCAGCCGGCCGAGAAGACGCCGCAGATGTGGGCGCTGTACAAGGAGGTGCAGGACTACTACGACAAGGGCATGAAGGTGCCCGACGACGTGCTGCTGCTGTTCTGCGACGACAACTGGGGCCAGCTGCGGCGCCTGCCCGAGCGCCAGGCCACGCGCGCCGGCGGCTACGGCATCTACTACCACTTCGACTACGTGGGCGGCCCGCGCAGCTACAAGTGGCTGAACACCAACCAGATCGAGAAGACCTGGCAGCAGATGAACCTGGCCCACGAGCACGGCGCCAACGGGCTGTGGATCGTCAACGTGGGCGACATCAAGCCGATGGAGTTCCCGATCAGCTTCTTCCTCGACATGGCCTGGGCCCCGGGCCGCATGTCGGCGGCGGCGCTGGCGGCCTACCCCGCCGACTGGGCGGCCAAGACCTTCGGCCAGGCCCATGCGGCCGAGATCGGCGAGATCGTCACGCGCTACAGCCAGTACGCGGCGCGGCGCAAGCCCGAGCTGGTGGATCCGCAGAGCTTCGCGCTGGGCCAGGCCAGCCCGGGCGCGCTGGACGGCGGCGACTTCGGCCGCCGCGTGGCCGAGTGGGACCGGCTGGAGGCCCGCATGCGCGCGGTGCGGCAGCAGCTGCGCGCCGACCAGCTGGACGCCTACTTCCAGCTCGTCGAGCACCCGGTGGCGGCGCTGGCCAACCTCTACCGCCTGTACTACACGGTGGCCTGGAACCGCAAGCTCGCCGCCAGCGGCGACCCGCGCGCCAATGTGTTTGCCGACCGTGCCGAGGCCGCCTTCAAGCGCGACCAGGAACTCAGCGACCAGTACCACCAGCTCGGCGGCGGCAAGTGGGTGGGCATGATGTCGCAGACCCACATCGGCTACACCAGCTGGAACGACCCCAAGACCCAAGTCATGCCTGCGTTGACCCGGGTGGCCGGCAGCGCCGACGCCGCCGATGTGGACCGCCAGCTGGCCGCCGCCGGCCAGCCGGCCCGCGTGCCCGGCCTCATCGAGCTGGAGGCCGGGCAGTTCAGCCGCTCGGTGGCCGGCAAGAGCCTGGCCTGGACGGCCATCCCGAACCTCGGCCACACCGCCGGTGCGGTCACGGCGCTGCCGCAGGGGCGCGCCGCCACCACCCGGGCCGACGACGTGCGCCTGGAGTACGAGGTGCAGACCGATGTGGCGGGCGAGGCCGTGCTCGAGCTGCACATGGTGCCCACGCTGGACACCGCCGGAACCGGCGCCGTCCGCCTGGCGGTGGCCATCGACGACCAGCCGGCGCAGGAGCTGCGGCTGGCGCTGACCCCGGCCACTGGCGCCGAGCGCACCCGCGAGGAGAAGGACTGGGCCAAGGCCGTGCGCGACAACAAGGCCGTGCTCAGCGCCCGCTTCGCGCGGCTGGAACCCGGCCGCCACGTGATCCGGCTCTGGCGCCTGGACGACAACGCCGTGGTCCAGCGCCTGGTGCTGGACCAGCGGGCGGCCACCCAGCGGCGCACGCCCTGACCGGCCGCAGCGCGCCCCGATCCCGACAGCGAAGGCTTGCCTCCCGTGAGATCCATCGCCCCTCTGCTGGGCCGCCTGGCCCTGGCCGCCGCGGTGCTGCCCGCCAGCGCCGCAACGGCCGGCGCGGCCACCCCGGCCACCCCCGCCGCCAGCGCCACGCCCGCTGCCGCGCCGGCCCCGCGCCCCCCGAGCTTCGAGAACCCGGTGCTGAGCGGCTTCGCGTCAGACCCGAGCGTCTGCCGGCGCGGTGACGTCTACTACCTCGTCACCAGCACCTTCGAGTACCTGCCCGGCCTGCCGGTCTACCACAGCCGCGACCTGGTGCACTGGCGGCTGATCGGCAACGCCTTGTCGCGCGAGAGCCAGATCAGCTTCCCCGGGCGCAAGAGCTCGGAGGCCATCTTCGCGCCGACGATCCGCTGCCAGGGCGAGCGCCTGCACATCGTGACCACCGATGTGAACGGCATCGGCCACTTCTACGTCACGGCCACCGACCCCGCGGGCCCCTGGTCAGACCCGGTGCGCCTGCCCGAGTCGGTGTTCGGCATGGATCCGTCGCTGTTCTTCGACGACGACGGCACGGTCTTCTTCACCCGCCATGGCGGCGGCCAGGACGGCGGCATCTACCAGGCGCGCGTCGACCTCGGCGCCGGGCGGCTGCTGGATGAGCCGCGGCTGGTCTGGCGCGGCATGGGCGGCGTGTGGCCGGAAGGCCCGCACCTGTACAAGCGCCAGGGCTGGTACTACCTGGTCATCGCCGAGGGCGGCACCTCGTTCGACCACCGCATCACGGTGGCCCGCTCGCGCTCGCCCTGGGGGCCGTTCGAGCCCCACCCCGACAACCCGGTGCTGACCCACCGGCACCTGAAGGACCATCCGCTGCAGGCCCTGGGCCATGCCGACCTGATCGAGACGCCGCAGAGCGCCTGGTGGGCCGTGCTGCTGGGCATCCGCGCGCAGCGGGCGGCCGGCGGCCGCCACCACCACATCGGCCGCGAGACCCTGCTGGCCCCGGTGCACTGGCGCAGCGACGGCTGGCCCGTGTTCGGACAAGGCGGCACGCTGCAGCTGCAGCAACCCACACGCGACTTGCCCGATTGGGCGCCGTGGCCGGCCCCGCCCGTGCGCGAGACCTTCGCGGCCGACCGCCGCCTGCCGCCGCACTGGGCCTTTCTGCGCAGCTTCGCCAGCGGACAGTGGTCGCTGACCGAGCGGCCCGGCCAGCTGCGCCTGACCGGTGCCCGCACGGGCCTGGACCGCATCGGCACGCCCAGCTTCGTCGGCCGGCGCCAGGAGCGCCTGAACCAGCGCTTCGCCACCGAACTGCAGTTCAGCCCCCAGGCCGACGGCGATGCCGCGGGCCTGGCCCTGCGCATGAACGAAACGCACCACGCCCTGCTGCAACGGCGCGGCGGCGCGCAGCCCCGCCTGGAGTGCGTGCAGCAGCTGGGCAGCCGCCGGCTGCTGCACCACAGCACCGAGGTGCCGGCCAGCGCGGCGCTGCAGCTGCAGGTGCTGGCCACGCCCACGCAGTACACGCTGTCGTGGCGCACGGCGCACACGCCGGGCGAATGGCAGACCCTGTGCACGATCCCGACGCACCAGCTGTCGACCGAGACGGCCGGCGGCTTCACCGGGGTTTACATGGGCGTGTTCGCCGTCAGCGACAGCGCCAAGCCGGCGGTGGCCGACTTCGCCTGGGTCGACTTCGAGGCCCTCGGGCCGTGACGGGGCGGCACCGGTGAACAGCACGCGCATCACGCGCCGGCGCCTGGTGGCCGCCGGGGCCTTGGCACCGGCGCTGGGCCAGGCCGGGGACGCGGTGCCGGCGCAGACGCCAACGCTGGCGCCGGAGTCGGCGCCGCTCACGCTCTGGTATACGCGCGCCGCCGGTCCGTGGGTGGAGGCCCTGCCGGTGGGCAACGGCCGGCTGGGGGCGATGGTCTTCGGCCGGCCGGCGCAGGAGCGCCTGCAGCTCAACATCGACACCTTGCATGCCGGCGGCCCCTACGTGCCCGACAACCCGAAGTTCCGCGACGCCCTGCCCCAGGCGCGGGCACTGATCGCGCAGGGGCGCTGGCACGAGGCCCAGGCCGTGGTGGACGACGCGCTGATGGCCCGGCCGCGGCACCAGATGCCCTTCGGCAGCGCCGGCGACCTGTTCCTGGACTTTCCGGGCCTGCGCCAGGCGTCCGCCTACCGGCGCAGCCTGGATCTAGACACGGCCATCGCGCACACCCGCTTCCAAGATGGCGCATGCGCGCACCGGCGCGAGGTGTTCAGCAGCGTCGTCGACCAGGTCGTGGTCATCCGCCTCGAGGTGGACGCCGACGGCGCGCTGGACCTGGACATCGGCCACCGCCATCCCGGCCCGGTGGACTACGGCAGCACCCGGCCGGCACCGCAGGGCGTGGCCTTCGTCGGCGCCGACTGGGACCACCGCGAATCGCTGCGCGCGGCGCGGCGCCCCGGCACGCTGAGCATCGGCCCGGACGGCGACGGTGCCCTGCTGATCCAGGGCCGCAACGAGGCCGCACACGGCGTGGCCGGCGCGCTGCGCTATGCGCTGCGGGTGCAGGTGGTGGGTGATGGCGAGCTGCGCGCGGTGGGCGACCGCCTGAGCGTGCGCGGCGCACGCACGCTGACGGTGCTGGTAGCGGGCGAGACCAGCCATGTCGACTTCGGCCGCGTCGACGGCGACCCGGTCGAGGCGGTGCGCCGTCGCACCCGCGCGGCGGCGGCCCGCCCCTGGGCCGCCATGCGGGCCGACCATGTGCGGGCGCACCAGGCCCTGTTCCGCACGCTGGACCTGCAGATCGGCGATGCCGCCCCCCCTGCCGCCACCAGCTCCTCCACCGACCAGCGCGTCGCAGCCGCCACGCGGGGCGGCGATGCATCGCTGACCGTCCTGTACGTGCAGTATGCGCGTTACCTGCTGCTGTCGTGCTCACGGCCGGGCAGCCAGCCGGCCAATCTTCAGGGGCTGTGGAACGAGGGCGTCAATCCGCCCTGGGGCAGCAAGTACACGATCAACATCAACACCCAGATGAACTACTGGCCCGCCGGGCCGGCGAACCTGGGCGTCTGTGTGGAGCCCTTGCTGCTCCTGGTGGAGGACCTGGCCGTCACCGGCGCACGCACCGCGCGCGACAGCTATGGCGCGCGCGGCTGGGTGGCGCACCACAACACCGACCTGTGGCGCGCCAGCGCGCCCATCGATGGCGCGCTGTGGGGCATGTGGCCGCTGGGAGGCGCCTGGCTGTGCCTGACGCTGTGGGACTGCCACCAGTACCAGCCCCAGCCCGGACAGCTGGCGCGGCTGCTGCCGCTGCTCACCGGTGCCAGCCAGTTCTTCCTCGACACGCTGGTGGTCGACCCGGCCAGCGGCGGCCTGGTGACCTCGCCGTCGATCTCGCCCGAGAACGAGCACCACCGCGGCGCCGCGCTGTGCGCCGGGCCGGCGATGGACCGGCAGATCCTGCGTGACCTGTTCGACGCCACGCTGCAGGCCCTGGCCCTGTCGGGGCCGGCCGACCCCACGTTCACCGCGGCGCTGCGCCGCGCCCGCGAGCGGCTGCCGACCGACCGCATCGGTGCGCAGGGCCAGTTGCAGGAATGGCTGGACGACTGGGATGGCCAGGCCCCCGACCGGCGCCACCGCCATGTCTCGCACCTGTACGCCGTGTATCCGAGCAGCCAGATCAACGTGCGCGACACGCCGGCCCTGGCGAAGGCCGCGCGCGTGACGCTGGACGCCCGCGGCGACGAGAGCACCGGCTGGGCCACGGCCTGGCGCCTGGCGCTGTGGGCGCGGCTGGGTGACGCCGAGCGCGCCCACCGCATCCTGCTGGGCCTGCTGGGCCCGGTGCGCACCTATCCCAACCTGCTCGACGCCCACCCGCCGTTTCAGATCGACGGCAACTTCGGTGGCGCCGCCGGCATCCTGGAGATGCTGCTGCAGTCCTGGGGCGGTGAATTGCACCTGCTGCCCGCCCTGCCCCGCGCCTGGCCGAGCGGGCATCTGCATGGCGCGCGCGCCCGGGGTGGCCTGGTGGTGGACCTGGACTGGGCCGCCGGCCGTCTGGTGAGCGTGCGGTTGCAGGGACCGCCGCAGTCCGGCGTCACGCTGCGCCACGGCGGCAGGCTGCTGCGCCTGCGCCTCGGCGTCCATGGGCGCGGGCAGGCCGCCGGGGGCGACTTCGCGGCGCTGTCATGAGTCCGCCACGACACCGTGGATCACGAACGATGAAGACCAACCGCTTTCATGTGGGAGACGATGCGATGAAGACGACACTGACCGCCGCCGCTGCGGCAATGCTGATGATGATGTCCACGGGCGCCCATGCGGCCGGCCCGGTGGTGGGCGTGAGCTGGTCCAACTTCCAGGAGGAACGCTGGAAGACCGACGAGGCCGCGATCAAGGGCGAGCTGACACGCCTGGGCGGCAGCTACCTGAGCGCCGACGCCGGCGGCTCGCCCGAGAAGCAGATCGCCGACGTGGAATCGCTGCTGGCCAAGGGCGCCAAGGTGCTGGTCATCCTGGCCATGGACAAGGACGCCATCGCCCCGGCCCTGGCCAAGGCCAAGGCGCGCAAGGTGCCGGTGCTGGCCTACGACCGCCTGATCGAGGCGCCCGAGGTCTTCTACCTGACCTTCGACAACCGCGAGGTCGGCCGGCTGCAGGCCAGCGCCGTGCTGGCCGCCAAGCCCAAGGGCCGCTACGTGATGATCAAGGGCTCGCCCAGCGATCCGAACGCCGACTTCCTGCGCGCCGGCCAGCAGGACGCGCTGGCGCAGGCCGTCAAGAGTGGCGACGTGAAGATCGTCGCCGAGGAATACACCGACGGCTGGAAGCCCGAGGTGGCGCAGAAGAACATGGAGCAGATCCTCACCCGCCTGAAGGGCGGCGTGGATGCCGTGGTGGCCAGCAACGACGGCACCGCGGGCGGCGTGATCGCGGCCCTGGCCGGGCGCGGCCTGCAGGGCGTGCCGGTGAGCGGGCAGGACGCCGACCATGCCGCGCTGAACCGCGTGGCGCTGGGCACGCAGACGGTGACGGTGTGGAAGGATTCCCGCGCGCTCGGCAAGGAGGCGGCGGCCGCAGCCGTGCAACTGGCCAACGGCCAGAAGGTGGACGGCGCCGCACCCTGGGCCGGCGGCGAGCGCAAGGTGCAGCTGCAGGCCAAGTTCCTGGCGCCGGTGGCCGTCACCCAGGCCAACCTGGGCGTGGTGATCAGCGCCGGCTGGGCGCCCAAGGCCGTGGTCTGCAAGGGTGTGGATCCGGCGCGGGCGCCGGCCGCCTGCAAGTAAGCGCGGCCATGAACGCCCAGACCCGGCGGCAGGCGATGATGGTGGCCGTGCTGGTGGCCATCGCCATCGGTTTTCACGCCCTCACCGGCAGCTTTCTGACCGCCGAGAACCTCTACAACATCGCGCAGCAGACGGCGGTGGTCGGCATCGTCGCCAGCGGCATGGCCCTGGTCATCGTGGCGCGGCAGATCGACCTGGCCGTGGGCTCGCTGCTCAGTGCCGTGGGCGTGCTGATGGCCTGGCTGCTGTACTCGCAAGCGTGGCCGGCGCCGGCCGCGCTGGCGGCGGGCCTGGGCCTGGCGCTGCTGGTCGGGCTGTTCCATGGCGCCCTGTCGGCGGTGGTTGGCATCCCGTCCTTCGTGGTGACGCTGGGCGGGCTGGTGTCGCTGCGCGGCCTGGCCTTCCTGGTGGCCGACGGCAAGACCCAGCCGGTGACCGAGCCCTGGCTGCTGGCCCTGGGCGGCGGTGTCCATGGCTCGCTGGGCGAGCGCGGCAGCTGGCTGCTGGGCGCCGGCCTGCTGCTCGGCGTGTGGGGCTGGCAGTGGCAGCAATGGCGCGCACGGCACCGGGCCTTCGGCGCAGCCGGCGAGGCGCGTGCCGTGCTGCTGAAGGGCGCGCTGGCGGGCGTGGGGGTGCTGGGCGGTGTGGCGGTGTTCAACGCCTACCGCATCGAGGGCCAGGCCGAGGGCCAGGGCCTGCCGCTGCCGCTGGTGATCTGGATGGCGGTGGTGCTGCTGCTGGGCCTGCTGGCCACGCACACCCGCTTCGGGCGTTATGTGTACGCGATCGGCGGCAACCCCGACGCAGCCCGGCTGGCCGGCATCCCGGTGCGGCGCGTGCTGATCCAGCTGAACCTGCTGCTGGCGGCGCTGGTGGCCCTGGCCGCGCTGGTGGCGGTGGCCCGCCTCAACGCCGGCACCAACGCCATGGGCATGGGCATGGAGCTGACCGTCATCGCCGCGGCGGTGATCGGCGGTGTGTCGCTGGCCGGTGGCAGCGGCGGCGTGGGCGGCACGGTGCTGGGCGCGCTGATCATCCAGAGCATCGACAGCGGCCTGCTGCTGACCGACGTGGGCATCGGCTGGCGCATGGTGGTGCTGGGCCAGGTGCTGGTGATCGCCGTCGTGTTCGACCGGGTGATCCAGCGATGAGCGCACTGCTGGAAGTGCGCGGCGCGCGCAAGGCCTTCGGCGGCGTGCATGCGGTCGATGACCTGTCGTTCACGCTGGCGCCGGGCGAGGTGCTGGCGGTGCTGGGCCACAACGGTGCCGGCAAGTCCACGCTGATGCAGATGCTGGCCGGCGCGCTGCCGTTCGACGGCGGTGAGTTGTGGCTGGACGGGCAGCGCAAGATCTTCGACAGCCCCGCCGCGTCGCGCAGCGCCGGCATCGAGACCATCCACCAGAAGCTGGCGCTGGCCGACAACCTGGATGCCGTGGCCAACCTCTTTCTCGGACGCGAACTGCGCACGCGGCTGGGCCTGCTCGACGACGTGGCCATGCGCGCCGCGGCGCTGCCGCTGTTGGCGCGACTGAACCCGAACTTCAGGAACATCGACGATCCGGTCAAGTCGCTGTCGGGCGGCCAGCGCCAGGTTGTCGCGATCGCGCGGGCGCTGCAGTTCAAGGCTCGCGTGCTGATCATGGACGAGCCCTGTGCCGCCCTCGGGCCGGCCGAGACCGCCATGGTGCACGACCTGATCCGGCGCCTCAGCGCCGAGGGCGTCGGCATCCTGCTGGTCACGCACGACATGCCCGACGTGTTTGCGCTGTCGCACCGCCTGTTGGTGATGAAGAACGGCCGGCAGGTGGGCCAGTGTGCGACTTCCCGCGTCACCGAGGACGAGGTGCTGGCCATGATCATTTCAGGCAAGCCCCCGGCCGCCCTCACATCCCATCTCACACAGGGCGAGGCGTCTGCCGGCGGCCCTGACCTTTCAACCCCCGATGACCGTGGCGCGCAGGGCGCGCCCGCGCCGTCACCCACTCTCCAGCATCTGCCATGACTGAAGTGCCGACCTTTCGCCGATTTTCAGAACCCGAGCGCCTCCTGCTGCTGCGCGAGCGAGGCGTGGGCGAACGCGTGGTGGAGCGGCTCGAAGCCGCCGGCTATGGCTCGATCGCCCGGATCCACGAGGCGGGCGTCGACACGGTCGTTCACTCGATCGCACAGGCATGCGGATCCCGCAGCTGGGCCAACCGTCGGCGCGCCTTGCAACGGGTGCTCGCCTCCGTGAACGACAAGACGGCCTTGAACCGGTTTGACTCCTGAATTCCTTGAACGCTCTGCCAGTTGCTTGGCAGCGCGTTCTTTCGGCAGGCACCAGCCCTGAGATGAATCGGTTGCAGCCATGACAACAAGCCAGCTCGTTCTCACGCGTCGGCCTTTCGGCGCCATGCCTGACGGCCAGCCGGTGCATGAGTACACGCTGGTCAATGGCAGCGGATTGAGTCTGAACGTCCTGACGCTGGGCGGCATCGTCAGCCGCCTGGACCTGTCGGATGCCACCGGCCACAGCACCAATGTCGTGCTGGGCTTCGACCACCTGGACGACTACCTGCACCGCAACCCCTTCTTCGGTGTCATCGTCGGACGCTATGCCAATCGCATTGCACAGGGACGCTTTGAGATCGACGGTCAGGTGCACCAGTTGGCCTGCAATCAAGGGGCGAACTGCCTGCACGGCGGCGCGATGGGGTTTGGCACCCGGCTTTGGCAAGCGGAGCCGGCCGTGCCCGCACCAGACGAGGCCGTGGCCCTGGTGCTCAAGCGCATTTCCGAAGACGGCGAGGAAGGATTCCCTGGCCGTCTGCACATCACGGTGCGGTACAGCCTGGGCCTGGAGCGGCGCTGGCGCATCGAATACGAAGCGCGCTGCGATCGCCCCACCGTCGTCAACCTGACGCACCACAGCTACTTCAACCTGGCCGGCCAAGGTTCGGCTCTGGGCCACGAATTGACGATTCCGGCGCAGCGCTACACCGAAGTCGATGCGACCATGATTCCGCTGCAACATGCCACGGTGGCCGGAACGCCGTTCGACTTCCGCACGCCGCGCGTTGTCGACGAGCGCATCCGCCAGGCGCATCCACAACTCGTGCGCGCACGCGGGTATGACCACAACTGGGTGCTGGACGCGCCTTTCGATGGTGCGCTGCATTGGGCCGCCACGCTGCGCGATCCGGCATCAGGCCGCAGCCTGGAAGTCCACAGCACCGAGCCCGCGATCCAGTTCTACTCAGGAAACTCACTTGACGCCGGCCTGGCCGGCACCGGCGGTCGGGTCTACCGCCAGGGCGACGGGATCTGCCTGGAGACCCAGCACAACCCGGACTCACCCAACCGTCCCGTCAGCGCTGACTGGCCGTCCACCGTGCTGAGGCCCGGGCAGGTCTACCGCAGCGTCACAGAGCACCGCTTCAACTGAAGGGAACGCGCGGCACCGGGCACACGCGGCATCGCCACGCAGCGGTCGTCACGGGTTCACCACCGACGCGAAGAACGCCTTCATCCTCGCCGCGTGGTAAACGCCGTGCCGCTTGAAGGTGGCCTGCCGGCTGGCGTCGGGGCTCCAGTCGAAGAACGCGTGGTTGGCCCCGCCGATCTGCACGTACTCTGCCCGCTGGCCCACAGCCACCAAGCCCTCGACAAACGCCTTGCACATGGCGTCGGTGATCACCGGATCCTCGGTGCCGCGCGTCAGGTACTGCGGCACGGCACGCACCGTGGCGGGTGGAATGTGCCGGATGGGCTCGATCGCCGCCTTCCAGCCGTCATCAGCCGCCGGGTCGTCGGAGTGATGACTCAGAAGCGGGCCACCGAACACACCGTAACTGGGGGCCGCCCCCTTGATGGCCTGCGACATCTCCGCGCGGACATCGGCGGATGCTTTGCCCTTCGGCAGGTAGCTGGGCTTGAACTCGAAGACACCCGCCGTCCGGCCAAAGCCACCGTCGCCGATCCTGTCCACCATCAGCGATGCCACGGCGGCCAGGTGGCCGCCGGCACTGTCGCCCGTCAGCACGATGCGCGAGGCATCGCCGCCATAGGTGCTGGCATGGGCCATGATGTGGGCGATGGCGCCGTAGACATCTTCGACGAGGTTGGCCATCGAGTTGCCTGTGGCGTCGCCGTCCGCCTTGCCCGCCCATCGATAGTCGATGCTCGCCACCACGAATTCAGCGCCCCGGGTCAGCTCACGGGCCAGGCCTCGCATGATGTTTTCATCGTTGCTGACCCAACCACCGCCGTGGATGATGACCACGATCGGCAGCGGTCCCTTGGCGCCCTTCGGTGTGAAGACGTCGTACTTCAGCGGCTTCACGCCGGGTTTGGCATAGACGATGTCCTGCCTCACCACCACATGCGCCAGCTCGGACTGGCGGATGAAGGACGCACCGATGCGCATGTCCTGGGTGACAGTGACCTTGAAGCGTGGCGTCATCGACTCGTGGTACGAGACGCCCCAGCGACCGGGGACGGCGTAGTAGCCGGAATCCAAGGCATAACCCGCATTCGGCTGCGCGGTGACGGTCAGCACGGTGCCAGCAGGCAGCCTGCCGTTCGCCGGCACCGCCGGATCCACCGTGTACCGGCCGTTCTGCGCCGGGTCCAGCGTGACTGCAAATGAGTCTGCCGCGGCGCAGGGCACCGACGTCAGGCAGGCCGCCAGGCACAGGGAAAACCACATCGCAGTACGCGGCATCGGAGGGCCTTTCAACATGATGGCGCGCAGGCCGATACCTGGGCCGTCGCTGACCGGGTGGCCGGCGGGCCACCCGGTGCGGGATCAGAAGCGGAAGGTCGATCGAACGCCGAAGGTGCGCGGCTCGCTCATGTAGCCATAGTTGGTGCCGGCCAGGCTGGTGGTGCCCATCAGCTGCGAGGTGTTCTCCAGGTTCTTCACATAGACCTGCACGTCGAAGGCATCACTCGGACTGGTGTACATGATGGACAGATTCGACTTCGTGAACGACTGCTGGCGGAACACGATGGGTGCAGCCGTTGCCGTGCCCACGTCGGTGAGGTTGTAGGCCGACGAGTACTTGGTGCCCACATAGCCTGTCAGCCGTGCGCCGGACGCCAGATCCCAGTGGTGGGTGTAGCCCAGGTTCAAGGTGAACTGCGGCGACTTGTCCATGCTGCGGCCGGAGAAGTCGGCGCCGTTCGGCGTGTGGAAGTCGCTGTACTTGGCATCCAGCAAGCCCAGGCTCAGATCCACACGTCCGACGGGACTGATGCGGTACCGCGCGGTGGCCTCCAGGCCGCTGACGCTGGCGCGGCCGGTGTTCACCGTGACGGCAGAGTTGTTCACGATGCCCGTGCGTTGCATTTCGCTGTACTTGTAGTGGAACAGCGAGGACGTCAACTGCAGCGCATTGTTCAGGAACTTGCCGTTGACGCCCATTTCGTAGGAGTTGATCTTCTCGGGCCGGTAGATGAACTCGGGCTGGGTCCGGGTGTCGCCATCGTTGAATCCGCCGGCCTTGAAGCCCGTGGAGACGCTGGCGTAGAACATCTGGTTCGTCGCCAGGTCGCGTTCATAGCCCAGACGGTAGGTGGGGCTCTTCCACTTGCCCTCGCCATACAGCGGGGTGATGAAGCCGGTGGCGGGATCGAAGGTGCCGTCCGAGCTGAAGAACTGCTGGCCGCTGCTTCGCAGCTTTCTGTCGGAGGTGGTGCGCGCGCCGGCGATCAGCCGGTTCTGGCTGTCCAGGCTGTAGGTGATCTGGCCGAACACGGCCTTCGAATCGTTCTCGAGCAGGCCATCGGTATACCTGAGGATGCCGTAGCAGCTTGGCAAGCCGCCGCACTGGGCTGCAGTCAATGGGCCGGGCGCTGGCACCACGCCATCGAGCACCAGGTTCGTGGTCTTCTCGTTGTACGCGAACAATCCCCCCACCCACTGCAGCGGGCCGTTGTCGCGCGATGCAAGGCGCAGCTCATGCGAGGTCTGGTGCACATCGGCATCCGCGAGCAGCGCCAGTGCCGAAACCGAATAGTCCTCACGCTGCTTGAAGCTGCGGTCGCCGTAGATGTAGGTCAGGTTGGCAAAGCCCAGGTCGGTCTTGAGTTCTGCCTTCCAACCATACGACTGGTCGTTGAACTTGCCCTCCAGCGAATTGGTGGTGTCAACCAGTTTGCGGGTTGGGATGACGCCGCTGGTCAGGTCGTAGTAGTTCGGACCAGAACCCTTGTTGGCACTGAAGTCGTAGGACAGGTGCAGCGTGGTCTGCGGTGAGAACTTCGCCAGGGCCTGCAGGCGCAGCGAATCGGTGTGGACGTTGTCCCGGTTCTCGCCGAAACCGTTGGTGGCGGTCTTGGTCTGCGAGTAGCCATCGCGCCGGTTCGACGAGAACGCCATGCGCAGGGCCAGGCTGTCGTTGACCGGAAGGTTGTACGCGCCGTCGAACCGCATCTGGCCCAGGTTGCCCAGTTCGCCCGACACGTAGCCGCCGCGCACGCTGTTGGGCGCCTTGGTGATCACGTTCACCACGCCGGCGTTGGCGTTGCGTCCGTACAGCGTGCCCTGCGGCCCGCGCAGCACTTCCACCCGCTCGATGTCGAAGAAGGCGGAGCCGGCGGCATTCATCCTGCCGAAGTAGATGCCATCGATGTGGAAGGCCGCTGCCGGCTCGCCGCCCGGCGTGGTGTTGGTGTTGTCGATGCCACGGATGTTCACCACCACCGTGCTGCCGCCCGCCTGGCTGATCTGGGTGTTGGGAATCAGGTCGGTCAGGGCCTTGGCATCGGCCACGCCCAGTTCGCGCAGGTCATCGGCGCCCACGGCCGACAGCGAGGCCCCCACCTTCAGCGCCGACTGGCTGACCTTGTTCGCCGTCACGATGACTTCCTGCTCGGCCTTGGCCGCGGGGGCCGCCTGTGCGTATGCGCTGTTTGTCGAATAGGCAGACAGCGCAGACAGCATGGCCATGGCCAGGGGGTGCAGAACAGGTCTCTTCATGGTGGGTGTCTCCAGGCGTTGTGTTGCTTGAGTCAGGGAACGAATTGAGCGCACTGCCGACCTTGGCAGGCCGTCCAATGTGACCGGTCACATTTTGAGTTCAGCGTCTTGGCAGGGCATTGGAGAAAACCCGGTGAGGTGTGGCGCATTCAGCACGGACCCCGAGGCCAGCCACGCCATCCGGTCGATCGACGGTCAGCGAGAGTGCGCCGACTGCTGGTGGTGTCGCAAGACCGCCGTGTCAGTCGCGCGGATGGCGGCCAGTGCGCGTGCCAACGCACGTTTGCGGTTGCGCCAGGCCAGGTTGCCAACGCCGTCGCAGATGCGGTCGACGACGGCGTCGATGCCAAGCTCGTGCAGTTGCCGCACCGATTGAACTCCCGCCTGCTCGATGCGGTCGATCACGCCCTGTCCGATGCCAGGTGTGGTCAGCAAAATGCGGCGCTCCTCACTGCTGAACCGGTGCCCTTGAGCCGGGGCGGCCATAGCCGGTGGCGAGGAGCTTCTGCCCTGGCCGGCGCCAGGGCGAAGCGACTGCATCATGACAACAGCGTCACCAGCGTCGGCGCCCGCTGCTGGTGGTCCACGATCTGCCGACATGCTGCGGACAGCATGGGCTCCACGGTCGGGTCTGGCGCGATGCGCAGCATGCGGGGCACGCGGTCGTCCAGCGCCGGCCAGGGCGGCATTCCGGGGCTGTTGGGGTTGCCGGTCCGGACGAAGTTCAGCCAGTAGCGTGAGGCCAAGGCGCTGAGCGCATGGTCATCGGACGAATAGCCCCGATCTGGCGCGGCATGCAGCGTGGACATCACATACGGCACCTCCGCGGTATGGAAGGCGCCGTAGCGCTGCGTTTCGGGACCGGGCGGTGCATGGTCGAAGTGATAGGCGTAGACCGGGCTGTGCGTGTGGCCCAGGCGCTGCGATGCCCAGTCCCACAGCGCAGCCAGCCAGGCATCGCGCGAAGCGGCGTGGTAGGCCGCGCCCGTGTCACCGGCACAGGCCTGCCGGTAGGCCTCGGCGAGCGCCGGCGCAGCGCTGCCGGCCTGGCGTTGCAGCAAGGCGTCCAGCGCCGTCCCATCGTCGCCGGCGTAGGCCGGATCGAGGCCGCTGTTCTCGTCGGCGGTCTGGCCCACCAGCATCGGCACATCGCTGCCCAGGTGCTGCGGGCTGCGCTGGGGGGGCCAGGCCGGCAGCAGCACGCCGTCGACCATGGGCATGAAGCGCGGGCCAGGCGCCAGGGTGCGCGTGAGTGCGGCCACCGGCCAGCTGCGCAGCGCGTCAGGCGTCGCGGCCTGCAGGCTGTCGACGAACGCGCAGCCATCGGCCTCGGCCTCGGCGCGGTTGCGGATGGGTGCCAGCGTGGGCGGCCCGCTCTGCGCGATGGCGCGGTGGAACAGGCCGCGCGCACGCGGCGAGGCCACCAGCATGTGCACCGACAAGGCGCCGGCCGATTGGCCGGCCAGCGTCACGGCGCCCGGATTGCCGCCGAACGCGGCGATGTTGTCCTGGATCCATCGCAGCGCGGCCAGCTGGTCCTGCAGCCCGAAGTTGCCACCGCCCTGGGCGGGGTCTTCCTGGCTCAGCGCCGGGTGGGACAGGAATCCGAGCACACCCAGGCGGTAGTTCAACGTGACCACCACCACGCCTTGTGCGGCCAGCGCCCGGCCTTCATAGATCGGCACCGATCCCGAGCCCTGGCAGAACGCGCCGCCATGAATCCACACCAGCACCGGGCAGGGGCCGGCCGCGCGCGTGGCCGGGGTCCACACGTTCAGGTACAGGCAGTCCTCGCTGACCTCGTCCTGGACCACGTACTCCCGCGTCCATGGCCCGAAGCCCTCGGGCATCACGGCCTGCCAGGCGCTGGGCCCGTACTGCGTGGCGGCGCGGACACCCGTCCAAGGCGCCACGGGTGCCGGCGGGCGCCAGCGCAACGGACCGACCGGGGCTGCGGCATAGGGAATGCCGAGGAAGGCCTCGACCTCGCCCAGCCGCAGGCCCTCGACATCACCGGCGCGGGTCATCGCCCGCGGCGCACCCAGCGTCACTTCACGCCCTTGATCGGCACGGCCGCCAGCGCGCCCAGCAGCGCAAAGATGGCGGCAGCCCAGAACAGCGCGCCATAGTTCTTGGCCATGCCGGCCGCACCGATGGCCAGGAAGACCGGCGCGATGGCCGGCGCCAGCGATTGCGGGATGTTGTTGGCCAGGCTGATGATGCCGATGCCCTTGGCCGCGCCACCGGTCTTGTCGGGCAGCACCTCGGCCACCAGCGCCAGGTCGACCGCCAGGTAGACGCCCTGCCCCAGGCCGCAGATCGCGATGCCCCACAGGAAGGGCTCGAGCTGCGCGGTGGTGCCGATGACCGCCAGCCCCACGCTGTAAATCAGCGCCGAGACCAGCACGAAGACACGGCGCCGGGCGATGCGGTCGGACAGCCAACCGCCCAACAAGCTGCCGATCACCGTGGTGAACGTGGACACCAGCGTGCTCTTGAGCATGGTCTCGGGCACGGCGGCGGGGGCGATGCCCACCTTGTCCAGCAGGTAGAACACCTGGTAGCTCATCAGCGTGGCCAGACCCATGAACAGCAGGAAGCGGCTCAGCCAGGCCCAGCAGAAATCAGGCGCCGCGCGCGGGCTGATCCAGAAGCCGCCGAGGAAGCCCTTCCAGTCAAGCGGTGCCACGTCGGCGGGCGAAAGGCGGCGGTCATCCAGCCGCAGCATGAACAGCACCACCAGCACCACGGCCACCACGCCGGGCACCATGAACATGGCGCGCATGTCGGGCGCAACGGCCTGCGCCACCGACACACCCGCCACTACGCCGACTGGAAAGCCGGCGTTCAGGATGCCCGAGACGCGGCCATGCTGGCGTTCGGGCACCTGGTCGGGCAGCACGGCCAGCAACGTGGGGATCAGGAAGTTGAAGCCCAGCTGCGTGACGCACCAGCCCACCACCAGCATCGTGGCGTCGCCGGTGGCGATGAGGTAAAGGCCCGCCAGGCCCACCACCAGGCCGGCCAGGATCCAGGGGCGCCGCATGCCCCAGCGCGAGGTGGTGCGGTCGCTCAGCTGGCCGGCGACCGGATTGACCAGCAGCGACACCAGCGCACCCAGGCCCAGGGCCCACGACAGCACGGCTTCCTTGTTGGCCGGCGCCACCTCGGCGGCGCGCAGCGCCAGCGTCATCACCGGCGGCGTCAACAGCGCCAGGAAGGTGCCGAACATCGCCAGCGCATACAGCGCGGTGAAGCCGATGGAGGCGTCGGGTTTGGGGGGCAAAGGAGCGGTCGGGGTCTGCGGCATGCGGGTTCGCCTTCGGAGGATCTGCCCCCGACGGGCGTCAAATGTGACCGGTCACATTTTTTGACGGGATGCCCTGCCCCGGCATCAGGACAAACCCGATCGACGACCCCTTTCCCCGGGAGAAATCGTCGAACCGCCGCTCAGGCCGCTGCGGCGCGCTCGCGGAACCCGTTCATCGCGATGGCCACGCAGACCAAGGCCCAGAACACCGGGTATTCAAAGCCGCCCAGGTTCCACAGCCAGGCAAAGCCCTTGATGGCGTACAGCGCATACACCGCCACCGCCAGGGCTCCGGCCGCCCCCAGCGCGGCAAAGCGCGTGCAAAGGCCCAGGATCAGGGCCAGGCCGGTGCCCGCCTCCACCAGGGCGGCCAGGACCACCCAGGCTTCGGCGGGCTGGAAGCCGGCCTTGGTGAAGAACCCCACCACCCCCGGCGACAGGCCGCCCGCCACGAACTTGCCGGCCACATGGGGCAGCATGAAGGCGCCGGCGATCAGGCGCAGAAGGTTCCACGGTTGGGTCAGATCGAATGCGCTGGCCCGGATGGCGAAGTCTTGTCTGGTGAGTCCCAGCATGATGGTCAACCCGTCAAAAGTTGCGAGAGCCGCCTGGGAATCCGCCGCCGTGTGGCGCCGCGATCCCGGATCGGCAGCGCCAGTCTAGGCAGCGGGGGCCGGCTTGATTAGCCGGCTTCGGCGGGTAGCATGGTTGCGTTTCTGGAACACAAAGAGTCGCCAGATGTTGACCGCAGACAACCTGATCCTGTTTGCCGAGGTGGCCGCCGCGGGCAGCTTCACCGCGGCCGGGCGGCGCCATGGTCTGCCCAAGTCCACGGTGTCGCGCCGCATCGCCGCGCTGGAGTCGGCGCTGGGCCAGCGCCTGCTCACGCGCGGCACGCGCTCGCTCAGCCTCACGCCGTTCGGCGACGGCATCCTGCGGCATGGCCAACGCCTGCTGGAGGAACTGACCCAGGTGACCGACCTGGCGCAGCACCGGCAGCTCACACCCGTCGGGCCGCTGCGCGTGTCGCTGCCGCCCGAGTTCCAGGAGCTGTCGCTGCTGCCCCTGCTGCAGGACTACGTGGCGCGCTACCCCATGGTGCGGCTGGAGCTGGACCTGTCGCCGCACCGCGTCGACCTGCTGTCGGGCCGCTACGATCTGGCGGTGCGCATTGCGCGGCAGTTGCCTGATGACTCCGCGCTGGTCGCACGGCCGCTGGCCGAGTTGCGCCACGGCCTGTACGCCAGCCCGGCCTATCTGGCGCGACATGGCGCACCCGCCGGCCCGCAGGACCTGACGTCGCATGTCGCGCTGACGCTGATCGGCAGCGATGGCCAGCCCCAGGGCTGGCAGCTGACCCAGGGTGACACCACCGTGGCGCTACAGCCGCAGGGTCCGGTGGCCGCAAACTCGATCTCGCTGAACAGCGGCCTGGCGGTGGCCGGCGTCGGCATTGCCGGCATGTCGGAACGCTTTGCGGCGCCCTTCGTGCAGCAATGCGTGCTGCCGCAATGGCAGCTGCCCACCGCCACGGTCTGGGCGGTGACCCAGGGCCGGCGCCTGCTGCCGCTGCAGACCCGTGCCTTCATCGACCGGCTGCGCGAGGTGCTGGCAGCGCAGCCCGCGGCCGGCTGAGCCGGGCCGCGATCGGCCCCTCAGCCCATCAGCCGGGCCGCATCGGCGCGGGCGTCTTCGATCACGCGCACGGCCTCCTCCGGCAGCAGCGTGCCCTGGGCCAGATTCGCCTGCACGGCCTGCCCGACACGGGCCACATACCCAGCCGCGCTGCCGTAGCGTCGGCGCATGGCCTCGCGGTCGAAGTCCTGGTGGTAGCCGGCCAGGCGCACGCCCTGCTCGTCCACACCCACGTTGGTGGCGCAAGGCACCTCGTAGCCGGCATGGCGCACGCCGCCCGCCACCTGGCCATCGGCATCGCGCACCAGGCGGCCCTGACCATCCAGCACCAGGCGTGGCGTGGCGGCCGGCGCCCGGCCCTCGTGGATCCAGCACAGCAGCGCCCGCAGCGCCGCCTTCACCAGGTCACCATTGGGCACCCGGCTCCACAGCGGATGACGCCGCTGCGGCGCACTGCGCGCCAGCTGCGCCGTCAGGGTCAGCGGCTGGCCATCGGCGCACTGCGTGGCGTCGCGCAGCACCTGCGGATCGACATAGCCGGCCATCTCGGCCAGCGACACATGCGAGGCGCCCGCCAGCTCCCACCAGCGCTGCTTCGGCCCGTCGGCCGGCGCCACCGTGCCGGTGTACTCGGCATAAAACTCGGTGCCGATGCCGATCAGCGGCGCCGCCACGTCGTCGCGCGGGCGCGCCATCGGGCCGCGGTCATAGAGCAGGAAGCCGTCGAAGGCACCGCTCAGCGGCTGGATGCTGTCGTGATAACGCCCCAGGCGCACGGCCGACTGCGACTCGCCCGCCGCGATCACGGTGCGCGCCGGCGCCAGGCCCAGCGCCGCCGCCGCGGGCGCACGCAGCAGCCGGGCGATCTGGCTGAAGATGTCCCAGCACAGCACGTCGCCGCCGGCAGCGCCGATGAAGGCGTCGGCCGGATCCAGCACGCTGCCGTCCAGCGGGTCGGCAACCTCGGCCGCCACGCTCAGCCCGGCGTAGCGCGCCGGCTGCCATTGCACCAGGCGCTCCACCCCCACCCGCTGCACGCTGGCGCCCACCCACACATGGCCCTCGCGCAGCAGCAGTTCGCGGCTGGCGGCGAACATGAAGTCGATGTCCTGGCCGGCCGACACGTTGAGCCACTCCACCACCACCACGCCGCTGCAGCGCGTGGCCTCGCGCGGCCGCCGCACCAGCAGCCGCGTGGCGTAGGCGTGGCCGGCGTCAACCCATTGCGCATCGCCGGCAGGCGTCGTCGAGCGGCTGTCGAACCGGTCCGCCAGGCGGTAGCGCGCGGCCGTGCCTTCGATGCGGAACTCCTGCTCCACGTAGCCCAGCGGCTCGATCAGCGCCGCGGCCGAGTTCAAGGGCGACCGCGGGCCGCTGATCGGCTGGACGGATGGCAGTTTGCTCATGACGTACGGGGCCGGTGGCTCAGTACAGCGCATCTGCCCGGCCGCAGCTGGCATCCACCGGGTGGCCGCCAACGAAGGGCTCCTCGCCCAGCAGCTTGGCCACCACCGCCTGCTGCACCGTGGCCACGCAGGTGTAGGCATTGACCACGCAGGGCATGCGCGGCGCGTCGTTCAGGTAGTACGGATGGCCCAGTGACACCAGCACATTGGGTACCTCGTGCCAGTTGCGGCGCATGGCGTGCCAGATCGGCCCGTGCAGGCGGCGCCAGTCGAACTGGATCGCTCCGGCGGTCATCAGCGACTCATGGGCCATCACGTAGAGCATCAGGTCGGTGTTGTCCGGCGTGGGCGGATCGGCGGGGTCGTAGTCACGCACCTCGAAGCCGCGTGCGCGCAGCAGGTCCGGGATCAGCACCTGGGGCGGGGCGAAGGGCGTCAGCGCCGGATCGGCGGTGGCCGTCACCACCGTGATGCGCCGGTGGCGCTGCGGGTTCAGCGGCAGGGTGTGCTGCGTGTCCTTGACCAGGGTGACGCTGGCGCTGGCGGCCCGGCGGGCCACGCGCATGTGGGCTTCGGTGCGCAGCTGTGCGCGCAGTTCGGCTTCCGTCGGCGTGGCGGGCCGCGGCCGCCGGTGCAGCCCGAGCGACGCCTTCAGCGCCAGCACCCGGGTCAGCGCCTCGTCGACCCGCTGCTCGCTCAGGCGCCCATCGGCCAGAGCGCGCTGCAGGATGGCGATATCGGCCTCCAGGTCCTGGCTGAACAGGATCATGTCGCAGCCGCTCTCGATCACCTCGGGCAGGTGCGCTTCGCGCGGCGACCAACTGGTCAGGCCGCCCATCGGCGTGGCGTCGGACACCAGCAAGCCATTGAAGCCCAGCTCGCCGCGCAGCAGCTGGGTGTTCAGCAGCGTCGAGATCGATGCCGGGCGATAGGCCTCCACGCCCTCGGCGCCCATGGCGCGGGCATAGGCCGGCCAGGCGATGTGGCCGGCCATGATGGTTTTCACGCCCTGGCCGATGGCGCGGCGGTACAGCGTGCCGAAGACCTCGTGCCACTGCGCCAGCGACAGCGGGTTCAGCGTGGTCACCAGGTGCTGGTCGCGGTCGTCGAAGCCTTCGCCCGGCCAGTGCTTGGCGGTGGCGGCCAGGCCCGCGGCCTGCACCACGCCGATGTGCAGGGCCGTCAGATCGCCCACGCGTTGCGGCTCGGCGCCGAAGGAGCGCGTGCCGACGATGCTGCTGCGGAAGGCAGCATTGACATCGGTCACCGGCGAAAAGGTCCAGTCGATGCCGATGGCGCGCGCCTCGTCCACCATCACCTGCAGCGCCTGGCGGTAGAGCTGCGGATCGGCCAGCGCGGCCATGCCCAACTGGTTGGGCATGGGCGTCGTGCCGTCCAGGCAGATCGAGCCGCCTTCCACGTCACCACTGACCAGCACCGGCACGTCGGCGGCCGCCAGAACACCCTGCGCAGCCGCCACGGCCGGCATCAGGCCGCCGAGGGTGAACTGCGTGATCGCGCCGGGCTGCAGCCGGCGCAGTGTGGCCAGGCTGGCGTCGGCGGCGGTGTCCAGCATCACGTTGAACAGCTGTGCCAGGCGCTGCGGCCCCGCCAGGCGCTGCTTGATTCGCAGCACCCAGGCGATGTCGTCCTCGCCGAGGTGAAAGGGAGAGGCCTGCAGATTCGGTGAGGTCGCGCGCATGGCGTATCGATGAAAGCCGGATCGGTCAAATGTGACCGGTCACATTCTGCATTGTTGCAGCGCCGCACCGCCGCTCGGACCGGGGAAATCCCGCACACGCAGCGTCGGCCATCGGGCCGGACATCTGGTGCCAGAATGCCCCCGCCATGAGTGACGATCACGCCAAGCTGACCATCCGGGAAGTTGCCGAAGCAGCCGGCGTCTCGCGCATGACCGTCACCCGCGTGATGCGCCAGGACCCGCTGGTGGCCCCCAAGACCCGCGCCGCCGTCGAGGCCGTGATCAAGCGCCTGGGCTACGAGCCCATGCATGCGGCGCGCAACCTATCGAGCAGCAAGCCGCGGGTGATCGGCGTGGTGTCGCAGCAGTCGGCGGCCACCGAGGCCATGGGCCTGGGCAACGAGTACCTGAACATCCTGCACCTGGGCGCGCTGCAGGTGTGCAACGAGGCGAACTACGGGTTGATCTTCTTTCCGGCGCTGGCCGAGGAAGGCATCGACACCTATGTGCGCCGGGTCAAGACGCGCCAGGTGGCGGGCTATGTGCTGGCCGCGCCGTCCACCGAGACCCCGGGGCTGGTGGAGGCCCTGCTGGCCAGCGACATCCCGTTCTCGGCCATCAACCCGGCCGACCCCGCGCGCTGCCCGCTGAGCGTGCTCAGCAACGACCGCCTGGCCGTGCGCCAGATCGTCGACGAGATGCTGCGCCAGGGCCATTGCCGCATCGCCTTCGCCGGTGCCGGCAGCCATGTGCGCGCCAGCAGCGAACGGCTGGCCGGCTACCTGGACGCCATCTCCGGCGCTGCCGAGCCGCGGCAGGAGCCCATCGTCTACGAGACCCGTGGCATCGCCTTCGGCGACGGGCTGGCACTGGGGCGTCGCATCTTCGGCCAGGCCGACCGGCCCACCGCCATCCAGTGCATCACCGACGACATGGCGGCGGGTGTCATCGCCGCGGCGCATGAGCGCCGGCTGCTGATGCCCGAGGTGCTGTCGGTGGGCGGCTTCGACAACTTCGGCCTGGCGATGCGGCTCTACCCTGCCCTGTCGACGGCTACGCTGCCGCTGATGGACATGGCCATCGCCGCCACGCGCCAGGTGCGCGACACGCTCGATGGCCGGGAGGTTGCGGCGCAGATCTGCATCGACTGCCCGGTGGTGCTGCGTGATTCGATCGGCCCCGGGGCGCCAGTGAAGCGCCGCGCCCGCCAGCCCGTCTGAATGCCGGTGCGCACGGCGCGCGCCTCAAGGCTCAGGCAGTCCCGCCATCGCGTGCCAGCCGGATGCCGCTGAACTGCCAGCGCGCGCCCGGCGGGAAGAAGTTGCGGTAGCTCGGCCGCGCATGGCCGCGCGGCGTGGCTGCCGAGCCGCCCTTGAGCACCATCTGCCCCGACATGAACTTGCCGTTGTACTCGCCCACCGTGCCCGCGGGCACCCGGTAGCCGGGATACGGCAGGTAGCTGCTGCCGGTCCATTGCCAGCAGTCGCCGAACATCTGGCGCAGGCCGCTGCCTGCGGGCAGCGCGGCCATCGGGGCCGGGTGGCGGTGGCCGTCTTCCAACCAGGCGCCGTGGCGCGCGGGCTCGTCGGCGCCCGGCTGGGCGGATGCGGCCTCCCACTCGGGCGCGGTGGGCAGGCGTGCATCGGCCCAGCGCGCATATGCGTCGGCCTCGTAGTGGCTGACATGGCACACCGCCACATCGGCCCGCGGCCGGCGCCAGCCCTGCCAGGTCAAGACGCGCCAGCCGTCGCCGTCGTGCTGCCAGTGCAGTGGCGCCGCCCAGCCCTGGGCCTCGCGCGCGGCCCAGCCGTCTGACAACCACAGCGTCGGCTGGGCATAGCCGCCATCGTCCATGAAGGCCAGGTACTCGGTCTCGGTCACCAGGCGGTCGGCCAGGGCATACGGCTCCAACCAGACGCGATGGCGCGGCATCTCGTTGTCGAACGCAAAGTCCGGGCCTTCATGGCCGATGGCAACCAGGCCGCCGGCCATGGGAACATAACGCAAGATCGGCGCGACGCCGCGTGCCTGCGCGGGCGCCGGGCTGTGCAGCGGCGACAGCGGCTGGCAGGCAAAGTGGTGCTTCATGTCGGTGACGATCAGCTCCTGGTGCTGCTGCTCGTGCGCGATGCCCAGCGTCACCAGCGCGTGCAGGTCGGTGTCGGCAGCATGCTGCCGGTCGCCCAGCAGGCCCGCCACGGCCTGCGTGACCTGCCGGCGGTAGTCCATCACCTCGACCAAAGCGGGTCGCGACAGGTCGCCGCGGCGCAGCCGAGGGTGGCGCGGGCCGGCGCCGACGTAATACGAGTTGAACAGTGCCGCATAGGCCGGGTTCACCGGTGCGATGCCGCGCGGCACCGCGATGAACTGCTCGAAGAACCAGCTGGTGTGTGCCAGGTGCCACTTCACCGGGCTGGCATCGGGCATCGACTGCAGCTGGCAGTCCTCGGCCGTGAGCCCGGCGGTCAGCGCCTCGGTGCCGCGCCGCACGGCCAGGAAGTCGGCGCACAAGGTCGACATGCAGGCCGGCGCCCCGCCCGGTGCCGCGCGTTCGTCAGTGCCCATCGCCCACCCCGCACAGGAACACGCCGAAGCCTTCATCGGGGATGCCGAAGCGCTGCACCCGGTCGAAGCCGGCCGCCTGCAGCAGCGCCTGCATGTGCGTCGGCCGGTGCTTCCAGGAGTGCTCGGTGACGATGCTGTCGCCCTCGACCAGCTGCAGCCGCCGGCCGGCGCCCAGATCGGCCTGCAGCGCGCGTCGTGCCACCAGGTGCATCTCGATGCGGCTGGGCCCGGGGTTGAACAGCGCGCGGTGGCGGAAGTCGGCGGCGTCCAGCGTGGTGCCCAGCGTGCGGTTGACCACCTGCAGCACGTTCAGGTTGAACGCGGCGGTGATGCCGGCGGGGTCGTCGTAGGCGCGTTCCATGCGGGCCGGGTCGGTGGGGCCGTCGGCGCCCAGCAGCAGGTGGTCGCCGGGGCGCAGCTGCTGGCGCATCTGCTGCAGCAGGCGCTGCGCCTCGGCAGGGTCGAAATTGCCGATCGACGAGCCCGGGTAGCACAGCAGCCGCGGGCGGCCGCGCTCGCGCAGCGCGGGCAGCTGGAAGCCCCAGGTCAGGTCGGCCACCACGCCGTCGAACTGCACGGCCGGAAAGTCGCGTGCGCCGCGCGCCAGGCAGTCGCGCAGCCAGGGCTCGGCAATGTCCAGGCCGATGTAGCGGCCCACGATGCCGGCCTGCAGCCAGCGCCGGGCCTTGGCACCGTCGCCGCTGCCGATGTCCACCAGTTCCAGGTCGCGCGGCAGCGCGGCCAGGATGTGAGCCTGGTGCCGGTCGAGGATGGCCTGCTCGACCCGCGGCGGGTAATAGGCGGGCTGCTCGCAGATCTGCTCGTACAAGGCGCAGCCCGCGGCGTCGTAGAAGAACTTGGGCGAGACCGTGGGCGGCGACCCGCCAAGCGTGTCGCGCAGCTCCTCGGCGGCGCTGGCCCAGGGCGGCTTGGCGGGCGGGGCGCCGTGGTACAGGCGCGGCGGCTGCACCGGCACGGCGGCAGCCGGCGCCGGCACGCCGGCAGCAGCATGGCGGGTGGCCTGGCGGGTGGTCACGGGGGCGGTCATGCGTCGGTGTCCTCGGGCATGTCCAGCAGCACCCGGCCCTGGCCGGATGCCTGCTCGACGGTCTGATGCGCCTGCACCACCGCCTCGAGCGGCAGGTGGCAGGCGATGTGGATGCCGCGCCAGCCCGACGCCAGCAGCCGGTTCAGGGCGCCGACGGCGTCGCGGCGCTGGCGTGGCGTGAAGTCGTCGCTGCCCAGCAAGTGCAGCACAAGGTTCTGGAACAGCATCGGCCAGAACGGCAGGCGCGGCTGCGGGTCACCACTGGCATAGGCGGCGATGTGGCCGCCCACGCGCAACACGGCCTGGTTCAGCGCCAGGTGGGCTGCCAGGTCGACGTCCACCACATGGTCAACGCCCTGCGGCGCCAAGGCGCGCAGGGCGGCCGCGGTGTCGGCCACCGGTTGCCCGGCGCTGCACACCACCGCATGCGCGCCGGCGGCGCGGGCCAGCGCCTGGGCCTCGGGCCGGCGCACGGTGGCCAGCACCTGCGCGCCGGCCTGCCGCGCCAGGCCGATGGCCAGGCTGCCGACGGCGCCGGCACCGCCATGCACCAGCACGGTCCGGCCCAGCACCGGCCCGGCGGCATGCACGGCGCGGTGGGCGGTGAGCCCCGGGATGCCCAGGCAGGCGCCCAGCGCCAGCGGCACGCTGTCGGGCAGGGGCACGGCCAGCATGGCGGGCAACACCACCCATTGCGCCGCCGTGCCCATCGGCCGGCCGCGCTGCGCGCCATGGCACCACACCCGCTGCCCGAGGCGAGCCTGGCTGACGCCCGGGCCCACGCGGTCGACGATGCCGGCGCCGTCGCTGTGCGGCACCACGCGCGGGAAGGCCATGCCGTAGCCGAAGGCATCCCCCCGCTTCTTCACGTCGCCCGGGTTGACGCCGGAATGGCGCAGGCGGATGCGCAGCTCACCGCGGCCGGGCTCGGGCACCGGCAGCCAGCCGCAGCGCAGCACCTGCTCGGCAGGGCCCTGGGCCTCGTACCAGGCCGCGTGCATGCGGCCCGGCCCGGTGGGCGGGGGAAAAGGCGGTGGCGTGGCAGGCGCCGCGGCGGGCGCAGCCGGCGCGGACTGGGGTTCAGGCGGCATGGGGCGGCAATGAAGCGCTGGCGCGGCAGGGATGCCACGATCAGCGCCGCAGTGTGCGCAACCCGCGACCAGTGATCAATCGCCGCGCCGTGGCGGCATTCGCCACGAACCGGCGGCAATCCAGCGGTATTCAGGCCGTAACCGGGCGGCCGTGAGGCGCTCAGGCCGCCAGGTTCAACAAGGCCCGCGCCTGCGCCGGCGTGGCCACCGGGCGGTCGTGTTCCTCGCACAGCCGCACCACGGCCTGCACCAGCGCCGCGTTGGACGGCGCCAGCGTGTCGCGGTCCAGGCGCACGTTGTCCTCCATGCCGGTGCGACAGTGGCCGCCCAGTTCCAGCGACCAGCGCGCCAGCGTCATCTGGTGGCGGCCGATGCCGGCGCCGGTCCAGGTGGCCTGCGGGGCCAGGCGCTTGAGCGTGCGCACGTAGAACTCGAACACCTCGCGGTCCACCGGCATGGCGTTGCGGATGCCCATCACGAACTGCATATGCAGCGGCCCGTCGATGTGCCCGCTCTCGGCCATCTGTGCGGCCTGGAAGATCATCGACAGGTCGAACGCCTCCACCTCGGGCTTGATTCCGTGGGCCTTCATCTCGGCGGCCAGCCAGGCCACCAGGTCGGGCGCGTTGTCGTAGACCCGCGTGGGGAAGTTCACCGAGCCGGTGGCCAGCGAGCCCATGTCGGGCCGCAGCGCCAGGTGGGCCCCGCGTTCACGGCCCGCGCCCGAGCGTCCGCCGGTGGAGAACTGGACGATCATGCCGGGGCAGTGGCGGCGGATGCCGGCCATCACGGCCTCGAAGCGCTCGGGTGACGAGGTCGGGCTGCCATCGTCCTGGCGCACATGCAGGTGCACCAGCGAGGCCCCGGCCTCGAAGGCCTGGTGCGTGGACTCGATCTGCTCCGACACCGTGATCGGCACCGCCGGGTTGTCGCGCTTCTGGGGCAGCGATCCGGTGATCGCCACGGTGATGATGCAAGGGGTGGTCATGGGGTTCGATTCATTCAGGCCGCCCGCGCGTCCAGAAAGTCGCGCAATGCCTGCTGAAAGGCGGCCGGCTGCTCCACCGGGCTGAGGTGGGCCGCGTCGGCCAGCACCGACAAGGTGGCGCCCGGCACGCGCTGCTGGATTTCCTCGGCCATCGCGGGCGGTGCACCGAGATCCAGTGCACCGGCCAGCACCAGGGTCGGGCAGGTGATGCCGGGCAGCTGATCGAGCCAGTCCACAGCGGCGATGGCCTCGCAGCTGGCGGCATAGCCCGCAGGATCAGCGGCCAGGATCTGCCGGCGCAACTGCGCCGCGGCCGGCGGTGCTTGCTGGATAAAGGCCGGCGACAGGTAGCGTGATAGCACCAGCTCGACCACGGCAGCCATGCCGCCCGCACGCACGGTGGCCACGCGCTGTGCCCAGGCCTCGCGCGCGGCCGGCGGGTAGACGGCGGTGGTGTGGGCCAGCACCAGGCCGGCCACCAGGTCGGGCCGCTGGATGGCCAGCCCCTGCCCGACCATGCCGCCCATCGACAGCCCGACGAACACCACCGGTCCGCGGCCCCAGGCCTCGACCACCTGCGCGGCGTCGTCCACCAGGGTCTGCATCCGCGGCGCCGCGGCGTAACCCGGCGAACGGCCATGGCCGCGGTGGTCATAGGCCAGCACCGGATGGCGACCGTCCAGCGCCTGGGCCGTGCCCTGCCACATCGCATGGTCCAGCCCGAGCGCGTGGCTGAACACCACCGGCACGCCGGGGCCATCGGCCAGCTGGCGCGCAAAGAGTTCCTGCGGCGCCGCCATCAGTCGGCCTTGATGCCGCGGGTGCGGATCAGCTGCTCCCACTGGCTGTTCTCGGCGGCCAGCGTGGCGGCAAAGGCCTCCGGCGTGCTGCCGATGGGCTCGGCGCCCAGCACGAACAGCCGGGCCTTGATCTCGGTGCTCTTCAGCGCCTCGGTCAGCGCCGCATGCATGGTGCGCACCACCTCCTTGGGCGTGCCGGCCGGCATGAAGACGCCGAACCAGGGCGACAGCGCATAGCCCGGCACGCCTGCCTCGGCCAGCGTGGGCACCTGGGCCATGGCGGCCGAACGGGTGGCCGTGGTCACGCCCAGGGCCAGCAGCTTGCCCGATTGCACATGCGGCCGTGCCGAGGCCACGCTGTCGAACATCATGTCCACCTGGCCGCCCAGCAGGTCGGTCACGGCCGGGCTGCTGCCGCGGTAGGGCACATGCATTATTTCGGTGCCGGTCATCGCGGTGAACAGTTCGCCGGCCAGGTGGATGGAGGTGCCATTGCCGGCCGATGCGTAGACCATCTTGCCGGGCTGGGCCTTGGCCTCGGCGATCAGCTCGCGCACCGTGCGCGCCTTCACGCGATTCGGGTTGATCACCAGCATGTTGGGCACCACCGCCAGCTGCGACACCGGCACGAAGTCCTTCTGCGGGTCGTAGCTGAGCTTGGTGTACAGGTAGCGGTTGGTCACCATGCCGATCGAGGTGATGACCATCGTGTAGCCATCGGCCGGTGACTTGGCCACCAGGTCCACGCCCAGGTTGCCGCCGGCACCCGGCTTGTTCTCCACCACCACGGCCTGGCCGAACTTGCGCGCCAGACTCTCGCCCAGCGCACGAGCGATGCCGTCCATCGCGCCGCCCGGCGGAAACGGCACCACCCAGCGGATGGGCTTGTCGGGATAGGCGGCGTGGGCGGGGGCCAGCAACGCTGCGCCAGCCAGCAGCAGCGCCGCGTGCAGGGTCAATCGAACAAGGCGGTTCATGCAGTCTCTCAACGGATCGCCGAAGGGTGTTGCGCCAGCGGCGTGACCTTCAGTCGCATGTACGGGAACAGCGGCAGCCCGGCCAGCCACTGGTGCAGCGTGTCGTGGTCGGGCGCATCGAAGACGCTGTAGTTGGCGTACTCGCCCACCACGCGCCACAGGTGCAGCCACCGGCCCTGGCGCTGCAGCTCCTGCGAGTAGGCCTTCTCCTTGTCCTTGATCGCCTGCGCCTGCGCGGGCGGCATGTCGGGCGGCAATTCCACCTGCATGTGCACGAGATAGAGCATCGCGGGTCCTCGGGTCAGGCTGCGGACACAGCCACGCGCGGTGCGCGGTCGCGGCGGTAGTGGGCCAGCTTGTCGGGATCGATGTCCACGCCGAAGCCATGCCCCTCGTGCAGGTGGATGGCGCCGTCGTGGTAGCGCAGCGGGTGGGTCACCAGATCGTCCTTCAGCAGCAGCGGCCCGAACAGCTCGCAGCCCATGCGGATGCCGGCGATGGCCACGAAGGTGTGCAGATACGCCGCCGTGCCCACGCTGGTTTCCAGCATGCAGCCGCCGTAGCAGGGGATGCCCGCCGCCTCGGCAATGGCGGCGGTCTTCATCGTGGCCAGCGGACCGCCAGCCTTGGTGAGCTTGAGCGCGAACACGTCAGCCGCCGCCCGCTGCGCCAGGTTCAGCGCATCGGCCGGCGTGCCCAGCGCCTCGTCGGCCATGATGGCCACATCGAAGCGCGCGGCCAGGCGGGCCATCGCGGCCACGTCGTGGCGCACCACCGGCTGCTCGATCAGCGCCACGCCGGCAGCCTCCAGGCGCGCGATGCAGCGCGTGGCAGTGAGCTCGTCCCAGGCCTGGTTGACATCCACCTGCACCGTGGCGCGGCCCTGGAAGTGCTCGGCAATGCGGCTGGCATGGCGCACATCGGCAGCCGGATCACCGGCGCCGATCTTCAGCTTGAAGATGTGGTGCAGCCTGGCGGCCAGCTTGGCCTCGCCCTCGGCGATGTCGGCCTCGGTGTCGCCGCTGGCCAGGGTCCACGCCAGGTCGATGCGCTGGTGCACCTGGCCGCCCAGCAGCCGGTGCGCCGGCACCTGCAGCGCTCGCGCCGACAGGTCCAGCAGCGCCATCTCCACCGCCGCCTTGGCAAAGCGGTTGCCGCGCACCAGCTTGTCCATCAGGGCCGACAGCGCCTGCAGATCGCGCGGATCGCGCCCCAGCAGGTGCGGCGTCAGATACTGGTCGATGATGCCCTTGATGGTCTCGGTGCTCTCCTCGGCCCAGGCCGGACCCCCGATGGTGGACGCCTCGCCCAGGCCCACCAGGCCGTCGTCGCTGCGCACCCGCACGATCACGTAGTTCTGCGTGGTGATGGCGCCAAAGGACAGGTGGTGCACCCGTGTGGTCGGAATGTCGACCAGCACGGTCTCGATACTGTGGAGTTTCATCCGGACGATCCTGCGCCGCTCAAGCGCGCTTCTGGCCCGGGCGGTTGCCCAGCACGATCTCGAACTGGCCGGCCGAGCCGCTGGCCGACTTCTTCACCGGCATCACCAGACGCGAGTGCTTGGCCCACGGGTCCTTGGCGATGAAGGGATCGCCCTGCATGTAGATCTGCGTGGTCAGCGGCAGGTAGACCGGGTGCGTGACCGTGAGGTGGAAGTGCGCCGGGCGCGTCTGGCCCGCATAGGCCTCGAAGCCCTCCAGGCCGGGCGGGATGCCGTAGCGGCCCGGCACGATGGTCTCGAACGTGAAGCGGCCGTCCTTGTCGGTCTGCGCCATCGCGCGGAAACGGAAGTTCTCCGGCGCGATCTTCTCGTCAGGCGTCTTGATGTCGTACGCGCCCTTGTGGTCGCAGTGCCAGAAGTCGATCGTGGCGCCTACCACCGGCGTCTTGCAGTCGGGGCGCAGCACCGTGCCGGTGACCACCAGGCGCTCGCCTTCGACACCAGCTTCAACCATCTTCACCGTGGTCTTGGCGCCTGGGCGGTAGAAGGGGCCGAGGATGTCGCCATCGGTCACCAGGCAGGCACTGCCGGCGTGGGCCGGTGCGGCGGCGGCCGCCGCCACGGCGGCGGGTGCGGCCACCAGGAAGCGGCGGCGGTTGGACAGTTGATCGGACATGGCGGTCTCCGGGTGTTGGGTTTTGACGAGGGCCGCAGCTTAGGCAAGGCGGCTCGATCGATCCAATGAAGTTGATGCGCAGATAAGATCGACGACATCGATCAATTGCTGGGGTTTTCATGGAGTTGCGCCACCTGCGGTACTTCGTGGCCATTGCCGATGCGGGCACCATGGCGCGCGCTGCCGAACAGGTGTTCGTCACCCAGTCCACGCTGTCGCACCAGCTGGCCCAGCTGGAGAGCGAACTGGGCAGCGCGCTGTTCGAGCGCGTGGGCCGCACGCTGCGCCTGTCGGACGCCGGCCGCGAGTTGCTGGGCCACGCCCGCGGCGTGCTGGCGCAGGTGGAGGAAGGCAAGCGCGCAGTGAGCCAGTTGCGCACGTTGGCCACCGGCACCCTGCGCGTCGGCGTGATCCACACGCTGGTCACCAGCCTGATGCCGCAGGTGGTGGCCGCCTTCCTGCAGCAGCACCCTGATGTGCGGCTGCAGGTGGTGGAGCTGACGGCACTGGACATCGAGGCCCAGGTGGCCGAGGGCCTGCTGGACCTGGGCGTTGCGTTCTACCCGCCCAGCAGCGACACGGTGATGGGCGAGCGCCTGTTCGACGACGTGTTGCGCCTGGCCGTCCCGGCCCACCATCCACTGGCGGCGCGCCAGTCGATCAAGTTCTCACAGTTGGCCGATGTGCCGCTGGCCATGATGGGTCAGCGCTATGCCACGCGCCGCATGCTGGATGCGCACTTCCAGCGCGCCGGCGTGCGTCCGAACATCGTGCTGGAGATCGACTCGGTGGACGCACTGCAGCGCATCGTCGACCAGGGTGTGGCCGCGGCCTTTCTGCCGGGCCGCACCGCGCGCCGCTCAGCGCGTGTGCGCCTGCTCGACGTGACCGACCCGCGACCAGCGCGCCCCGCCGGTCTGGTGTGGCGGCGCAGCAGCTACCGCAGCGCGGCCGCCACGGCCTTTGCACAAACTTTGATCGGCGAACTGCAGCGCGACGCCGCGGTGAGCGGCACCACGCGCACGCAGTCTTAGGTGGGGGCCGGCCCCTTGCCGAAGCGCGTGGCCCCTTCGGGCTGGCTGACCCAAGGCTGGGCCGAATCGCACCACAGCGACAGCGTGGGCTGCACCCACGACCTATCGTCCAGCGTACCGGCCTTCAACCAGTCCATGCCCGGCCGCGCCACCACGTCCGAGAAGATCGGCGAGCCACAGCGGCCGCAGAAATGCCGGTAGACCGGTTGGCCGCTGCTGCCCATGTCCTGATACACCGCGGTGGCGCCGGCAGTGAAGCGCAGCGACCCCTTGGGTACCCCCACATTGACCGAGAACGCGCTGCCCGATTGCCGCTGGCAATGCGTGCAGTGGCACAGCGCCACCACCATCGGCTGCGCGTCGGCCTGGTAGCGCACCGCGCCGCACAGGCAGCCTCCCACGATCTTGGTCGTCATGGTGTTCCTTCGTCGATACGGCTGGCCACGGCCACGTTCTGGAAGCCCAGGTGGTGCATCAACTCACGCAGCATCAGCAGGGCCGCGACGGCTTGGCCGGATGCGTTGTCCGTCTGGCCAGCATGCACCTGGGCCACGCTGCTGGTGAACACTGCCTCGACCCGATCACGCGGACAACCCGAACCCGGCAAGGCCGGCAGCCACGCCAGCAGCAGATGTGCCAGCGACCCATCCAGCCACAAGGTGCCACGCTCCTCGTGCTTCAGGCCTGCGCGTTCAATCGTGTCCTCCACCTGGTCGATGGCGTGTTCAAGATCCACCGGCCGCGGCCGGCCCTGCGGCCAGCAGCGCTGTGCCAGGCTGGCCGGTGCCAGCGCCAGCGTGGCAGTGGCGCCGCCGTGTACCAGCACGCTGCGTGCAGCGTCCAGCAACTGCCAGGTCATGTCCTTGCTCATGGCTCAGATCATGCCTGCATCCGCCGCGAGGATCTCCTGCACGCGCGCCAGCATGCGCCCGTCAATGCCATGGCCCAGGCCGGGAAAGAGGTCGAGCGTGACCGGCGCACCGGCCGCCGACAGCCACGCCTGGGCATCGATGGACGACTGTGCCGGCACCACGCCATCGGCCTGGCCGTGCAGCAGGTGAAAGTGCGTGGACAGGTCAGGCGCCGCCGGCTGCGCGGCAAAGCGGCCGGCCATGGCCACCACGCGCGCGGCCAGCGGCTGGGCCACCACCGCCGACGCCAGCGCCATGATGGCGCCCTGCGAGAAGCCGAGCAGCGTGGTGCGCTCCACCGGAACACCGGTGCGTTGCTGCCAGTCACGCACCGCCTGCTGAAAGCGCGGCAGCGCGGCGGCCACGCGCTGGGCGCGGTTCTCGGCCGTGACGCCCAGCACCGAAAACCACTGCCAGCCCTGGCCCAGATCGGACGCATCAGGCGAGCGCACGCTCACCACATGGGCCTGCGGATGCCGCTGGGCGATGACCTGGCCCAGCCCGCTCAGATCCTCGGCGCTGGAACCCACGCCATGGAAGAACAGCAGCAATTGCTGCGACGAGGGTGCCGCGTCACGCGGCGTCTGGATGACGATATCGTTCATGGTGCACGGGCCGCGGCAGCGGTCACGAAGTCAGGCCATTTGATCAGGCCAGGCGCTGCCACGTGGGCGCGATCGAGGTGCCCAGACCGGCGCCATAGCCCAAGTAGATGTTCAGGCCGGCCAGCGGCTCCAGGTAGCGGGCGTTCTTCAGGCCACCGGCATCCACCACGTCGAAGCCCAGGCTCGTGGCCAAGGCCTTGGCCGACTGCTTGGCCTCGGCGTTGTCACTGGCCAGGAACACGCTGACCTTCTGGCCGTTGCCGGCATCCGCACCCTTGGCCAGCACCTGCGCGAACACGGTGTTGAAGCCCTTGACGATGGCGGCGTTGGGCACGGCCTTGGCGATCTCTTCGGCGGCCGAGGTGCTGTGGCCCAGCGTGAGGCCCATGTAGTCGGCGGTCAGCGGATTGGTGATGTCGATGACGGCCTGGGCCGGCTGCACCTGGGCGGCCTGCAGGGCCGCCACGGCGTCGCCATAGCCGGTGGCCAGCACCACCAGATCGGCGCCGACGGCGGCACCCTGGGCGGCCACGGCGGTGGCGCCAGGATGGGCAGCGGCCACGGCGGCCGCCTTGGCCGCATCCCGCGCGGTGACGCTCACCGCGTGACCGGCCTTGACCAGTTGCGAAACGAAGGCCGAGCCCATGTTGCCGGCGCCGATGACAGTGACTTTCATGACAGAACTCCTGAAGGGTTGCGGAGGGTTGGGGCGCAGCGCCTTGCTGCGATGGGATGAACTGTAGGCAGCCGCCCGTGCGGGAAAAAGCACCGCGCCGGCGATGCACTGACCCTGAAATCGGGACAATCCGGTCATGGACCGCTTCCAGGAAATGCAGGCCTTCGTGGCCGTGGTCGAGACCGGCAGCTTCGTGCGCGGGGCCGATGCGCTGCAGATGTCGAAATCGGTGGCCTCGCGCCTGGTGGGCGACCTCGAGCAGCGCCTTGGCGTGCGGCTGCTGCAACGCACCACGCGCCGGCTGTCACTCACCCGCGAGGGCGAGCGGTTCCATGAGCGCTGCCGCGAGCTGCTGGCCGGCCTGGGCGAGGCCGAGGACGAGGTCACCCGCCATGCCGGCGAGCTGCGCGGCGAACTGCGCATCAGCGCCCCGGTGAGCTTCGGCCTGATGCACCTGGCGCCGCTGTGGCCGGCCTTTCTGGCGCGCCACCCGCACCTGACACTGGACGTGGACCTGGGTGACCGCCTGGTGGATCTGGTGGACGAAGGCTATGACCTGGCGGTGCGCATCGCGCAGCTGGCCAGCTCATCGCTGGTGACGCGCAAGCTGGCCAGCACGCGCCTGATCCTGTGCGCATCGCCCACCTACCTGCGCACCCACGGTACGCCCGCCGATCCGGCGGCGCTGGCCCAGCATCCGGTGTTCACCTACAAGCTGCTGTCCACCGGCGAGCAGTGGCACTTCAGCGGGCCGCAGGGGCCTTGCGCGGTCAAGGTGTCGCCGCGCATGCGCAGCAACAGCGGCGACAGCTGCTGCGAGGCCGCGCTGCAGCACCAGGGCCTGGTGCTGCAGCCGTCCTTCATGGTCGGC